>JBMFML010000005.1:0-81061 GCA_049970695.1 Desulfurococcaceae archaeon
GTGGTGAAGCACATGAACGTGCTGTCGCCAGCTGGGCTGGAAAAGGAGATCTACGAAACAGCCCTGGCCCTGGGCACCACAATATATGGTGCCTCCTGCGTAGTCCTTGCACGAAAGCACAACTCAACACTGGTAACCGAGGACAAGAAGCTGAGGGACAAGTGCAGAGGCGTGGTAGAAGCCAAGAGCCTGAGAGAACTCGTAGCCGAATACGGACGCCCTTAACTAAGCTTCTCAACACTGGCTCGAAGCCCCGCTAAAAGCCGTTGCCGGGGCTTATGGGTGCTCGGCTATTGACTACCCACAGGATCTCGGCTAGGCTGCTCGCCTACCTCTACGCCCTCTTCGTGCTCTACTTTGCTTTTTCAATGCTCTCGCCAGTACTCCCCCTCTACCTCGAGGCCGTCGGGCTCTCGCCACTCCTCGTAGGCGCTGTAATAGGCGTTTTGGGTGTTGTGAGAATACCGCTAGCACCCGTAGCCGGCGCCTTGGCCGATGTACTGGGCAGGAAGCGGGTGCTGCTCGCCGGCTTAGCGCTTTCTGCAGCTGGAACGCTGCTCCTCTTGCTGAAGAGCGTGGCTCTCCTGGTCGCGGGCAGGGCGCTAGTGGGGGTATTTGGAGCGTTCTTGGCCCCAGTTGCGTGGGCGCTGGTCTCCGAGGAAGCCTCTGAAAGGGGGGCTCGCGGAGGGGTCCTGGCCCTAGCCAATGCAGTGGCGTCCGCAGCCAGCGTTGCTGCACCGGCTCTAGCCGGCTACTTGGCCTCGGCCCTGGGCTTCGAGTCGGTCATATCGGCCTCGGCGCTGCTCCTCCTCGCCGCTGCTCCAGCGGCGTGGGCCGTGCCCTCCAGAGCGCGGCAGCAGGCTCTGCGCGAAGCGCTGCGCGGATTCTTCAGCGCGCTGAAGAGGGCCTACTGGTGCTCCGCGGTCTTCGCTCTCGAGTGGTACATGCTCTTCTCGTGGATGATGCTGCTGCCGCTCTATGCGAGCAGCCTAGGCTACGGCGCGGAGGTGGTGGGCCTATTAATGGCGCTAGAGGGCCTCGTATACGCGCTCTGCCAGCCACTAGTAGGGCACTTGATTGACAAGCACAAGTCCAAGAGCGCGCTCATGCTAACTGCAGCTCTCGCCTACGGGCTCTCGCTGGCCAGCATACCGCGCTGCAGGGACCTGTCCTGCACCGCGCTCCTACTCGTAGCCGCGGCGGTGGCGAGCTCGCCCATAAGCCCAGTAGCCATGGCGAGGGCTTCCGAGGCCGGCCCGGGGCTCGAGGCCTCTGTAATGGGGGCCCTGTTCTCGGCAGGCTACTTGGGAATGGCCCTGGGCAGCGCCGTGAGCGGCTTCTTGGCTCAGGCGTCTTACCAGCTGGCGTTTGCGCACTTAGCAGTGCCGGGAGCCGCCATAGCGCTGCTGGCTGCCGGCACATACCTCGCAGAAGCCGAGGAGCAGAAGAGCCGGGCAGGCGCTTAAAGGGCAGAACCTGGTGAACGGAGATTTTAGGTATTCGTGGTGCTGATTTATGTAGGTTTAAAGGCCCTCGCGCGAGTAGATCTCGTGGTGCTTGCTGAATTGCCTTTCACTACATACCACTTGGCATCTGGCCTCTTAGTTGGCTGGCTTCTCAGGAAGCGGCTGCACTGGCCTACACTGCTCATTGCAACAACGCTCTTAGTCGATGCGGGACTTGTCCTCGTTATACTGAGTTTTAGGAGCGCCTACTTTCTCCACGTTTTCGCACACACCCTCCTCGGGTGTGTCGCTTTTGGTTTATTATCCGGACTCGCAGCGCGCCTCGTGTTCAAGCGGCTTAACTGGCTTGAGAAGCTCTTTGAGGGCTTGTACCTAGCTGGCTGCGAGGAGTGCGGGCTGAGAGACTATGTTTTAGCTGGTGTTCTCGGCTGGCTTGTTCACGTTGTTCTAGATGTTTTAACACACGCGAGCATGCATCCCTTAGCGCCCTTCGCTAATGGCAATCCACTTCTAGTCCAAGACCGCGTAGTAGCAGAGCTCGCCTACAACGCCATTCTTGTTGCCGGCCTCGCAGTGTACCTGAAGCACTTCTATGCCTCATCATTTAGAGTCAGCGGCTCTTTAATAGCCAGATTCCAAGTCGGTGCTCTCATGGCTCTCGCAGGCTTAATTCTGTTCCCACTCGGGCTCAGGATAGAGGGCTATAGAAACGACTTTGCATGGGCCTTGTCTCAGGTGCTCGTACTCCTCGGCCTACTCACATCTCTCGAAGCACTCAGGAAGCTGGGGCTAATCGGGTTAGCGAGGTCAGCACTAGTGGCAGCCTTGGCCACCGCAGCCGTAGCGCTCTACTTTGTGTTCGACTTCAACGCCATACTAGCTTCGTGGGCTACAGCAATGGCCTCACTAGTGCTGCTCAGAAAGCCCCTTGCACACGTGAAGCTGAAAGTGTTTTCAAACACCTCAGTACGCCTCGTAGACGCCTTAATTACCGGCTGGGCCCTGGCAATAGTTCTAGTCGGAGTGCCAGTGGTTTTGCTGGCACTGCTAATGCTGGTACTCAACGCGAATCAGCTGAGACCAGCGCCTTCTCCTCCCATGGCTTAGCAGGAGCTTTACCCGGCTTCCTCCCCGTAGTAGCAGGGAAATCGATGTCGCCTAGTAGAGCACGCCCCTCGTCAACAACACTCTTACAGCGCCTCCCAGAGAAGCCTGCTTGATCCCCGGATAACGCTACATAGACCAGGAGGTCTATCGCACAGCTCCCGCAAGGTAGTACATCTCTCAAAAACAGGACCCTTTCGAGAGGTAACTCGATTTGCTTCGAGGGCGTACCTGTAGCGGTCGAGAGGGGGCTACTCGAACTCTTCTACAAATGCGTCTTCGAGAATAATGCTTGTCGTGTCTTCTCCGTGCTTTTCGAGGAACTCCACTAGCTCCCTATCTCTCGTCAAGAGCTTTAGCCTGTTCGCGAGAGCCGTTGCGTACAAGAGCAGGTCTACCAAATCACTAAACCCTCTCTTCTTCAATTCTAGGGCTTTCATGTATGCCCGTGCGCTTGGTAGAGAGGGCTTAAACTCCTCCAGAATAGCTGCCAGCCCCTGCTCTACTACTTCGGGGTCGTACTTCAGTTTACTAATCTTGCCTAGAGCCTCGAAGAGGCTGAAGGGAGAGTAGTAGATGTCGATCTCACCACTCAGCGAGAGCCTCTTAAGGATCTCGAGCACCCTCGCGGTTCCCACTACCTCGACGCCCAGGATGGGCAGCAGGTATGGAGTGTCGAGGAGGATTCTGACCTTACCCGAAGAGCTCACTCTGAATCTCCTCAGACTCCTTTTCAAACTCCTCGAACGTGATCTTGGCGTACTTCCTGCCGCTCAAGGCGAGGTCAAATGGGTTTACAATAGGCTCGACTACCAGCCTGCTTCCCTCGACTCTGAGCCTGACGTAGTCTCCCTCCTTCAAATTGAGCCTCCTCGAAATCTCCCTCGGAATGTAAATAGTGTACTTCTTGGATACTCGAACCCTGTACCCAGACTCCATATGGGGCTCCCAGAAGCAATATGCGAGTCTGGGATTTTTAAACTTCCGCTTCCCTAAATGCCACGCCCTCGAAGTCTATGGAGCAAGGCTGGGCGCGACCCCTGCTCCAGGCTTCAATGCCGCCACAACTCTTAGCGGCAACGCGTCGCGGCCCCAGCCTTTCTAGGGCCCCCGAGGACTCCCGAATATATTGCTGCAACAGCGTTGCGCAATGAGTGGTGGAGCGGCTTGAGCTCGGCGGTTGAAAGGGCCCGGAGGCTCGCGGAGAAGAAGATTGAGAACTGCCTGCGCGTCGTTGCGCTAGACTACGAGGTCTTCCCGAGGCCCTTCGTGCTGAAGTACTACCCGCTCGCCGTGGCTAGGGCCAGGGGCTCTAGGCTCTGGGACCTCGACGGCAACGAGTACGTGGACTTCACGAGCGGGGCGGCGGTCTTCAACGTTGGGCACTGCCACCCAGACGTCGTGGGCGCCGTTGTTGAGCAGGTGCAGAGGGCCATGAACTACACCACGATATACTTCTACATGGAGGAGCCCGCGAGGCTCGCGAGGGAGCTCGCGAGGATCACGCCCGGCTCCTTCGAGAAGAGGGTTGTCTTTGCGTTCGACGGCTCGGTTGCGGCCGAGGTGGCGCTAATGGCTGCCAGGGCCTACAGGGGGAGGCCGGGGATAGTCGCGTTCAGGGGCTCCTTCCACGGCACGCTGTACTTCACGCTCTCCGCGAGCGGGGTCATAAGGGAGGATGCCAAGAAGAAAATGCTCGCCTACGACAAGGTCTACTTCGCCGAGTACGCAAACCCCTACAGAAACAAGTGGGGCATAGACGGCTACGAGAGGCCCGACGACTTAGTCAGCGCGGCAGTGGGCGAGCTCGAGAGGCTGCTGAGAGAAAAGAGCAAGGAGGCGGCCGCAGTAATCTTCGAGCCCGTTCAGGGAGACGCGGGGGTGGTAGTGCCGCCGCGGGACTTCATAAGAGAGGTTGCGAGGCTGGCATCCGAGCACGGACTCCTGCTAGTAGACGACGACATCCAGACCGGGATGGGGAGGACTGGGAAGTGGTGGGGCGTCGAGCACTACGGCGTTGAGCCGGACGTGCTGGTAGCGGGAAAGGCCCTCGGGGGCGGAATGCCGCTCTCGGCCGTGGTCGCGAGGGCAGAAGTCCTCGAGGACCTCCCGAGAGTCGGCCTGGGCTTCACGAACATGGGGCACGCAGTCTGCGCGAGGGCGGCGCTCGCGGCAATAGAGGTAATCAGGAGGGAGGGCCTCGTCGAGAGGGCGAGGGAGCTCGGCAACTACCTGCTCAAGAGGCTTAGGGAGCTCTCCGAGAAGTACGAAATAATTGGAGACGCGAGAGGCCTCGGCCTCCTGGCCGGAGTAGAAGTGGTCAGGGACAAGAAGTCCAAAGAGCCGGACAGGGCGGCAGCGCTGAAGATATGTTGGAGGAGCTGGGAGAGGGGCCTCGTAGTAGCCACTGTGGGAGAGCACGGAAACGTGGTTAGAATAGCCCCACCGCTCAATATACCGAGAGAGGACCTCGACAGGGGCCTAGAAGTGCTTGAAAGCTCCGTGAGAGACGTCGTCCAGGGCCGAGTGCCAGACGGCGTGGTAGAAGTAATGCAGGGCTGGTGAGAGGTCCCACCAGGGGCCCAGCCCCTTATATAGCAGGCAGGGGGGATTGCTCGGAGGGGCTTTGTGCGCCTAGTTGAGAGGCGCGGTGCTGGGTACTGCGGCCTGCTCCTCTTGCAGGCTGCGCGCAGGCGCCGCTCCAAGAGGCTCTACCAGCTCTACTCAGCGGCCCTCGTGGAGCTCGCAAGGGCCAGCCGCGGGCGCTCGGCCACTACGCAGAGGCCCCGCGACCAGGGAGCGAGGAGCAGGCAGAGGGCGTAGGGGAAAAAGCACTACGAATGGGCGCGATTGCCGAGTTGCAGCCAGCGAGGAGGGTCTACTACTTCTTCTTCTCTTCTTTCTTCTCCTCCTTCTTTTCCTCCTTCTTCTTCTTCATGGCTTTGCCCCCCAGATAGGGGGTAGGGGGGGACAGCTTATAAGCCTTTCCTCAGGGGTAAAAACCGAGTATGTACAAGTGGCTTTTAAGGGGGGCGAGCCGGGGGCCGCACTAGCCTGGTAGTATTGCAGTGCCCGTTTCGCCCATTAGTGCTTCGTAGGCCTTGTCGAGCCTTGCTATGATTGCAACCTTGCCGCCGTTCCTCACAAACCTTATGCCTGCCAGGATCTTTGGGCCCATGCTGCCCGGCTTGAAGTGCCCTTCTTCGTAGTACTTTAGCGCCTCGCTGGCCTTGACGACTCTTAGGGGCCTTGCCTCGGGAGTTCCGTAGTTGATGTAGGCGTAGTCGACGTCCGTGAGTATTAGCAGCGCGTCTGCGCGCAGAGCCGTTGCCATCCTCTCAGCCCCGAGGTCCTTGTCTATGACTGCCTCGACGCCCCTGAGCCTCCCGCCCTCTTCTACTACTGGTATCCCGCCGCCGCCATCTGCTATTACTATGAAGCCGGCTTCGACAAGCTTCTTTATTGCCTCTATTTCGACTTGTATTACTGGGTCTGGTGATGGCACTACGCGCCTGTACCCGCCGCGCGGGTCTGGCTTGAAGACCCACCCGTGCTCCTTCGCCAGCTTCTCTGCTTCTTCCCTCTCGTACCAGGGTCCAATGTACTTGGTGGGGTCTTTGAAGGCTGGGTCGTCCTTCCTGACTACGGTTTGAGTGACGACCGTCACGACGCCCTTCACTCTGCTCGGCAAGAGCTTCTTCTCCACGAGCTTGTTGTAGAGGGCTTGCTGGAGCAGGTAGCCGAGCCACCCCTGCGTCATGGCGCCGGCGATGTCTAGGCTCATTGGCGGAGTGCCCTTGTGCTTCATGCCGAGGGCCATCCACTCAGCTATAATGCCGACTTGAGGTCCATTGCCGTGGGTAACCACCACCTTGTAGCCCTCTTCCACGAGCCTAGACAAAAACTCCGCTGACATGTACGCGTTTCTCCAGTAGTCCTCGACGGTACCCCGGTCTCCCTTGCTCTGGAAGGCGTTGCCACCCAGGGCAACTACTACAAGAGACCCCGGCTCCACTAGCCTGCCCACGGCCCGGCACCCCGTGCAGCCGTGCTTGGCGTTTTTAATTACCGAGGGGGGTATTTAAGCAACCAGGTTCTAGGGGCGCGGAGTTGGAGAAGGGCATAGTTCTCTGCATAGGCTCGCAGAACCCGGCGAAGATCAGGGGGATTAGAGAGGCCTTCGAGAAGTTCTACCGAGTCGTCGAGGTCAAGGCCGTTAGGGCGAATACTGGACTGCCTCCCCAGCCTGTGGGGCTCGAGCAGGTGATTGAGGGGGCTAGGAGGAGGGCCCTAGCCGCCATGAGTAGCGAGTGCGACTTCTCAGTCGGGCTCGAGGCAGGCCTCTACGCAATTGGTGGAGAGCCCTTCGACGTTGAAGCGGCGTACGTGCTGAGTAGAGACGGGAGGTGGTCGCTCGGCCTGTCGCCCTCGTTCCCCGTGCCCAAGTGGATTTACGAGGGAGTGCTGAGGGGCAGGTACAGGGAGCTCGAAGAAGCCGTAGAGGACTTCTACGGGGCGCGGGGAGTCGGGGACCGAGAGGGCTTCATAGGGATCTTGACAAGAGGCGTCTGCGTCAGGAGCGTGCTGAGCTACTACGCAACGCTAATGGCCCTTGTCAAGTTCCTGAATGAAGACGCCTACCAGGAGGCGGGGGCTCCGAGCCGCTGAAGGCACCTCACCGCATCGGCTGAAAACCGGGCTCTGTCAAAGCCCAGAATGGTTTAACTGCAGACCCCAATTTTAACCCCAACCCCAGCCGCCAATTCAGCCCCTCCAGGCTTTCAAGAAACCCCAGCCTACGAGGCAACGGCGCCCTCGGCTTTTTAACACCCCTGCTTTACTTTTAGCTTCCTGGCGGCACCGGAAGCGGCTTGGCTTCAAACCTGCTTCCTTAAAATAACTGAGCTGGCTGTCCACGTTGCAGTCGCTGGAGTAGATCGCTTGTCGACATGGTTTTTACGTACCTTGATGCCTTAGCTCTCAGCTTCTCACCACCTGTTGCTAGTACTAACCCCTTCTCAGCTGCTGTATAGAGGTATGCTGCATCGTATACCGTCAGCCCCTCTTTCAAGGCGAGCTCTAGTACCTTGCTCTCCGAGCCGCTTATTGAGTACTTGGTTATAATGGAGAATATGGTTGAAATCGCCGATGCAGACTTCATACCCGTTTTAACTCTAACCCTCTCGAGCACGATATTTCTTTCCAGAGATTCGTATAAGGCCAAGTCTAGCGTGCTAGCTGGGGCTAAAACAGCTAGTTTTTAACAGCGTTTACGAGCGAGCCAGCATCCAGTAGGTACGAGCTACCTCTCCCTATCTTCGCGTATAAGTCTGGCAATCTCCTCATCTGGTATGGTGGAGAGCTCCCCGACTACCTCGCTAATCCCGCTCTCGAGCTTCTCTAGTACGCGCCTTCTGACTTCTTCCTCAATAGCCTTCCTAATGACAGGGCCAGGTTTGATACCAAGCTCGTCCATGAGCTCTTTCAACCTCCTTGGGATCTTAGCAGAGACAGTCACGTACTCCCCCACATCCTACACCACACTACGTACACCAGTGGGTTTACTCTTATAAGGTCTACGTTACTTGTACCGCCCACCCCCTGGCTTCTTCAACTTCGCGGGTTTGCGCCTCGGATAGCGCGCCTGCTTTGCCGGCTCTCGAGCCGGCATCAACAGCGCCCATTAACGAGGCGGCGCTACTAGTTCCACGTTGGTGGCGCGGAGGGGGCCAGAGTCGCCCTGCCGCCCACGCAGTCGCGGGACCCATTCTTCGCAGCGGCAGCGTTCTTTGCGGCCTTCTATGCGAGCGGGGCAAGCGCGCAGCGCTAGGTAGCGGCTTAATGCTCCGAGACGCCACTACTACACGTGGGGGCTTCGGTGGAGGAGCGGTTCTTCACGGAGCCCAGCTACTACGGCATGGTGTACGTCTTTAGAGACAGGTGGGAGGCTGGTCAGAGGCTTGGCACGTGGCTGAGGGAGCTCGGGGTCTCCGCCAGCGTCGTCTACGGCATTCCCGCTGGTGGAGTGCCGGTGGCCTACGCAGTCGCAGAGGCCCTCGGCTCAAAGCTCGACGTCCTGGTCTGCAGAAAAGTGCTCATACCCTGGAACAGGGAGGCGGGCTTCGGCGCGGTGGCCCCCAACGGCTGGTACTTCGTCGACTGGGGCCTCGCCCGCTACTTGGGCATATCTAGGAGCGGGGTTGAGGAGGCCGTCAAGGAGCAGCTGGCCGAAGTCGAGAGGAGGCTGAAGAAGTACAGGTGTGGAGAGCCCTACCGAGACCTCGGGGGAGGGACGGTCGTGGTTGTCGACGACGGCGTGGCAGCCGGCTACACGATGACGGCCGCTGTCAAGTTCCTGAGGGACAGGGGCGCTGGCGAGGTCCTAGTAGCCGTCCCCACTTGCCACGAAGACTCGGCCCTGGCGCTGCTCGAGAGGGGGGCTAGCAGAGTCTACTGCCTCAACGCGCGCGGCGGCCCAGTATACGCCGTCGCAGACGCCTACGTTGAGTGGAGGGACCTCGAAGACGAAGACGTCCTCGGAGTCCTGAGAGCGGCCAAGAAGAAGGGCTTGCTCGCGTATAGAGGCGAGTGCCTCGAGGGAGGCGCAGCAGCTAATTAAGCTGCGCGGGCCTAGGCTTAGCTGGTGGTTTTTCGTGAGCGTTCCGGCCAGCGGGCACGCGAAATGCAGCAAGTGCGAGAAGCCGGCCTACGTGCGGGTTCCATACGCGAAGCTCAATCTCTGCAGAGAGCACTTCGTGGAGTACTTCGAGAATAGAGTGCTCAAGAGCATCGAGCACTACAAAATGCTGAAGGGCGTCAGAAGGCTGCTCGTAGCGGTCTCGGGCGGCAAGGACAGCCTGTCACTCGCCCACCTCCTCGCAAAGCACAGAGAAAGGCTGGGAGTAGAGCTCTACGTCTTCCACATAGACCTCGGCATGGGCGCGTACTCGGAGGCCTCAAGGGCGGCCGTGGAGGAGCTCTGCAGAAGGCACGGGTTGAAGTGCATTGTACTGAGCCTCAGAGAGCTGCTCGGCTACGGGCTCCCCGAGCTCGTTAAGCTGAGCAAGAGGCCCGCCTGTAGCCTCTGCGGAATGCTCAAGAGGTACTTCGTAAACTTGGTTTCAGTAGAGCTGGGCGCAGACGCAGCTGCGCTCGGGCACCACATGGACGACATCCTGGTCTTTGCCCTCAAGAACTTCTTGACCCAGGGGGGCGCGGGCTTCCTCAAGCTGTCTCCCGTGGCGCGCGGAGTGCCGGGCGTAATGGCCACGAGGCTGAAGCCGCTCTACGAGGCCTACGAAAGCGACATCTACCACTACGCAGTGGCAGAGGGAGTGAGGTTTGTCGAAATAGAGTGCCCCTTCAAGTACGCAGACCCCATTAAGAGGGCCGTTAGGGAAATGCTCGACAAGCTCGAGGGCGAGATCCCGGGCTTCAAAGTGTCCCTGGCTAGGAGGCTCGCCGGGAGGGCGCCGGTGGAGGAGGGCGAAGTGAGGCCCTGCAAGTACTGCGGCATGGCCTCTTCAAGCGGCGTCTGCGCCTTTTGCAGGCTGACTAGCAGGGTCTTTGGCAAGCCAATGGGGCCGGAAGTCAGGGCCCGGGTTAGGAGCGTGGTTGAGGCCCTGGCTACCGCCTCGAGGCAAGCCTCTTAGTGGCCTCCACGACTACTCTGAGCTTGCTCAGCGCGAGCTCGTACTCCTTCTCCTCGTCCCCCAGAGCCCCCCTGAGCCCCCCGAAGCCGCAGTCTGCCGAGACCAGGTCCACCCTGCCACCGGTCTTCTCGTACACGGCCGCGAGAGTCCTGTAGGCCTCTTCAGCGGACTCTACTCTAAGCGAGGTCGTGGAGACTATGCCTGGCGAAACGACCTTGTCGTACTGCTCGAGGAGGTCCCTCCTCAGCAGCTCTACGTTCGCGGGTGTGGCGTGGAACTCGAAGCTCAGGTACTTGACTCCATCAGCCATTGCGAGCAGCTCAACGATCTTGGGGCTCAGCCTCCCGCACACGTGGACACCCACCTCGGAGCCCCAGGCAGCCCTCGCCACTCTGCTCAAGAGCTCTACAATGGAGTCCTCGGTCCACCCGTACATCGCCTTCCTGCCGACTACTAGCGTGAGGGCCGGCTCGTCGAGGAAGACGACTGAGTAGCCGAGGCCGCTCAGGTAGCGCACAGCCCTCTCGGCGTACTCTCTGAAGAAGCCGCTAACCAAGTCGGGGTCTGCCAGCGCGGTTGCGCGGACTCCCAGCGAAGTGTCCCTAGACAAGTAGGTCCTCGAAGCGAGGGTAAGGGCCCCGGTAACGGGGCCTCTCAGCCCGCTGAAGCCGAGGCGGCGGGCCAGCTCAACCGAGAGCTCGGCTTCCTCGATTTTCACGGCCGGCGGCCTCTCCTCGAGGCTCTTTGCGTCGGAGAAGTAGAACCCCCTTTCTCTGCGCACAAGCCCCCTCGACTCGAGGGGCTCCATGAAGATGTCCACGAAAGACCTCAGCTGGGGGTACGGGGGGACGTCGATGCCTACTTCTGCGAGGTCTCGGAGCACCCTCTCAACGTTCTCCCTCGAGTAGCTCAGGGGAAAGCTGCCCACGTGGCTGGTCCTCAAGCCAGCCCCACCAAGGTCTCTTAGGCGCCCAGAGGGGCTTTAAGCGGGAGCAGGGGTGCCGGCGGGCGCGCCAACGCTCTTTATCCTCTCCTGCATTGAGTGGAGACTCGGTGGGCGGCAGTGGCTCAGCGCCTGAGCCCCAGCGAGGTCGTTGCCAGGCTCAAGCAGGCGGTCATGAACGGAGACCCAGACGAGGTCTTGAGGCTGTCCCGCCTAGCCCTGGAGCTCGGCGTAGACCCCCTCGAGGCCATTGAAAGGGGGCTCGTGGCAGGGGTTCTCGAAGTGGGGGACATGTGGGTCAGGGGCGAGGCCTTCATAGCAGACCTGGTTGCGGCGGCCGACGCAATGAAGGCGGGGCTTTCAGTTCTCAAGGAGGAGGTAGTGAAGAGGGGTGCCAAGATAAAGTACCGCGGCAGAGTCGTGATTGGAACGGTCGAGGGAGACATACACGACATTGGGAAAAGCCTCGTGGCTACAATGCTAGAAGCAGCCGGGTTCGAGGTAATAGACCTGGGAGTCGACGTGCCGGCAGAGAAGTTCGTAGAGGCCATTGAGAAGTACGAGCCAGACGTAGTGGCGCTCAGCGCCCTGATGACCACGACGATGCTCAAGCAGAGGGAGGTGATAAAGGCCATCGAAAAAGCCGGCTACAGGAGCAGGGTCAAGGTAGTAGTGGGGGGCGCTCCCACGAGCGAGGAGTGGGCGAGGGAAATAGGCGCGGATGGCTGGGCTCCAGACGCCGTGAGCGCCGTGGAGCTGGTGAAGAAGCTCCTCGGCAGCAGGAAGGAGGCGGGTGGTGGGAGTGGCGAGGCCTAGAATCGAGGTGCTGAGCAGAGAAGAGCTGGAGGAAGTCCACTGGAGGTCCCTTGGCATCTTGAGTAGAGTCGGCGTGAAGATAGATCACGCAGAGGCCCTGCGCCTCTTGAAGGAGGCGGGGGCAGAAGTAGACTTCAACTCGAAGACTGCTAGGATACCGGAGTACTTGGTGAAAGAAGCCCTGAAGAAGGCGCCGTCGAGCGTGAGGCTCTACAGCAGGAGCGGCAAGAACTACCTGGACCTGGCGGGGTGGAGCACTTACTTCGTGGTTGGCTCGACGGGCATGTACTACGTAGACTGGAGGACCAACGAAGTGAGGAGGGCCACTTCGAGGGACCTCGCAGAAGTCTCGAGAGTCGCGGACGCCCTGCCGAATACTCACATGGTCTCGACGGCGCTGGTCCCCGCAGACGTGCCAGAGGTCCTCGCGGACAGGTGGAGGATGTACGTTGTCTTGAAGAGCAGCTCTAAGCCCATCGACACGGGGGCCTTCACGCCGGAGGGGGTTCCAGACGCCGTCGAGATAATGGCAGCCGTTGTCGGCAGGGAGAACGTGAGCAAAAAGCCGTTCATGATATTTGCCGCGTGCCCCTCGCCCCCGCTCAAGTGGAGCAGCGTGGCGGCCCAGAACCTCCTAGACTGCGCCCGCTACGGCGTGCCTATCCACATAATACCAATGCCCCAGACAGGCGGGACCTCCCCAGCAACGCTCGCGGGCTCCCTGGTCCAGGGCAACGCGGAGTTCCTGTCGGGCCTCGTGCTCGCCCAGCTCGCGAGGCCCGGCGCCCCCGTGGTCTACAGCTGCTCGCCCACGGTTTTCGAGCAGAGGTACGGAACATCTTGCACGGGCTCTCCCGAAGCCCTGCTAATGGCAGCGGGCTTTTCGCAGCTCGCCAAGTACTACGGGCTTCCGAGCGGTGGCTACGTAATGGTCAGCGACGCGAAGGTCTTCGACGAGCAGGCAGCACTAGAGTCCGCAATGGGGGCCCTCGTAGCGGTCCTCTCCGGCATTAACATGGCCATAGGCTCGGGCATGCTTCTCGGAGAAAACGGCATAAGCCTCTTGAAGCTCGTAGTCGACGACGACGTGGCGGGCGCTGCGCTGAGAATAGGCAGGGGGGTACTCGTAGAGCCCGAGACCCTCGCGGACAAGCTAATAGAAGAAGTAGGGCCGGGCGGCCTCTTCCTCAAGTACAAGCACACGAGGGAGTGGTGGAGGAGGGAGCACTTCATTCCAGCTGTACTCGACAAGAGGGGGCTGGACATGTGGAGGAAGGCAGGCTCGAAGGACGCGGCAGCCGCTGCCAGAGAGCTCGTCGAGAAGATACTGAGGGAGCACGCGCCGGAGCCGCTGCCACCCGACGTCGAGAGGGATCTCGACAGAGTAATGGCCGAAATCGCCAAGAAGTACGGAGTAGAGAAGCTGCCCAGTTTTTAGCCTGGCGAGAAGGGGGCTCGAGCCCGCACAGGCATTATGGGGTTTCCGGGTACGAAGACGCTTTGCAGGCCTGAAATCAGAGCCCCCGAGTAGGCCGCACGTGCCCATTGAGGCGTGCAGCAGTCCATGGCCGCGGGCTGTAAAGTGGCCGGGCCCAGGGCGGCCGGCGCCGTGTATCGCTCTGCAGGGAGGGAGTCTTCACGAGCGACAAGCTCTCTGAGGGGCTCGGCGCAGTCTCGATTGCTATTGGGTCGGGTGAGTGGAAGTTCGCAGGCGACCCGGTAGGCAAAGTAGGGTCCGGCGGGGGGCCTCAGCACCGGTAGGGCAGCTACTTCAAGAAGAGCTGCTCGTACTGCTTCAAGTACTCAACGCTCATTGAGACGTCTATGAACAGCTTCCTCGCCCTCTCGACGTCTTCGACATCTATAGTGGATGAGCCCCTTTCCTCGGCTATTATCCTGCTGGGCTCTAGTAGCTGAACAGCGTACCTCAAGCTCGTCTTCGTGCCTATTTCGACGAGCTTTTCAAGCGCCTTCGGCGTGAGCTCCACTTCCATCTCCTCTGCCCTGACCTTGATTATCTCTCTTATCTCGTCGGCTGTGTAGGGCCTCGTCGGTATTATTAAGAGCCTGTCGAGGAGGTCTAGCGGCATGCCGTGTGGAGACTCTATGTCCGTGCCCCTGATTCTCGCAAAGCCCCTGTTCGTCGCCAGTATTATTATTGGCGCGAACTCGCTCTCCATGGCGCGAGTTAGGAAGCTGAAGGCCTCTATGTCGAGCATGTGCGCGTCGTCAATGAAGAGCACCCCGGGCACCAGCTCGGCCTTCTTCTGGTCAATCCACTTCTTGACCATCTCGTCAACGTCCCTCCTCACTTCACTCGGTATCTCCCTCTCAAAGGTCAAGCCAAATATGCTGACCAGGCTTCTCTGCATTGCCATGTAGACGTCGAGGTCGTGGAGCGTCACGACGTTGACTATTTCCTTCTCCTTTTTAACGGGGCCCTTGGGTATTTCAACGACTTTCTTGACTTCGATGTCGTACGTCCTGGCGCCCTCGAGCTCCCTTGTCCTCCCCACTCTGTGCACTCTGCCAGTCTCGGCGTCTATCCATATGACGTCTCCCTTTCTAATGCCCATTTCCACGATTTGGTGAGTGACTTCTTCGGGCACGGTCAGCGTGAGCTCCTCGTCTTTAGTAGCCAGCGTTATCTTCGCCTCAACGGGCACGGCGTAGTATGGCACTAGTGGGTGCTTGGCCCTCCTAATCCTGATCTCCTTGACCACCCCCTCGTACACCTTTCGCACTTCCCTAATCCTCACGCCGAGGGCCTTGCGAACAGCCTCCATTAGCACCTCGGTCTTCTTCCTCTCGGTGCTGTATATTTCGCTGCCGCTCATCATGACAAAGGGCGTGTCTTCGCCGAGCTCTCTGGCAATAGCGACTGCCAGCGCCGTCTTGCCGGTTCCTGGAGGGCCGACTAGCAGTATGCCCCGGCCAGCCATCTTGCCTTCTTTAATCATTCTCACTACTATGCCGGCCGCCTCTCTCGCCTCTACCTGGCCTACGAGCCCATCGGCCTTGAATATGGCCCTGCCCTTCTCGTCGAGGCCAAGCCCTCTTATGTGGCTGTGGGCCCCGATCCTCTTCCGGGTCACGGGCTCTACTCTAATTGGAACACCGCTCAAGGCAGGCGGCCCCCGGATCCCTCCAGGCCTTAGTAGATTATTCGTGCGGGCGTTTTATGCCTCTAAAGCTTCCACTTCTACTTCGCGGGGTTCCTCTTTTTCGAGAATCCACGCCTTGTACTCTCCTGTAAGCGAGCTGACTATTAGCCAGCACACTGCGCTGGAGAGGCTCATTCCGCGCAAGTCCTCGGGGCTGGGTCTCGGGGGTGCTGGGTGGCAGTGTGCGAGCATCACCACCCTCATGCCCTTCCCCTCGGCAGACTCGAAGACCCTGAGCGTGCAGAGCGGGTCTGCCAGAAACCTCACAGTGGGGGTTTCCGAGACGTTGGGGCACTCTTCGACTTCGTGTACGGAGATGGTGTCGCCCTCGGCGCGGCCCACGCCGAAGAACACTCTCTCGACAGGCGAGCCCCTGCAGGACTCTACTACGAGGCTCAGCAGCTTTCGTGGAATGGCGAGCTTCAATGCCTGCACCAAGACCAGCTAGTTGGCGAGTAGTGCTCAAATATGTTTTGAAGCGCGAGTGGAATTAAAGGAGCCGTCTGCCATACTACTACTTGAGCATTGTAATGGCTGGCCACGGCCATGAAGCCCCTCATAGAGTCCGTAGCCAGGCGAATTGGCGACCTGCTCGACACGCTCAGGAACAGGGGCTTCTCTGAGTACTGCTTGAGAGAAGTAAGCAAGTTGAAGAACATGGTTGAGACCGTCAAAGCACCCCTAGTACCACCCAGGGCGATCTGGGACAAGTACGCCTCGCTCATGGTGACCATCGAGGAAGCCATTGCAGTAGCCTCGAGCACTGGAAGCGAGTACGCCGTGCACGCGACCATTGTTGGAGTTAAAGAAGGCGTCGTGGAGTTCTGCAACCTCGCGAAGAAGGCCTACTACCTCGAGAGAGCTGAAGCGGCCCTGCCCGCGCTACTCGGATTCACGCTCGCGCTGTACAAGCTCGTAGGCGAGGCCTCGGCGAACGCCCCCTACTTGCTCGCGGCCTCTCTGCTCTCCTTACTGCTCGTGTTCTTGAGCCCAGCTGCTGGGCTGGCAGTGCTGGGAGTCCTGGGGGCCCTCTTCATAGCCTTCCCAACTAACCGCATAGATGCACTCATGGGCTTTGTGCTGCTCTCGTCGAGCGTAATGTACGTGTACGCCTTTCAGCTCGCCCGGTCATCCAGGTTCGAGAAGAAGCTGAAGGAAGTAACCGAGAACATACAGTACTTGATTAAGCAGGGGACTGCAGCGAGGCACCTCGACTTCGACGCGGTAGTCGAGAAGGTGTCTAGGGAGTATGGAGTGCCGGATACGGGGGTCTTCAAGTTCCTAAACAAAAGCGAGGTTTTAAGGTACAAAGCGGTACTAATGATGCTGGCGGCACCCCGCCAAGCCCCTGCTAGTACCACTAGCTCGGGGTGACCAGGAGTGGGTGGCTTAAAGAAGCCCAAGGTGGCCACGCCCACTGGGGGGTCTGAGAAGGAAATCAGAATAGTCACCAGGCACGTCTTCACAGCTGCCGACGTGGAGAAAAACCCGAGGCTCGTCAAGCTGCTCTACGTCATCTCGCTGTGCAAAGACGGTGTCAGCGAGAAGGGGCTTGCCCACTTACTAAACCACATGGCTTCGCTGAATGCCGGGCTGGGCTACAAGTTTGACGTGATCGGGGGAGTCCCCGTTAGCAGAGAGCTCATGAACGACCTCACGGTACTCAAGTACACTGGGCTCGTAGAGGTGCTCGGCAATAGAAAGCTGAGAGCTACTAGCGCGGGGAGGGAGCTACTGGAGAAAGTAGCTCCCAAGCTGCAGGGAGAGCTCGAGGCAATTAAGAAGGCTTTTGAAGAGAGCTGGCCTAAGGTAGTACCAATAGACGTCGAAGTCTCTCTCAAGGCGCAGAGGCGCTAGATAACGGGCGTTGGAGGCCTTCTCTGCTCTTCCTTTCTCTCTTCTCTCAGTAGCCTCATTATGAACAACGGGTTTATCATGTCGCCTTCTTCGAGCTTCTTGAGGTGGCTTGCAAACCTTGAAGTGTGCTCTATGTCTAGGTCTATTAGCTGGTAGAATATGTTCCTCAGCTTCTCCCAGAGTTCTACGAGCATTTCGCGGGGCATGTGAGTAGTTATCATGGGATCCTTCAGCCAGTTGTCAAACGCCTCAATAGTCCTCTCCATGTGCTGAAAAGCCATTCTCGACAGCGTTATCAAGGTGAGTCTATCGGCTTCCTTGTAGTTCTGCTCGGCCTTAATGAAGAGCTGCTTAATTTCTGCCTGCCTCTTAACCCACATCTCTAGGTTCTCGTAGAAAGACGACACAGTACGCACCTCATTAGTGCTAGGGTTTTGAGCCCGCTTTATACCTTACGGTCCTGCGAGCCAGGAATATAATCCTCACGCGGCTTTTAAATCAGCGGGTGTGCATGCCAAGGGAGCTCTTGGTAGGCGTAGACGAGGCCGGGCGGGGCCCTGTAGTAGGAGACATGGTGGTCTCTCTAGCGGCCATTCCGCGCGAGCTGGAAGACCTCCTTAGAGAGGCCGGCGTGAGAGACAGCAAGCTGCTTGAAAAGGCCGAGAGGCGCAGGGCCTACGAGGCCTCTCTCGCAGCAGGGGCCTTCATAGTCCTAGTCTACGCGCCGCCCTGGCTCATAGACGAGGAAAACCTAAACTCCATTGAGGAGGAGTGCGCCAAGAAGGCCCTCACTGTGGCTTCGAGAGTCCTGAAGAAACTAGGGCCTGCAGCCGTCCGCGTGTACATCGACGAGGTCAAGGGGAGGGCTGAAAAGCTCGCAGACTACGCGAAGAAGGCCTTCAGCTACGCCCAGACGAGCGTGGTCGTAGAGCCCAATGCAGACGCCAAGTACGTGGCTACATCGCTGGCCAGCATAGCAGCCAAGGTCTCGAGAGATGCTTCCATAGAGCCCCTCAAGAAGCTATTCGGAGACCTCGGCTCTGGCTACCCCTCAGATCCCGAGACTAGGCAGTGGATTCAGCGCATCTACAACCACTTGCAGGAGCCCCCTCCGTTCATTAGAGCTAGCTGGAGCACGCTGAGGGATTTAGCCCCGAGATGGTATAGGGCTGGAAAGGGGAGGAGGCGGGGCGCCAGGAGCCTCCTAGACTACGTTAAGCGGTGACGCGGCGTGGTCACAAACCTGCCCGCAGAAGCGAAGGCGAAGTGGATTAAAGTAATGGAGGCGAGGACCCTCGAGGAGAAGATTAGAGCACTAGAAGAGTTCTTGTCTAGCGTGCCAAAGCACAAGGGCACTGAGAGGCTGAGGGAGTGGGCTACTAAGAGGCTGGCCCAGCTCCGCGAAGAGCTCGAAGAGAGGAAGAGGAAGAAGGCGGGCCGGGGCTTCTCGTACTTCGTGGAGAAGGAAGGCGACGTCCAGGTAGCCGTTATCGGCCCGCCTAATACGGGCAAGAGCACGCTGGTTCACAAGCTCACGGGAGCCAGGACGGTCATTGCAGACTACCCCTTCTCCACGACCTACCCCGTGCCCGGGACGCTCATTTACAATGGAGTCTACTTCCAGCTAGTTGACACAATGCCTCTCCACCCGGGCTCGTCCCTCTCGGCCAAGACCATTGGACTCGTGAGAAACGCTGATGGAGTCTTAGTCGTCGTGGACTCCGCAGACCCCGTTGAGCAGTTGAAGCTCGTAGTTGAAATGCTCAAGGAGGAGGGAGTCCTGCTCACGAAGCCCCGTGGCAGGGTCCAAATAGAGGTTTCGAGAGCCGGCAAGCAGGGAATTAGAGTGACTGTGATGGGCAAGCTCGTAGGCGCCACTGCAGACGACGTCAGGAAGCTCCTTGAGGGCTACAGGATATTCAACGCGCACGTCAAGATATACGGCGAGGTGTCCCTAGACGACGTGGAGCAGGCCCTCTTCGAGGCAACTGTCTACAAGCCTGCAGTAGTGTTCATAAACAAGGCAGACGCCAAGGCGCCGAGCCCCGGAGTACTCGAAGAAGTCAAGAAAGCCATCCCCGGAGCCAGGGTCGTAGCAGGCTCGGCGCTAACGGGACAGGGGCTTAGCGAGGTGGGAAGGGCCCTCTACGAGGCGCTCGAAATAATAAGAGTCTACACCAAGGCGCCCAACGCACCCCCATCGCAAAAGCCCCTGGTGCTCAAGAAGGGGGCGACTATTAGAGACGTCGCGAAGAGCATTCACAGCGACTTCCTCGAGAACTTCCTCTACGCAAGGGTTTGGGGCAGCTCAGTGAAGTACCCCGGCGAGAGAGTCGGGCTGGACCACGTCGTCGAAGACGGCGACGTAGTCGAAATACACGTCAGGGGCTAGCACTCCTCTACGTAAATTCCCGCTACGAGCAGGAAGCGGGTAATGGGCTCCAGCACCCTGTTCTCGTCGCATACGTAGGCAGACGCCGGCTTGACCAAGCTGAAGACCCTGAGCGCGAACTCCTCGGACCTCCTCCCCGAGAAGACGAAGACCCTGTCGGCTGGAAGCGCTTTCTGCGCCCCGCTTCTGGCGAGGAGCTCCATGGTCTTTCCATCGAGGACAAACCAGGCGCCAGGACCAAGCTCGGCTGCGAGCCTTAGTAGCTTCTTCAGGGAGCCACTGGACTTCGCCGTGAACAAAACCAGCACTGGTTTCTGCAACATGCAGCTGCACCCAGCCGGGGTTTCTCACGATTTTATTAGGCGCGCTTCTAATCTCTTAAAAGGCGTGTAGGCTGCTCAGCCGAGCAGGTGCAGCGCTTGAGCAGTCGCGAGCTGGCAGAATACCTCAAGTCCCAGGGCTACGGGATCACGCTTACTGGGTCTCAGTCGCTCGTCATAGAGCACCCCAGCCTGCCCATTTACCTGCACTTGGAGTTCAAGGACAACCTAGTCTACGTGAGCATAGGGCTAAACAGGGACGAGCTGAGGGAAGTACTGGGGGAAATCCGCGAGTCTGGAGAAGACGTCGAGGAAGTAGTCGAAGACGCCTTGAGCTACCTAAACAACGCGTCGCTGAAGGCCAGGAAGTGGCTTGAAGAAAGGGGCTATACAGCGGTTTTTAAAATACGCGAGGGAAGCATTGAGATATACGAAGTCCTCGAAGAAGTGCTCGAAGAAGCAGCAGAGTAGGTGTGCCCAGCCGTGAAGAGGCTCTTCGGCACTGATGGAGTAAGGGGCATTGTAAACGCAGAGCTAACACCACTCCTCGTTGCGAAGTTCGCGCTCGCCGTGGGGGCCTTCTTCCCCGAGGGCTCGAGGCTACTAGTGGGGAGGGGGTCGCGGGCTGGTGGCGAGGCCATTCAGAGAATAGTCGAGGGCGCGCTCGTGCTGTCTGGGCACAAGGTCTACGATGCCGGCGTAGTCCCTACGCCGGCCCTGCAGTACGCCGTGAAGACCCAGGGCTTCGACGGCGGGGTAGTGATAACGGCAAGCCACAACCCCCCCGAGTACAACGGCATAAAAGTCATTGGGCCAACGGGCATAGAAATAGACAGGGACGAGGAGAGAGTAGTCGAAGAAATGTTCTGGGAGGAGAGGTTCAGGCACGCGAGCTGGAGGAGCCTCTCAGAGCGCGTCGAGAAGTACCCGCACGTCAACGACATCTACGTCAAGGGCGTTTTAGAGAAGGTGGACAGGGGGCTAATTGCGAGCAGGGGCTTTAAGGTCCTCGTAGACCCTGCCAACGGGCCCGGCGCCCTGACGACGCCCAGGCTCTTGAGAGAGCTAGGCGTCAAGCCTGTCGTGATAAATGGGGATCTGAGCCCCCTGCCGGCGAGGGCGCCGGAGCCCACGCCCGAGAGCCTCGCCGAGGCGGCGAAGACAGCGGCGCTTTTAAAGTGCGACCTGGGCGTGGGCCACGACGAAGATGCAGACAGGGCGATATTCATCGACGAAGCAGGCGCAGTCTACTGGGGTGATAGAAGCGCTGTGCTGCTCGCAAAGCACTTGAAAGTCCACAGGGGTGAGAGGGGGAGGGTTTACACGGGAGTCTCCTCGAGCACTGTTGTTGAAGAAGTGCTGAGGCCCCTGGGCGTCGAAGTCGTCTGGCTGAAAGTAGGCTCTGTGGACATAGCACACACTATGAGGAAGATGGGAGACGCCCTATGCGGCTTCGAGGAAAACGGGGGCTTCATGTACCCGCCCCACCAGTACGTGAGAGACGGCGCCATGGCTCTGGCGCTCTTCCTAGAGCTAATGGCACTTGAAAAGAGGAGGGCCTCGGAGCTCTTTGGAGAGCTCCCAAAGTACTACACCATTAAGACCAAGTACCCAATGCCGAGGGAAAAGGCGCTGCTCGTCGTGGAGAGGGTCAAGGAGGCCTTTAGGGGCGAGAGGCTGGTGACTATTGACGGTGTTAAGGTGATTTCCAGCGACTACTGGCTCCTCGTGAGGCCCAGCGGCACAGAGCCCCTCTTGAGAGTAATGCTGGAGGCGAAGACCGAGGAGAGGGCGAGGGAGCTGCTCGAAGTAGTAGACGGCATTGTGAGGGAGGTGGCTGGGCCTTGATGCGCTACTGGGGCCTAGACGTGCTTAGGTGCGTCCACTGCAAGCACTTCCCACTCGAAATGCACGTAATTGAAGAAGAAAAGCAGGAAGTAGATACAAGCGGCATTGAAAAGCCCCTTTGCAAGTCCTACTGCGGGTACTTGAAGACGAGCATCGAGCAGGGCAGGGAGTACCCGTGCGACGAGTGCCTGAAAGTGGGAATCAAGACCGCAGTGCTATACTGCACCAACTGCAAGCACTGGTATCCAGTCAGAAACGGCATCGTGGTAATGCTGACTGACAGCAAGAGGAAGCGCGAGAAGGACCTCGAGTTCCTCAGGACTTACAGAGACAAAATACCCGAGCACATTTTGAGGGAAGGCAAGCCAGTAAACCTGGCCGGGGAGGCCGGCCCCGCCCCTACTTGAGCCCAGCCGGTATGTGCACCACGGGCACTATGGCAAGCCCGGCTGCGTGGTCTGCTCTAAGCCTGCCCAAGAGCCCCCTCTCCGCCGCCACGCCGAGCACATCCACGTAGTAGAGGAAGGGGGCGCCCGTCTCGCAGGATATCCTCCAGTACCTCTTCTTGTCCCTCTCGATCTTCCCCCTCCTGCCCCCGAGAACGGCGTCAGCGCCCGCCCTGCCCTCGAGCACGTCTAGTGCTTCGTTGACGCAGTCCTCGTATAGGTCTAGTATAGTGTAGTCTGCTATTCTCAGGTGGAGCTTCCAGGAGTTCGTGTCCATTTCCTTGCAGACGCGCACGACGCCGCTAGCCACGTTTTCGACGCCTTTTAAGTAGCTCTCGCCGAGCAGTAGAGCAGGCGAGACGTAGGCCGAGGAGTAGACGAGGAGCTCGGAGACCCCTCTCGAGAGCCCCGAACCCGCGAGGAGCTCGACCAGCTCGCTCACTGCTTGAACGGGTGGTACGAGCTCCCTGAAGGGGTTTCCGCGCAAGTACTTCTCGAGCCTGCCGCGGTACTTCTCAACAACGCTGGGGACTAGGCCCAGGTTTCTGTACCTAAACCTCTTGACGAGCCACTCAATGCTCTCCCAAACACCCTCCTCCTCCAGATCCGCTAGGACGACGCCTCTCAAGTTCTTGACTAGTGCGGCGTACTTTGCGAAGCCCAAGCAAGCCCCCTGTTCAAGCCTCGCCTTGAAGGGCTTAAAAGAAGCGCGCTGGCCTATATCATGAACTCCGGTACTCCACTCGGGCTGAACGCCACTCTGGGCACGAGCTTGTTCTTGTTTAGGAGCTCGCGCACGTGCGGGTAGAGTATGACGTACTCCTCGTCTACGCACTCGGCTAGCGATGGGTGTATCTGCGACAGCCTCTTCTTGAACTCCCGGTACGACTCGTCGGTACTAAAGCTCAGCATGACGGCCGGGTAGAAGTCCTCGCAGGGCCTGAGGCCCCTCTCGTAGAGGTTTTCGAGGGCCTTGAACTGGTACTCGTAGAACTCCGCGCTGGCCCCGCTCAAGTACTCGAACTCGCTGCTGTTGCAGCCCTTGAAGCTGACTCTAACGACAAGCCTGGCGAACTCGGAGAGCTTCTTCGCGTACTCGGGGTACCTGCCTATGAGCAGCCCATTGGTTTCGAGTATGAAGGTGTACCTCGTCTCCTCGACGCGCTTCAGTAGCGAGGTCAAGTGCTCGAGGCCTATTGTAGGCTCGCCGCCGCTCAGCCTCAAGTACCTGTAGCCGTTCTTCCTCGCTATTTCGGCGAGCTTTTCAAAGGCGCTGTCTGGGCTTTCAAACCACCCCTTGTCAACGTAGTAGCTGTACCTCCAGCTCCAGCAGAACTTGCACCTCAAGTTGCAGCCAACGACGTCGCCGGTCGCTATTCCACCATACCAGCGGCCTCCCCTAAACCTGTAGTACCTCCTCTCAACCCCCCTGCTAGTGCGCCTGGTAACGTGCTTCTCGACCTCCTCGGCGAGCTTAAAGGGGTCCAGGCCTGGCAAGGCGCCGTCATCTCCTCCTCAGGGTTTCTCCACGGGGGCTAATATCGTGGCTGAGCAGGCGCTCTCTGAGGACGCCTAGAAGCCGCTCGAGTCCATCAACGTAGTGAGAGGGGTCTCTAACGAGGACTTCTTCTAAGCGGCTCCTCCGCCTCGACTCGAGCCTCTCTTTAATGTATACAAGCGACTGGACTACGCCATTGTAAGGCCCGAGCCTTGAGGCAGCCACCCTGTACGGGCACTCGAGCTTCTCGCAGCGCGGGCAGTCAAAGCCGCGGCTAATGCAGAAGCGCTTAGGCGGCTGGTAAGCCCCCGCGCCGAGGAACTTTGCGTAGTGCCTGTCTACTGGGGCGTGCTCCGTCAATCCGTAGCCGTGGAGCATTAGTGCCGCAATGCTCTTGGCGCCGACTCCCCGGACCTGCGCGAGCCTAGCAACCAGCTCGCGGAAACTCCCCGAGTACTCGAAGGCCTCGTCAATTTGCTTCTTGGCCTTGTTGAATTCCCGGGGTATGTAGGATGTAGACTCCACGAAGCCCCTTTCCAGGGCTTCTCTAGTCCACTTAATGGTGTTGACGTAGTAGTCTGTGTTCCTAGACAAGTATATGGCGTAGAAGACGTAGCG
Source organism: Desulfurococcaceae archaeon (assembly GCA_049970695.1). Classification (GTDB taxonomy): domain Archaea; phylum Thermoproteota; class Thermoprotei_A; order Sulfolobales; family Desulfurococcaceae; genus UBA285. Next base: position 24,125 of record JBMFML010000005.1, read on the forward strand.
CGCGGCACCCGGGTCGTAGAGCAGGGTTACGAGGCTCGAGGCGCAGCCCCCCATTCCCGCGAGGCTGCACAGCTCTACGAAGAGCCCGTGCTTCTCAAGCCCCAATACGCGGCGGGCAGCGCTCTCTTCAACGCCAGGCGGGATCTTGCACTCGGCGACCACCTCGCCTTCCCTGAAGGAGCACTCGACACCCCTAGCACTCCCGTAGAGCACTCTAAGCCTGAAGCCCCAGCCCTCCTCCTCGATGCTTACCAGTGGCAGCAGGTAGGAGTACAGCAGCGAGAGCCCGTAGTGAACGTTCTTCACAAGCAAGAGCGATCTCCAAGCCTGACTAAGTGTACACGGCTATTTTTAGCCACAGTAGTGTACACGAATAGGCTAATCGATTAAAGCGCGAAAAAGAACAAGCAATTAGTGGCGGGTGTGCCGCTTTGCAGAGCAGCAGCGTCATAGACCTCACGAGCGCCCTTGGGTGCTCTGAAAACCCCGTGGCCACGCTAGTAGACGTCCTCAAGAAGGGGGGCTCGGAGACCTTTACGCTCAGGGCCAGGAAGAGCGTGATGCCACTCAAGCTGCTAGAGTTCTTGGCATCGAAGTACGGCTACAAAGTGAGAGTACTCGGCGAGAGCGGGGAAGTCTACGAGGCGCTGGTCTACAAGCAGGCTTAGCCTAAAGGGGCTGTTCAGTGCCGGAAGGGCCTAGAGTTGTCTACACGCTTGGCTACGGCGGCAGAACCCTAGAAGAACTGCTCTCGCTGGTGAAGTCCCTAGGAGTACGAGTCGTTGTAGACGTGCGCAGGTGGAACAAGTCTGTAAGGCTGCCCGAGTTTTCTGGCGAGAGCCTCTCCAGCGCTCTGAGGTCCATTGGAGTAGAGTACGTGTGGCTCCCCGCCCTCGGGGGCTACAGGAGGTTCGGAGTAGACGTAGAAGACGTGGGCGTGGCGAAGTGCTTCGAGTCAGAGGGCTTCAGGGCGTACGCGACCTACATAGTCACAAGGGCCGAGGCCAAGGCTGCCCTAGGAGAGCTGGTTTCAATAGCGGAGTCTAAGGTCGCGGCACTGCTCTGTAGAGAGAAGTATCCGTGGCTCTGCCACAGGAAGATAATTTCCGACTACCTCGTGGCCAAGGGCTTCAGGGTGCTGCACGCGGTAGACCAGGGTAGACTCGTCGAGCACAGGCTTTCGAAATGCGCTGTCGTTGAAGGCGGCGAGTTGAAGTACGTGTAGCAATAACAGGATTTAAGCTTAGCCCCTCACTAAATATAGCCTAGCCAGCGTCGGCGGTTTTCATGGCGAGAAAGAGCATTGCACACTACAAAATACTGCTCTACGCCGGCGAGGAGGGCTACGTTGACTTCTCAAGGCTGCAAATGCTCTTCGACGTTTCCCGGAGGACTCTCAACAAGTACATTTCAAGGCTCGCGAGAGAAGGGCTTGTAGAAAGGAGAGAGGAGAGGGTCTACTTAACAGATGCTGGCCGAAAGCTCCTGAACACTCTGAAGATCCTTAAGGAGGGGAAGCAGGCTCCGAGCTACGTTGTCACAGATCCCTCAACGGGGCAGCCGCTGCCCCTGTCTTTTGCAAACTACCAGCAGCTATACGCCGTCTTGGCCTATGGCCTCGCAGACCCGGCGGTGATTAAGCACCACATCGAGAACTACATGGAGAGCTGGTTCAGGGCCTTTGGCGACGAACTGGCAGCAGACCTCATAAGAGAAGGTAGGGTGAGGACGGCCGAGGACCTCAAAAAATACTTGGAGAAGCTGCTGCTGATCTCCCGCCTGCTCGATTAGGCCGCGCTACTTTAGCGTTGCGCCCTTCAGGCTCTTGAGCCACTCGGGCGTGGCTTCTTCGGCAAAGTACTTTACGAGGAGCGCTGCGTTGTAGACGTCGCTGAGGTTTACGACTTCTACTGGGCTGTGTATGTACCTCGCTGGAATAGACACCGTGCCGGCTGGCACGCCCTCCTTGTTCAGTGCTATTATGCTGGCGTCAGTCGTTCCACCAGGTATTATCTCGACCTGGTATGGTATCTTGTACTTCTCGGCGAGGGATACTAGGAAGTCGAATATCTTTGGGTGCGCTATCAGGCCGGAAGCCCCCCTGCCATCAGCAACCTTTATTGCCGGCCCCTTGCCGAGCTGGGTGTACCACTCGCTCTTCTGAACGCCTGGTACGTCGCTCGCTATGGTGACGTCTATTGCTATGGCGGCGTCTGGGGATATTGCAAAGGCAGCCGTCCTGGCACCCTTGAGGCCTACTTCCTCCTGGACGGTTGCAACGAAGTACACGTCGACCTTGGGGTTCTGGGTCATCTGGGCGGCTTTTATCATTGCAGCCAAGCCAACCCTGTCGTCGAAGGCCTTTCCACTAACGCAGTTGCCTGCAAGCTCGACGAGGTCTCTGTCGTATACCAGTACGTCTCCAACGCGGATGCCCAGCTTCTCAACCTCCTCCTTCGAGGAGGCGCCTATGTCTACGAAGAGCTCTCTTAGCTCTGGTACCTTCTGGAGCTCTTCCGGCTTGGCGACGTGCGGGGGCTTGAGGCCAACGACGCCTCTAATGAGCTCCCCAGTCCTCGTCCTCAGCACTACCCTCTGGTACAGAAGGGCCCTTTCAGTTACCCCACCAATGGGCACTACTCTCAAAAACCCGCTGTCTTCTATGTGCGAGACGAAGAGCCCTATTTCATCCATGTGAGCGGCTATCATGACCCTGCCTTCTCCACTGCCCTTCTTTACTCCAATGACGTTGCCCCAGACGTCTATCCACAGCTTGTCTACGTGTGGCTCGAGCAGCCTCGCTACCAGCTCCCTCACAGCGTCTTCCCTGCCACTAGGCCCGGGGACTTCTGTCAGCTTTTTCAGCAAGTCTAGAAGTTCTTGCTTCCACTCCACTCTACACACCCCGGCTTGTCTAGGATGGGGTTTGAGCTAATTAACCACTCCTACGGCCTTTTTTATACTGCCTGGGCTGCCTGAGGGCTCTGGGTGCCCCCAGTGAACCAGATAGCCTTGTTCGCGGGGCTCGTAGCAGCCGGCTACGTGACTCGCGTCATCTTAGAGCTAGTGGCCAAGAACGCTGGGGTCTACAGCGTGCTCGTAAAGGCCCTCACAAACGCTGTCTACTACGCCCTAATACCCCTCTCGTTCTTCGCGACCTTCCTCAAGAGGGGGCTCCTCTCCGTAGACGCCGTCATTGCTGCCTACTTCGTTGCCTTCATGCTCTCAGCCTACGCTGCTTCGACCCGCTTGTTCTCCGGCGTAGAGCGCTACTCGATACTGCTGCTCTCGGCATTTCCCAACAGCGTCTTCCTGGGCTTCCCCGTTTGCCAAGTCCTCTTTGGAAACGTCAGGGTAGCAGCACTCTTCGGCACTGTAACCGTCGCCTTAAACGTCATAGTACCAGACTTAATTAAAGCCGGGAGGCCCTCGCTGGGCCTAGCCAAGTCCCTGGCGACTTCAACAGCCCTCTTAGGCTTCGCAGCGGGCACTCTAGCGCACTACGCGCTCGAGCCCTCCGTGGCTGCTGGAGTGCACGAGTACCTTGCGTGGTCTACTCCTGCTTTGAGCTACACAGCCACCTTCGTAATGGGCATGAGAATACCCGTGAAGCCCAGCGGCTTCCGAAGGCACGCCAGACTAGTGGGGTTTGTGGCCTTAGCGAGGTTTGCAGCAGCGCCGCTGGCCTCCCTCGCCTTCTCCCTTCCAGCGGGCTTCAGCAGGGAAGACGCGCTCCAGCTCCTCGTAGTCTCCATGATGCCTCCAGCAGTCATGAACACTCTCGTAGCCCAGAAGCACAACTGGAACCCGGAGCTAGTAGCCCTGGCAACAGCAGTGCTCACAGTGGCCTTCCTCTTGGCTTTTCCAATACTGTACCTCGCCGTGGCGCTCTCCTAGCCGCTCACCCACGCTCGCTTGCGCGCTCCGGCCCAGGTTGGGGGAGAGGGGAGGTGAAAGTGCAGCAGTGCTCGGCTTCAACCGCTCCTCGGGGCTCCGGCTATAGCAACGCCGCGGCGTTTTAGTAGCAAGCAGCCTTCTGCAGGTACAAGCTATTCACCAGAGCTACTGCAGCGACTTGCTTGTCGCCCCTCTTGAGAGCAAGCCTAAGTCTTATTGCCATGCCCGGCCCCGCTCTTGGGGTAAATCCTGCCGATCCTCTCTCTGATCAGCTCGCGCATATAGCCTATTCTCTCCTTCAAGCAAAATCCCAGTCTGTACTCCACTTCTACCTGTCTCCTGTCTATTATACTGCCCTCCGGGCAGCTCCACGCAGCGCTACTCTACTTCTTCAACTGCAACCTCTACTCTTCTAGTAAAGGTGTGCCTCCCCCTAACTACTTCTAGCTCTACGTAGCCCCTGTCAATGCTCTTTTCTATTGCCTCTCTGAGCTCGCCGACCCTCCTCACCGGCTTCCCGTTTGCCCTGACTATGATGTCTCCCTCGAGCAGCCCGCTCTCCTCTGCCGGCGAGCCTGGTATGAGCCTCACAACCAAGAGCCCCTCTCTGACTGGCAGCTTGTAGAGCGCAGCCATTGTGGGGTTGAGGGGGGCCACGTAGACTCCTATCCAGGCCCTCAGGGGCCTCCCGTACTTGGCGACCATTTCAATGAACCTCTTCACGGTGTTTATTGGTATCGCGAAGCCAATGCCCTGCGCAAAGGGTATTATTGCCGTCGTCACTCCAACGGCCTCGCCCTCGAGGTTTATCAGCGGCCCCCCGCTGTTGCCCGGGTTTATCGCTGCATCGGTCTGGATGACGTCTTCGAGCACGACCTTCTCCGAGTATATGGACCTGCCAACAGCGCTCACGACGCCCATAGTCACGGAGTTTTCGAGCATTCCGAGGGGGGAGCCTATTGCAAGCACTATTTCGCCCACTTCGAGCTTGTCGGAGTCGCCCAGCTTAATTGGCGCACCGTACTTGGCTGTTTCGAGGAGCGCCAGGTCTCTGTATGGGTCTTGCGCAACAACCCTCGCCTCGCTCACGTAGCCGTCGCTGAAGACCACTGTCACCCTGGCCGCTCCGCGGACGACGTGGGCATTTGTTATCACGTAGCCCGGGGAGACGACGAAGCCAGAGCCGTAGCCCCTGACTGGCTCGTAGCCGAAGAAGAGAGCTGGGTGGGGGATTTCAGTGGAAACGGTGACTACCGAGGGCTTTACCTCCTTGACCACCCTGGCTATTTCGCGGCTGAGAGACCTGAGGTCCATGCCAGGCCACCACTACCTCTAAGCACGGCTTCACAGGAGATCTAAGTAATATGTGTAGCGCCCCTTGAGCGCTAGACCTGCGCTCCCAAGGCCTTTAAGACGGAGTTCCTGTCCACGACTCTCTTGTGCGCCAGCAGCTCGACTTCCCTGCCACAGACAAGGGCGTAGTAGTCGCTCTTCCCGTACTTGAGGCTCACGAGCACTCTCACGGGCTTTACGAGCGCTCTGAGGCGCTCTCCATCAAAGCCCATCATTCCGGCTAGCTCCCTCAGAATGCTGCTCCTAGCGAGCAGGCCGTAGTAAGCCCCCCTGAGTGCTGCGGCATCTCGGCGAACGAGCGGCACGATCTTAGACATGGACTCTCTCGCAGGCGACGAGAGCCTCTTCTTAACCTCCTCGGCCTTTTCCTCGACGAACTCGAGGGCCCTTTTAATGCACCCCTCGACGTCGCCGTGGTCGCAAGAAGACCTCCCAGAGAGCTCGGCGTAGCCCAGCCTCCCCGTGTACGCGAGCCGAGTCGGCGGCAGGGGGGACTTGAAGGACAAGAGCACGCGGACCTCGGGGCTCTCCCTGTACTCCTCGTAGACGTACTCGTACATTGTGCAGTCGAAAAAGAAGGCAGCGCTGTCGCTGGGCACTACGAGAGCTGCGAGGACCCAGAAGCAGACGCCGTCCCTACCGCAGTGCTTTGCAACGAGCTTCTCGCCAGCATCAACGTAGCTCAACTCGCGCACCCGCGAAGCACACGTTGTGTAGAGTGCCAGGCCACTCTAATAAGCCCGGAGTGCCTGTGGAGCCCCTGGCCTTGGTGCAGGATAGTTAGGCCCCCTACGCGCTAGGAGTCTCCGCGGTTAATGGCGGTAAAGCCTTTAGACTGCTCCATGCCCGCAGGAGCTCGAGCACTTTCTCTACCTTGGCACGCCAGGGAGGCAAAAGAAAAAGCCTACTGTAGGTTCTAAGACCCCGCAGCTACTTCTTGAGGAGGTGTATAGGCTCTCCCAGCACGTACTCAGCGAGGTCTCTCAGCGACTCTGAGACCGTTAAGTGTGGGTATGGGGCTTTCTTGGCGTCTTTCAGCTTGAGCAAGCCCATGTAGAGCGGCATGTAGGACGATATTACTTCAGAGGCGCCCGGGGACACTACGTGGACTCCGTAGACCGAGCTGTAGTCTTCGCTGAAGAGCACTTTTACGAAGCCGCTCTTGTACCCCTTGACCCTAACCGCGGAGAGGTATGCCAGCGGCATCCTGACCCTGGCGTACTTCAGGCCCATGGACGAGAGCTCCTTCTCGGTGTAGCCTATGGAGGCTACTTCAAGCCCGCTGAATATTGTTATGGGCACTAGCCTGTAGTCCACTTCAAAGGACTCCTCTCCAAGCATGTTCTTGGCGGCTGCAATGCTCTCGAGTATTGCCTTGTGCGCGAGCAGCGGGCCTCCAACCACGTCTCCGGCTGCGTAGACCCCCGGCGCGGAGGTCCTCATTTGCTTGTCGACCTTGATGAAGCCCCTCTCGTCGACCTCTACTCCAGCAGCCTCTAAGCCGACTCCACGGGTCTTGGGCCTCCTGCCGGTCGCGACCACGACCTTGTCTACTTCGAGCTTCTCGCCCGTGGTCAGCTCGGCAACGTACTTGCTGCCGGCCCTCTCCACCTTCTTGACGCTGGTCTTCTCCAGTATCCTGACGCCGCGCTGCTGCAAGTGCGTCTTGACGGCCAGGGCCACGTCTCTGTCTGTAAAGGGCAGTATGTGCTCCATGATCTCGACGACCGTGACTTGGATCTTGAAGGCCGAGAAGGCGTTTGCGAGCTCTACTCCAACAACTCCCCCGCCGATGATCAGCAGGCTCTCAGGCTTCTCCTCGAAGTACAGTGCTTCTCTGTTGCTCACGATGCCGAAGCCGTCAAACCTCGCTTGTGGTATGTCAGCGGGATCCGTGCCGAGGGCTAGCAGCACCCTCTCGGCTTCGAGCTCCTGAAAGCCCCCCGGTAGCTCGACTACGAGCCTCTTGGCGCCCCTTAGCAGGCCCCTGCCTCTGTAGAGGGAGACGCCTCTGGACTCGAAGAGGTGCTCTATCCCCTCTCTGCTCTCCTTGACAACGCCCTTGACCCACTCGATCACGCTACCCCAGCTGTAGCTCGCGCTAGCCCCTACTTTTTCGAGGAGCCTCAGCCCCTCCGCAATGTTGTACAGCGCCTTACTGGGGACGCAGCCGTAGTTCGTGCACTCGCCGCCAACGAGGTGCTGCTCTACTACTGCGACCTTGAGCCCCTTGTCGGCAAGGTACATTGCAGCGGGGTAGCCGCCCGTGCCAGAGCCAACGACAATGGCGTCGTACCTCACTAGAGCTCTCCCTTCAGCCTCTTCACGTAGACTCTCCAAGTCGGGGCCACGTACTTCGGGTGATTGGCCTTCGCTACATCTATTCTAGTAGCACTAGTATTCACGGGCCACTCCTTCGCCTTGCCCGGGCTGCTGTAAGCTACTTCGCTTATCTGCTTCAGCCTCTCGATGTACTTGTCGACGTTTTCGAGAGTCTCGGTCTCCGTGAACTCTGTCTGCAGCGCCTCCTTGACTATGAGTGGGAAGTACATTGTCGGGGCGTAGAGCCCAGCGTCTAGTAGGCCCTTTGCAACGTCCTCGGCCGTCACTCCTGTTTCGTCGGCCATGGGCTTGGCGCTCAGTACTACTTCGTGCTTTCTCCACCTGCCCTTGCCGTACGGTATGTCAAAGCCCCTGATCTCCCCGGCTAGCTTGGCGAAGTAGTTTGTGATTAAGACGGCGTGCTCGGTGACCTTCCTCAGGCCTTGCGGCCCCCTCATTAGTATGTAGACGTAGGCCCACACCAGCGGCACTGTGTTGGCAAAGAAGCTCTTGAGCAGCCCCACGCTGTAGGGGCCTGGGCCCTTGAGCCTGTAGAGCCCCGACTCCTCGTCGTAGACTACTACGTAGCCGGGTAGGAGGTCTCTCAGCCATATGCTCCTCTCGGAGTCTACCAGCCTGTCCTTAATGCAGATAGGCCCAGCACCAGGCCCCCCGCCTCCGTGTGGCGAGCTGAAGGTCTTGTGTATGTTTATGTGGGCTATGTCGAAGCCCATGTCACCCGGCCTCGCGTACCCCATTATTCCATTCAAGTTCGCGCCGTCGTAGTAGAGGAGCCCATCGTACTTGTGCACGAGGTCTGCTATTTCGAGTATGCGCTCTTCGAAGAGCCCGAGAGTGCTCGGGTTCGTTATCATTAAGCCCGCTGTGGAGTCCCCGACCACGGCTTTGAGGGCCTCCATGTCTACATTGCCGTCCGCGGCTGAGGGGACTTCCACTACTCTGAAGCCGGCCATTGCGGCGCTGGCGGGGTTTGTGCCGTGCGCGCTGTCCGGGATAATTATGTCTGTCTTCTTGTCCAGCTGGCCCTTGAGCTCGTGGTACTTCCTGATAACGAGGACGCCTGCGAGCTCTCCGTGCGCTCCAGCTGCCGGGTGTAGCGTGCAGACGTCCATGCCGACTATATTTGCAAGCCACTTCTGGAGCTCGTACATCATTTCGAGGAGGCCCTGCACGGTCCTCTCGTCTTGCAGTGGGTGTAGCTCGGCAATTCTCGGGTCGAAGGCCACGCTCCAGGCTATTCTCGGGTTGTACTTCATCGTGCAGGAGCCCAGCGGCACGGGGCCGTTGTCTACTCCGTAGGACATTTGCGTTAGTCTCGTGAAGTGCCTCACGACCTCTACCTCGCTGAGCTCCGGCAGGTTCGGCGGCTCTGTTCTCCTAATGCTCTCTGGTATCCTAATGCCTCCAACGGACTTCCTGATCTCTTCTTCTACTTCCGGCAGAGCAATTCCTATTCTGCCTGGCGCTCCCAGCTCGAAGACCAGTGGCTCGTACCACTTGGCCTGCCTAAACACACCCATCACCTCCTACTCACTACTTCAGTGAGGGCTTCTACGAGCATGTCTATGTCTTCCTTGAAGTGCAGCTCGGTAAACGCGTAGAGTGCCGTTTCTCCCAGCTCTGGGTAGTAGCTGCCTATGTAGAGGCCTCCGTGAATACCCCTCTTCAGCAGCTCTTCGTGCACGTAGCTGTACTTCACGCCCTTCTCGTTGAAAGACACGGGGAACTCGTTGAAGAAGTCCTCCTTGAACACCTCGACGTTGAAGCCTGCTTCCTTGAGCTTCTTCCACGCGTAGTGGGCCCTGTAGTAGTTTAGCTCGGCGAGCTTGACAATTCCGCTCTTGCCGAGCATTGAGAGGTAGACTGCAGCTGCAATTGCGACTAGCGCCTCGTTTGTGCATATGTTGGAGGTTGCCCTCTCCCTCCTAATGTGCTGCTCCCTCGTCTGCAGTATCATTGCAAAGCCGCGCTCACCAGTCCTCGTCTCGGCCAGGCCTATTATCCTACCTGGCATTTGCCTGACGAGGTTCATGTCAAACCTCGTGGCGAAGATACCGAGGTAGGGCCCGCCAAAGCTCATCCCGAGACCAAGCGGCTGCCCCTCTCCAACAGCTATGTCCGCCCCGAGCTCTCCAGGCGGCTTCAAGAGCCCCAGGGCCACTGGGTAGACGCCGGTAATGAACAGCGCTTTCTTCTCGTGGGCTATCTCTCCAACGGCCTTCGCGTCTGGCTCTACTACGCCGAAGAAGTTCGGGTACTGCAGGTAGACAGCCGCGGTGTCCTCGTCCACGGCTTTCTTGAGCTCTTCGAGGTCGACGGTGCCCCTCTCCCTGTCGTAAGGCACCGTGACGAGCTTTACTCTGTGGGGCCACGTATACGCCTCGACAACCTTCCTGTGGAGGGGGTTCATATTAGCGGGGAGCACTACTTTGCTCCTGCCCCTGTTCACGCGCAGGGCCATTAGCACTGCCTCGGCAGCGGCGGAGCCCCAGTCATACATCGAAGCGTTCACGACGTCCATGTCGAGCAGCTCTGCCATCAAGCTCTGGTACTCGAAGAGCGCCTGCATTAAGCCCTGCGATATCTCGGCTTGGTAGGGGGTGTAGGCAGTTAAGAACTCGCCGCGGGACACGATGTACGTCACGAGTGGCGGGACGTAGTGCGGGTAGACGCCGCCTCCCATGAACGGAGGGCACTTGAACTTAGCGTTCTTCTCGAGCTTCTTCTCGACAACGCGCTTGGCCTCTACCTCCGAGAGGGGCTTTCCGAGTCCTATTTCAAGCCTCTCCCAGGCCTCTCTCGAGAGCCTAATGCTCTCCGGTATGTCGCTGAAGAGCTCTTCAACGCTGCTTATTCCGAGGACCCTGAGGATCTTTTCAACAGCCTGGGGCGTGCTGGTGGGGATCCAGGGGTCGCTTTGCAAGCCTCGCACCACAGCTCCCTTAGCTTTGCCTTGGTTAAAATAGGTATCGAGATCGAGTACTACCTAGCTAAGCTAATTGTATATTTGCTTTTGCAGACATACCTGCGCAGGGGTGGCGGGAATGCCGAGAATCCCCCTGCTAGACTACTACATCGAGAAGCTCGGAGCCGAGCAGGGCCTCTTTGGAGACTGGGAAGTCCCAATGAGGTTCACCAGTGCTATTGAAGAGCACATGGCCGTCAGGACTGGCGTGGCCTTCTTCGACGTGTCCCACATGGGTAGAGTGCTCTTAGAGGGCCCCGACGTCGTGCCACTCATACAGTACGTGTACACCAAGGACCTCTCAAAAGTCAAAGAAGGCTTCATGAGCGGGCCGACGCTGGCGCTGACAGAGCTCGCGCGCGTGAAGGACGACGAAATGCTCTACAAGATCTCGGAGGAGAAGTGGCTCCTCGTTCCAAACGCCCTCGCCAGGGAGAAGATGATCAGCTACCTGAAGAGCATTGTTGAAGCAAAGAAGTGGAAGGTGGGCATAGAGGACCTGACGTTCAAGTACTCCATGATAGCCCTGCAAGGCCCCAAGTCCCCCGAGGTAATGGAGTCCCTCGGCGCGAAGTGGGCAGTCGACTTAAAGCCGCTGGAGTTCAGGCTCAACGAAGTGGTGGGCGGTGCGAGAGTCTTCCTCGTCAGCAGAAGCGGCTGGACCGGCGAAGACGGCTACGAGATATGGGGCGAGCACGGCGAAGTCAAGAAGCTAGTTGAGGCGCTTGCCTCCAGGGGCGTCAAGCCGGCAGGCCTCATAGCGAGGGACACCCTGAGGATTGAGATGGGCTTTGTGCTTGGCGGACACGAGTATGGCGAAGACCCATCAAAGTTCCCCTGTGCAGTGTCGCTGAGGTACGGCATGGGCGCAATAACCTGGAGCAAGAGGGGCTTCGTGGGCGAGGAAGCGCTGAGGGCCTGCAAGAAGGAGGGCGTTAGGTGGGTTAGAGTAGGCCTGAGAATGGGCAAGGAAGCCGGCAGGCTCTTCCCCAGAGAGGGTGCAGGCGTCTACGTGGAGGACCTCTGGGTGGGCTGGGTCACGAGCGGCTGCTACTCCCCGGTGCTAGAGAGGGGCATAGCAATGGCTTACGTCGACACGAGGTACGCGGTCTTCGGAGAAGAAGTCGAGGTCGACATCAGGGGCAGGAAGTACCCCGCTAGAATAGTGGACTTCCCATTTATTAAAAAGTAGTAGAGCCTCTCGTAGCAGGCAGGACACGCTTTTTTAGCTCTTTGGGCTTCTCATAGCCTGGGGGTATTTGTGGAGGTCTTGGGAGAATCGCCTGGTTTAAGCCACCTCCTGTCCCTGTACCCAGATCTCAGAGAAGTCGTTGAACTAGCAATAAGGCACACTACTTGGAGAAAGCGCGAGTGCGTAAACATGATTGCCAGCGAAAACGTCATGTCGCCGCTTGCAATGCTCGTCTACTTGAACGACTCAATGCACAGGTATGCCGAGGGCAAGCCGTTCAAGAGGTTTTACCAGGGGCTGAAGTACTTCGACCAGCTCGAAGTAAAGACGCAGCAGCTACTCGGAGAGCTCCTGCAGACCCCCTACGTCGAGACGAGGCCCATTAGCGGTACAACAGCCAATGCAACGGTGTTCAGGGCCTTTGCAAAGCCGGGAGACAAGGCAGTGGTGGCCCCTGTCCAAGCAGGCGCCCACGTCAGCCACACGAGGTTTGGGACTCTGGGAGCCCTGGGCATTGAGCAAATTGAAATGCCCGTTGACCTCGAGAACTGGAACATAGACGTCGACAAGGCTGTTAAGTTAATACAGGAAGTAAAGCCGAAGATAGTGACTCTCGGCGGCTCCCTCTACCTGTTCCCACACCCAACAAAGGAGATAGCCGAGGCCGCCCACGCCGTTGGCGCAAAGGTTGTCCACGACGTGGCCCACGTGCTCGGGCTGATCATTGGCGGGGTTTGGGAAAACCCGCTGAAGCTCGGCGCCGACTTGATAACGTCTTCGACGCACAAAACGTTCCCCGGGCCTCAGGGAGGCCTCATAGCGGCGTCAAACGAGGAGGACCACAAGGAAGTCGGTAAAGTCGTGTTTCCAATGTTTGTCTCGAACCACCACCTCCACAGGCTGGCTGCCACGGCCGTGACGGCCATTGAAATGAAGATATGGGGCCGCGACTACGCTCAGCAAATAGTCAAGAACGCCAAGGCGCTTGCAGAGGCCCTCGCCGCCGAGGGCTTCAAAGTAGCGCTCGAGCACTTGGGCTACACATCAAGTCACCAAGTGGCAGTAGACGTCTCGGCGCTCGGCAGGGGAACCAAGTGCGCCGTCCTGCTCGAAGAGGCCAACATAATAGTCAACAAGAACATGCTGCCCTACGACAGGCCGGAGGACGTGAAAGACCCGAGCGGGCTGAGGCTCGGCACTCAGGAGCTGACGAGGTGGGGCATGAAAGAAGACGAAATGAGGGAGATAGCGAGGTTCATGAGAATGGTGCTCATAGACAAAAGAGACCCAGCCGAGGTCAGGAAGAAGGTCATTGAGTTCAGAAAAGAGTTCATGGAAGTACACTACGGCTTCAAGCTAACGAGAGAAGACGAAATAAGGCTGCTCAAGATAATGCTCCACGCCGAAGAGTAAAAGCACGAAGCGGGGCGGTTTGCGTGGGCGAAATAGTGGTTGAAGCTGCGGGGAAAAAGTACATTGTAAAGACCGATAGGAAGTACACTCAGACAGACGAGTGGGCTCTCAGAGAGGGCAATAGAGTTAGAGTTGGAGTAACGGACTACGCCCAGAAGGAACTGAAAGACGTGGTTGCAGTAGAGCTGCCCCAAGTGGGGCGCGTAGTCAAGAAGGGCGAGGAGCTCGGAATGATAGACTCGGTGAAGGCTACTTCGCCGTACTACGCCCCGGTCTCGGGTAAGGTAGTCGAGGTTAACAGAGAGCTTGAGACCTCGCCAGAGCTAGTAAACAAAGACCCCTATGGAGCTGGCTGGATGGTAGTCATTGAAATGAGCAACCCCTCAGAGTACGAGGAGCTCTTGACGCCGGAAAAGTACGCGGAGAAGCTGAAGTCGAAGAAGTAGCCCCGAGTACCGGTCTCTTTTTATCGCCCCACCCTCCTTATTTACCTCCAGTCTCCTGAAGCAGCCTCGGTGAGCGGGCGTGGTTCTAGAGGAGCTGATCGAGAAGCTGAGCGTTAAGGAGCTCGCTGGAATGATAGACCACACTCTTCTAAAGCCCGAGGCTAGCTACAAGCTCCTGGAAAAGTACATCGAAGACACGAAGAAGTACTCCTTTAAGCTCCTAATGATACCCCTCTCCCTGGTTGAAAAGGCCCTGGAAATAGCTGGCAGGACCATTGAGCTTGGAGTAGTAGTGGGCTTTCCGCTCGGCAGCACGTCAACTGGAATCAAGGCAGCCGAGGCGGCTGAAGCGGGGATGCTTGGAGTTAGCGAAGTAGACATGGTAATGAACATCCACGCCTTCAAGTCGGGCGACTACGACTTCGTCGAGAGGGACATAAGGGCCGTTGTAGAAGCAGCGAGGAAGCACGGAGTTAGAGTAGTCAAGGTCATAATTGAAACGGGGCTCTTAACGGACGAGGAAAAGGCCAAGGCAACAGAGCTCGTCGCGAGAGCCGGCGCGGACTACGTGAAGACCTGCACTGGCTTCCTAGGAGGCGTTGCAACAGTCCACGACGTCGCGCTCCTCGCAAAGGCTAGCGCTGGCAGGCTCAAAGTCAAGGCAGCCGGTGGAATAAGGCACGCCTTAGACGCCCTCGCAATGGTGGCGGCCGGCGCCAGCAGAATAGGCACGAGCAGCGGTGACAAGATAATAGAAGAATTCATGAAGATAAAGGAGTCTTGGTGAGGAGGCCTGCTGGAGGACTTCGAAGGAGTATACATAGTAGAGCCCGCAGGCAAGCACTTAAGATTGCTCCTCAAAGTCGCGAAAGTGCTGGCACTCGAGAAGTCCCCATACCAGGAAGTAGTGCTGGCAGACCTAGACGGCTGGGGGAGGGCGCTGATATTGGACAAGCTCATTCAGAGCACTGAAAAGGACGAGTACATATACCACGAGCTCCTAGTGCACCCAGCAATGGCGCTGCACCCCAATCCGAGGAGAGTCCTCATACTCGGGGGAGGCGAGGGCGCTACTCTGAGAGAAGTCCTCAAGCACAGAACAGTCGAAGAAGCCGTAATGGTCGACATAGACCCGGTGGTGGTGGACTTCGCAAGGAAGTACTTGCAGCACATGCACCAAGGCAGCTTCGACGACCCCAGGTCCCGGGTAGTGATAATGGATGGACTTGAGTACGTTAAGCAGGCGCCGAGCAGCTACTTCGACGTGGTGGTAATGGACTTGACGGATCCCTACGGGAGCGAGATAGCCAGGCACCTCTACAGCCCCGGGGCATTTGGCGAAGTTAAGAGAGTCATGAAGCCCGATGGAGTGCTCGCGACCCAGGCAGGCAGCAGCTACTTCTACCCCGCCGAGTACAGGTACGTGCTGGAGAGCGCTAAGGCGAACTTCAAGTACGTTGCCGAGTACTGGTTCTGGGTTCCAAGCTTTGGCACCAACGTGAACTTCGTAGTTGCCTCAGACGCCTACAACCTCGCAGACGAGGTAGGAAAGCTGGACGAGAGGCTGCGAGAAAGAGGCGTTGAGACGAGGCTCGTTAGTTCGAGGCTTGTCGAGGGGCTCTTGAAGATAGGCGTTCTCTACCCCTAGTGCTCGCTACGCCTTTTTCTTGACCACGAGCACGCCGTCATCTCTCATTTTCACTACCACGACTTCCTCGCCGGCGCCCACTCTCTCGCTCGAAACGGCCCTCCAGACCTCTCCCTCAATTTTCACGAAGCCCACTTTACCAGGCTCCAACTCGTCCATTGCCACGCCGAGCTTGCCCTCAGGAGAATACGTCACGGGCCTCTTCCTCCTCGCCTCCACGACCTTGAAGAGCACTAGCCCGAAGAAGCCTCCGAGCACAACCGAGGTTCCCACTATGAATGCCCTCAGCGCGTTGACGTACTCTTCGGTAGGCGCCACGCCGGTTGGTATGTAGGCTGGTAGCAGCGCAAATCCCAGCGTTAGTAGCACAACACCACTTACTCCAATAACCCCGAAGCCGGGTATTACGAAGAGCTCGAGTGCTAGGAGCACCGTGCCCAGAGTTATTAAAATGAGGGAGACTACATTTGGGTTTATTCCAGCACCTACCAGCCCCAGGAGCATTATAGCCACGGCCATTGGAAGCGCGGCGAGTTTTCCAGAAACTAGAGCGAATATCGTGGCAAGCACGCCTATCGATATCAAAATGTTAGACAAGTATGCATTGGAGAGGAGCGAGAGGGTCCGCGACCTCAAGCTACACGAGAAGGGCCTTACGAGGTCCGGCTTAATGCGCAGCTCGTAGACGACGCCCCCCTTCTCCACTCTCAGCCCCTGTTGCAAAATTGAGAGGAACTCGTCGAAGCCCGCTACTTCGTAGTCCACTAGCCTCTGCTTAAGGGCTGTTGAAGAGTCCACCACCTTAGCCCTCAGCACCATCTCCTCGACGAGGGAGGCGTTTCTCCCAGAGCGCTCAGCGTAAATCCGCGCCTTGCCCAGAACGGGCTCTACTATTTTGGACTCGTTGACAAAGGTCACCTCACCCGTAATGGGGTTTACGAGCACCGGCTGCATAGCTCCAAGTACAGACCCCTTCTGAGCAACAACAATGTCTGCTGGTAGCACTATCAGCGTTCCGGCACTAAGGGCCTTACTCTCGACGTAGGCCACGGTAATAGCCTTAGAGCCGTAAATTGCGTCTCCAATCGAGAACGCCGCGTCCAGGTAGCCACCATACGAGTTCACCCTGTATACGAGCACGGCTCCCGCGTCCTCTGCGGCCTTCAAAGCGTCTGCAAAGCACTCTGCTACACCCGAGTCAATGGTATCCCAGGGCGGAGCTATGTCTAGGAGAACAGCGCTCTCAACGACTCTAGCACTGCTACTAGCGTGTCCCAGAGGAATGAGCGCTGAGAAAAACAGGAGTAGTAGTAAAAATAGCTCAGGCTTTCTCAGCCCTGACCACCGCTAGCTCTCTTCTCCTGCTCTCTCAGGGCTTTCTGGACTCCAACTATTTCTCCAATGCCCCTGGCACCGGCTTCTGTGACTACGACGAGGGCCTTTTCCCTCGCTACTTCTATTAGCGTCTGGAGCTCTCTGAGCCTCAGGGCGACTGGGTGTTCTTCGTAGAGCTTAGCGGCCTCTGAGAGCACCATAGCAGCCTGCCTCTCGCCTTCGGCCTCTATAATCCTTGCCCTCCTCCACCTCTCGGCTTCTGCCTGCTTTGCCATGGCCCTCGTCATTTCCTCGGGAAGCTCAACAGTCTTTATAGTGACAGCCGATATCTTGATCCCCCATGGAATGGTCATTTCATCGAGCATGCTGGAGAGCCTCTTGCTCAGCTCGTCTCTCCTCTGGAGCAGGTCGTCTAGGTCTACTTGCCCGACTACGTCTCTGAGAACTGTCTGGGCAAGCAGGCTAACAGCGTAGTGGTAGTTTGAGACCTTGAGCACGGCTGAAACCGGGTCTACGACCCTGTAGTAGACAACCGCGTCGACAGTGACGCTCACGTTGTCTCTCGTGATTATCTCCTGCTTGGGCACGTCTACGGCTACGACTCTCATGTCGACTTTAGTAACGGAGTCTACGAAGGGGATTACGAAGACAAGGCCAGGCCCAATAGCTCCCTTGAGCCTTCCGAGCCTGAAGACAATAAGCCTCTCGTACTCCTTGACTACTCTAATAGAAGACGCCAGCAGCGGAACTACTAGTAGCAGTATTAAAATTATTAATATGATGGTCCACAGCAACCACGCACACCCTCTAATTGTAGTTAAAAATAAGCCATAATATAGATACCGCAGGTTACGCTGAGGCAAGGCCAGCTCCACTGCGCTGGTCTAAGGGGCTGGAGTAGAGGGCAAAGACCTAAAAGTTCTTACTAACCCGCGTAGACGACAGGGCTTTCAGTTGCAATTCACCCACGCGCTGGGTGTTTGTTCGAGTGGAGAATACATAAGCAAGTTCAGGGCCTTTCTACTCTACTCGAAGCACACGTCACGAGCAGGTACGGCGATGTAGAGTACTCGCAAAGCGGCGCGGAACCGTGCTCGTCCCTAGCGAGGGGGCTTGTAGGGCTCCTCGAAGAGGCGTGTAGAAGTGTCAAGCTGTGTTAAGTACCGTTGCGACATAGACGTGCTCGTCGTAGTAGATGGCATCGACGCGAGCACTAAGAAGAAGCTAGTAGTCGACATACTCGAGAGAGCTATAGGTGTGTACGGCCTCCCATGGGATGCACCAGTAGAGCTGCACATAGCAAGTAGAGGCAAGGCAGAAAGGTACTTCAAGCACTCCAGGAAGGTTGTTGAAGTGGCGTGAGAAGGCCTCGAGTTAGAACGCTGCACGGTGCAAAAGCGCTTGACGAGCTTTCGTGTAGTCTCAACGGGTCTACAGCCGTGACGCAGCAAGCGGCTTTGCGCGCCTGCAGTTAGTTGAGGTCTCAGCCGCTACGCAATGCTCGCTTAAGGTAGAGGGCCTGCAGTTCCAGCTCATCGAGGACTTCTACTAGAGTTCTCCTCTCCCACTTCTTCTTATCTTGCTCACTCCTCGCATAAATCAGCACCCCCTCTCTGAGGACTCTTGCCTTGAGCAGCGCGTCTGCGTTATTTAACGCCACTACGTCGACTTTCTCGGGTGCGACTCCAAGACTCCTGGCTATTTCGATGCAGAGCTCGATCTCGTCAAGTATGGTTGGATTCGGCTTCTCGAAGACAACGGCTATGTCGTAGTCGCTGTCCTCTCTGGCTGTGCCGCGGGCCCTACTGCCAAAGAGGTACGCTACCACCACGCCGTGCTTCTCGAAGGCTTGTCTCAGGCTACTTGAAAGCTTGGGCTCCGCGTTGCGCGAGGGATCCAGGTTCCTGCTCTCGCAGATCCCCAATAGCCTGTTTACAAAGCCCTCCAGTCCTGGTAGGAAGCCTTCAACAATCGCTCTCAGCTCCTCTACCGTGAGCTTTCTATAGGCGTGTGCTAGTGTGTTTCTCAACTTGGCGAGCTTTACAGTGAAATCCCTGTCAGACGCGTCTAGAATGCCCGACTCGAACAGCACATTACCCAAGTCTGCGTAGCTAGACGGCTTTCTGAGCCCTAGATCAGAAACAATCATTGCCAAGGCATCTAGCGCGCTCTGGGCAGCCGCGTACAGCTCCCACCTGAGAGCAGACTCCTCTACTTCGCTCCTGGGGACGTGGGTTCTCCTGGCTTTTTCAATGCTCCTCAAAATCTCTACTAGCAGGTGTTTCACTTCCATGCTAACTACCTGAGTTCAAGGCCACACTTCTTCGTCAACAGCCATGGGCTTAGTCAAGTATAGGCTCTGGGCAGGGCCCAGTAAAGCTCAGAGGCCTTAAATAGCGCGGTGTGGGGGCCTGAGTGCTCATGTACGGCCATCCCCAGCAACGTGTCTTACAGCAAGGTAAAAGCCGAAGTAGCCGGGCTCGGCCTGCTTCAACGGAGCATGTAAGCCCAATTAGACCAGCCTTGCTGGCAGGGGATTCTCAGTAGTGGTCTCGCCTCTCAGTGTTTTGCGTGCCGGATTTAAATGGCCTTCACCAACATTACTCTTGCTACACACTTACCAGATATCACCCAGTTACTGGGGTTACTATCGTACTCGCTCTTCACGTGCCCTAATGCGGTGGCGCAATTTAAGCGTTTACGGAATGTAAGTTTGTGAGAGAGGCGGTTGCTTGCCGCGGTTCACGTTTGGGCCCGTTCGTTCGAGAAGGCTGGGAATAAGCCTTGGAGTAAACAACGTCCCGTACAAAACCTGCACCTATTCGTGCATATACTGCCAGCTGGGGAGAACCACTAACCTCACTATAGAGAGGAGGGAGTTTTACAAGTGGGAGGAAGTAGTGGAGAGCGTCGTTAGAAGCGTCGAGGAGCTTGAAAGCAGAATTGACTACGTAACGTTTGTCCCGGATGGAGAGCCCCTCCTTGACAAGAACATAGGCTTAGAGATAGAAGCGATAAAGAAGAAAACCGGCATCCCGGTAGCAGTGATTACGAATGCCTCTCTGCTCTTCATGGACGAGTGCAGAAGGGATGTTGCAGAAGCCAATGTAGTGTCGCTGAAGCTGGATGCCGTCAGCGAGGAGGTGTGGAAGAAGGTGAACAGGCCCCATCCTAAGTTGAAGCTAGGCGAAATACTTAGCGGAGTCGTCGAGTTCTCGAAAGAGTACAGGGGGAGGCTCATAACGGAGACCGTGCTCGTAAAGGGGTTTAACGATGAAAGGAGGGAACTCGAGAAAATAGCGTCCTTCTTACGAGTACTGAGCCCTTACAAGGCCTACATTTCCATTCCAATAAGGCCCCCCGCCGAAACCTACGCCACGCCCCCCGAACCCGAGAAGCTCGTCGAAGCCTACGAAGCCTTCAGACAGAAGCTCGGAGAAGAGAGAGTAGAGCTTCTCAACCTGCCCGAGCCTCCGCCCCCTCCAACTCGTGGAGACCCCAAATCGTGGCTGCTCTCCGTGACCTCGGTACACCCATTGAGGCTCGAATACGCCTTGAGCTCTCTTAGACACGTTTCAGAGGATCCCGAGAGGCTAATAGCCGAGCTAGAAGCTGAGGGGCAGGTAAGAATTGTCGAGTACTTAGGTAGGAGGTTCGTTATCAGGTGGTTTCGGAGAGCGTGAGAGGCGCGGCTGTAGGTGAAGCAGCCCGCCTAGAATCTTTGAGCAGGCCCACAGCCGCCTCTCAGTAGCCTGACGACCCTTAGCTCCGCGTCTCTGCACAGGCTGGTAGACTGGCTCAGCACCGTGTTCCCCTCTATTACTGCGAGGGCTTCGAGGTCTGCTGCCACACCGCACTCCTTGGTGAGCTTTTCTGCGACTTCGGCAACGCTCACGCAGTTCTCTACTTCGAAGCATTGCCTGCAACGGGGGTGTAGGAGCTCTGCGCAAATCCGCGGCACGCTAGCCGCCCCCGCGTACCTGCTCCCTCACTAGCTCGAGGAGGCCCACGAACTCTCCGAGGCCCAGCTTCTCCAGGGTTTCTGGTAGGGGTATTCCCCTCTCGTCCCAGCCGAGCTCGGCGTAGTACTCCCTCAGGGCTTTCTTGACCTCCTCTCTCTTGGCACTCCTGCCCTTGTAGGGCCCTGTGGGGAGAGGCTCGTAGAACCTCTCCGGGTTGTCGTCGTGGAGCTCTGGGATCCACTTGACGTCGGGGCCTCCGAGGAGTAGCAGCATTCTCTGGAGCGTCAGCGTTCTCGTGCCAGCCTCGTAGAGGCCTTCAACGCCCTTGTCCCAGCCCGCCACGACCTTCATGAAATCGGCGAGTACCTGCTCTCCGAGGTCGAGGAACCAGCAAATGACTGCGCTGTCCAGCACGGCTATCCACGCTTCGGACTCCATGGACTTTGCTGGAAGCCCGGCAACGCTTGTGTGGTCCCCTCCCTGGACAGAGCCCGCGTAGGCTATGGGCTGCGGGTAGTCTTTGCCGCTCCTAATGCCGTGGGCGCCTACTGCAACGCCCTTGACGTGGACGGCGTACTTGAGGACGTCCACGCCCTTTAGTTCGGATATCTTCTTCGCCGCTCTGTAAGTCCCTTCAGCTAGTATCGAGCCCATCCCCCTCCTGTACGCTATGTCGTAGAGGAGCCTCTCTGCGGCGTCGGCATCGCCCCACTTGAGCTCGTATCCCACGTCGCTCCTTGTCAGCACTCCGCGCTCGTAGAGCTCTATTGCAAGGCCGACCACGTTGCCAGTTTGTATGCCGCAGAGGCCGAGCTCGTCTGCGACAGCAGAGAGCCTCGCAACTTCCTCGGGCTCAAACACTCCCAGGTTTGCGCCGAGGTACGCGGCCATTTCGTAGTCGGGGCCGTCAGTGACGTACGCGCGCCCCCTCTTCCTCGCAGCGCTCAGCTTCATGCAGGCAACTGGGCAGCCGTAGTCGCTCCACGGGTTTTTAACCCAGGCGCGCTGTTCAAAGCCGCTTGGCGAGAACTCGCGCCTGTCGTGCCACTCCTCCTGCCAGTTCCTAATGGGTATGCTGCTCGTGTAGTAGCCGCAGTGCCAGTTCCCGGAAGTCGTCCCCCACTGCCTAAACCTTTTCAGCCTCTCAACGAGCGTGGAGACTGCCCTCTCCCACAGCAAGCGGTACTCTTCTGGGTTTGCAGGCGGCGGCAGGGGCTTCCAGCCCTTGACCAGCACTGCTTTGAGCTTCTTGGAGCCCATAACCGCTCCGTAGCCGCCGTAGCCCGACGCGTGGGTGAGCCTCGACATCACTACTGCAGTCCTCACGGCGTTCTCGCCGGCCGGGCCCACGTATATCGCCGCCGGCGGCCTGTCCAGCCCGTGCTCCTTCCTGGAGAGCTCTGCGAGCTTCTCCAAGAGCTTCAGCCCGCCAAGCCCCCAGAGCTCCTTGGCATCTCTCAGCTCCACCTTCTCGTCTTCCACGTAGAGGTAGACTGGCTTCTCGCTGGCCCCCCTTACCACTATGGCGTCGTAGCCCGCCGCCTTCAGCTCTACTGCGACGTCGCTGGAGACCCCCGAGCCGAGGACTCCGCCGGACTGGGGCGACTTGCCGGAGACGATCATCTTAATGCCGGGGTAGTAGCCGGTTAAGGGCCCCGTTGCAATTATCAGCGGGTTCTCCGGCGAGAGCGGGTCCAGGCTGCTCCAGCGCTCTCCGTAGTGCTTGGCGAGGTAGTACGCGGCGAAGCCGCGCCCGCCGAGGAACATCTCGTAGATTCTCGGCTCGACCTCCACGACTCTGTGCCTGCCGCTAGACAAGTCTACTTCGAGGATCCTGCCGCAGACGCCCCTCACTTCCCGCCACCCAGCACTAACCGCTCAAATACGTGCTTCGAGACCTCGTAGGGGTCTCTGAGAAACGTCTTTGCCAAGTTGCCCTCCGGCTTTGACACGAGCATGAGGGCGTTGAAGCCGGCCTTCGCACAAGCCTTCACGCACTCGGGATCTCCGCCGCACAGGTCGCACACCAAGACGTAGCTCTTGCCCGGCACGACCTTCGGTATTTCGAGAGGGCATGCAGCCCTGCAAGCCCCGCAGAGAGTGCACTTAGAGGGCTCTACGAGCACTGCTCCGGTCTTCTCGTCAACGCTCATCGCCCCGTAGGGGCAGCTCGACACGCAGGGGTAGTCATCGCACTGAACGCAGAGAACAGGCACGGGAGCCCCTGGGTAGGGCTCGTAAACGGTTATTCTCGAGGCAGAGGGCCACACAACGCCCTCGTGCTTAAGTACGCAGGCAATTTCGCAGAGCCTGCAACCCGTGCACTTAAAGACGTCTACGAGAATCCAGGGCTTGTGCGGCGCGCCCAGCTCCACCACCTTTACAATTGTGCTAAAGCGCCTCGGGTATAAATACAGTTGGAGCCGTGAAGGTCTCACAGCGGGCTCGGTGCCTGGCTTGGAGGCCCGGGAAGCGGCCTGGCACGCGCTCAGCGTAGAGGAGGTTCTCAAAAAGCTGTCAGTAGACCCTGCCAAGGGGCTGAGCAGCTCAGAAGCAGAAGAGAGGCTCAGGAAGTACGGGTTAAACGAGATACCGGTTAAGAAGAAGAGCCCAATTGTGCTGTTTGCAAGGCAGTTCGCGAACTTCCTAATCGGGATACTCCTAGCGGCAACGGCTATATCGGCGTTTCTCGGCGAAGTCGTAGACGCCATCGCGATATTCGTGGTAGTGCTGATTATGGGCGTTTTCGGCTTTGTCCAGGAGTACAGGGCCGAGAAGACCCTGGAGGCCCTCAAGAAGCTCGCGGCACCAAAGTGCAGGGTTGTTCGAGACGGGGTTGAAGCCGAGGTAGAGGCCTCTAGGCTCGTTCCAGGCGACGTAGTGCTCTTGAGAGAGGGCGATAGAGTTCCAGCGGACCTGAGGCTCGTTGAAGCGGAAAACCTCGAGGTAGACGAGTCTCCTCTGACTGGCGAGTCCACGCCGGTCTCGAAGCAGGCAGAAGTAGTGCTGAGGCCGGAGACCCCCGTTAGCGACAGGTCGAACATGGCCTTCATGGGCACCTACGTCGTCAGGGGGCGTGGAAGAGGCGTTGTTGTCGCAACCGGCCCGAGCACGGAGCTCGGCAAGATAGCAAGAGCCGTGGCAGAGGCGAAGGAAGAGAAGACGCCGCTCGAAGAAGAGCTGGACTACTTTGGGAGGAGAATTGGGCTCGTGGTCCTTGGCGTAGCTGGCCTGGTCTTCCTGACTTCTGTCTTGCTGGCCCGCGAGAGCCTACTGGATGCCTTCATGGTCTCGGTGGCCCTTGCAGTAGCAGCAGTGCCCGAGGGCCTTCCAGCTATTGCAACAGCCGTGCTCGCCATCGGCGCCTACAGAATGGCCAGGAAAAACGCCCTGGTCAAGAGGCTTGCAGCCGTCGAGGCGCTGGGCTCCGTGGACGTGATATGCGCGGACAAGACCGGGACCATAACCAAGGGCGAGATGACCGTCAAGGTCATTAAGCTCTTTGATGGAGAGTGCAGCGTCGGGGGCGTGGGCTACGAGCCCCGCGGCGAAGTGAAGTGCAGCAATAACGAGGACCTGAGAGACCTCTACGAGATGCTGGCAGCCCACACAATCATAGATGCCAAGCTCGTGCACGAAGAGGGGCTGTGGCTAGTAAAGGGGTCTCCAACAGAGGGCGCTGCACTGGTCCTCGCCTACAAGGCGCTAGGCCCGAGTGGCGTCGAAGAAGCCGCCAAAAAGCTCGAGCTCGTCAAGACCTACCCCTTTGACAGGTTCAGAAAGCGCAAGAGCACCGTTCACAGGGTGCCGGGGGGCTACCTCGTCGTGGCAACCGGGGCGCCCGAAATGCTGCTGTCGATTTCGAGCCACGTCAGGACAGCGGGCGGCGTGAAGCCGCTCTCTGATGAGGACAGGAGGAGAATTGAAGGAATAATCGAGGAGCTTGCTTCGAGCGGCTACAGGACCTTTGGCGTGGCCTACAGACTGCTGAGAGACTTCAACCCGTCTGCCAAGCTAGAAGAAGTAGAGAGGGACCTGGTTTTCTACGCCGTGCTCGGCATAATAGACCCCCCGAGAGAGGGCGTTAGAGAGGCAATCGAGCTCGCGAAGAGGGCCGGCGTCAAGACCGTAATGATCACGGGCGACCACAAGCTGACGGCCATTGCCGTCGCGAGGATGATAGGCCTAGACGTCGACGGCGGAGTAGTCCTCGAGGGCAGGGACCTGGACTCCATGAGCGACGAGGAGCTCCTGGAAATAGTGGACAAGGTCGTGGTCTACGCGAGGGTCACGCCGGAGCACAAAGCGAGAATAGTGAGGCTGCTGAAGTCCAAGGGGTATAGAGTCGCAATGACGGGAGACGGCGTTAACGACGCGCCCGCTCTCAAGGAGGCTCACGTGGGCGTGGCGATGGGCATCAGAGGCACGGACGTTGCGAAGGAGGCTTCTCAGCTCGTGCTGCTGGACGACAACTACGTAACCATAGTAGAGGCGATCAGGGAGGGGAGGGTTATATTTGAGAACTTGAAGAAGCCCATCAACTACCTCTTAACGTGCAACATAGGCGAGGTAATGGTGGTGTCGGGTGCAGAGCTGCTGGGAAAGCCCACGCCGCTCGAGCCGATACACCTCCTCTGGATAAACATAGTGACCGACTCAACACCGGCTGCCGCGCTTGGAGTAGAGCCGCCAGAGCCCGGAATCCTCGAGAGGCCCCCGAGGAGGCCTGGAGAGAGGTTTGTGACTACGAGGAAGCTGGCTTACTACGCCATAATGGGTTTTGTTCTCGCCGCGGCAGTCCTCTGGAACTACCTGCTGTATCTTGGTGCCTCGCTGGAACTAGCTAGGACGGCTGCCTTTACCTCAGTAGTCCTCTCGGAGTTCGGGAGGGCCCTTTCATCGCGGAGCGAGAGCATTCCGTTCTGGAAGCTCAAGCAGAACAAGTGGCTCGTGCTGGCACTAGCGTCTTCTCTAGGCCTCCACATGCTCGTGCTTTACACGCCGCTGAGGGCGGTCTTCCACACTACTCCCATAGACTCAATGGCGGTCTGGCTCACCATAGCAGTGACGCCACTAGCAATACTGCTCGTAGATGAAGTAAGGAAGCTCTTGAAGATCAAGATCTAGCGTGAAGGGTGTGGCCCGGCGTTTTTATACCCCGGTCCCCACTAGTACCCTCGTGGTGGTTGTCTATTGTCAGAGAGTCACGCATACGTTATTCAGGCCCCAGCCGCAGTCCTGAAGATAACTCTCGTTGAAGTGGACAAGCTCTACATACACGAGGAGATCATACCCAGGATACTCTCCTGGCTCGCCGAGAAAATAGTGAAAGACGGCGTCTTCAAAGACCCAATAATCGTGGATGAAAAGACTCTCGTAGTCCTCGATGGAATGCACAGGGTAGCAGCCGCAAAGGAGCTCGGCTTCAAGTACATACCCGTCTGCCTCGTTGACTACGACAACCCCAACATAGGCCTCTACGCCTGGAGCAGGGTAGTGAGGGTAAAGGAGGCGGCGAGAGCAGCCTACAAAGACCCCGATAGCGCCGAAAGAGCCATTAGAGACTCCCTCTCTCTACTCGGCTACAGGCTTGTGAGAGTAGCGAGCCTAGAAGCAGGGAGAGAGGCGCTGGCCAGGAGGGAGCTATCGGCACTACTGGTCTTTCCAAGCGGCTTTCTCGGCGCGAAGGCCGCTACCAGGGATATCAAGCTAATATACGATGGCATCAAGAGAGTAGAGCAGGTCCTCGAAAACAGGGGCTTTGAAGTAGGTTACTACACTGAGAGCGACGCCGTGGACCTCGTCTCCAAGGGAGAGGCCGTTGCCGCGCTAATACCCCCGACAATAACGAAGGACGAAGTGAGGTCAGTGGCGCTGAGGGGAGAGGTGTTCATCCACAAGGCCACGAGGCACGTCATACCGGCCAGGCCGCTTGGAATAGACGTGCCCCTCGACTGGCTGACTGGGCGCTACAGCCTCGAAGAAGCCAGGAAAATGCTAGTAGACCACCTGTTCAGGAGGAAAATCAAGAGGCTTCCACCAGGCACGGTGCTAGACAGGAGGTACGAAGAAGAGCTCTACGTGTTTGAGTCCTAGTCCTCCTAGACTAAAGCAACAGGCCTTAGACTAGTCTGCGCGTTCGCCACCCCTCTTTTCATCGTACTTTGCGGAGAGACCCGTTCGTGCGCGGCGCTGGCCCCACTTATTACCTCCAAGCAGCAACGAGTTAGTGGTGCGCGGACTTGAAGGTCGTGGTCGTGCCAGAGAGCAGGGTTTTCTACGCGTTTGATCCTTCTCTAGAGCCAGCAGCTTTTGCTAAGCCAGGCGACTTGGTGGTATTCCACACGCTCGACGCCCTCGGGGGGCAGGTCAAGAGCGAAGAAGACCTCGTAACGGCAGTAGACTTCTCCCGTGTAAACCCGGCAACGGGGCCTCTCTACGTTGAGGGCGCCGAGCCCGGCGACGCCTTAGTTGTCAAGCTCCTCTCTATCGAGACTTCTGAGCAGGGCTTCGTAGTCACGGCTCCAGGCGCGGGCGCGCTCCCCGACTTGGTGAAGAAGGCGAGGACCAGGCGGTGCACAGTCCGCGAGGGCTTCGTGGAGTTCCTCGGCTACAGGCTGCCGGCTTGGAAAATGGTGGGGGTTATTGGAGTTGCAACCAGCGAGAAGGCGCCTACTGGCGTGCCAGGCAGGCACGGAGGCAACCTCGACACAAAGTTCGTGACAGAAGGCGCCACTGTATACCTCCCAGTAGAGCACCCGGGCGCGCTGCTCGGCGTCGGGGACCTACACGCCTTAATGGCGCACGGAGAGGTCTGCGTAGCCGCCTGCGAGGTCTCCGGCAGGGTTACGGCCCTAGTAGACGTGGCCCGGGGCCTCGCGCCAGCCTGGCCTCTCGTGGACTACGGAGACTCCCTCTACGTGCTCGTCTCCAGCGAAGACGTTAGCGGGGCCATTAGAGGCGCTGTTGAGGCCTCCGTGGAAGCCCTCTCGAGAGCCCTCGGCCTCGAGTGGCACGACGCCTACATGCTCGCCAGCCTGGCAGTAGATATTGGGGTGAGCCAGCTAGTAGACCCCAGGAAGACTGCGTGGGCTAGGATACCCAAGCAGCTCGCACCACCGAGCAGGGTGCTGAGAGCACTTGCAGAACTCAGGAACAGCTTGTAGGGCGCAGGAGCTTTGCGCTTCTTACTGAGAGAAGTCACGTCCAGGAGCTACAAAACCAGGCTGTTCGTAGCTGCAGAGCCAGGGCCTCCCATGCACATTTCGAGGCTCTATGGCACAGTAGTCAAGGAGATTTCGCTGAGCGAAGGCGTGGTCGAGTACAGCGTCGAGCCCGAGGCGCCGCTAGTAGTCTACGAGGTCTTCCTAGACGGCGGCGCAGCCGGCTGCAGGATGTACAGGCTCAGCACTAGTGGCCTAGAGCCCGTTGAGGCATTCGACGGCATACCCCACGTTACCAGCGGGTACAGGGCTGTTGATAAAGCAGTCGAGGAAGCACACGAGTACAGGAGCTACTGGTCCCAGAAGCTCTGCGGCACTCCAGAGGGGCCGAGGAGCTTCTACCGAGCACAGCTCGCCGCGAGCGGAGCACTCAACTACGCGCTCTACAAGAGGCTCAAAGAGCTGTGGCTGGAGTCCTCGAGAGAGTACACGGTGTTCGTGTTCGCAGTTGTGCTCGAGGCTCTACAGGCCAGTGGCTGCACTGTAGAGGCTGTGGGTAGGGAAATCTGCGAGCAGGCCCTCTCGGCAGAGAGCGCTAATCCGAGGGGGCTCTCTGCAGTCCTCAACTGCGGTGGCGCAAGGGCGGTTGTCGAAGTCGAGAAGAGAGTTGGAAGGGCCCACCCGGACATCTTTGCGAAGACTGGGAGGAGAGCCGTTATCGTGGAGTGCAAGCACGGCCCTCCAAAAACGTGGCTTGCTAAAGCACTCAGGCAGGCGGCTTTCTACAAGGAGCTTGGAGAAGTGCTCGTTCTCGCAACCCCTCGGGGTCCTGCAAGAGGAGAAGTCGACGCAATTAAGCAATACTACGACGTAGTAGAGTGCTCGCCTAGGAACGCGGACTTCTGCATCGAGCGCTTCAAAAGCATTTTCAAAAGCAATTAAAGCGGAACTGCAAAGCAGCCTAGCTCCTCTAAACATGCACGATGCGAACGGAGTGAGTGGAAATAGGGGATGAAGTAAAAATGTTTAAATTTTTTGCAATAATAAAGTACTGCCTGAAAAGGTGTCCAGAAAGTGAGCGCCATTAAGAAAGCCATTGGAATTCTAATAACAGTGATTGGAGTAGCCACTATAATCGCGGGCTTTGCCATTGGAGGGGGGAGGGTCTCTGGGGACATGGCTCCAGTAGTCGCGCTAATGGGCTTTGCAGTCCTGCTAGTAGGCCCCTGGCTGTGGCTTGGAGAAGTGCCAGTAGCTGTGAGGAAGTTCGTCGAGGCGAGGACCGGTAGGAAGCTCGAGGGCGAGGCAAAGTGATCTCGGCTGCAGTCGTCTTAGTGGTCCTCTCAATATACGTTGCTGCCTACCTGCTGTACGGCAGGAGCCTGCTAGAGCGCAGAGTTGTAAAGGCCGATCCCTCGAGGCTCACACCGGCTGTTGAGAAGTTCGATGGAGTAGACTACGTGCCTGCAAACAAGTACGTGCTCTACGGGCACCACTTCGCCTCAATAGCAGGCGCCGGCCCAATAGTAGGGCCTGCCACAGCCTTGGCGTGGGGCTGGCTCCTGCCACTAGTGTGGGTCCTCTTCGGAAACGTGTTCATCGGCGCCGTCCACGACTACCTGGCGCTGATGGCCAGCGTGAGGTATGGCGGGGTGTCAATTGGAACAGTAGCAGAGTCTGTAATGGGGAGAAAAGCTAGGTACGTCTTTCTAGCCTACGTGTGGTTTGCCCTACTGCTAGTGCTGGCCGCGTTCCTGAGCGTCGCGGCATCCACCTTCGTGGCCGTCCCATCGGCAGCAGTCGTCAGCCTCTTCTACATGCCGCTAGCACTCTTCTTCGGAATACTGGTCTACAAAGTCGGGCTACCAGTTAAAGTCGCTACTCCAATAGCACTGGCAATAATGGTTGGGTTCCTCGTGTACAGCCTGAACGCCGCGCTGGTACTGAGCTACGAGTGGTGGATACTAGTACTCTCGCTCTACAGCATTCTCGCAGCTGCATTGCCTGTCTGGTACTTGCTGCAGCCAAGGGACTACCTGAATGCCTGGCTGCTGTGGTCGTTCGTAGTGCTCGCAGTCATAGCCCCGCTAATGGTTCCACTGCTCCCAGCAACAGGCCCGGCTGTAACGTCCTTTGCAGGACCTGGCGCCATCATTGGAGCAGTAGCGGGAACTCCGCCGGCTGGCTGGAGCATTGCGTGGTTCTGGCCAACAGTGCCACTAGTAATAGCCTGTGGCGCTCTCTCGGGCTTTCACTCGCTAGTGGCATCAGGCACTTCCTCCAAGCAGCTGGCTAACGAGCTCGACGCATTGCTGGTTGGCTACGGGGGCATGCTTACAGAGGGCGCTGTCTCGTCTCTGGCGGTAATACTGCCGGCCATGGTCGCTTGGGACTTCTCAGCGTTTGCCGCGAACCTCGGCATACCAGCAGACCTGCTGCTGAAGGCCGGAATAAACGTAACGGCTACGCCAACAATACTAAAGCTCGGTCCAGCCCCCAGGTTCTACACGGCTTACGGGCTAATGCAGGCAGCTGCGTGGTCAAGGGTCGTCGGCGTAGAGGCCTTCCCAGCGCTCTACAAGGGCTTCTACACGTTTGCCGCTTGGTGCCTAACAGCGTTTGTCTTGACAACACTAGACACGTCAAACAGGCTCGGGAGGTTTGTCTGGTCGGAGTTCTTCGACTGGCTCAAGCCGGGCATTAGAAGGGTGGTTGCCAATAGGTGGGTTGCATCAGCAATTCCCGTTCTAATTGGCGCCCTAATGGCTCTCCCGAAAATGCCCGACCCCGCCGACCCCAGGAGGACCATCTACGCCTACTCGCTGGTTTGGCCGGCCTTTTCGGGGACGAACCAACTGCTCGCCGCGCTGGCCTTGCTGACCTCCGCGCTGTGGGTCTACGCCGTGCTTAAAGTACGCGGCGCCCCAAGCTACTTGATCATGGTTCCAGCCCTATTCCTCTGGCTGACGGTCACAGCTGCGCTGGTAATATGGCTCGTGTTAGTAGTGCCCTACCTGCCAGCACTCTACATTGCAACAGCCGGCGTCGTGGTAGCCGTCAGCGTCGTGCTGGATATAGTGCTAATACTCCTGTTCGTGAGGGGCCTAAAGCTGGCGAAGAAGTAGAAGGGCCGCCCCAACCCGCAAAAGCTATTTTTTACTCTCTATTGCCTAACCCTCCACGGGGCTTCTCCATGCTTACACCAATTAAGAAGGCTCTTGAGCGCTTGCTGGAGGTCCTGAGGGGTATTGGGAAGGGGCTGCTGGAGTCCAGCGTGGACGCTCTTGAAGCAGAGTTCCTCGAGCTCGAGTACCTGTTCTTGAGCATGCTCTTCGGCCCCCTCATAGGCATTAAGACCCTGCCACTACTGGCGACACTGGAGCTCCTCGACGCGGCGAGGAGCGAGGTCAAAGTGCTATTCACAAGGGGGTTCAGGGGCGAGGACGTCATAGGGGACCTCTTCGCAGCCCTGGGTGGAGAGTAGTGATCGGTGAGCTGATAAAGAGGGGTGCTCGGAGGCCCCACGTAGTAGTAGTCCTCGGCAAGGGCGGCGTGGGGAAGACAACGATTTCAATGCTCGTAAGCCTGAGCCTCTCCCGCGGCCACAGAGTTCTCTTAGTAAGCCTTGATCCTGCAAAGCACCTCGCCGAGTATGTGGGACCCGAAGTATTGAGAGGAAGTGTAAGCATTGGCGAGGGGCTCACTATAAGGCAGGTAGACGTGGAGTCTGAAGTCAGGAAGTACGCGGAGAAGTACGCCCAGTGGGTCGGCGACATAATGCCGTCTCTCAAGGTCTTCAACGTGGAGAGCGCAGTGGATGCCATCAAGTACTCGCCGGGCGTGGAGGAAGAGGTCTTCTTAAACGTCCTCTCGGGCCTCTACAAAGCCGGGGACTACGACTACGTAGTCGTAGACACGCCGCCAACGGGCATAGCGCTCAGAACCCTCAACCTCCCAGCCCTGTACTCCACCTGGCTGGATAAGCTAATTGAAGTGAGGGAGAGAATCGTGGCCCTCAGGTACTCGATTGCACGGGCCCTCGGCAGGGCCCACGAATTGAAGGACAGGGTTCTCGAGAAGCTCTACGAGCTGAGGCGAGTCTATGGCGAGCTCTACGAAGAGCTGAAAAGCCCCGAGCAGACCTCGTACGTCGTGGTTGCGACGCCGGAGCCGCTTCCAGTCTACGAGCTCAAGGAGTCTGCGAGGTTCCTAAAGGAGAGGCTTGGCAACGCTCCAAAGCTCCTGGTTCTCAACAAGTACCTGCCCGAAGGGCTTGCAAGGGAAATGGGGGTTCTAGAGGCCCAGGAACGGTACCTCAGCGAGCTGAAGTCTATGGGGGCCCCAGTCGTGGTGGTGGAGTACCTGGGCAGGCCTACCAGGAGCGTTCGCGACGTCTACGAGCTCGCGGAGCGCGCCAGGGTGGCGTAGTAGTGGTGTTCCTCGACTACCTAGCCTTGCTCGGGCTCTCAGCCCTCGCTGTAGCGTCTGTTACGTGGTTTTTCAAGAAGCGCAGGGAAATGCTGGAGCTGCTGAGAGACGTGACAGTGACTCTCGAGAAGTACTACAAGCCCTCGGACAAGACCTACACGTGGATCGGATACCTGGTCGGCTACAAGGCCAGGTACGTGCTTCCAGGAAAGCACAGAGCCTTCATAGTGTTTACTACAGTCCCGAGGCACGTCCTCCTCTACATGCCAGTAGTGCTGCTCGCGAAGCGGAGGGACAGGCTCGAAGTCGCAGTAGTACCGCACGACAGGTACGTTGTTGGAGAACTGCACGTTCACAAAAAGGGCTCTTGGATCGCGGAGGCCATTGTGAAGAAGAACATGGGGGGAAGGCTTCGCGAGTTTTCAGTCAAGGAGCTCGACCTGGGCGGCTACAAGTACGTGGCCTACTACAAGGACGAGAGGCTGCTAAGTAGCTTTACAGAACTTGCAAGCAAAGCGGGGCTTCCACTGCTCTACGCATCTGCAATACCGCAGGAAAACATGGTAGTGGCTTCTTGCGAGATAACCCGCGACAATGTAGTCAAGTTCCTAGACTTCCACAAAGAGCTCCTCGAAGCACTCACAAAGCCCAAAGCGCCTCTACGCTACTACGGGAAAACGTAGTAGTGCCTTCACGAAGCCCAGGGCAAAGACCGCTGACTTCAGGAGACCGCCCAGCCTCGGCTGTTCTCCTCGAAGCACGTAAACAGCGCTTATGTAGTGGGCGCCCGTGGAAAACTCGTATAGTTGCCTACGTGAAGGAGTAGAGCGCAGTGGCGCAAGTTAAAAACCTAGAAAACCTTTAAGGAGGCTGAAACTAAACTACTGGTTAGGAACCAGAGGTGTCCGGCTCGACGAAGAAGAGTAAGCGAAAAGCGCCGCTGCACGCCAGGCAGGGCGGCGAGGAGTCTAGCGGGCTCTTGAAGTGGGTAGCGGGGTCTGGCAAAGTACCCCTCGACCTGAGGAGGTCTATACTCAGGGAGCTCGAGCGGCTTCAGGAAGAGGCCTCGAGCGCGTAGGCCCGCTCAGTTATTACCTGCTATCGACAAACCCGCTCCTGGGCTCGGGTATCATGGGCTACGAGGGCTTAGTGAGGGTTTCAACGGGCATTAGAGAGCTCGACGAGGCCCTCGAAGGAGGAGTGCCCAAGGGCAGCTGGGTTGCGGTGACCGGCGAGCCTGGAACGGGCAAGTCTATTATGTGCATGCACTTCGCCTGGGCGGGCCTCCTCGCCGGAGACCCCGTGGTCTACGTGACGACAGAGGCGGAGTTCAGGGACGTCGTGAGGCAGGCGAAGATGTTTTCAATGGACTTCGAGTCCTACAGGGTTTACGACATATCGAGCAGGCAGGAGCCGGGCGAAGCCCCGGACATAGTCGTGGTAGACATCTTTGGGCTCTTGAAGGTGGCGAGGCAGATGAGCGAGCTGGCTCAGCGAGAGCAGGCGGAAGCAGCCAAGAAGAAGAGGTATGCAGCCCTAGACGTGCAGACCCTGGTGGCGGCTATACACGAGGCCTACAGAGTACTAGGGGTTTTGAGAGACGAGAAGGCCA
Organism: Desulfurococcaceae archaeon; assembly: GCA_049970695.1. GTDB lineage: Archaea > Thermoproteota > Thermoprotei_A > Sulfolobales > Desulfurococcaceae > UBA285. Next base: position 57,882 of record JBMFML010000005.1, read on the forward strand.
GGTCCCCCTACAAGCACGTGAGGCTGGTGATAGACTCGATCAGCGCGTTCTGGGCGGACAAGCCGGCCATGGCGAGGAAGTACAGCTACGACTTGAAAATAGCAACTCACAGAGAAAACGTAACGGCCTACCTCGTCTCGCAGTACGCCATGACCACGAGGTCTACGTTCGGCTTCGGACTCGAGCACATAGCAGACGGAGTCTTCCACTTGTGGATGGAAGACGTCGAGTCGAAGAGGGAAGTAGTAAGGTACTTGATCATCAAGAAAATGAGGATGACGAACCACAGGAGAACGGCCTTTAAGCTGGACATAGTGCCCGGCAAGGGCATAGTGCTCTCAGAGCCCGGCTAGTGCTGCCTGCAAAAGCCCCACATGTTAATTGGCGTTGGAGAAGCAGCCCTATTAGGCAGCAGCTGCCCGCTCCTAAGCCTGGCGAGGGCCCTGCTCAGGGGCTCGGCATCGAGTGCTACGGTAACGGCTACTGCAGCCAGCGCAGACCACTTACCCCACATATCAACCCAGTACTCCTCCACGAGCTTCTCGTCAATCGAATAAGCCGTGCTCGCGATTCTCATGAGCCACCTATCAATCGGCGGTAGCTCGTAGCGCCTCGTTGAAAACGTTATTGCAAGCCTCGCAGTGTAAGGCCCAACGCCCTTAATGCCCCTCAAGACCTTCTCGGCCTTCTCGGGCTTTATTCTAGACAGCTCTCTCTCCGAAACCCCGCTTTCGAGTAGGAAGCGGGCTGCGTTGACAATAGTCCTCGACCTGTAGCCAACTCCCGCCTCGAGGAGCTTCTCAACGTTTTCGAGGACTTCGCTAGGAGTAGGCGGCCTCAACACCTTCGCGCCCCCCACCTCGACGTGCTTTCCGTAGGCTTCTACGAGCCTGTGGAGCATTCCCCACCCCTGCTTGAAGCTCGCGTTCTGCTGGCATGTCGCGGTAACGAGGGCCCACCACAGCCCGCTGGACCTGAGCCTCCACCCAGAGTACTCAACTGCGAAGGGGCCGAGCAGGGGGTCCCCCCGCGCCTTAGAGTAGAACTCCGAGGGATCCTCCCGGAGCCCCATGGCCTCCTCGAGCTTCTCCACCAGCTCATCCACGTTACTGCAGCTCTGCGAGTAGAGCTTGTAGCCGCCGTTGCGCAGCACGACTGCCACTGATGGCTCGTCGCTCGGCAGGTAAACGTAGGAGTAGTCCTCGCCAAGCCAGAAGCACAAGTTGTACGTCGTGGCGGTAAGCCAGGGGTCCGCTCCCCGGGCCTCCAACGAGCCCTCGGCACACAGCCTGAGACTCAAAGCGCTTCACCACGAGCACGTGCAAGTATACGCACAGCAGTTGGGCAATTAAGCGTTATAGTCGAGCGTGCTCCTACAACACAGGGACCTAGGCATTAGCTGCTTCGAGCAAGCTCCTCCTTGACGATGTTCAGAGCATTTCCTCCAGCAAGAAGGAACTTCTCTGCGGTGCCACGGCCCATCTCTTTCCAGGGCTCTCTGAGCCCCGCGTTTGCTCTTCTTTTTTGCTTCTTCGGAACTCTTCGGGAGTGGGTGAGTATTTCAAAGCCCACGTCTCTGGGCAGGAGCCTCCTGACGAGAGGGCACCTCCTTCCAACGTCTAAGCCCTTGAAAGCGGGCGACACGACAACTAAGTCTACGTCGCTGTCCTCGAGCCAGTCGCCCCGAGCGTAGCTGCCGAACAGGTATACCTCAACGGAGCCCAGAACCCCCTCGGCCTCCGCGGCGAACTCCTTTAAGACTTCAACGAGCCAGCTCGGCGGTCCCTGCAATCAGCCACCTTTGACGCGGTCTCGCTACCTGGACTTGTAAACCCCTGAGAGCGCTTTCTTGGATGCCCGCGTGGGGCGGCGTGTTGGCGCCTCGTTATTAGCTTCTTGCGCGATTGCAGTACACGGGGCTTAGCTCATGTCGCAGGTCTCTGCAAAGAGGAGGTGGCTGAGTAGCGAGAGAATAGCCCAAGCCGTACTGAGGGAGCTCGGCTTTGAAGTCCTCGAAGTGAGGAAGAAGATAGTGCTGAACGGAGTCGAAGTCGGGGAGGCAGACGCTGTTGTTAGAGACCAGAGTGGCGAAGTCTACGCCGTTGAAGTAAAGGCTGGGAGGCTTGACGTTGGGGGCGTTAGGCAGGCATACGTAAACGCCGTTTTGCTTGGTGCAAAGCCCATGGTGGTGTGCAAGGGCTTTGCAGACGATGCTGCAGCAGAGCTGGCCGAGAAGCTGGGCGTGAGGGTATTGCAGCTCTCAGACGTCTTCCTCGTGGAGAGCGAAGAACTCTACGTAGTAGTAAAAGAAGTCGTGGAAGAAGCCCTCGTAGAGTACTTCGAGCTCTTCTACGGCTTTGAGCCCCAGCTAAAACCGGAGCACTACTCCATTCTGGAGGCGATTTACAGGAGCAGCACGCTCGAAGAGGCTGCCGAAAAGCTCGGCATGAGCGCCGACGAGCTCGCCAAGAAGCTGGGCGAGCTGAGGAAGCAGGGCATCCTGCCCAAGTGGGCGGACAAGTACGCTACTATTAGGAGAGTCGCGAGGCTGCTGATCCAGAAGCAGAGCATTACAAGCGCCTTAGAGGACTTGAGGAGGCTCAGCGAGTCCGTTAGGAGGCTCGGCGAAGAAGTGAAGAAGCTCGAGGAGTCTATTAGAGCCGTGAGCGCTCAGGTAGGCGGCCTCTCACTCGCTCTCTCCAAGCTGGAACCCAGGCAGTAGCGCGCGGAGCCCAGTGGGGGTGGCTTTTTGAGGCTAGTCTTCCTCGGCGCGGGGGGCTGGATATCCAAGCCGCTACTCGGGCACACGTCAATCCTCGTTGTAGAAGGCGAGAGCAGGCTGCTACTAGATGCCGGCGAGGGCGCGGCAAAAGCCCTCTACCTCTACGGCGGTGGCTTGAAGGGGCTCAGTGGAGTAGTCGTGACGCACCTGCACGGAGACCACGTGCTGGGATTGCCCACGATACTCATGCTCGCGAGGCACGAGGGGGTAGTGGGAATGAGGGTCTTAACACACAAGGCGCTGCTGGGCAGCCTAGACGGCCTCTTGAAAGTGCTTGGAGTGGGCTACGAAGGAGTAGCAGAGCTCGTAGGCGTCGAGGCTGGCAGCGAGGAGCGCGTGGGCCCCTTCACTCTCAGGTTTATCGAGGCCAGGCACACCACTCCAGCACTCTCGGTCAGGGTGGATGCTGGCGGCAAGTGCGTGGTTTACTCTGGCGACACCTCCTACAACCCAGAGCTCGCAGAGCTCGCGAGGGGCTGCAGCGTCTTAATCCACGAAGCAGCCGGGCACGACCCAAGCGCGAGGCTCCACGGCCACAGCACGGTTGAAGACGCAGTCAGAGTAGCAGTCGAGGCCCGTGTTGAGAAGCTCGTGCTGGCACACTACTACGTTGAAGCGCCATTCCTCAGGCAAATCCCAGCAGAATACAAGCTCGAAGTCGCGCTAGCATACCCCGGGTTCGAAGTCGCTGTTTAACCATGGGTGGGGCAGCGCCTCAGGCCTCCAAGCCGTAGTGCTCCAGCAGCCTGATGTACGACCTGGCCATTTCGACGTTGTTCAAAACTCTATTACCTCTCCAAACTTGTAGTCTTTCTTGAGCCTCCAGTACCACTTCTTGCCTACTCGCACTCTCTCTGCTCCCAGTTCTCTGAGCCTCGCTGCCAGCGCCTCGAGGACCCCCCTGAAGAACCCATTCCTGTCGTAGAGTATTACGGCGTCTTCGACCATGTCTATGTACAGCGGCGAGAAGCGCCTTGCTTCCTCAACGGTCTTAATGACTGGCGAGAAGTCCACTTCGTAGCCGCGGCTCCTGAGGGCCTCTAAGTCTTCTTCTAGGAGGTCTTCAATGCTCATAAAGACCTCTTGCCTCCTAAGCCTGCTCTTCGGGGCGCTCTCGACAACTAAGAGGAGGTCTACGTCGCTGGCCTTCTCCGCCTCGCACCTCGCAACAGAGCCGTAGACCACTAGAGACACGAGGTTGCCGCCGAGGACCTCCAGCGCCTTGTCTAGGAGCTTCCTCAGCAGGCTAGAGTAAGGCTCGCACAACCACTGGCTCGCATCCCTCATTGCCCAGCCAGCCTCCCACGCAGTAATATCCGGTTCGCGAATATTAAACGAGCCTCAAAGAGCGCCTAGCACCCGATTTTATCCTCCCCCGGGGTACTCTGTGCTCGGTGGTTTAGTGGCCGGTGCCCAGGTAGTTAGGCTGCTGCGTAGAATGGGCTTCTCCAAGCTGTCGTTCAGCGAGACCATACTAGTGGTCAGCCGGGGGAGTGAGGTCTGGGCCTCTCCAGTGGGCTTCCTCCTCGTGGACGGCCGCCTCTACGCGAGGATATACAAGGGGGGCAGGCTCCACGGGCTGCTCGCAAGCGGCGTAGACTCGCTCACGGTATGCATACCAGGCACGGGCCTGCTCTTCTACTACGCAGTCGTCCACAAGGAGAAGCTGAAGTACGAGGAGCGCAAAGGGCGCTGGGCCTTGAGGGGCTGCAGCGCCCTAGTCCACTGCAGGCTCGCCGAGGCCAGGGACGCCGGGCCCTACCTAGAGGTGTACTTGGAGCCGCTGGACGTGCTCGTGCTCAGCGCGTACCCAAGGGTGTTCAGGAGGGCCGACTACGCCCTCGTAGAGGCTCTAGTGTACTACACGAAGATGCCCCACGTGAGCAGAGAAGAGGCCCGGGGGTACTACGAAGCCCTCAAGCACTTGAAGAAAGCCATCTACAGGAGCACCAAGAGCAGAGCATACAGAAAAGCCATTAGCGAAATCGTCGAGCTCGCCGAAAAAGCCCTCGAGAAGATGGCGCGGAGGAGCGGCAATGCGTAGGGCTACCTTGGCGCGGAGGCCACAGCTAGAGGGGCCTTCCACCGCTGGAGCGCCACCACGGCGATCCCGTGTGCTCCAAGGCCCGAGAGCGTTGCACCATGCTGCGCGGTAAGAGCGTGGGACCTAGTAGGGCACAAGTACCCTAATACTAAAGTGTCGTTAACGCTAAGCTCAAGCAAGCTATGGTAACTACGTTAAATTAGGCTTTGAGTTGCACAGCTACTTCAATCAGCAGCTAACAGGAGTCTACTCTATGATCGTATTTGCATATGATGACGCGGTAAACAGGTTTGTCCTGGGCACTCGGTGCACTTACACCCGAAGCTGGGCGTACAAGGCGTGGTGGTGCTTCACGTGCTACGCCAATGTACTCGCCACTAAAAGCTCTACTAGCGGAAACCACTCATATAGCTATGCACTTTGGGAGACGGGCAGCCGGAATGCAGGGTGGAAAGGCTTTCACATAATCAATACACCAACTACGGGTACACGGAACCTCATTTACATAGATTACTGGACACACGCGGATGGCAACCCCACTATAAACATTTAAATATCTACGACCTCGTACCCGTTATCATAGAGCTTATTTTCGGTAGAAGTGGAAGTGGAGTTCGGTTAGGTGAAAAAGCATGTACAAATTGCTGGACCCCTACATACTTTTTTCACTTGCGTTCATTATTATTGCAGTACTGCTCTCCTCCTATACCGTTATTGGATTCTACGTTGACTATATTAAAAGCCCGTATCACGATTTAAGTGAGGGTGTTGAATTAACGTACTATAGTCATCTTCATCTTCGTAGAGGCCTAGGAGTCGCCTACGTTGCCAGAATAGACATTACGTACATGGGCCTAGATAAGTACAACGTTAGCCTTACTCTCTACAAGCTCGAAGGCCTCTCGAGTGTAGGCTATAGGCCTTTGAGAGAGGGCGGTTTTCGTTTCGAAGCCGGGAACGTAAGCGTTTTGTGTAGTTGTTCTAAAATACTCGTTTACAAAAATAGCTCCTTGATAAGGCTACTAATGCCTAGAGTGGGTGAGAACACCACGGTTTACAACAACCTCGTGTATACAGGCTTCAATAGAAGTTCGTATCTGGGTCTAGGGCTTCTTAGTATAGTCTACCCTGAGAAGTACTTGGGCTTCGCGAGGGCTTACACCGGATCCCTCATTAATACGACGTCAGGCCGCGACGTCACGCTCTTTAAACACTTTAGAATAAATACTTTCGTACGCTTAGGCGACTATTACGTTGTATATCGGATCTCCTTCTTCGAACCCGTTGTCCACAGCATTCTCCTAAACGAGTTTGGCCCTGACTGCCCCGCTCTCAACGATATACCAAGAGACGTTGAACCAGGTCCTCTGGGCATACCTCAAGAAATAGAGTACGTAGTGCTGAACTACACAAACACCGTTCCGAGCGATCAAGCCTGGCTTGAAGTCATCTGGCACAACTTCAACGCCCTAGCCCCCTTCTCTTACGCGCTAGTCGTTGCCGCCCTGATGCTCTTGATACTGAGGGCGAGGAAAGGGTGAAGATCGAGGCAAGAAGCCTGAGCAAGAGGTTTAGTAGGGTGTGGGCTCTTGTTGACATATCCTTCAGTGTTGACGAGAGCATAGTGGCCATTCTGGGGCCCAATGGCAGTGGGAAGACAACCCTACTGACAATACTGGCTGGGCTGAGATACCCCTCGAGCGGCAGAGTTACTGTAAATGGCATTGAACCGTACGTCGAGCGCGACAAAGCCGCCAACATGATATCCTTTCTATTCGAAAAGCCCCGCTTCAACTTGAGCATAAGAGTTAAGGATTTGATGGAAATAGTGATGGATGAAAGAAACTGCTTTGATGAGGCAAGAGAATACGCGCAGAAACTCGGAATACACGAGTTTAGCGAAGCCAGGCTATCGGAGCTCTCATTCGGGCAAGCACAACTAGTTGGCCTGTGGAGCTCGCTGGCTTGCTGGAAGGGAGTGGTTCTACTAGATGAGCCCTTCGCCCACCTAGACCCACGCAGAGCAGGAGTTCTAATAGATATAATGAGAGAGAAGGGAAACGTAGTCTTCGCTACGCACAATCTGGAAGAGGCAGAGTTCGTCGCCGACTACATCATCATCCTAGACAGGGGGAGGTTGACGTGGGCGGGTTCCAAGAGGGAGCTCTTCTCGCACAATGTCTTCGAAGTATACCCCATGGACTACAAGGAGAAGGTAATTGGGCTCCTCGAATCAAATGAGTGCAGAGTAGTAGCTGACATGGGCTCAACCTTGCTAGTCGCGGATTGCGACAGCGGCTTCCTCGCCAAGCTCCTCGACGAGGGCTACGTGATTGGGTTTAGGAGGGCTGGTGTGAGGAGCATCTATGCGAGTAGCCAAAAGACTTAAGAACATTGTGAAGTGGCATATCAAGAGCGGGCTATTCCATCCACTAGCAGTCTTGCTAATTGCCATAATAGCGCTCGGCTTCTACGCCATATTAGAATCCTACGAAGACCCCAGCATTAGGATTAGCATGGTTTCCGTCGTATTCGAGTACACGCTATTTCCTCTATATGCGATTTTTGTTGCGCTACACCTGGTTAGAAGCCACCTCGTAGTCGTATTTGAAGTCAACATATTCAAGAGTTGGGAGGTATTGTTTGTAGCAAGGTTAGCAACGTTTCTTCTAGCCTGTGCACCGCTTCTCGCCACCACACTCCCCGTGGCCTACATCGTGGGGGAGCGCCAGCTCATAGTGCCAATACTGTTTAAGTTCGCAACGTACGCGTCGCTCTTGGCCCCGGCAATACTGCTTGGAGACCGTAGGGCGTCTCTACTCTACCTCATAACAGCCTACATGATCCTCCCGCTGTCAATATCCATAGTACTAGCCGGCATGGCACATAGCCATGGTAGAATCGATGCCTTGACGTCAGTGCTCTCCTACACTTTAGCCCCCATTACAATGCTTCAGTACAAGGACCTTGCTGAAGTGCCTCCCTTGGAAGCGTATGCTGCATCAACGCTAATACTGCTAGTGGTAGTTCTGGCTTCACTAGGGATCTTTAAACGCCTAGAGTACGGGCTAGAGCACTAAACACAGCCTCTTTTGTAGCCATCTGCACTTTCCACGGGGCTCGCAATTCCAGCCAGGAAATCAAGCGAAAGTCCCGCACGCGGGGCTCGGCGAACTGCTAGTGAGCGTGCATAATAAGAGGCTCGGGGGTAGATAATACTGGTGTGATGTGTAATCCGGTTACTGAGTAGTGAAGAAGCCCCTGAATCTGACCGCCTGCTTCAGGCCTTGCTCAACTCCTCGAGATTCCTCGTCGAGTAGGCGCTCCCAGCCTCCCGCGGAACCCGGGATTAGTGCTTATTAGCCCCCGGGCCTTTTCAATGCCTACTCAAGGTGGTATCATGCACCAATGGAGCTGAGCGGGATAAGGTCCACGCAGGCAGCGGACCTCATACCAAGGCACTGGTACAACATCCTCGCAGACCTGCCGAAGCCCCTGCCACCAATGCTAAGACCCGATGGCTCGCCCATTGAGCCGCAGGACCTCCTTGCAATATTTCCCAAGGCCCTCGTAGAGCAGGAGTTCTCTCCCGAGAGGTTCATTGAGATACCTGGCGAGCTGCTAGAGCTCTACGCCGAGCTGGGAAGGCCGACACCGCTAATCAGGGCTGCGAGGCTTGAAAAAGCCCTGAGGACTCCCGCCAGGATATACTTCAAGTACGAGGGAGTACTGCCAACAGGCTCTCACAAAATCAACACGGCAATTGCTCAAGCGTACTTCAACAAGCTAGAGGGCTACGAAAGGCTGGTAACCGAGACTGGTGCTGGGCAGTGGGGCTCAGCGCTAGCACTAGCAGGCGCGCTCTTCGGGCTTAAAGTGAGGGTGTACATGGTGAAGGCGAGCTACGAGCAAAAGCCGTACAGGAGAGTCCTGATGCAGCTCTATGGAGCAGAAGTAGTTCCGAGTCCAAGCCCCTACACAAGGGCTGGCAGAGCAGTACTAGAAGCGGACCCAGACCACCCGGGATCCCTGGGCATAGCGATAAGCGAGGCAATAGAAGACGCCCTGACAAGCCCCGGCACGAGGTACAGCCTCGGCTCAGTACTTAACCACGTCTTGCTACACCAGACAGTCGTAGGCCTCGAGGCCATTAAGCAGCTCGAGCTCGTGGGCGAGGAGCTGCCAGACTACGTTGTCGGCTGCGTTGGGGGCGGAAGCAACTTCGCGGGGCTTTCGTACCCCTTCTACTACGAGGGCTTTGTGAGGGGGAGGAAGAGAGACATGAAGTTGATTGCAGTAGAGCCGAGGGCCGTGCCCTCGATGACGAGAGGTGTATACGCCTATGACTATGGAGACGCGGCTGGCCTAACACCACTACTGAAAATGCACACTGTGGGGCACAAGTACGTGCCTCCACCCATACACGCGGGGGGACTGAGGTACCATGGAGTAGCACCAACCCTCTCTGTCCTCGTAGAAAGCGGCTTTGTAAAGCCAATGGCATACCACCAGTCAGAGGTGTTCCAGGCAGCCCAGCTATTCGCCACGTCTGAGGGCATTGTGCCAGCACCCGAGTCGGCTCACGCCGTGAAAGCAGTTGTAGACATAGCGTTAGAAGCCAAGAAGAGGAATGAGAAGGTAGTAGTGCTCTTCAACCTGAGCGGGCACGGGTTGCTAGACCTCTCAGGCTACCTCGAGTACCTAGAAGGCAGGCTCAGAGACTACGAGCCGGGCGTCATAGATTACTCGTACCTGCCAAAGGTAGAGAGAAAGTAGAGAGCAGGAGGCAGCAAAACCCCGAGAAGGGGCAACGCAGGCCCCTCACTTCACGTACTTCTCGCCTCTAAGTGATCAGCAACGCTTTTTTATACATGCCTCTTTCGAGGCTGGCACGCGGCCTGCGCAATTCAGCGCCCTCTCCTAGGCAGGGGTGTGTACCGATGAGGGGCAGCAGGGGCTTTGATTAGTGGGTTGAGCTGCGCATTTCTAGCGCAACAGGTCAGCTACGACCGCACCAATCACCGAGTCATCCAAGCCCGCCGAAGTCATCACCCAAGTACTATATGTAGTGTAGAGGCGGCTTATTTAGCGGCTGGCCGCAGCCCGCGGCGTTCATGCCCACAGCTCTTCAGCCAGCTAGCCGCGACTTGTAGAGCCCGGCTTCTACCAGCCCTACTACGGGTATCGAAATCCACGAGGGCCTGTACAGCGACTCGTAGTAGAGCTCGTACACGGCTCTCTCGACTATCCAGGGGTACAGGTAGAGCCAGGGCTTTCTCGCCACGCGCAACTCGTTGGGTGCTAGGAGGCCTGTGCCAAGCATTCTCGCGAGGTAGCTGTAGCACATCGCCAGGACGTGCTTTAGCCTCCACTCGAGAGACGGGTCCTTTTCGAGCATTAGTAGCGAGGCCCTGTGCCTAGGCAAGTTAAGGGCGCTCATGATGGCGGCGTGCGAGAGGTAGTGGAAGCTCCTAACCATGGAGGCGAGGTCTCGCAGCAGGGGCTCCTTGGCAGTCCTCTCAGCGCCGCTCCTCCCCGGCTCGCCCTCGAAGTCTGTCACTACAAAGTCCAGTACTCCATCACCAGTGTAGACCATTTGAGCCAGGTGGAGGTCTTGGTGAGTCCTCGCCTTGTAGAGCTCCGTGTTCTTCTCCATGAGCGACAATGCGTCTTCCACCACGCCGAGGGCCTTTTTCTCCACTAGGCCCCTCCAGTACTCGAGCTCTTCTGCCTCGCCGCGGGGCAGGGAGGAGGCGTGCTCGTCAATGTTCCTCAGCGCGCTCTCCAGCATCCTGGTCGTCCTGGAGGACCAGGCAGAGACGTCGCTGCTGGCCACGGGCTCGGGCCCGAAGAAGGGGTCGTCGGCTGGGTGGTTCAGCGCAATGTGCATTTCGGCAACGACTACTCCGAGCTTTGAGGCAAGCCCCACTCTATCCCCGGCAGCACCGCGCGAAAGCCTCTCGACGAGCGCAGAGTAGAATGGCGCCCCGCCATCGGCCACGCCGCTGACCCTGTCCATCAATATCCCCGCGGCGCGGTCTCTGTAGTAGAAGAGCGCCCTTACCCTGGGCGCGTGCTTGTAGCCTCTCTTGGCGAGCCTCTCGAGCATCTTGGCTTCGAAGCCCACTTCTGGCAGTAGCCTGTAGCTCTTCAGCACGAGGCTGCCTAGTTGCGTGGAGTACTCGACTATAGAGTTCGTAGACTCGAGTGTCACCGGCTTGGCTTCAAGCACGCGGAGCCCCTTCAAGTCGAAGTCTCCGAGCACCCTCACGCTCAGGCTCTCGAGGCCCTGGATCAGCAAGGGGTAGTCGGGCAGGTACTCGGCCTCGACGAAGCAGGCCTCCTCGGTGCAGAAGCCCCGAGAAGAGAGCTCGCTGGGAATGCTCGGCACTACTGCAAGTGGCAGTTGGAAGAGCAGGCCACGAGACTCCAAGACCAGGTACAGCAGCCTGCCGTACTCCTCGTAGTAGTACAGCTCCACTCTCTGCCTAGCTCCCTTCCAAGGCCACCACCTGGCACTCGGCAAGTACTCCTCCTCCAAGTGCTTCAAGACCTCGCCAATGTTGGGGTCCAACCCAGGCACCCACCGGAGTTCCAGTAATACTCCACGGGGGCCTACAGCTCGAAGTACTTATATGTCGTAATACGCCATAAGTAGGCATCCTGGGGATTGCTTGCTTACAAGCGACTACGTTGGCAGGCTCTACGCGTTTCTCGAGAAGTACGGAGAAAAGGGGCTCGTAGTACTCAAGGCAGCCTACGAAATAGCCACAGACCCCAGCGTTGACCACAGGCTCGGCGACTTCAGCTTTAAGCACCTCGCGCTAAAGCTGGCCTCAATGGGGCTCAACTACAACCCAGCCAACCTCCTTAGAATACTCGAAAAGGAGTATGGGGTCATCGAGAAGACGTACTCGTCTTCAAACCAGACGTGGTGGAGGTTCCTGGACCTAGAGGCGGTGAGGAGCGTTATTAGCGAGTACTTCGGAGCACCCTTGAGCGACCCGAAAATCAGGGCGCTGCTAGTCAAGTACAAGAGCATTGAGCCCGGGAGGCTAATCGAGTGGCTCAAGAAGCTGCTTGCCAAGGAGAACCTGAGTAGCGTGGAGAAAGAAGAGTTCAAGGCATTTGCCTTCAGAGAGCTGGACAAGATCACGGCGCTGCTCGAAGAAATGCAGAAGTACGAAGACGTGTTCAGGGGCGAGATAGCTGCATTGCTGGAGATACTGAGCCTCGCAGAAGCCGTTTCGAGCAGGCTTGAAAAGCCTGGACTCAGATACGCGAGTCAGGGGCGTGGTGTAGTGCTCAGTGCTAGTGCTCGAAGTAGCCTACTCAAAGATACTGCCAGCACTGAGAGGCATTCTCTCACATAAGCTGGCGGAGAGGGGGCTTAGCCAGCGCAAGATAGCCCACTACCTTGGCGTGACCCAGCCGCTGATCAGCAAGCTCCTCAAAAAGCCCCTGGAGAGCTACTACGCGGAACTCGAGAAAGCGGGGGTCTCTAGAGACCTCGTAGAGGGCTACGCAGAAGTCCTGGTAGACCTGGCTACCTCGGGGGAGTACGCGAGGTTTGTAGCAACCTCGTACAGCGTGGTAAACCAGCTTGCGGCAAGAGCCCTGTGCTCGAGGGCCGACTTGAAGAGCCTCTGCTACAGTGGCCTCTTAGTAGACCCGGACGTGGAGTTTTACAAGAGCGTTCTCTTCAGAGTTCTCGGCATCAGCGGCTTGGCCAAGGTCATACCAGAAGTCGGCTCAAACCTCGCTTACGCCCCAAAGCCCCCGGCGAGCACGAGCGACATAGTAGGCCTCACTGGTGGAATAGCGAGGGTTGCAGGCGGCGTCACCTTCTACGGAGAGCCCATGTTTGGCGGTAGTAGGCACGTTGCGAGAGTCCTCTTAGTGGCTTCGAAGTACAATCCGAAGCTGAGGTTTTGCATGAACGTCAAGTGCAGCGGCTTCCTCGAAAGGGCCCTCGTAGAAAGCGGCGTGAGAGTGGAGAGCAGCGGTCCCCACCTAAGCCCCGAAGACTTCTGGACGGGCATTGAAGAAGCAGCGAGGAACAAGCCTAACATTATATGCGACTACGGAGGCCTGGGCCTCGAGCCAGTTGCATACGTCTTTGCTATTAGCCCCGACGAGCTAGTGTCCTTACTGGAGCTGGTTGTGCGTGTCTGGGGATGAGCGCTTACTCGGATGTCTGCATAATTGGTGGAGGCTCCGTAGGGGCGAGCCTCGCCTACTTCCTCTACAGGGCCGGGCTCAAGGGGGTTCCAGTATACTACGCGAGCTGGGAGAGCGTTGAGGCCGTTAAGAAGCAGGGGGGCATCCTGGTTGTAGACAAGCCCAGGGGTCTAGAGGCGCTGGTCCCAGTCGAGCCAAGGCACTACTCAGCGCCGGCAGACCGGTGCAGGTTTCTGCTAAACGCCGTAAAGGCCTACGACGTCGAGGAAAGCCTGGGCCTCGCCTCTAGGATAGCGGCACCGGGCGCTGTCCTTGTAATGCTGCAAAACGGCTTTGGCCCGCTGGAGCTCGCGGAAGAGAGGCTCGGCGGCCACTTAACTGTAGCAGGAGGCGTCGTGTTCTTCGGCGCCGAGAGAGTGGAGAGGGCCAAGGTCGTGTACCACGGTGGAGACGCCGTTGTAGCGGGGTGCAGGAGGGCCCCCTGCGGGGAGCTCTCGGAGCTCTCGAGGCTCTTTAGGGCAGGCGGGCTCGACTTCAGAGTTGTCAGCGACGTGGACCGCTACAGGTGGCTCAAGCTCGCGCTAAACGCCGTAGTAAACCCGCTGACAGCCCTCGCGCGCGGGAGGAACAAGGTTGTCTTGAGCGAGGAGGGCGTCGAGCTCGCCTCGCTGATAATCAGCGAAGTCTGCGAAGCCGCCAGGAAGCACGGCTACGAGCTCGACGCAGAGAGGCTCCTCGACTACGTGCTCAGGTCCGTGAAGAGCGTGGCGGAGAACACTTCCAGCATGGCGCAGGATCTGGCGTCGGGGAGGAGGACCGAGGTAGAGTTCATCAACGGCTTCGTGGCGAGAGAGCTGGGGCGGCCTCTCAGCGTCAATAGAGTTCTAGAGCTCTTGGTTAAATTGGCGGAGAGGGCTAGTCGCACATAGGTACGTGCGTGAAAACACGCCAACACGGGCCGGAGGGCCTTGAAGAGGGTTACTGTAAGAGACCTGCTCAAGATGAAGGGCTCTGAGAAAATAGCCATGGTCACCGCCTACGACTACTTGACTGCAAAGCTGGTTGACATGGCGGGAGTTGACGTAATACTCGTGGGAGACAGCGTCGGCATGGTCATCCACGGCTACGAGTCCACGCACCGCGTTACAATGGAAATGATGCTAATGCACACAGAGAGCGTTGCGAGGGCTAAGCCGAGGGCGCTGGTCGTCGGGGACATGCCCTTCCTCAGCTACGAGGCGAGCATCGAAGAAGCAGTGCGGAATGCCGGGCTCTTTGTGCGCGCCGGCGCGGATGCCGTGAAGCTCGAGGGGGGCAGCGAAATGGCGGATGTCGTAAGGGCCATTGTGAGAGCCGGAATACCAGTCATGGGGCACATAGGGCTCAACCCGCAGAGAGCACTGCTCATAGGCGGCTACAGGAAGCGGGGCCTCACGGACAAGGAGAGGGAGAAGATACTGGAAGACGCGAGAGAGCTCGAGAGGGCCGGCGCCTTCTCGCTGGTAATAGAGTACACGGCTGCAGACGTAGCCGAAGAAGTCACGAGAGAGGTCTCCATTCCCACGATATGCATTGGAAGCGGCCCGCACTGCGACGGCCAGGTACTCGTGATAACAGACCTGCTCGGGCTCACCGAGAACCCGCCGCCCTTTGCCAAGGCCTACGCGAATTTGAGAGAAGTCATTGTAAGCGCCGTCAGGAAGTACGTTGAGGAAGTCAAGTCGGGGGCCTTCCCCTCCCGCGAGCACTACTTCTACTCGCACGAGAAGAAGAGCAAGCAGTAAAAAATGCTTAATAAGCGCCAGCTGAATAGAGTACTACACGACGCAGGAGCCCAAGCCCATACCAAGAGGCACGGTTCTAGTAGTAGACTACGGAGGCCAGTACACGCACCTCCTGGCTAGGAGGTTCAGGGAACTCGGAGTACTATCCCTAGTAGAGCCCTACTACAAGGTAAAGCAGCTAGACCTCAGAGACTACCCCGCCATAGTCCTCTCCGGCGACCACGGGGGCGCGGCGCTTGCAAGCGGCGAAGTCGAGGAGTCGGCTGAGAGAATCCTCAGAGAGGCACCGGCACCAGTCCTCGGAGTAAACTACGGACACCTGCTCCTCGCTAGAGTATTAGGTGGAGGCCTGAGCGGCGGGTGCGGCGAGTAATTAGGGTAAGCTGGAGCTTGGCGCAGCGCCTTCAAAACCGGGCCTCCACAGCGGCCTCGAGGCGCAGCCCCCAAAGGCGGAGAGCCGTCGGAGCTGCGATTTCCCCGGAGCACCCACTTCAGTCCCGGCGGGAGGCGCGCCGACCGCTGGGATCGCCGCGGTTCTCCAGTTAGAGCCGCGGACTCTTTTAAGCGTAGTTCAAGACTTCGAGGTCTCGGGGGGGCGTGTTCAGCGCGCTAGCCGGCTTTCCTCCGCAGCTTGAGCCTCACGCCCAGTATCACTATGTCCCTATTGAACAGGTGTGTTGCAATTAGTGTTAGTGCTGCAGAAAACGCTACTGCAGTGGCTACCGATACAAGCCCGTAGAGGGGCCGCCCAGTTACTAGTGAAAGCACGTAGAGCGCTGGCATAGGGACTACTAGCAGCCCGGAGACCACTGCCAGCTCGAGGCTCGGCTCAAGCCCCACGAAGAAGAAGGCGAGGGCGAGCCCGAAGTAGACCATGGTCACGGGGGTTATTAGTATCGATGCAGATCTCTCATCTGATGAAAGAGAGCCCAGCACTATGCCGAGGGCGCCGGACGAGTAGAGCCCCAGCGGCAGGGCCACGGCTATCGATACCAGTATAGACTGGGCAACGTCAAAGCCGAGCGCGCTCGACGCCCAGCACAAGACCTCGGCCACGTTGGACCCTACGCCGCCGGCTCCTTGACCAGGTGCCGAAGCGGCTATCCAAGCCACCACGCCGAGGAGCCCTGCGAGGTACGCTGCTGAGAAAATCAGCGAGGCCACGGACGCCCCGATAATCTTGGCCAGGACAACCCTGCTCCTCTTAATGGGCTGAGAGAGGAGCATTTCAAAGGCCTTCTCTACTTTTTCCATTGCCACGAGCTGGGCAGCGTAGCCAGCGGTAGACCCAGCGACTATTCCAATTAGCAGCGACAACATGGTCACAAGGGTTAGGAAACCCAGCAAGGCGTCGGGGCTCACTTCCCTCCCGTAGAAGATCATGGTGCCGGAGACTACTACGGGCTTGTCTTTGTAGACCTCTACGCCGTAGACCTCCTTCACAGCGCGCGAAATAACGCCCTTCAGCACTCCACTAATGGATGGGAGTAGGCTGGCCCTCGCCTGAATTCCAATCTGAGACACCGTGTCTGCCCTGACGGAGCCGTAGATGAACACTGGGGCTCCGGGAGTCGTCGCGTTTTCTGTGAAGCCCCTCGCCAACACTATTCCAACACCGGCTTTTTCAACGGCTTCTTCGAGGTTTCTGTAGACCTCGACTCTGCCTCTAGCAGTCTCGTTGAGCAGCTCAACGACTTTCCTAGTGAGCGCTGTGTCCTCCTCGAGTACTACTCCGAGGCGCATTGCAAGGACGGCTTCGGCTGCTTGCTGAACGCCCTTCGCGGTCATGCCGCCAATGGCGCCGTAGAATGCGATGAGCACTACTATCGACAGTATGAAGGCTGGGTTTTTGAGAAAGGCCTTTATCTCCCTCTTAACGAGCACTAGCAGGACCACTGGCACCACCCAGCGTGGCTTCTTTGAGCTTTACAAAGACTTCTTCGAGGTTGCTGGCGCCAAGCTTGCGCTTCAGCTCTTCCGGGGTCCCCTCTCCTATGAGCCTCCCAGCGTAGATCATTCCGACCCTGTCGGCCATGTACTCTACTTCGAGCATGTTGTGGCTGCTCATCAGCACTGTTATGCCGTGCTCTCTGTTGTACTTCTTGACGAGGCTCCTGACTTGCAAGGCCTTCTCCACGTCAAGCCCCGCCGTGGGCTCGTCGAGCACGAGCAGCCTCGGCTTCATTGCGAGGACCACGCTTAAAGCTAGTATCCTCTTCATGCCCTTGCTATAGGTCCTCACGGGCCTCTTCAGGTCCTCGCCGAGCCCCGATATCTCAATCGCCTCGCCCACGGCTTCTTCAAGCCTCCTGCCCGAAAACCTCAGAGACAGCATAAACCTCACGAAGTCCATTCCCGAAAGGTCCCTGTAGGCCCCGGCCTCCTCGGGCAGGTAGCCTATTAGCGAGCGGGCCTTCAGGGGCTCCTTGACCACGTCCACTCCATATACCCTCACGTAGCCCCCTGTAGGCTTCAAGAGCGTTGCAACAATTCTCAGCGTAGTGGTCTTCCCGCTTCCATTAGGTCCTATCAGCGCGTAGACCTCGCCGTGCTTTACAGTAAAGGAGAGCCCGTTGAGCGCTACAACGCCCCCGCTGTAGACCTTGACCAGGTCTCTTACTTCCACGGCGTTTTCGAAGGCACTCACTAGGCGAGCACCCCTGGCTGCCCATACGGGGTTTTTGACTATTTAAGCTTCAGCGGCTTTTTAAACCGCACAGAGGTCCCCGGGTGCTGGAAGTGGCATACAAGTACAAGCTGGTGTACCTCGTAATTGATGGAGCGGCAGACAGCCTCAGCGACCCGGTAACGACTCTCGAAGCGGCCCACAAGCCGGGCCTCGACTGGCTCGCAAAAAGCGGCGTCTGCGGCGTGGTCTACACAGTTGGCAGAGGCGTTGCACCCGAGAGCGACGAGGCCGTGATATCCATCCTCGGCTACGACCCGCACGAAGTATACACCGGCAGGGGCCCCCTCGAAGCCCTTGGAGCGGGAGTAGAGCTCAGAGAGGGCTACGAAGTAGCCTTTAGAGCGAACTTTGCAACAATAGACCCCACTACTCGCAGAATAGTCGATAGGAGGGTCGGGAGAAACCTCACAACTGAGGAAGCCAGGGAGCTCGCAAAGGCGCTCGAGCACGTGGAGCTGGGCATTTACGGCGGCTACGCCAGGGTAGTCGCGACCATAGGGCACAGGGCCGTTGTCATCATTGGCAGCAGAAGCGAGAAGCTCTCGCCCATGGTCAGCAACAACGACCCCGCCTACGCGAGAAAGGGCCTAGTGAGCATTGCAGCAGAGAAGTTCGAGCCCTTCGTTAAGCCAATTGAGCCCCTCGAAGACACCAGGGAAGCGAGGATAGCAGCCGAGCTCGCCAACAGGTTCTTCGAGCTGGCAGTGCAGGTGCTCTCAAAGCACCCCATCAACGAAAGGAGGGTAAGCAGGGGCGCGCTGCCAGCCAACGCACTACTCCTCAGAGACGCTGGTGGCAGGCTCCCAAGGGCCCAGCCCCTGACTGAAAAGTACAAGTGCGGGTTTGCCGTCTTGGCTGAAATGCCCGTGGAAGTCGGTATTGGAAGGGCTTTCGGAGCGCGCACCATTCCACTAGAGCCCCCTAGTGGAGACCCCCGCAGGGACTACGAGCTGAGGCTTAGGGCAACGCTCAGGGCCCTCGAAGAAAGCGACATAGTCTACGTCCACTTGAAGGGCCCAGACGAGCCGGGGCACGATGGAGACTTCGAGCTCAAGAAGAAGAGGATCGAGGAAATAGACGAGTACTACGTCCAGCCGCTCCTGGAGCACGCCAGGGACAGGCTCGCAGTCCTCGTTACCTCTGACCACGCAACGCCGCCGAGCAAGAGGGCCCACACAGACGACCCAGTGCCGGCCGCCTTCTACGTGCCGGGCATAGAGCCCGACTCCGCTGAGAAGTTTACGGAGAGGGAGTGCCTCAAGGGCTCGCTCGGGGTTATTGAGCACGGCTGGCAGCTGCTGCCAGTAGTTCTCGAGAAGTACTTGAAGTAGCGGGGCCAGCCCGGCTTGCCCACTATTAGGGTTTTCGTCCCACTGCACGTCTCGGGCATATGGGTGGCTCACTACTCCAGCGACCCCCTGAGGACTGGGAGTACAGGTGCAGGGCTCAACATATCCTCTTACCTCGTCTCCGAGGTGAGGCCAGGCCCCTGCAGAGTGGTCCTGAACGAGAGAGAGGTGCTCAGAGAGCCCTCTCTAAGAGCCTGCAGAGAAGCCGGGGTGAGCGTTGAGACCAGGGCTGCGAGCCCCGTGGAGCTCGGCAAGGGCTTTGGGCTCTCCGCGGCGCTGCTGATGTCCCACTGCATTGGCCTCTACGTGCTGGCGGAGAAGCCCCTTACTAAGGCCCTTCAGCTGGCACACGTCCTCGAGGTCGAGCACGGAACGGGGCTCGGCGACGTGGTAGCCGAGTGGATTGGCGGCTTTGAAGTCAGAGTTGAGCCGGGAGCCCCCGGCGTGGGCCGGGCCTACAGGATAATTCCGAGGACGCGGGTAGACCTGGTCGTTGCCGAGCTCAGGGGGTTTGAGAGCACGGCATCAATGCTCTCGAGGATACCGCCAGAGGTGTACAGGCTCGGCAGCGAGCTCTTGGAGAGAGTTGTTGAAACCGAGGACCTGCAAGTGTTCTTCGAGAGCGCGAGGAGGTTTACAAGCATGGTTTTCGACTACGCCGAGGCCAGGAGGGCCCTCGAGGGCGCGAAGGGCGTGGTAGGCTACTACTTGAAGAAGTCCGCACTGGTAGTGTGGGCTGAGAGAGACAGGGTGCTCGACGTCTTGGAGGCGCTCTGGAAGGCAGGCATTAAAGCCAAGTGGGCCACTATATCGCCTATGGGTGTGAGCGTTGTTTATCCCGCCCAGCCACCCCAGAAGGGAGAGCCTGCTGATAAGGGAAAGGCTAGTTGAGGGCTTTCGCAGAGGCCTAGTAGTCGAGGAGGGCTTGATAGCCCACGGGCGGGGGGAGTGCTTCGACTACTTAATTGGCGAGAAGACGCAGCCGTTTGCGCTGAAGGCCATTGAGGCAGCGGCAGCACACCTCCTCCTCGCAAAGCACCCAGTGATCTCGGTCAACGGCAACACAGCCGCGCTGGTGCCGAGGGAAGTCGTCGAGCTCTCCAGAGTTGTTGGTGCTAAAATAGAAGTAAACCTGTTCTACAGGACGAGGGAGAGGGAAGAAGCCATAGCGAAGTGGCTGAGAGAGCACGGAGCCGAAGAAGTGCTCGGCGTTGGCGAAGACGCTTCGGCGACGATACCAGAGCTCTTCAGCGAGAGGAGGCGCGTGAGCCCCCGTGGAATACTAGTAGCAGACGTGGTGCTAGTGCCTCTGGAAGACGGCGACAGGACGGAGGCTTTGAGGAAGATGGGCAAGACGGTGATAGCAATAGACCTCAACCCGCTCTCGAGGACTTCTAGGGCAGCAACAGTGACTATCGTAGACAACGTCGTGAGGGCCATGCCGCTTCTCGTGGAGAAGGCAAGAGAGCTCAAGTCGAGGAGCCGTGGAGAGCTCCAGCAACTCGTGGCGGGCTACGACAACAACCAAGTGCTTCAAGAAGCCATTAGGCACATACTGGGCAGGCTCAAGGAGCTATCGGAGTCGAAGCTCGCCGTGGATTTCTGCGCGTAGGCCCCCAGCCGGCTTTTTACACGACCTTGTAGACCTCGCTTAGGGGCTTTCTCTTCCTCGGCCTGGGCTCCTCAGCGGGGTAGCCCAGTGCAAGCACGGCCTGCAGCTCGCAGCCAGGCGGGGGCTCTAGTAGCTTGTCGAACTCGTCTCTGAGGAGTAGGGGGACTCCAAGCCACACAGAGCCGAGCCCCATAGACCACGCGGCGAGCACCATGTTTTCTAAGGCAGCTGAAAGCGACTGAATAGCCATGAGCTTCTCGTACTCGCGGTACTCCTCGCCGTACATCCTCTTTCTGAGGTCTAAGTAGGCCGCTACGTAGACCGGGGCGTAGTACATTCCCTGCTCTATTCTGCTCACCCACTTTAACACGACGTGCTCTGGTAGCGGCGGGCTAACTACGTGCCTAGCGTAGAGCTCGTGGGCCTTCTTCAAGAGCCTGTGAACTTCCCTCCTCTTTTCCTCGCTCTCGACAACTACAAAAAACCACTGCTCACCGCCACCAGCTGTAGGAGCCCTAATACCAGCTTCAAGCACTCTCAAGAGGACTTCGCGCGGAACCGGGTCTTGCTTAAACCAGCGAACACTGCACCGAGACATGGCAACCTCTAAGAAGCAGCCACACGTAGGCGCCAAGAAACCCCCTAGTGGCAGTAAGAGGGGTAAGCATTTAAAGAGGGGTAGAATTGGGAGTTGCAAAGAAAGGAGAGGGCCTGCTTACCCCCGCTCGAATACGCGTAGTACATACATGTAGTACACGTCTACACGTCACACATACACTCGTAACACGCAGAGGCTGGTGCTCGGAGTTGATGCCCACCCGGTTTCCCGGGTGGACACCAACCCCGGGCGCCAACCCCTGCGTGCCACGGGTGTATGCGTGGCGCGTAGACGCATACTACATGTATGTACTACGCGCACTCGAGCCGGGCTGGGCCAGACCCTTTTTCTACTACTGCCTCAATAATATATAAGTGCTTTGCTTTGCCTACGGGCGCTCCCCGGCGCTTTTTCGAGAACTTGGTTTGTATAACGCTGTTCGAGTAATACGTTCTCCATTACGTGGGGGCGTATTACGTTTGCACCAGGTCTCTCGGCTTCGGCCTCCACTAGAGTGCAAGGGGCTTATATAGCCTTAGCCTAGCTCTTGGCTAGCTCTACTCTCGTGCTATGCATTAGCGTAGCGTAGGGCGATACTAGCAGTACTCCGCGGTGGGCTGCTTCTTGTACTGCAGTTGGGTGCACGTGGAGGCCGTACATAACCAGCAGGCACCGGCTGTTGCCTCCGAGTATTAGTTGCGCTTTTTCGTGAAAGGCCCTGACGTCGTCTCTGTGTATCTTGGCCTTGACCTCGCCCAATACCACTACGTGCTCGCCACGCTGGTCTACGCCCTCGCCGTAGAGGTCTACCTCTACTAGCTTGTCTCCTAGCTCGAAGTAGGCTCTATTAAGCTCCTTCACGGAAATTCCGAAGTTTGCGCTGAGCCACGAGGGCAGCAGGCTCCTCGCAACGTCTTCAACTATGTGGCCCAGCGAGTTGCCGAGCTTGCCGACTTCCTTGGATAGCTCGGCCACGAGCTTGCTCACTTCATCGACTTTACCTGCAAGAGCGTCCGTGGCCTTCTTCACTTCATCTAGCCTGCTGCTTAGCTCTTCAATGCTCTTTCTAAGCTCGTCTTCGCTGCTAGGGCCCTTCTTCAGCAAGCCCCGGAATAGCGTGAGCAAGCCCAAGAAGGCCCCAGCAACTCCTGCTCGCCGGGCTACTAATAAAGCAGGAGCCCCAGTAATACTGCACGCGCTGCTTTTAGCCCCGCGCCAGGCATTACTCTGCGGGGAGGGCTCGTTGAGCAGTGACGTGGAGAAGAAGCTCAAGGCGCTGGGCATTGGGAGGTTTCAAGTAATGGCACTCCTGCAGGCAGCCAGGTACTACAGGCTCCTCGGAGACTCCGAGAAGGCAAAGAGCTTTGGATTAAACCGCGCAGTCTTCTACGCGTGGGCAAAGCACTACGGCCCTAGGAGGCCCCCTCACATCTCCGAGCAGGAGCTCGAGAGGATTAGTTCAGGCCAGGCCAAGACCAAGTGCCCCGAGGGCTTTGCCGAAGTGCTCGGAGAGTGCGTGGGCGTGTCTCCACGGGGCTACTTCGAGATAGGTGGAGCTGAGCAGCTCCCGAGGGACTTCGACCAGCAGGTCCTGCACAGAATTAGGCTGCTAGTAGACCCCGAAAAGGCGTGGCAGGCAGCACTCGACTACGTCTCGAAGTTCCCCAGCTGGGTTCTCAGAGACCCCGCCAAGTTCTACAAGTACGTCTACGAGCCCGTGAGAGACAGGTTCTTCCTGGACCTAGTCAGCAAGGGGCTTGTCGAGCCCCCCAAGGACGTCATCGAGAGGCTAGAGTCGCTAGACAAAATGCTTGAAAAAGCCAAGAAGGCTCAGAAGAGCCTGCTAGACTACGCCACTAGCGAGCAGGGTTAGCACAGTACCAGGCACAGAGATTAGTTGACTTAGTACTTTGAGCTGATGTGGCAGGAATCCTCCAACAGCCCTTCAACGGCCTCCTCTACGTTGCTCACCAACAAAGGCCTTTTAAGCCGAGAGTACAAAGCCACACTGTGGTGTGCTTTTTGAGGGAAGGCGTTGCCATCGTCTTAGTCCTCGTCTTGTTGCTTGTAATTTGTACTGCGTTCGCGTTCATACACTGGCCTCCAGCTCTAGAAAGAGCCGAGAGCTCGAAGAAGGGCCG
>JBMFML010000006.1:0-74971 GCA_049970695.1 Desulfurococcaceae archaeon
CCACGGGCCTCGCTCTCAACATCCTGCACACAATACAGTGGAATGAAGCAGAAAAAGGATTCTAGGCTGTTACGAGGAGAGCTCTGCAAGCAGCTCCATTGCCTCTTTCGCGAACTTGAGGACCGCCTCGAACTCGCTCCTGATGTATTCCTCTATTTTGTCGTACTCTCCGGCCGCGTAGAGAATGGGGACGTCCCTGCCCGTGGCTTTGGATTCCTTCATGAACTTGTCTACGAGCTTGCTGTAGTCCTGGAAGCGGCACTTATTGGCCAAGAGGGCCGCGTGCTTCAGGTCGATGAAGGGCTTTTCGTGCAGAACCTTCCACAGGGGCTTTGAGACGAGCCCATAAAGCCTTGCCCGCTCATAGAGGAACATGATGTCGTAGAGCACGTTCAAGCCCACGGGCACGAAAGTAAAGGGCCCCTCGAAGAAGCTGGAGGCCTCTAGGAACTCCTTGATCATCTCCTTCTCGTTGCCGTACTCCCACACTTTCATTATTCGCAAGTCCCCGACCTTATCAAGATTGTCAGTGAGCCTAACGTACTGTATCGTGATGACTTGGTGAAGGAGTGGTTCAACGCCCGTGGTCTCAATGTCGAAGTAGTAGAGCGGCAAGCCGCGCCACCCATTCATGTGGGACTGAGTACTCAAGGATAATATAGGCACTATAAGGCCCGGTCTTGGGCCGCCTCGTTCAGCCCCTGTGCACATCACCACTAGGCTGCAATGGAATGTAGACCCTGCAAACTCGATAGATCGCTCATGGAGACCATTAAAACACGCATATCATAAACTAAGTCCAAACACAATGTAAAAAAGGCTTGGCACTGCCAAGAGAGGCTATTTCAGGGGCTTTTCAGCACGAGCGTTACCACTTGCTCTGCGCGGGTTTCAGGCACCTCCGGGCTGCTGGAGCTGTTGACGAGCTCTAGTACTAGTACCAGGTAGCTCGCTGCGCCCCGCTCGCAGTAGCCTGTGAAGTAGATGTACACAGTCTCGCCGGGCTCTAGGGGCCTGGTCCAGCTCGTTGAAGGAGAGAGCACGCTGCCGCTGCTGACTACTATGGGCTCTGTGAGCGCGCGGCCGCTCGCGTCCACGAGGTATATCCTTCCCGTTAAGCCGCTGACTGCGCTGAGCTCCGTGCTCAGCTTTAGCCTGGCTACTGCGGGAGCTGCGTTCATGTTCGAGGCGTTGGCGGCTATGAAGCCAAACGACTTGAGCTGCGCGCTCGGCACGGGCACTGCGGCCCTCGCCACTGAAGAGGCCTCGCGGGAGTCTACGCTAATTGAGAGGTCTTTGTTGACTACTCTAATAACGCCGCCTAAGCCAACGCCCTCGGTGAGGTTGTAGACAAGCGCGTCTAGGCCTAGTCCGAGGTAGCTAATGTTTAGCATTGTCCCGGCCTCCAGGCTGGCGTAGGGGAGCACTATTGGATCGCCGGTCGAGGCAGTGGAGTAAAGGAGCTCTCCGCTACTGCTCCGCAGCTCAACCAAGTACCCTGGGGGCACGCCCTCAATCCTGATTCTGAGGTTGTCGAGGGAGGATGTGAGGTAGGCTGCTTGGTAGCACACGCCCTGAGATCCGCCGCCATCGGCACCTATTGCCAGCAGCCCCAGCCACGTAACGCCGGGAGTTCCGGGCAGCTGAATGGTCCCGGTTATAGAGGCCAGTTCGTTGAGCGACTCGTCAAGCAGAGTCGCGTTTATTGTGAAGGTGTTTGGGCTCTCCCCCTTAATCCATATTGCTAAGTAGTACCAGGAGCCTACTTTGACTCCGCCGGGTATGGGCGCGGGGCTTGCTATGGCCTTCGTGGCAGCACCCGTCTGCGTGCTGTAGTCGTAGTCTTCGAGCGTTAAGTAGGCCTCGCTCTCGCTAGTGGCGTTAATGCCGACAATGGCGACGGTCTCCTTGGGAGCGTCCTTCTCGTCTTTGAAGTTGAAGTAGACTCCGACGCCCCACTTTGCTGGAAGCGTGCCGAGGAGCTGCATTTTTGTCAGTAGCCACACGCCGCTACTCAGGTTCGCCTCAACTGGCTCGACGTAGTAGGCAAAGCCCAGGCCCTCAAACGTCGTGCCGCTGTTCATATCTACTAATATTACGCCGCAGGCGCTCTGCTCCAGTCTGGCGTATACAGCTACCCACTTGCTGAGGTCGTTGAGCAAGTTGTTCGGGTACTCTACTACGGCACCTACTAGCGTGGTATTGTAGAAGGGCTTGGTGTTTCTGAGGTGCTTAAACAAGTAGGTAGAAACTGTGAACACGAATGAGTAGTCTCCGGCGCTGGTCTTCAAAACCCCTCTGTACGCCTTGCCGAGCTTGAAGCACTCGCTTGAAATGACTGCCCTCAGCTTGAACGCGCCGCCGGGGTAGAGGCGCGTGCCTGCTTCTCTGGCATCCACGTACTTAATGCAGCTACTAGTAGAGCCCGCCGACGTGACGTCTATTGAAACCGGCTCCTCCAGGTACAAGTCCACGCCCTTGACTACGAGGGGCTGCCCTCTTTCGTGCCTCACAACAAGCTCTAGCACCGCGTCGCGAGTCCAGGGGTCTACCGGGGAGTCTACGTGTATGAGGAGGCTCGGGGCGGAGCCGACTACGCCTGCGTGAATGAGCAGCGATCCCGCTACCACGGCTAGGACTAGTGCGAAGGCTATGAAAGACAATACCGCAATAAAGCTCGGAGCGGCCATGACAGCCCCGTGCCCATGTAGTGATTTCCGTGTGCAGGCTAATATACCGCAACCAGCGGTTTTCGAGAACGAGAAGGCCCAAGCTCGAAGGAGCGCTTAATTAAGGGCTCTGACCAGACTCGAGCCCTGGGGGCTCGTTGATAGTGCTCATCAGGAAGGAGAGGCCCGGTGCCTACAGAGTCTACGTGTGGTCCGGGCAGGCCTACGCGCTTGGCTCTTACAGCAACGTCAAAGTGCTCATAGACGAGAAGGAGCCCGAGGAGTTCGACGAGCTCTACTTAGAGGCCGCTAGAGTCAAGTACGTCAAGGAAAAAGAAGAAGTCCACGTGTACACTAGGTAGGGCCTAAGGACTCCCGCAGTAGTACTCAATGAGCTCCGAAATCCCCTCTCTGAGGCCTACTCTGGGCTCAAAGCCCAAGATCCTCCTGGCTTTTGACACGTCTGCCAGGCTCACTCTTATGTCGCCTGGCCTCGGCTTCTCGTAAATGGGCTCGGCCCTCAAACCAGCCAGCTCGATGACGAGCCTCGCCAAGTCGAGTATCCTAGTGG
Source organism: Desulfurococcaceae archaeon (assembly GCA_049970695.1). GTDB lineage: Archaea > Thermoproteota > Thermoprotei_A > Sulfolobales > Desulfurococcaceae > UBA285. The sequence goes on from JBMFML010000006.1 coordinate 3,241, forward strand.
GTACTCCGGTGCCGGCGTTGAAGACCTCGCCCCAAGGCTCCTTCTCTACTACGAGCTCTACAAACCTCGAGAAGTCGCTGACGTGTATGAAGTCCCTCACCTGGAGCCCGTCTCCGTATATCACTGGGGGTTCTCCGCGGCAGGCCCTCTCAACGAACTTCGTAACGACGCCCGCGTAGGGGCCCGTCTGCCCAACTCCATAGACGTTAAAGGGCCTGACAATGACGTACTTCAAGCCAAGCCTCCCGTAGAAGTTAATGACCGCCTCGCCGAGGGCCTTGCTCAGGCCATAGGGCGAAGCCGGGCTTACTGGGTGGTCTTCGGGTATTGGTACTCTGACCGGGTCTCCGTAGACTGCCGCCGAGCTTATGTATATGACTGGCTTGCCGAGCTCGAGGCACGCGCTGGCGACCACGGCCGTGCCGCCAGCGTTGTTCGATACGTACTCGCCTGGCCTTTCAAAGGACTCTTCAACGCTTATGTAGGCGGCCGCGTGGATTACTAAGTCGCTCTTCGAGGCCTGCTCTCTGAAGGAGTACTTGTCTCTCACGTCTCCCCTGACTACGCTGAGCCCCCGCTCCCTCAGCCTCTTCAGAGCTACTTCCGTAGAGCGCTCGAGCGAATCGAATACTATGGGCTCAAAGCCCCTCTCGTAGAGGTGTATGGCGAGGTTGTGCCCTATGAAGCCGGCACCGCCGGTTACCAAGACTCTCAGAGCGCGTTCACCGCGCCATTCCATGGTTGGTGGTGCGAAGGCGGAGCTTATAAGTAGGCAGGAGCGCTGCGCCGTTGAAGAGACCTGCACTCCCCCTCTCTCCCAGCAAACAAGTCCGCGTAACCTCGCGCGTCTCGATTATCATAGCGGGGGCTGCCCACGGAAAAGCATATAGGCTGGTGGTGCCTGGGTTAGGAGTTGGTGAAGAGACCGCCAGTGCCTGAGTTGTGATGAGTAAACAGTCTGCTGACGCCTCAGCAGCGAGCCGGCAGCTACCCGCGCCAGTAGAAACCTTGCAGGAAAAACCGCTCTCCGCGACTCGGCTGGGACGGTGAGGGGCCCTTAGACGACTTTTAAATAGCTGCTATGAGCAACCGTTGTACCGCTCTTAACTCAGCTCAGCTGGCGAGCCGGGCTCCTCGAAAAGCTTGGCCGCAGTTCTTTGATTGAGGCGCTTTAGAGCAATAAATGCTGTTAAGGGTGCCGAGCTCCGCGGGGTAGGTCTGGAAAGCCGCGAACGGAGAAGAAAAATGGCTAGGCGCTACTTGAGGTACTTCTCGACCAGGTACTCGACGAGGTGTTCCGGCTCGTACTCTACTCCGAGGGCCCTTCTCAAGAGCTCCTTGGGCGGGTATGTTGCGCCATACTTGTGTATCCTCTCCCTCTGCCACTCCTGCAGGGACTTGAAGTCCCCGGAGGCCACTCTCTCCCTCAGCTTGACTTCTCTCTCCATGGCGTGCTTCATTGAGGCAGCGACTATGTTGCCGAGCGTGTATGTTGGGAAGTAGCCTATACTGCCCATGCTCCAGTGTATGTCCTGCAGCACTCCCTCGCTGTAGGTCCTAGGCCTGATGCCGAGGAGGTCTTCCATGTAGTTGTTCCAGAGCTCGGGGAGGTCTGAGACCTTCACTTCGCCTGCAAGCACCAGCTTTTCGAGCTCGGCTCTCAGCACTATGTGCATGTTGTAGGTTACTTCGTCCGCGTCTACGCGTATTAGGCTGGGCCTCACAGTGTTGAAGTAGTAGTACAGGTCTTCGGGCGCGTAGTTCCTGACGAAGTCCAGGTGCTCTCGCAGGAGCGGGTATACGAGCTCTGCAAACTCCCTGCTCCTGCCCACAACGTTCTCCCAGAACCTGCTCTGCCCCTCGTGGACGCCGAGGCTAGCGCCGTCGCCTATGGGAGTGTAGGAGAGGGCGGGGTCTATTTGCAGCTGGTAGAGGGCGTGGCCGAACTCGTGCATGACGGAGTACATTGTCCTCTTGAAGTCGACGCCCTCGTACCTAGTCGTTATCCTTACGTCGAAAATGCCCATGTCGATTGTAAATGGGTGTGCCGAGACGTCGAGCCTTCCGCGCCTGCCGAGGGGGTACCCGAGCATTTCGAGGATCTTCTTGTTCACGAGCTCCATTTTAGAGACGTCGTAGGCCTGCTTTTCCAGCGGGTGCTCTCTGGGGTACCTGCCCTGCGAGAGTACTCTCTCTATTATCCACTTGAGCTCTTTCTTCAAGTACCCGAGCACTCTGTCGACGTCCTCCGTCCTCAACCCCTCTTCGTAGAGGTCTAAGAGGGCGTCGTACGGGTGCTTCTCCCAGCCGAGGTAGTCTGCCGCCTTCCTAGACAAGTCGAATATCTTCTCGAGGTACGGCTTGAAGGCGTCAAAGTCGTTCTTGGCCTTCGCCTCTCTCCAGACAACCATGGCTTCCTGCGTCACCTTGGCCCTCTCAGCCACGAGCCACGGTGGAAGCGCCTTGGCTATCCTTATCTGGCGCTTCAAGACCCTCACAACGCCGCGCTCGTAGTCGTTGAGGCCCTCGATCTTATCGGCCTTCTCAACCAGCTCCACGAACTCCGGCCTCAAGAGGAGCTGCTGGTGGAGGAGGCTGAGCTCGGCTCTAGCCACGGCCCTGTCGCGAACGCCCTCCACGGGCATGTACGTCTCGCTGTCCCACGACATCAAGGCCATTGCATGGCTAAGTGCCCAGACCACCCGGTACTTCTCGAGGATCTCCTTCACAACGGGGTTTTCGAAGACCAAGGGCCGCCCCCAAGCGCTTAGAGTAGGCCCTGCAAATATATCCCTTACAGCCTATGCTACACGGGGGCCTGCTTGCCGGGCTACGAGTACAGGGTCTGCAGCGTAGAGGAGATGAAGAAGATAGACGAGGAGGCTGGGAAGCGGGGCATAGACCACTTGCTCTTAATGGAGGACGCGGGGACGGCCGTCTATTACGTGGTGGCACGCGAGCTGGGTGTCCGCGGAAAGAAGTTCGTCGTCGTTGCTGGAACGGGAAATAATGGTGGAGACGCGCTAGTAGCCGCTCGCAGGCTCTACTCGGCTGGCGGGCTCGTAAAGGCCTTCGTTATTGGAGACCCAGCGAAGTACAAGTACCCGGCGAACAAGGCGTACGAGGCCGCCATATCCGTGGGGCTTGGCGTCGAGGTCGTGAGAGACGAGGCGGATCTCGCCAAGCTCGAAGAAGCCCTCAAGAACTGCGACGCCGTCGTAGTCGGACTAATAGGAATAGGCTTGAAGGGCGAGGTGACGGGCCTCTACAGGAGGGTCATAGAGCTCGTGAACTCTGCGGGGAAGCCCGTGGTCAGCGTTGACATACCATCAGGCGTGGACGGGAACAACGGGCTCGTGAGAGGCGTTGCCGTGAAGTCCACGTACACAGTCACCTTCGGGCTGCCCAAGTACGGGAACATCCTCTACCCCGGCTATTACTACTGTGGAAGGCTCTACGTCTCGAGGCTCTCCTACCCCCCAGACCTCCTGGCGAGCAGCGAGCCCGGAGTAGAGCTAAACGCCCCCGTGCCTATTCCCGAGAGAGTGCGCTGGGGGCACAAGGGCACTTTTGGTAAAATGCTCGCCGTGGCCGGCGCGAGGTACTACTACGGCGCCCCCTATTACACTTCCTACTCCTTCCTGAAGGCCGGCGGCGGCTACTCGAGGCTGGCCGCGCCGCGCAGCATTGTCCCCGTGCTGGCTTCTAAGTGCAGCGAAGTAGTCTACCACCCAATGGACGAGACCGAGGAGGGCACGCTCGCCCTCTCGAGCTACGAGAAGATCTTGAAGATCGTCGAGGAGCACGGAATAGACATTGCAGTCCTGGGCCCAGGCACGTCGCTGAACAGCGAAACGCAGGAGCTCATCAGAATGCTCGCAGAGTCCATAGAGAAGCCGGTCATAATAGATGGAGACGGGCTGACGGCCGTCTCGGCAAACCCCGATGTGCTGAAAAAGAGGAAGGCTCCCACGGTGCTGACGCCCCACTTAGTCGAGTTCGCGAGGCTAACGGGGCTCAGCGTCAAGGAGGTGCAGGAGGACCCCGTTGGCTGCGTTAGGAGGGCTGCCCGCGAGCTGAACTCCTACGTAGTGCTAAAGGGGGCCCACTCGCTAATAGCCTACCCGAGCGGCCAAGTCTACGTAAACATGACTGGAAACCCGGGCATGGCGAAGGCCGGCATGGGAGACGTGCTCAACGGCACTATAGCAGCCCTCTACGGAGTTGGGTTAAGGGACGTCGGGCTCGCCGCGAGAATGGGCGTGCTTGTCCATGGGCTCGCGGGAGACCTTGCTGCAGAAGACCTCGGCGAAGACGGGGTCACGCCAGAGGCCGTTCTCGAGCGCCTCTCAAAGGCCATGAAGATACTGAGAGAAGACCCAGACTACGTGGTCTCCAAGTACATGCCAGTCGAAATCTAGGCCGCGGGCTCCTCCATGCCCGCCAACTCCACTAATACCTGCAGCGCTCAGAGAGTAGTTACCAGGGAGGCCGAGCCCCGCGACTTGGAGGGCGTTGCTGAGGTCGAAGAAGAGTGCTTTGACGAGGAAACCCGGTACCCGCGGTGGCTCTTCGAGGAGTACCTGAGGCTGGGTGCCGTATTCAGAGTTGCCCTCTGCAACGGTGTTTTGGTAGGCTACGTCGTCGCGAGACTAGAAGGCAGCGAGTGCCACGTAGACTCAATAGCAGTCAAGCCGGGCTTCAGAGGCAGGGGCATAGGCACTAGGCTGCTCAGCGAGGCGCTCGAAGAGTGCAAGAAGCGGGGGGCGCGCGCCGCGTACCTGGAAGTGGACGTGGAAAACCCCGCTGTAAAGCTCTACGAGAAGCTGGGATTTAGGATTGTGGGAGTAGTGAAGAACTACTACGGCATTGGGAGAAACGCCTACGTGATGTACAGAGAGCTCTGAGCGCGCCCCAGGACTCCGCGAATCCCGTGGACTAAGAGTGCTTCCTTGAAAGGAGCTGGCTGAGGCGGTCTCGAGGAAAAAAGCCCTAGACTGGGGGAGGCACTGCGGTGGGTGGTGGGGGCTGTGGGCTGGGGCTGGACTGGCGGCGGAGGAGCCTGTCTCGCCTTCTTTACGCTGTCTCCCAGCGCGATGTAGAGCAGGATCCACGCTATGAAGGCTGCGAGCGAGACGAAGATCGCTATGATGAAGAGTATCCCGGCTGCTAGGTACATCGCGTTTTTCTCGACGTCGTTTAACTTGAAGGAGAGTATGATCAGCCCGACCTCGCCGAGAATTAGCAGAATTAGTCCTACTAGCATTAGTGGTATTCCCACCAGGACTACTGATAGCAGGGCTCCGACTAGGATGATTATTATTCCGTAGAGCAGGCCTATTCTAATGAGAGTGGCGGATGTCGAGAACTCCGGCCTAGCCTCGGCAAGCCTTCTCGTGCCGGGAATGAAGTACCCCCAGAGCCCGACTAAGGCTATTATGGCTCCCACTACCAGTATTACTACTACCGCCACTAGAGAACCCACGAAGCCCAGTGCAGGTCCATGGGGGCCGAACACTCCTGCTGCCAGCAATCCAAACACTACAGATAGGAGCCCCACGCCCACTAGCAGCCACGCTATTATGAGGTAGAGGGCCCCCTTCCTCATCAACTCATATGCCTCGACCAGCGGGCTAGCGGCTCCAGACACTTTTGACACCCTTGCATAGCTTGCACTGCAAAAGTATATAAATTACATTCGTTCCACGTCCATGCTTCAAGTCTCTAGAGAGTTCGCCAGGGCTGCTCTAAGCAGTGGAGGGCGACTGTACCTGCATCTGCGAAGCCCGCTTAGCCTCCTCTATGCTGTCGCCTAGTGCAATGTATAGCAAGATCCAGGCTACGAAGCCCAGCAACGGTATAAACGCTGCCACAATGAAGAGAATTCCCGCTACTAGGTACAGCGTGTTGTACTCGAAGTCGTTTAGCTTAAAGCAGAGCATGACGAGCCCGGCGTAGCCGACGAGCAGCAAGACGAACCCGATAAGCGAGATTATTACTCCTATGAACGGGGCAATTCTCAGCAGAACACCAACTACGAGGACTATTAATCCGTAGAACAGCCCCGCTCTAATGAGGTCTGCCGGAGTCGAGAACTCCGGCTCGGCCTCAGCGAGCCTTTCTACGCCGGGAACGAAGTAGGCCCACAGCCCAATCAGGGCGGTTACCGCCCCAACCAGCAGTACTACTACTGGTGCTACGAGTACTGCTGTAGGTTCCACTAAGGGTCTATTGAAGCCCGCTCCAGGGCCGCTGAAGGGCTCTACAACGGTTACCGCCCCCACTGCAGCAAACAAACCCATCAACAAGAACAGCAGCCCCGCACCCAGCAGCAACCAGGCTATTACGAGGAGGAGAGCCCCTCTCCTCATAGACCTGTATGCCTCAACCAGCAGACTAGCAGTTGTCATTACACCTAACACCTCCAATGACTTACTGTACATTACGAGTAAAATAGCTTGTTCCTGCTTCGGGCCCCCGCTCAGGAGAGCGGTGTGTAGAGGCTTTAGAGGAGCCAGGGCGATGTCTTGCTTAGTGCTGTGGCATTGCAGCGATCGTGCCCTGAAGATATGCCGAGCAGCAGCCGAGCCGCCTAAGCCCGGCCCCAAGCCTTCTACGAGCTGGCTCATGGAGTCTAAGGCATTTAATGCAGCGGTGTAGTATAAGTCGTGGCGAGCTCATTAGTGTGGCTTAAGAGCCGGGTGCGTTGGCTTGTCTCAAATGCTGCTAGCGCCTGTAGACATAGTGATTGACAGCAGGGAAGACGCCGCCCACCCCGAGTTCAGAACAGCCTTGATTAGAGAGGGGCTCAGAGTGGCCGTTAGAGAGCTGCCCGCGGGAGACTTCCTCCTCCTCGCCCCGCCCGGCAAGCAGAGCCTGCTCGTGGAGAGGAAGACGGCCGACGACTTCGCCAATAGCATTAAAGACGGGAGGATATGGGAGCAGTCTAGGCTGCTCAAAGAAGCCGCGGAGAAAGACGGGCACAAGCCCCTGGTTGTTGTCGAGGGCGAGCTGGCGCGCCTCGAGAAGCTGCGCGGGTGGAGGATACAGAGCATTCTCAGAGTGCTCGACACGCTCATTCTGGACCTGGAGCTGCCGGTGCTATTTACCCCCAGTAAGGAGGCAACGATTTTGTGGCTTGCTACTAAAGCCAAGAGCCTCGGCAAGACCGAGGAAAAGCGGGTTATTAGAATGAGAGTCGAGAAGAAGCCAATGTCGCTCAACGAGAGAATACTCTACGTCGCGGAGAGCGTTGCCGGCCCAACTCTTGCACGCCGCCTCTTAGCAAGGTTTAGGACTCTCAGGAACTTGGCCAATGCTTCGGTTTACGAGCTAATGAGCGTTGAAGGGATTGGGGAGACCCGCGCACAGGAAATATACGCGGTATTCAATACCCCGTGGCGCGAAGAAGGTGAGCAGTAGTCGTGTGGCTTGTTGACGTGATCAAGCTAGTTGTTCCAGCCGCTGCGTCTACGGCGTCGGCCAAGGTGATGCTAGACTGGTGGCTTGGAGTAGCGGCCAGGCTGGGCTTTGTGGGAAGAGACATGAACAAGCCTGGCCACCCCCCTGTTGCAGAGGCTGGTGGGGTCTGGGTAGTGCTCTCCTCGGTTTTCGGAATTCTAACCTACATAGCCCTAGACACCTACTTGAGCCCCGGCAGCAATTCGATAGCGCTGCTAACAGTCTCCACAGTCCTCCTCCTCGCCGGGCTTATTGGCTTCTTAGACGACATGCTCGGCTGGAAGAAGGGGATTTCGCCGCTAAAAAGGGTTTTACTGACCCTGCCAATATCGCTCCCGCTAGTTAGCGTTGAAGCAGGTAGTAGTAGAGTTGAGCTACCGCTGCTCGGCGTACTGGACCTGGGCCTGGCCTACCCCCTGCTGGTAGTGCCCGTGGGCGTTTTGGGTGCTAGCAACGGTTTCAACATGATTGCCGGCTACAACGGCCTCGAAGCGCTCCAGGCAGCAGTACTACTGTCCTTCGCGTCTCTGCTCATGCTAATAAGGGGGCAGTTAGACGCGTTCAGCACTATCCTGCTAGTCCTGGCGCCAGTGCTTCTATTTTACTTCTCTTACAACAAGTACCCAGCTAAGATGTTCCCAGGCAACTCGTTCACCTATGGCATGGGTGCCCTGTACGCCTCGCTCGCAATATACTGGAACTTCGAGAAGTACGCCGTAGCCTCCTTTGCTCTTTACTTAGTTGAGCTCGCCCTCTTCATTAGGGGGTTGCTGAACGGAGTGTACAAGGAGAACTTTGGACGGGTCTTGAGCGATGGAAGCCTGGAGCCCCCCTACGACAAGTCCTACAGCTTAACCCACGTTGCAATAAAGGTGGTCAAGAGGCTGAAGGGGAAGTGCCGCGAGGTAGACGTGGTCTACTTCATAGTGCTGCTCCAATTCGTTGTCTCCGCTACTTCGCTCTTAGTGGTGCTCTACCCACTATAAAGCGGTGCACGTAAGCAGCCCCGAGAAAGCCCACGAGCCCCGATGCCACTATCGACCAGCCTGGTCCCAAGCCGAGGTAGAGGGCTGCTGCAACAATCGATGAGAGGGCGCCACCGAGGTGCTCGAGCGTCCTCTGGATGCCGGTTGCTCTCCCACGTATTTCTGGTGGCAGTATTGCAGTCAGAGTAGCCGAGATAGTGGACATGGCTACACCAGATGAGGCGCTCAAGGCTACCGAGGCAGCAACGAGCACTAATAGCCTGCAGCACGAAGTGAAGTAGGGAATAGAAAACACCACAATTGATGTAGACGCAATGGCAACGGCGCGGACGAGAGCCCTCTCGGGCTCTACTCTCCTCCCCAGTAGTGTGAGCATTACTATTATAGAGCCTGCTGTAGAGGCGCAAGACACAATGCCCCACTCAAGCTTGGAGAGCCCGATTACTTCAATGGCGTATATAGTTCCGTAAGTCGAGAGCACCGAGGTTGCTATGGGCCACAGAAACGCCGTGTACACGTAGAACTTAAAGGCCTTTAAGAGCACTGGCCTGTAGCCCGAGAGCTCAAACACGTACTTGCTCAGGTCCCTGCTAACGGGCTTGTAGGTTTCTTGAAGGGCCTTAATCCTCATGATTAGTACTGCAAGTGCCACAAAGCCTTGAGCTAAAAATCCGTACCTGATGCCGAGGACTCCTATGGCGTCATAGAGGTAGCCTCCAATAATCGGCATGAAGAGGCCTGGCGTGCTTGAGACTATTTGGAGCGCTACAAACCCCTTCAACTCGGCTCCGCGCGGGAGGGAGTCCATTATTATTGCCGTCAGAGCCGGCTGGTAGAAGTGGGCTGCCATGTCGAACACGTAGACGCCTGCGAGAAACCTCCAGTCCGGTGCCGCCGCGTAGAGGAACTGGGAAAACGTGACGCAGGCTGTTCCAATAATTATCGTCTTGGCCCTGCCAATGTAGTCTGTGAGTACTCCACCAGGTATGAGGGAGAGGGCGAGGGCCATCATTCCGAGGCTTCTAAGAAGGGCTATGTCGACGTCGCTGGCGCCCAGGTCTTTTGCGTACTTCGCGAAGAAGGGGTTTACTATTGAGCCGCTTATAGAGAACAAAAACCACGAAATAGCTATTACTCCGACATTGCCCCTTAAAACCGAGCGGAGCTCTCTCAAGTAGAGCCTCAAAGCTCCTGGTTCTCTCTGATCGGTGCTCACCGAAGAATCCCTGGACTTGAGCTATATCGGCTCTCCGCGAAGAGCCTTTTCGACGAGCTCCTTCGCGTAGTCGTACCTTATCTTGCCATCCCTTATCATTCTCTCCGCTACTTTGTCCACCAAGTCCCCGGTTGCACCAGCCATCATTGCGAGGTTTCTGGCGTGGAGCTTCATGTGCCCCTTCTGTATTCCCTCGGTCACCAAAGCCCTCAAAGCCGCGAGGTTCTGAGCAAGCCCAACAGCTGCCATTACCTCTGCCAGCTCCTTTGCACTACTAACCCCCAGTATTTTCAGGGCGATTCTAGCCACCGGGTGGACCCTAGTTGCCCCACCCACAGTGCCTACTTGTAGTGGAAGCTCGAGGTAGCCGTTTAGAAAGCCTTCTTCGTCAACCTCCCATGTGCTCAGGGGCTTGCAAACCCCGGTTCTGCAGGCATATGCGTGGGCTCCCGCTTCTATGGCCCTGTGATCCTGCGCTGTCGCAAGCGCTACTGCTATTATCCCGTTCATAATGCCCTTGTTGTGAGTTACTGCCCTATAGGGATCCGCCTCGGCGAGTATCGAGGCTTCCTCTATTTTCTTGGCTACCTCGAGCCCGCCGACGTTTTCGGCAGGAGTCCTCGCCCAGGCGCGGACAATCCTCCTAGTGGCGTAGTTCGATATTATCCTGAGCCTTGCCTGCCCGCCCGTTATCTTCTCGAGGAGGGGGGCTATTGCTTCGACCATGGTGTTTACGGCGTTGGCCCCCATAGCGTCTCTCACGTCTACAATTAAGTGGACGACTAGCGCGGGGCCCTTCCTGGTATCAACGATTCTGACTTCCAGGTCTCTGGGGCCTCCCCCGAGCTTGACGAGAACCGGGTCTTGCTGAGCAGCGTGCTCTAGTATTTCCTGCTTGTGCTCTAGTATCTTAGCCGCCTTTGCCTGCGGAGCAGTTACGTTTACCAAGTGCACTTGCCCAATCATCTCCTGGGGGCCTGCCTCGGCAATTATGCCCTTTCCATACCTCAGCATTCGCGCCGCGTTACTGGCGGCAGCCACGACGCTGGCTTCTTCAATGACCATTGGAACAATGTAGTCCCTGCCGTTGATTAGGAAGTTTACCGCAACTGCAAAGGGGTACGTCATGCCCCCAATAACGTTTTCTATCATTCTCTCGGCTACTTCGCGTGGAAGATTTCCAAAGTTCAGCAGAGTCTTGACCTCCTCGTCCGTCAAGCCCGCGAATTCTGCGACAATTCTGAGCCTCTCTTCGAGGGGCAGCTTGTAAAAGCCTTCTATCCTACTGGTCTTTGGGCCCTGCACGCGCACCACCACGTAGAGCCTTAAAAGCGCGGCGCGCTAAAAAAGGCGCTTGTGGCACAGCTTTATTTTAGCTGGGCCGTGTAAACTCCTCCTGGAGCTGCCTGGTGCGCGCCGTGGTCCACGAGTGGGCTCTGGCCGAGTCCATACTGCTCTACATCAAGCAGCTAGGACACAGAAAAGTGCAGAAGCTGAGAGTACACGTGGGGGCCCTTCAGTCAATAGACAAAGAAGTGCTCTCGTTTGCTATTACGCAGCTGGCCGGCGACTACGGGCTCTCAATTGAAAGCCTCGAAGTGGTTGAAGAAGAGCCTGAGCTGAAGTGCAATTACTGCGGCTACACATGGAGGCTCAACGTCTTCGAGCTTCCCGGAGAAGTGAGAGAAGCCATTCACTTCCTCCCGGAAGCCGCTTACGCGTACTTCAAGTGCCCCCGCTGTGGCAGCAGAGACTTCGAAATAGTCCGCGGTAGGGGCCTTTCGAAAGTAGAGGTGATGAACCCTGGCGAGCAACCCCCGCATACTAGGAGCGCTGAAGAGGCTTAGAGAGCCCGAGGCCGTGTACGCCGTCTTGAGCAGCAAGGGCGGTGTTGGCAAGACAACCATATCAGTCCTCATGGCGCTCGCGGCTTCCGACGCGTGGGGCTCAGCGGGCCTACTGGACTTGGACTTTGTAAATCCGTCCACGCACGTGCTTCTCGGGCTAAACCCCGGGAGTATCGAGTACAGAGAGCACAGGGGCGTTGAACCCCACAAGCTGGATAACTTGCTGTACTTCTCTATTGTTGCCTACACAAGAGACCAGCCGCTTGCACTGAGAGGCAAGGCCGCGCAAGACGCTCTCTGGGAGGTGCTGTCTATAGTTAACTGGGGGCGCGTTAGGGCCCTCTTTATCGATACTCCACCCGGCATTGGTGACGAGCACTTAGAAGTCATCTACAGGCTGAAGGACGTTGTAAAACCCATAATCGTCTCAACGCCTTCAAGGCTCTCGCTGAACTCTACTGCAAAGCTCGTGAAGCTTTTGAGAGAGGCCGGCTACAGCGAGATCTTTCTGTTTGAAAACATGGGGGATGGTGGCTTGAGAGGCTTCGCCGAGGAGTGGGGGCTGACATACCTGGGCTACATGCCATTTACCAGCCGCGTAGAGGAGTGCGTTGGCGAAATCGAGTGCCTCAGAGAGCTGAGTAGAGAGCTCAAGAACGCACTAAAGCTCCTGGAAGCGCCCAAGCCTCGCTCCTGAGCGGTCGAGCTGCTACAAGCCGCGCAGCCCACTCGCCTGAAAGCGGTGGATGAAGCGCTTCACCGCGTCTCTAGCCCTGGGCGCCTTTGAGCGTGCCTAATACTGCTGTAGGCTATATTAGAGAGGCTCTTTTGTGATTAGACTGCGGGCTCGACTTCGGCGACGGGGGTAAAGCACTTGAGCAGCATAGTGTCCAGCATCGAGGCCGAGGCCTTGAAAATTATTGAAGAAGCCAAGAAGAAGGCTGAGGAGATCATCGAGAGCGCCAGGCGCAGGGCCGAAGAAATACTCAGAGACAGGTCGTTTGAAGTAGAGCTAGCCAGGGAGAGGAAGAAAATAGAAGATGAAGTTGAGAGGGAGGTGAGCAAGATAATTTCGCAGGCAGAGGCCGAGGCCGAAGAACTCAGAAAGCGCCTCTCCAGTAGAGTCGACTACTGGGCTAAGAAGCTCGCGTCTCTAGTAGCTGGTGTCGAGGTGCAGTAGTAGAGTTGGTAGAGCTGTCCAAGCTCTTCCTCAACAAGCCTGATGTGGGTGTCAAGGCGTTCATAGTAGTCCCCGTGGATTACGCCGACGAGCTGCTCAACGACCTCGTGCACAAGTCCCTCCTGGAGCCCCTTCCTGCTGGCGAGGTCTCCCGAGAAGTCGAGAAGCTGAAGAGTAGGCTGGAGCTCGCCCTGAAAGTAGAGAGGCTCGTTCAGGAGCTCTCTAAGAAGCTGCCTGGAGTCGTAGAAGTCGAGGTAAAGGAGCTGCCCTGGGACATTGACGAGGCTCTCGCCAAGCTCCACGCAGAGCTCAGCGAAACGCTCGAGGTAGTCCGGGCCCTAGAGGCCGAGGCAGGCAGGCTGGAGGAGCTCAGAGAAAAGCTCAGCGCGCTCAAAGCCCTGCTCTCCAAGGCGCGCGAGCTTGGCGTTAGCTCAACCGAGCTTGTTTTAGACTACGAGGGCCCCATGATAGTGGTTAAGACGCTTTACGGGAAGAGCGACGCCGTAAAGGCCATTGAAGGGGCTTCTCTCAAGACCTTACTAAAGATCGATGTCCCGCCAGACAAGCAAGTGGCCCTCGTGGTCTTTGATAGGGAGTCGTATGAAAAAGCAAAGCAAGAGGTCTCAAAGCTGGAGATCAGGCCGAGAGACCTCAAGGTTGCCGAGGGCGGCGACTTCGGCGCTGTAATCGATAGCCAGATAGCCGAGCTGGAGAGGGGCATTAGCAGCATTAGGGAGAAGATTAGGAGTGTCGTCGAGAGCAAGTCGTATGAAATGGGGCTAGCGAAGATCCTAGCCGAGGGCGTGGCCTCTAAAGTCGGCGTGTTGAAGGAGGCGCTCGAGTCAAGGTACCTCACAGTAGTCGCTGGCTGGACGCTCAAGTCAAGGCTCGGCGAGCTGGAGTCCATTGTGAAAAAGCGAAGGGGGACTGTTGTAATCGAAGAAGCCTCCGAGCCACCTGTTGAATTCAACAACTTGAGGCCTTTCAAGCCATTTGAACTCTTCACGGAAATAATGGGATACCCCTCTCCCCACGAGTGGGATCCAACACCACTACTAACCTACCTCTACCTCATCTTCTTCTCACTGATGTTCCCGGACGTCGGCTACGCAATAGGCTTAATATTGGGCTCTAGGCTCGTCTTGCCGTACTTCGTGGAGAACAAGGAGACGCTTTCGAGGCTCATCAAGATATCGACCTACGCTGGCATTGCAGGAGCTTTTGCAGGCCTGCTCTCTGGAAGCTTCTTTGGATCCCTACTGGGCTCGTACATTTCAGCAGTGATACCACCAGTGTTGCCGAGCCTGCCTCCCAGGCTGGAGGCCTTGGAAGCCATAAGCTCGGCCATACTAAGGTACCTGGGACTCGCGCTGGGTGTGGGCTACTTCACGGTACTGCTCTCTCACAGCATTGGACTCTACAAGAACATTGCTGCGAGAAACAAAACCGGTGCGGCATCAGAGCTGATAGTTGTAGCGCTCATGATACTAGCGCCGCCTGCCATTAAAGCTACTATTGGGCTCAACACAGACGTATTAGGGCTGCTCCGCTTCGTTCCTAGCGATGTCTGCGTTAAGCTGGCCGCGGGGCTCCTAGTAGCCTATGCCTTGCTGAGATCCATTGCTGATAGGCCCTTTGGCGCTATGCTCTGGATATTTGACGTGCTTGGCGTAATGGCCGACGTGCTCTCTTTTGTTAGAATAGCTGGCATAGCAATAGGCAGCGCGATCATGGCCGAACTGCTGAACTCCCTCATACTAAACCTATACGCGGCATCAAGTGCTATTAGCGCGTTCTTAGGGTTCGCAGTCGGCTTCGTAGCTGCCGCCACCCTCCACGTAGTAAACCTCGGCCTGTCGTCAATAAGCCCCTTTGTCCACTCCCTGAGGCTGGTAATGTACGAGGTTTCATCAAAGTTCTACGAAGGCGGTGGAAGGAGGATTTCTCCCAAGGGCGTTAGGGGCTTCACGGTTAGGATAGGTGGAGGGGTCAAGTAGCTTTTTAAACTCGCTTGCACCTACATACGCTGGCGGGGTTGTTTATGACCGACTTGATTACAATGCTGGCATTCATAGGCCCTGGGCTCGCAGAGGGCTTAGCAGCCGTTGGTACTACAGTGGGAATAGCTCAAGCCACCGCATCGGGCATACCAGTCGTTGGAGAAGACCCCGGGCAGAGGGGCAGGGTGTTTGTACTGGCCTTCCTCCCAATGACGCAGACTCTGGTCTACGGCTTTGTCTACATGTTTTTAATGTACTTCATGATCCTTCCAGGCATGCTTGCAAAGCACGGTGGTGTGCTGCCACCCAACGTCGCTGGCGCCGTATTCGGCGTTAGCCTTTACGTAGGCCTAGCTGAAATGGCGTCTGCGTGGATGCAGGGGAGGGTGTGTGGCCAGGCGGCTGCCCAGCTAATCAAGACCAAGGGAGGAATATTCGGTACAGGCATAATCCTGGCAGCTTACGAGGAGCTCTTTGGTCTACTTGGAATGGTGTTCGGCCTAGTAATGGCATTCCTAGTCGCAGCTTGGTGAACAATTGGCCAAGGACGCCTGCCTATGAGCGTTGAAGAGCTCAGAAAGGCCGTCTTAGAAAAGGCCAAGGCGGAGGCCGACGAGATAATCAGAGAAGCCTTGAGGAGGGCCAAGGAAATAGTCGAGGAAGCCGAGGAGAAGAAAAAGCAGATCATTGAAAGCGAGAGAAGGAAAATCCAGGCCGAGCTTAAAGTCGAGGCGCGCATAGCCGAGGCGAGGAGGCGGGCCAGGATAATCGTAACATCGGCTCGCAGCGACTTCGTGAGAGAAGTAGAGAAGAAGGCAATAGAAAAACTCAAATCCCTCAACCCGGAAACCAGGAAGAGGTCCCTGGAGGCGCTGATGCTGGAGGCCTTGAGGGCCATTAAGGAAGTCTCGCCCCACGCGAGCGAGCTGGAAGTGTTCGTGGCTTCAGGAGACAAGGCCCTCGCAGCAGAGATACTGAGCAATATAAGCGGCTCCAAGTTCGTCATTCACGAAGACCCCTCTATTCTAGGAGGCGTGAAGATCTCTTGCTGCGAAGGCCAAGTCGTTGTGGACAACACCTACAATGCCAGGCTTAGCAAGGCCCTCAGCGTAGTCGTAAAAGAGATTTCAGAGGCCGAGAGGTCTTGACTTCTGAGGATGCCCGGTACGTAGTAATAGTCAGGCTCTCCAAGCCTCCATTTATCGAAGACCTGGTAAAGGCTGTTCTCGAAGAAAGCGACTTCGACGTGTCCAAGCTCCAGTCCCTGCCGTACGCGAGGCTCGAGCTGGCGAGAGTGCTTGCGGCGCGCGGCCTCAAGGAGCTCGACGACTCGCTGAGAAGCGCTTTCGAAGCCGAAGTCGGCGAGGTGAAGAGCCACCTGCCCCGGTCTTACGTCGGCGTCGCAGACGTGCTCATGGAGCTGAACAGCCTCGAGGGATACCCCGCCTTAATTAAGGCCGGGGCCCCGACTCCCTACTCCGAGTGCAAGCAGGCCGAGTTCTCGTGCGTCATTAGAGTGTTTCTGCGCAGGCTAGCAGAAGCTATGGGGAGCACTGGGGAAAGCCCCGAGCCTCCGCTCCTAATAGTGGGGCTGGTTACCTACAGCATGTACGCCAGGCACGTTGAAGGCCTGAAGAAGCTGGGGCTTGCACCAAGCGTTTCGAAAGAGGAGCTGTACAGCGAAGTCCTCGGGCTAGCTGGGGGGAGCGGGGCCGTGTACTTCACCTCGGGTAAGAGCAGGCTAGATAGCCTACTGCACGTGTGGGCGAAAAACCCCGCTAAGTACGTTGCCGAGGAGGCGAAAGTGGTGTACGAGGCTTCGCAAACCAGCTTGTACTTCGCTGGAGGGCTCCTCAACATATTAACCCACTTTTTCGTGACTAGGTTCTACGAAGGCAGGCTCTTGAGAATAATTGCTTCGAGGAGGCTTCTACATGGCTCTTGAACCTAGGAGAGTTGTTGTGCTTGCCAGCCGGGAGAAGGCGCCGTTTTACAGGCTTTTGGGCTTCGACAGAGTAGTAGAAATCGGTAAAGGAGAGCTCGCGCAGTACATCAAAGAGCTTAAAAGCGACAAAAGCCTGGCAGCAGTGCTCGTTGAGGAGTCCCTCGCGAGAGAAGCGGGCATAGAGCTATTCGAACTGAACGAGAAGGGGTTTGGGCCTCTCATTACTTACTTGCCTGATAGAGAGCCCTTTTTCAAATCCGACCCCCGCGCCTACTACTCAAAGTTCATTGCGCGCGTAATTGGCTACCAGCTGGGTGTTTAAAGTGAGCTCGAGAATTGGAAAGATCTACAGGATCGCCGGCCCCCTGGTCGTTGCAACCGACATACCCTCACCCAAGATGTACGAAGTAGTGTACGTTGGCAACGAGGGCTTAATAGGCGAGGTCATTGGTGTTCGCGGAGAAAAAGTGTTCATACAAGTCTACGAAGAGACCACGGGCTTAACGGTAGGCGAGAAGGTCGAAGCCACGGGCGAGCTCCTCTCCGCTGAGCTCGGTCCAGGGCTAATAGGCTCGATATACGATGGCCTGCAGAGGCCCGAGCTGGAAATAGCCAGGTTCTTGAACGACATATTCATTAGGCGCGGAGCCAAGGTGAGCGCCCTCAGGAGAGATGTCAAGTGGGCCTACACCGCGGAGAAGAGCATTAGAATAGGCGATAAAGTCGAGCCGGGCGACGTCGTAGGCTACGTCCAGGAAACGCCCATTGTGACGCACAAAATCATGATACCACCTGGCGTCTCCGGCATCTTAAAGTGGAAGGCGGGTGACGGCGAGTACGCAGTAGACGACGTAGTCGCTGTTGTCGAGTCTGGCGAGAAGAGGTACGAGGTCAAGCTCTACCAGAAGTGGCCTGTGAGGATCCCGAGGCCCTTCAAGGACAAGCTACCTCCCACGGAGCCCCTGATAACAGGTTGTAGAGTAATAGACCTGATGTTCCCGCTGGCTAAGGGCGGTAAGGCAGCCGTACCTGGCGGCTTTGGCACGGGCAAGACTGTCCTCTTGCAGTCGCTCACCAAGTGGTCTCACGCTGACATAGCGATATTTGTTGGCTGCGGCGAGCGCGGCAACGAAATGGCAGACGCGTTGAAGAGCTTCGTAGAGCTCTACGACGTCAGGAGAAAGAGGCCCATGATGGAGAGGTCCGTCTTCATAGCTAACACAAGCAACATGCCTGTTGCAGCACGAGAAACAAGCGTAATGCTTGGCGTTACTATTGGAGAGTACTTCCGAGACATGGGCTACGACGTCCTACTCGTGGCCGACTCGACAAGCAGGTGGGCAGAGGCTATGAGAGAAATAAGCGGGAGAATGGAGGAAATGCCGGGCGAAGAGGGCTTCCCCGCCTACCTCGCAAGTAGGCTTGCGGAGTTCTACGAGAGGGCCGGCAGAGTTGTTGCACTCGGCCGCCCGGAGAGAGTTGGCAGCGTAACTATAGTGGGCGCCGTCTCCCCACCTGGCGGAGACTTCAGCGAACCCGTTGTCAGGAACACTCTCAGGTACATCCAGGCCCTCTACGCACTAGACTACGACTTGGCTACGCGCAGGCACTTCCCCGCAATAAGCTGGTTAATGAGCTACAGCTTGTACGTAGACTTTGTTAAAGACTACCTAAACGAGAGGTCGGCTGGGAGGTGGAGGGAGCTGCGAGACGCTTTCCTCAAGATACTGCAGAGAGAGGCCGAGCTACTAGACATCGTTAGGCTAGTGGGGCCCGAGGCTCTGCCAGAAGAAGACAAGCTAATCCTAGAAGTAGCCAGGATGATTCGCGAGGGCTTCTTGCAGCAAGATCTCTTCGACTTGAACGACGCCTACTCGCCGCTTGAAAAGGGGTTCTTGATAATGGATGCTATTTGGAGGTTCTACGAGGCTGCCTCCTCTTTAATCAAAAGCGGCGTGCCTCTGTTCAAGATCAGGGAGTTGAAGTCTCCGTACATGGTCTACAAGCTGAAGCTCTACGCTCCACACGAAGTGGGAAAGGTCTACGCCGAGTACGTAGAGGCGCTGGAGCGCGAAGTGGCGAAGCTCAGAGGTGGTAGCTAGTGGCTCTGCTAGTTAGGGAGACGAAGCAAGTAATAGGAGCCAGGGGCTCGCTGGTATTTGTCAAGTCGATGCCCAAGGTGTCCTACGGCGAAGTCGTTGAGCTAGATGTAGAAGGCGAGACGAGGCTGGGCCAGGTAGTAGACATCAGCCGCGAAGTAATGGTCATACAGGTATTTGGCTCATCGCTCGGCATTACACCCGGCAAGACCGTTGTCAGGCTCAGGGGCGAGACCCTCAAAATACCAGTTTCCACAGACATGCTCGGGAGGATCTTCAACGGGCTTGGCAAGCCGATTGATGGCGGGCCAGACATTGTGCCCGAGGAGTACTTAGACATCCACGGCAGCCCCTTAAACCCGGCTCTCAGAATACCGCCATCAGAGTTCATCGAGACAGGCATCTCGGTTATAGATGGCATGCTAACACTCGTCAGGGGGCAGAAGCTGCCCATATTCTCGGGAGCGGGGCTCCCCCACAACAAGATGGCAATGCAAATTGTCAGGCAGGCGAGCGTGAAGACTGGCGAAAGCTTTGCAGTAGTGTTCGGAGCGGTTGGTGTGGCCTTTGAGGAGGCGATGTACTTCATAAACGAGCTCAAGAGCATGGGGGCGATTGACAGGACCGTGGCCTTCATAGCACCGGCTTCTGCACCACCTGTCGAGAAGCTCGCCCTGCCCAGGGTGGCCCTGACTACGGCCGAGTTTCTGGCGTGGAAGCACGACATGCACGTCCTGGCGATCCTCACGGACATGACGAACTACTGCGAGAGCCTGAGAGAGATCTCGGCAGCCAGGGAGGAGGTCCCCGGTAGGCGTGGCTACCCGGGCTACATGTACACGGACCTCGCCACCATGTACGAGAGGGCAGGGAGGGTCCGCGGGAAGAAGGGTAGCGTGACTATAATGCCCATACTCACAATGCCAGACGACGACATAACACACCCAATACCAGACTTAACCGGCTACATAACCGAGGGCCAAATAGTCCTTTCAAGAGACCTCTGGAGGAAGGGCATATACCCACCAGTGGACGTCTTCCTGTCTCTATCCAGGATGATGAAAGAAGGAATAGGGCCCGGCAAGACTAGAGAAGACCACCACCCCGTATTTTCTCAGCTAATATCCGCCTACGCGGAGGGGCAGAGGCTGAGAGAAATAGTGGCAATAGTCGGCACCGAGTCTCTAAGCGAGAGGGACAAGAAGTACCTAAAGTTCGCCGACGAGTTTGAAGTGAGGTTCATCAACCAGGGCGAAAACGAGAGGAGGAGTATTGAAGAGACTCTCGACATAGCGTGGGATCTGATATCAATGCTTCCCGAGGAAGAGCTCAAGATTAGAGATGAGCTCGTTAAGAAGTACCACCCGAAGTACAGGAGGTACAAGTGAGCAGCCAGATTATAAAGATCAGTAGGCCCACGAAAATAGAGCTCCTCAGGCTGAGGAAAAGGCTTGCCTTGGCGAGGAGGTACTACAACCTACTCAAGGACAGAGAAACCCTCTTGCTGCAGACCCTCAGGGACACTCTAGTCAAGCTCGTTGAAGCGAGAACGCGCCTGAATAAGCTGCTTAGAGAGGCAGCGGAGTCGTATAGCACTGCTCTGAGCATCTACGGCTGGAATTTCCTAGAAGCCCAGTCCAGGGCTGTGGGCTACAGGATTATCTTAAATGCCAAGTACAAAAACGTCCTTGGCGTCTGGACTCTACACTACGAGCCAGCTGCGGAGCCCCTGTCCGAGGCGCACTTAGTGCCCGAGCTCGCCCAGCTGCAGCTCGTTAGGGGCGACGTGGTCAAAACGCTGTCCGAGGTCATTAGCTACGAGAGGACGATAGTCAACATCGGCATGGAAATTGCAAGGCTCAAGCGCATAGTCAACATGCTCGAAAAGGTCTACATACCCCGCTTAGAGAGGACAATTAAGTACTTGTCAATGAAGTTTGACGAGGCCTACAGAGAAGACGTGGTAAGAATTATTAGGATAAAGAGGATGCTCGAAGCCAGGTCGGTAGGCGAGGCTTCTAAGCGCTGAGCTGGTAGGACTTCTCAGCCGAGGTATTCAGCGACGATGCTACCATACTGAAACAGCACTGGAGCCCCGCCCGTATGTATGAACACGACTGGTCCCTTGAACGCGCCTTTGTTTGCTAAGTCCATTAGCCCGTACATGGCCTTCGCTGTGTAGACTGGGTCGAGGATGAGGCCCTCGAGCCTGGCGGTTTCCTTCATTACCTCTACGACCTCCCTCGTTATTACTCCATATCCTCCAAACCCGTACTCCTCGTAGATTACAACGTCGTCTTCGGAAAACCTGTAGCCGAGTCCCAGGAGCTTGCTCGCCGACTCGAGCAGCTCTATGCACTGCTTAGTAAGGTACTTAGCGCTACGCCCGACAGATATCCCCACGACCTCGGTGCCGCTGGCACCCAGCATTTTCAGGCCAAGTATAAGCCCTGCTTGAGTAGCGCAAGTTCCAGTTGCGTGCACAATGTGGCTTGGCTTAAACCCCCTTTCCAGCGACTGCTGGAGGATTTCCATGGCCGCCAGCGCGTAGCCCATTACTCCGTACTCGTTTGCACCTCCAGCGGGTACGATGTAGGGGCGCTTGCCAGCAGACTCCAAGTCCCTGGCGAGCTTTTTGACAAGCTCATCGGCTTCCTCGCGCGACTCGGCGTACACTATCCTGCCGCCGAGCAGCTCGTCGAGCAGTATATTGCCCTGCTTCTCGGGCTTGGCACTTGGGTGGTGCCTATAGAGGACAGCGTAGGCCTCTAGTCCAGCTCTTCTCGCAGCCGCGATAGAGAGCCTTACGTGGTTAGAGTGGTATGCCCCCAGCGTTATTATGGTGTCATAGCCCTGCGACAAGGCGTGGCCTATTATGAACTCGAGTTTTCTCGCCTTGTTGCCTCCCAGTGCTAGCTCCATTACGTCGTCTCTCTTAATCCACAAGTCTATTCTAAGCTTCTCGCCGAGCCTCTTTGCCTTTTCCAGCGGCGTGGGCAGTGTTACGAGCCTAAAGCGCGGGTAAGACAGCACTCTCCAAATCAAGTAGTACACCGCCGGGACTAATTCCTAAAAGCTCTGTGTGCTATGCTCCTAGTATCTCGCTATACAGCTCTGCGACTTCCTTGTCTAGCTCAAGTCCTATTTTCGGCTTCTGCTGGGACTTCTTATTGTTATTGAAGAATTCTAGTGCAAGGTCGGGAAACAGGCAGTATGTCACGACGTCTTCTTCGCACAAGTCGTTAAAGCCCTTTTCAACTAGGGCCTTTCTGCAGTCATCTAGTGCCGGCTTGAGGAGGTCTGCGGGCCTTACTTCAATAGGCCTCTCGCTCCCCAAAACCAGCTCTATTACTTCCTTCTTAATTGGTGCAGGGGGCCTGCCGTAGAGGCCCTTAACGTAGTCTCTGACCTCCTTGGCAACTACCTTGTACCTGCCGTAGAGCACGTTCAGCACTGCCTGAACTCCCACTATTTGAGATGTCGGTGTAACGAGCGGCGGCCAGCCCAGGTCTTCCCTAACTCTCTTCACCTCTTCCAGTACTTCGGGGAGTTTATCTTCGGCACCGACCTGCTTTAGTTGCTGCAGGAAATTCGAGATCATGCCTCCTGGTATCTGGTGTTCGAGGACGTTTGGGTCTGGCATGAATACCTTAACGCTCAGCAAGTCCTTGTACTTCGTGAACAGTATCTTCTCGAGGTGCGCCGATATCCTCCTCACAACGTCCATATCTACTTTAGGCCTCGTGCCTGGGGGCAGGGCGTAGTACAGTGATTGAATGCCCGGCTGCCCGGTGCCAAATGCAAGGGGGCTGATGGAGGTGTCCACGAAGTCTGCCCCAGCCTCGATTGCCTTGATGTAGTTTGCTATAGCTAGGCCCCCGGTGAAGTGGCTGTGAACGTCAACGGGTATTTTCAGCCTGCTTTTAATCTCCCTGACGAGCTCGTAAGTCGTGTATGGGTCGAGGAGGCCTGCCATGTCCTTGATCGTAATGTGGTCTACTTCGAGGCTCGCTATCTCCTCCGCCAGCTTCAAGTAGTAGTCTAGCGTGTGGACGGGGCTGACAGTGTAGGTTATCGTTCCCTGGACAATCGCCCCGAGAGACCTAGCCTTTTTAATGCTTACCGCCATGTTTCTAACGTCGTTTAAGGCATCAAAAACCCTGAAAACATCAATGCCGTTCTTGAATGCCAGTTCGACAAACTTCTCTACGACGTCGTCGGGGTAGTGCCTGTAGCCAACTAGGTTCTGACCCCTCAGTAGCATCTGCAGCTTGGTCCTTTTCACGCGCTCTCTTATTATCCTCAGCCTCTCCCAGGGATTCTCCTTCAAGTACCTGAGCATGACGTCGAAAGTCGCCCCACCCCACATTTCAATGCTGTAAAACCCAGCCTTGTCGATCAAGTCGAGTATTGGAATGATGTCTTCTGTTTTGAGCCTCGTTGCTATGAGGGACTGGTGCGCGTCTCTGAGAGTCGTATCGACAATTTCTACCAACGCGTACACCAGGCTCTTAGCTACCCTAGTATAGGGGCTGGGGGATAAATGCATTTGCGACGCATGTCATCAACAAAAGCTAGTAGCTAGGCCGCTCTAACCACCCTGAGCGGCTTCTTCGAGAGCCACTTCTTCCTGGCAAGCCTCAAGTACGCGTTGTTGAAGCCAAGGACGCCTACTTGCGTTTCTGCAAGTTCCGCAAGCCCTTCCAGCCCCTCGCCTGTGACTGCACCGACGAGGAGCTTCTTGGCGACTGGGTACTTGTAGGTCTTTTCGACTACTCCGGGCCTGTTCAACTCCGCCAGCTCGCTGCAGCCCCTAACGTAGAAGCCCTCTACGCAGAGCTCTAGCACGAAGGAGCCCTGTGCTCCAGCTACCGATGTGGCTGAAGGCCCCGAGTACTCAAGTCTCGCCCTCGCCAAGCCGCCCTCTACTCTTAGAGAGCCCCTCAAGTAGCCTTGCTCCAGCAGGGCCTCTATGCTGTTCTTTAAGCGAGCCCCGCTTGTGTCGAAGCAAGCAACCAGCAGCCCCCTGCAGCTGCCACTCACGGCATAGAAGGCTGGTAGCTCGAAGTGCAGCAAGCCCTCCGACACCCTCAGGATAGGGGGCTGGCTGCAGACCTCAGATAGTGGAAGCCACGACTTCTCCTCGGCTGGTCCAGTAGCCTTGTACTTTACTCTCAAAACTGCGCTAACGCCAGCGCCTTTAGCGACGGTCACGCCTACAACGCCTTTCACGAACAGAGATGGGGCCTCGAGGAGGACTCTGTCACCTACTACGCGGGCCTCCCTGAGCAGCCTATCAACAGGCCCCCGCTTAAGCACGCCGCGGATCTTGGAAACAGCAATTGCTACTGAGGCAGCGAGCATAGCAAAGAAGGCAAGTAGCCTGATTAAGTCGGCAATAGACTCGGGCAGGCAACCCACCTCCAAGCTGGAACTCCCCGCCAGGGGGCTTAAATTAGCTAGTCGCTAGAAGAGCTCGCAAGCCCGCTATTGCAAAACTAGCTCCCCGCATGGTAAACGTAAATTAAGTAATTTAGTGCTAACGCCATGACAGTAGACAGCATGCGTAGAGCCTTCGCATAGGCCTTGAGACTTAGAAGCGTGTTACTGCGACAACCACTTTCTTTAGGTCGGCGTAACGCGCTGTGAGTAGCTAAGGCGCGTGTGGGGTTCAGCACGCAACACAAATTAGAGAAGCGTTATTTGAGCAAAATTTATAAGAGCTTTTGAAAAAAAATCCAGGGATGCACCGTGGCTCATATATTACATAGGCTCTTCGGGGAGGCTGCTGAGGCCCGACTGAGGAGGCTTGTCCTGAGGCTCGAGAAGCAGAAGGCTACGGCGCTTCTCGTGCTGGCTATAGTAGCCTCTATTACGCTCCCTCCAGTACTGACGGCCCTCATTGCCGCTGAGCCAGGGCTCTACTTGGAGCTCAGGTTTTCCAAGCCCTCTGAGAGGGGGTACTTAGACGAGACTGACTTGCTGAAGGCCAGTAGAGACGTGGTTTTCTGCGCGCGCCTCGAAGCCGTAGTGCCTCCCCCCAGGGACTTAGAGCTGCTCTTCTTCAAGTGCTTCAAGGGCGCTACTACAATCCACGTACCCTACAGAGTGCTGGAGCGCGTTGCAGGTGAGTGGTTCTCGCTACTAAGAGAGAGGAAAGTTCCCGAGGGAGTTACGCACGAGCACATTTTTGGCCTGCTGATGCGCGTGCTTGTGATAAATACAACGAGCAACGAAGTGCTCTACGACGTCATAGATTCCATACCCCTCAGAGTTGGAGACTTTGCGAAACCCCTAGCAGTCAAGTATATCGTGTTTGCGAGGAAGGGTGTGTACCAAGTAGATTACAAGAAGATAGGCACTTATTTAGTGAAGACGGAGAGCGCTGTTGTGGCAGACACGGGGCTCGAGCTTGCCTACAGAAACGCGATAGAGCCCTATGGAAGTGAGTGGCGGTGTAGCGGTTATCAGTACGCCATATGCTACGAGCTGGTAGCGCGCGTGACGCCCGAGGACATGCAGTCATACCTGCCGCCAGACTACTTCAGGCTCGAGAACAACAGGCTCTACATGAAGACGCCCATTCTAATAGTCGAGAACCCCTATTACTACTCCGGGGTCGTATCGGCTTCGATCAGCATCGTGTTCACAGACGCTAAACTCCAGTTAAGGTTTGTCTTTGCTCCAGGAGAGATCATTAACAAGCTGATGAATGCTGAATACCCCTCGGTAAACTTCCAGCTGGGAGGGCCCACGTGGGGTGGCACTAGCTACTACTATTATGATGCCCTCATTCTCCAGCCGGAGGAGGCTGGTTGGCTCTACGTATGGGCCAGGCCTATACAGGAGTACTTGCGTGTGTACTATTGTAGCTTTAATGCTTGCTCGTATGTAGGGGATGAAGTGAGGTCTCTAGTAACAGACATGCTAGTCAGCGGCACAACAATACTGGGAGGAGAAGAGCGCGGCCTACCGCACCCAGTTATCATGGATAGCTTTTATAAGGGCACTAACCTCACTGCCCTAAGTGTCCCAGGGACTCTGATTAGCGACGGCAAACTGGACCCAGGAGAATCCGTGGCGCTTCAGCAGATTATTGAGCATTATGATACATGTGGTAGCGGCTTTGAAGTGGGCATATCAATGGCCCTTTTGGCTCGTGCGGTTTGCGCTGCACTGGGAATACCAACAGGCGGGACGGCGTGCACGGTGGCAATAGCTTTTGCAGCGGCTTTTGCGGCTTCACTGGAGTACGAGCCGCCGAACGTCTACATCGACGGAGGCTTAAAAAATCATGGCAACTCAGAGGGAATAGGCTACAACGTGCCTGAATATGTGTACATGAGAATTAGCAGGTATAAGTACGAAAAACCGCCAGGCTGGCAGTGTTTCTGGTGTTCACCATGCACATACGACGCCCCCGCCGGGCTGTACTTCAGGCTTGTTTAGCTGTTTTCGCTCGGCCCAGCTCTTCATAATCCTTTCACTAAGGCTTCTAAGAGGTTTTAGTGGTTCAAGTTCAGAAGGGGGCGTAGCGGATTTCGTAAAACACTGTGTCAAGCCCGTGCTTGCGTGTTGTTGTGTATAATTTAGGAATTAGTGCGGCGGCCGGGATTTGAACCCGGGGCCTCCGGCTCGGGGGGCCGGCGTCCTAGTCCAGGCTAGACGACCGCCGCCACTACTCTGGTATAGCGGCGGGGCTTATTTTGCTTTCTCTACTGGAACGTATATTGGCGACCTCCTGCCGCCACTGTAGAGCTTCAGTATCCCTAGCCTCGCGGCTTCTCTCAGCGCCCTCTTGGCGTCACTTATCTTTATGTTCATGGCCTGCGCTAGGGAGTGTGGCGTGTAGAGCTTGACCGCGCCCTTCTCAACTTCGCTCTTTATCTTGCTGACAACGTCGGCTATGTCTGTGGTTGTCCTGTACGTCGTCTCCACTTTCTCAACTGCTCTCCCTGGAGGCGCCCTTCCCCTCTTGACAGGCGGCTTCTTGGGTGCCTGCTTTGAAGACAAAGTAAGCACCCTTGCTTACACGGGCACGTCTACTTTATGAGGTTTCTCAAGTAGAGCTTATAAGCAATAACTACTCCAATCGCCAGCCACGCGCCTAGGCCAGCTAGGTTGAATGCGAGGTCCACGGACTTGGCGTAGCCGAAGCAGTACCTGTACATGGTCGTTGCCATGGAGACAGGCGAGTAGTAGGCAATGGGGGCTGCAGACCCCAGCCTGGCTTTCAGTGCTTCTTCGGGGTAGAAGACGTTCGAGACGAAGAAAAGCGTGAAGTAGGTAATGGATCTAAGAGCCGCCTGCAAGTTGAAGTCTCTGGTAGCCGTCGACAGCGTAATTGAAATACTCGACATTATTGTCGCGAGCGAGACGCTCGCGTAGACCACAATAAGCCACTCAACTAGAGATGGGGGCTCCATTATTAAAACAGCTAGGGCGAGGAATGGTAGCTGGTATATTAGGCCCCTCAGAACCCCGCCTAGTATTCTGCCAGCCACGAGCGCGCTCCTCTGAATAGGCAGAGAAACCAGGTAGTGAGTGACTTCTCTCCTGAGCTCGACGCCGACTTCCCTGCCTATGCTAAAGGCTGATATGAATATAGATAGGCAGAGGACGCCCGGTGTTATGAACCTTATGTAGTCAGGGATGAGCTCGGGCCTCACAACACCCCTGAAAATAGCGGCGAATATGACTAAGTCCGCTACGTTCATGGCTACTTGGCCCGCGAGCCAGAACTTGTTTCTCCAGAACCTCGCCAGGTCCCTCGAAGCAACTAAAAACGCTCCACGCAGCCACGAATTCACTTCCAGCCACCGGCTTCAAGCTTCTTCTCGTAGTACTCGAGCGCGAGAATCAGGAGGCCCGCCGCCAAGCCCGCTATGTAGAGCAGCGTAGGTAAAACGCCGTGCTTGGCAATGAGCTCGTACTCGGGAAACACCAGTATTCTGAGAAAGTCCGCGAAGTGCGAAATCGGGTTTAAGGCTGCAGCCACGTAGTAGGGAGCTATGCCTGAGGCCTCGATAATAGGCAGTGGGTAGAACACCGTGCTCAGCCTAATTAGCACGGCGTCGACGGCGCCCATTAGTATGTCAGTCAGGTCCGTTGACCTGACCCCCATGACAACGAGGACGACGAAGCCCACAATGCTCACAGAGAAGAGCACTGCTGCTAGTATTGATACGAGGACCGTGGAGACGCTAATGGAGCTGGGACTTTCCAAGCCCACTATGAGCATTACGAAGAGCATCATGGGCAGCGTGAATAAGACTGCTGAGAGGGCCGAGCCGAGTATTCTGCCAACAGCCAACACACCTCTCTTAACGGGCAGTGATAAGTGGTACTCTACTATTCCATCGTCAAACTCCTCTGCAACTATGTAGCCTCTCGAAATTCCAGTACTATACAGCAGCGACGCGTAGACTCCAAGTAGGTAGAAGTAGTAGTAGTCAACTCCAATGAGCTCGCTGACGGCGCGCTTAACAATGTAGGACACCGCTCTTGCAAAGACTAGGACTTGTATTACAAACCAGGTTACTCTCATAGCTAGAAATATCTTCTGGTTTTTGAGCTTCATCAAGTCCCACTGCATTACAACCAAGACGTCTCGCAGCGCGCTACCCAAGGCTACTCCTCCCTCAGCTTCGCACCTGTTATGTACGTGAAGACGTCGTCGAGCGTGGGCTCCTTAACTGAGACCTTCTTAGTTCTAATGCCGCTTAGCTTCAAGGCATCAACTATTTCCAGCACTTTTTCCTCGCCCTTCTCTACGTAGATTCTGAGGGTGCTTCCCGCTACTTTGACCTTGCCGTATTCGCTCAGCTTTTCAATTATACTGCTCGACAACACCCCCTCATACTCTACTTCCACTACATCTCCGCGTGGAATGGAGTCCTTTAGCTCCTCAATGGTTCCGAGGGCTCTGAGCTTTCCCTTGTGTATTATTGCAACTCGCTCGCAAACCCTTTCTGCTTCAAACATGTCGTTTGTTGCTATGATTACTGTTGAGCCCTGCTTTCTCATCTCCTTGATAACGTCCCAGAGTGCGTGCTTCGAGAGCACATCGACCTGGGCAGTCGGCTCGTCTAGTATAGCTACTCTAGGCCTCTGTATCAGCACTTTAGCCAGCTCAACCTTCTTCCTCGTTCCTCCGCTCAGCTGGTAGAAGTACTTGTTTCTGTGCTCCCAGAGATCCAGCAGCTCCATCACCTCCCTGACAACGCGCTTGGCTTCATTACCCGAATAGCCAACTACCTTGGCATGCCAGAGTAGGAGGTCATATGGCTTGTCTATCCACATAGCCTTCGGGTCTTGAAATGCTATGCCAACCAGCCCTCTCACTATGTAGTCCTCTCGCGTGACGCTGTGCCCAAATACATAGACTTCTCCACTAGTTGGCTTATACACTGTTGCAATTGTCAAGAGAGTTGTCGTCTTGCCCGAGCCGTTTGGCCCGAGAAGGCCGAATATTTCGTTCTCGTAGACTTCCAGCGACAAGTTATCGACTGCAACAAAGTTGCCGAACTTCTTAGTCAAGTTCACTACTTCAACGGCCTTGCTCTTCAATGGGTGCCCCCACGTGGCGCTTATAAGCTCACGCGATTATTAAAGACGCCGGGTTATCCGCAATGACGGGGTACTTGGAACTAGTAGTGCTTATTGGCGCTCCACTCTACGTGCTCGCTGTCGTGCTCTACACCTTTAGGCTTGTCAGGGGCCCCACAATACCCGACGCCGTCCTCGCCGCAGACTGCATAGCCTATGACCTAGCCGTTTTCCTCACGGCTCTTGCACTGTACTACAAAACTCCCTTTATGATTGCGCCTCCCATAATGCTGGCGCTCTGGGCATACCTCCTCGACATATACGTTTCCAAGTACCTGGCGTCCCGAGAGGTGGGAGCGTGATCGAGCCTTTGCTCTTCTGGATTGGATCAGCGATGTTCATTGCTGGCGGGGTCTTCGACTTCATCGCTGCACTCGGCATGGTCAGGTTCCCGAACTTCTACGTGAGGCTCCACGCGGCTACGATAGGAGCAATATATGGTGCCGTTATGCCGCTCATTGGCATATCGCTGATAGCGCTCGGCAGCCCGGAAATACCAGCGAGGTACGCTGTTGCAGGCGCGTCTTTCGTAACGGCCTTGATAATCTTAATAGTCTCGCCAACT
Organism: Desulfurococcaceae archaeon; assembly: GCA_049970695.1. Classification (GTDB taxonomy): domain Archaea; phylum Thermoproteota; class Thermoprotei_A; order Sulfolobales; family Desulfurococcaceae; genus UBA285. The sequence goes on from JBMFML010000006.1 coordinate 33,148, forward strand.
GGAAGCCACGTCCTTGCTTATGCCGCCCACAAGTCGCGTGCAGTAGAGTGGAGCCCTGTCGTCGACCACTTAGAGGAGGATGAGGAGAAGTGATAGTGACACTGCTCCTCCTCGCCGTTGCAGCGCTTCTCAGCCTAGTGTTCGTTTACTTGGCTGTCTTTGAGCGGGACCTCATGAAGGCAATAGTATTCTCGGCTGGGCAGAGCATTTGCTACTCAATAATGCTCCACGCAATGGCAGCGCCAGACATAACAATGACCTACGTTGCAGTCTCGGTCGGGCTCTACTCGGCACTACTGGTTTTCGTCGTCAGCAAAACTGAGAGGTACGAAGAGGTGTGAGAAGTGAGGACTTCCTTAGTAGTCCTGCTGGCCCTTCTGGGCGCGGCCCTAGCGGCCTCCGGAGCCCTAGTTGCCCTGGGACTCAAAGCACCACTGGCTCTGAGAGAGCTGGGCTTGTACTACGTGCTCAACACTATTAGAGACTGCGCGAGTCCCGAGGCCGTTGCAGCCATAGTCTGGGACTACCGGGGCCTCGACACCATATATGAAACAGCCGTCCTCTACTTCGCACTCGTCGGCGGATTAGCTATATTCAGGGCTGCAAAGGCTCAAGGGTTTGAGAAGCCCGTGGGCCTCACAGAGCTCTCGAAAACCTCTACTAGGCTAATATCGCTGTTAATAGCCGCCGTGTCTGTGTGCATTGCACTCCACGGACACCTAACACCAGGTGGAGGCTTCCCAGGAGGCTCTGCACTAGCCGTCGTGGCCATGCTCGCTGTGCCCATTTACTCCGTTAACTCAATGCTCGAGAGAGGCATTACTTCTACTAAGCTCATAGCAGTTAGGGGTGCTGCACTGACCGCGCTGGGTCTCGTCGCGCTTTTACCAGTCATTCGAGGGCTGGAAATAGTGACAAATCAGAGGTTTTACCCAGGAGCTGTGTTGGGGTTCACGATAAGTGGCAGCATATCAATGTACAATTTCTTCGAGTTCATGGCAGTTGCTTCGGGGTTTGCCGCACTAGCTCTCTACCTATCCATCCCGGAAGAGGCCTTCCGCGAGGTAGTCGAGCGTGGTTGAGGACTACGTATTCGCACTCATAGTCGTGGTGCTCTTGATTAACACAGCACTAAGCATATACGGCATTGTGCGCAGGCGAAGCCTGGTCAAGAAGCTCATATCCCTTACAATACTCTCGGACACGGTGTTCGTCTCCATCATACTAGTCGGCTTCATCTTCAAGTACCCAGCAGTGCCGCCGGTTTACAGCACTGGCAGCCCCGAAGAGGCCGCCTTTCTCTCCCAGCACGCTGTCGACCCACTACCCCAGGCCCTGGTCCTCACTGGAATAGTAATAGGATTTGCTGTGAATGCCCTCATAGCTTTCGCGATTATTCAGCTGTACAGGCTCGTTGGCACAACCGATGCTAGAAAAGCAGTAAAAGTCCTGGCTGAGGAGGTGGCCGAGTAGTGTTCAAGTACGTTGCAGTCTGGCTACTTGTCTTCCTGATATACGTGTTATTCGCAGGCTCGGCTTCTCTATACACGCTGGCTACAGGAGCGCTAATAGCCGCTATCCTGAGTGCGCTTACTGCTAGGTACATTGTCGTTGACGAGCGTAAAGTCAGAGACGTGAAGCGCCTGCTCATTCTTGCGTACTATTTCGTGAAGTACATGACAGTAATAGAATTCAAGGCTCACATGGACGTTGTAAAGAGGACGTTCACGGGAGACATCAAGCCAGGCATTGTGAGAGTGCCTGTTGGTGTGAAGTCGAAGTACGCCAGGCTGCTCGTTGCCCTCTCCATTACCAACACTCCGGGCACAGTCGTTGTTGACGAGAAAAACGGCTACTTCTACGTTAACTGGATATACGTCAGTACCGTGGATCCGGCTGAGGCTAGAGAAGCCATTAGCAGGGAGTTCGAAGAGTATGCTTACAGGATCTTCGAGTAGGTGAGAGCGCGTGGTGGATACGAGCCTGATAATTGGGCTTGTGCCCTTCACGCCGGTACTGGCTGCATTCGCGCTCCCCGTTGTTTACCTAGCGTCGAGGAACAGGGCAGTAGTGTTCGCCTATACCTCAGCAGTACTGCTGGTAGTGTTTGCCTTGAGCACCCTAGTCGCCATTGATGCTCTAGCGTCAGATTATCCGCTAGTCTTTAAAGCAGGTGGCTGGCCGGCTCCAATAGGAATAGTCTACGTTGTCGATAAGTTCACGAGCGTCGTTGCAGCCGTATCCGCGCTGATTCTATTCCTAGTGTCTGTATATAGCATTAGCTACATAACGGACGAGGGCTACCCGTGGTACGCCGCGCTGCTGTTGGGCCTCTCCTCGGGCATTCTAGGCGTGACATATACTGGAGACGCGTTTAACTTGTTTGTAATGCTGGAAGTAACTGGCGTGGCTGCCTACTCGCTCGTAATGTACTACATGAGGAGGGCAGACTCCCTGGTCTCAGGGCTCAAGTACGCCTTTATAGGGGCCCTCGGGACGACTCTCTACCTGCTTGCAATGGGGCTTACTTATGGAGTGTTTGGAACGCTGAACTTTGCTGACATGTCCCTCAAGCTGAGGGCTGCCAACTCGGAGTATGCTTACATAGGCTATGGGCTCATAATGGTAACCGCCTTTTGGGCCTTCAGCATTAAGAGCGGCGTGTTTCCAAACCACTTCTGGCTCCCTGATGCCCACCCAGCAGCCCCAACGCCGATATCAGCACTACTCAGCGGCCTCGTTGTGAACACTGGTATTATCGGGCTCTACAGGTTCCTCTACGTGGTTTCGTGGAGCGCGCCGCAGTCGCCCCTGCCAGCACCACTAGAGGCCGTTAAGTCGTTTATTTCGCTTCTAGCCATAGGCACGGGGGCCGTGTCGGCGTTCTTTGGGGGATTACTAATGTTTGTGCAAAACGACATCAAGAGGCTAATAGCGTACTCAACGATAATGAACCTCGGATTTCTCTTCATGGCCGCCGGCTGTGCAACGCAACATGGTTTGAGCGCGCTACTATTCTACGTCGTCGTGCACTCTATTGCAAAAGCAGTGCTTTTCCTCAGTGCAGGCGTATTCATAAAGGCCGCTGGCACTAGGAACCTGGATAGGCTCTCGGGGCTTGGCCCGAGGTATCCCGTTGCAGGCTTCGCGCTTGCCGTGTCCGCCTTAACGCTCGCCGGGCTTCCACCACTACCTGGGTTCTTCGCCAAGATACTCCTATACGAGGCCCTCTTCGAGTACAACATTGCCTTGGCGATTTTGATGGTCGTAGCAAGTGCTGTGGGGCTTATATCGTACATGCGCCTAGTCTACACGATTCTCCTCGGCGTGCCCGTTACTAAGCCGCTCCCGCTTCAAATGAGGCTTGCCAAGGCCTCCCTGCTAGTCTCGTCTCTCGTGCTGATAGCCCTGGGCATGGCGTTCCTCGCAGCACCACTGAGTGTGGTTTCGCAGCTACATGAAGTAGCTTCTCAAGTAACTACAAATGCCTACTCCTACATCAAGTACCTAGAGGAAACGCTGCTCAAGCTTACTTAGTCCTCGATAAGTATTTCTACTGTAGAGCCGTCTTCCAAGCCGAGCAGTCTTCTGAGGGGCACTGTGGATATTACTTCGCCAACTCTGCACTCGTGCATGGTCACAACGGGCTTAACGAGCAGTACTCTCACGCCACTTAGCCAGCCCTTATAGGCATAGGCTCCACCGAGCCCAGGAGCCGGGGGCTTAATGTAAATGGGCTCCTTTGCGCTGAGCAGCTCGTAAAAGCACTTCTCGAGAACGACGTTTAAGGTGCCTGGGTACGGCTCTCCGCCGAGCAGCTCGACGAAGACGTGCTTGTACTTCTCGACGTAGAGCCTGCCCTCTCCCACGCCACTTACGACAGTGGCCTTTAAGGTAAGCATAAACCTCCCAGGGGCTTCGAGGAGTTGGGGGCAGAAAAAAGCGCGTTACCTACTGGAGAGTCACGAGCTCGTCTAGAACGGGTATTGTGAACTCCAAGTTGAGCTTTACAAGCGTCTCTCTCTTCGGCACCCCCCTGGAGTCCCACCCTCTCAATTCGTAGTACCAGTCAAGCATCTTGTCGAATTTTGCAGGGTCCAGCTTGGAGCCTGCGTAGGGTCCTTTCGTCAGCGGCTGCTTAAACCACCTAATTGGCGGGTAATCCATTTCCCTGCTCCAGTACTGGTGTTCTCTGATCCAGTAGGCCCTAATCAGAGTGTAGATTCTCTGGGCGACATTTCTAATGCTGTCGAGGCTCCAGGCAACGCCAGTTGCGGCTGTCAGCAGCCTCGGGTAGTAGTCTAGGTCTAGTCCTACTTCGACCCAGGGGAGCCTGCAAGTCGTCAGCGACTCAAACATTCCGCCTCTCACGTCTTGGAGGAACACCAGCCTCTCGACTTTCTGCCTAGTGTAGCCGAGCCTGTCTGTCGAGACCTCGTAGCTTATTATCCAGGCATCTTTGTGGTGCGCGCCTATTGGAGAAGTCGCGTAAGCGAGAGCCATGGCTGGCGCTGCGTGGCAATCGTATGCCGATACTTCAAGGCCCTTGACGTGCATTGCGAACTGCTCTGCCTCCTTACCCAGGCTTCTCGCCATCCTCGCAACTCCCTCGGCGAGGAACGCGCCAATGCCGCGCCTGTACGCCGTGTCTTCCACTAGCTTCTTTGCCTCGCTGAAATCGCCCCACTCTACCTTCTCGCTGACGAGCTTTCTCTCACTAGCCTCCATGTAGAACCCGAGCGCGTTGCCCATGCTTATTGTGTCTACTCCCAGTTTGTCGCACAGCTTGTTGAGTTCTGCGACTCTCCTTAAGTCGTCGATGAGTATGTTGCTTCCCAGCATAGCGACGTTTTCGTAGTCAAGCTCGCTTTCTTCAAGCGACAAGTCTAGCACTACGTTGCCACACTGCATGTTGCAGTAGGGGCAGCCCCTCCTGCTTACTTTCAGCTTTTCCATCAAGTCTCCGCTAATGGTCTCGTAGAGCTCCCACACCCCCTCTCTAAAGTTCATTGTTGGGAGGCAGCTGTTCTTCTGGCTCCACACAATAGTAGCCATTGTGCCCTGCCTAATCCAGAAGTCGTAGCCACTGCTCTTTAGTATCTTGGTGTAGGCCTCTGTTGCAACTTTTCTCAAGGCCTCGATGTCTGCAATAGGTGGTTCTCTCGTGCCCTTTATCACTAAGGCCTTGAGCTTCTTGCTGCCCATTACAGCACCCATGCCAGGCCTTCCACCGCTCCGCCCCCTCTGCGACACGACAGTAGCGTATCTTACGCAGTTCTCACCTGCCGGACCTATTAGCAGGCACCCCACGTCCCTGCCGTGCTTCTTCAAGAGCTTGTTCTCGGCTTCGAAGGTGTCTAACCCCCACAAGTCCTCGGCGTCGTAGAACTCCACTCTGCTGTTCTCAATGTAGACGTAGCCCGGCTTGCTAAAAGCCCCTGTTATTACAACGGCGTCGTAGCCTGTTCTCTTTAAGTAGAAGCTGGCCATGGTACCTACATTGCCGTCTCCGTAGCCGTAGGTCAGGGGGCTCTTAGAGGCTACGACGAGCTTGCCGCTGCTCGGCACGGGTAGCCCGGAGAGGGGCCCAGCTGCAATTACTAGGTGGTTGTAGGGTGATAGTGGGTCTACACCAGGCGGATTCCACTCCCACAATAGCCTCGCCGCAAGCCCGCGGCCACCAATGTACTGCAGGTAGTAACTGGCATCCAGCTGAACCTCTTTGACCTTCCTAGTAGTGAGGTTTATGTAGAGAACTCTGCCCCACCAGCCCTTCAACGCCGAACACCGCTGCACGTGTATAGTTAGGCAGGCAGAGGATTTAACCACAACTAGCGAGTAATCATACTTAAAAGTCCCCGCCACGTAAGTAGGGATGTGGTGGGCCCGTAGCTCAGCTTGGTGGAGCGCCCGGCTGATAACCGGGAGGTCCGGGGTTCAAATCCCCGCGGGCCCACTAACATCCTAAATGGGCGGGGCCGCTAGCTAGTTCTGCTCGCCGCGTTGCTCAAAAGGGCTTTACCTTTACCTTCTTTACTACGTCCATTACCTTGACTAGTGGTATTGCGAGGTTTTCGCCGAACTCGTAGAAGACGTCTCCTCCAATGAAGACTATGTCTGGTTGCTGAGATCTGGAGAGGACTTTGTAGAGGCAGTATTCCCCGAGAATAGGCGCTGCTTTGAGTGGGTTCCGCAAGTCGTAGACTAAGACGTCGGAAGCCGAGCCCTTTTCCACGAAGCCTCCATCTATGTGCGCCAGCTTGTACGGGTTTGTCAGCAACTTGTAGGACTCTAGGGGCTCATTAAAGCTCCTGTAGACTTCTTCAATTGCTGTTAAGACGTTTCCATAACCCCTAGCATCAACAAGCAGGCAGCTCTTCGAGGCAGTCTCGGGCCTGCAGATAGTGCTTAGGGGGCCGAGCTTGCTGTCCTCGTAGTACAAGTGCCCATTATCTACTTCGAAAACCACTAGAAACGGGTTTGGAGAAACAGTGCCCCTCTCGGCAATAACTCCCACCCTCACACCATTCTGCCTAGCCGCCTCACCGACAACCTCCGGGTACTTCGTCACGGCTATGGGCAGTGTGACCCCGTTTATGTACGCATTGACTATTCCCACTTCAACTAGTTTTTTAGACTCCTGCTTGGTCAGCGTCGAGATATCGGGGTCGCCGATCATCCTCGTGACGTACTCCAGTAGGTCGACGATCAGGCTATAGCCATGGACTACTAGAGCGCTCGACTCGAAGTTGTATACTAGCTCTGCGAGCTCGTATTCCGGGGGAGGCTCTTCGCCAACGTCCTCGATTCTCGTTCCGCGCAGAAATACGAATCCCTGCTTAAACCCCTCACTAGTCAAGTACCACACATTGCTGAGCAGGCTTCTAGAAGCCGTAAAGCTCGACATGACAGACTGCCTACTTGCCGGAGCCTGGTAGCTCTATGTGTGAGTAGGAGTAAAAATAGCCTAGAGTGCGCCTTTGTTGCCATGCCAAAAACGCCGCAGAGCCGGCAACTTCACTCAACTGCCTATGGAAGGCTCGAGCAGCCGGAGACTTAGACGGCACCTCTGATTGAGCCTGTACATCACGCCGCGCTCAGATTATCCGCTGAGCTTCATCGGTGCGGGGCCGGGTCGTTTGTTTCGAAAAATCATCACGCCTCAGACCGCCCGTCGTATCCATCCCCGGCCCATGCTAGTAATTTGGCTTTTCAGGCTCTTAATACGTTAGCGCCCGTGGGGATTGGGCGTTGAGCAAGCGCATTATAGCACTCATGACGGACTACGGCTACAAGGATCCGTACGTCGGAGTAGTAAAGGCCGTTATAAAGTCCATCAACCCTGACGCCGAGATCGTGGACTTGACTCACGGCATCGAGAGGCACAACATCCTTGAAGCAGCAGTCATGCTCGCAGTATCAGCCAAGTACTTCCCGCGAGGAACTATATTCGTGGTCGTGGTCGACCCCGGAGTTGGAAGTGCTAGAAAGGCCCTGCTGATCGAGACCACAAACTACATATTAATAGGGCCCGACAACGGCTGCCTCACGCTCTTAGCAGAGCTAGACGGGCCCAAGAGGGTCTTCGACATCTCGAACTCGAGGTACAGGCTTCCAGAAGTCTCGCACACGTTTCACGGAAGAGACATCTTTGCGCCAGTAGCAGCGTGGGTGAGCAGAGGCATACCACTAGAAGAAGTTGGTGCCGAGATAAGCTACAGCGACGTAGTGAGACTAAACCTGCCCAAGCCTGTTGTGAGGCCTGAAGAGGGCGTAGTTGAGGGAAGCGTGCTCTACGTAGACGTCTTTGGAAACGTCATGGTGAACGCAAGCCACGGCGATTTAAAGGACCTCGCGCCGCCCCTCGGCTCAAGGATTAAGCTCTACGTAGGTGATAGGGTTTACGAGTGCACTTTCGAAACTTCCTTCAGCAAAGTGCCTGCTGGCGAGCTGGCGTGCTACTTTAACTCCTGGGGCTACTTTGAAGTAGCTGTCAACCAAGGCGACGCCTCGAAAAAACTGGGCTTAAAGCAGGGAGACCGCGTGCTGATTAAGCTCAAGTAGAAGTTGGAGGCATCAGAACTCAAGACCGTCATCACTCGTGCAGCCAACCCGAGCGCTCATCACAGCCCAGTTTACTACTACTCTCATGCTATCTAAAAAGAGCGTGCACTCTTCGCACTCATAGTGGACGTTTCAACGTAGTAGGGGCACAGCTTTGAGAAGACGCAATACTTGCACTCCCAGTTGTACCTGGGGTGGTGCTTGTTTTCTAAGAGCTCTACGACTTCCTGCTCCAAGTCCAGGGGCTCTCTACTCACGCTGTACTCGACTATTCTAGAGGGGGTTATGTAGACTAGTATTCCTTCTTCGTAGCCAAGCATATTGAGGTATATGTTGAGCTGCTTGACGTGGTGCTCTTTGGGCAAGCCTACAGCAGCCCTCGCGGTCTTTACCTCGACTACCACTTTGCCGGCTTCGTCGACGGCGTCCACGCGGCCTTTCACGGTATAGTTCTCTCCTCTGAGAGTAATGCTTTTCGAGACTTCTACTTCGACTTTAAACCCCCTTTCTTCGAGCAAGCGCCCAAGGCCCATGTGAGCTATACTGCCTAAAACCGCTGAAGGCTCGAAGACTAGTGCAAGCTCGGGGTAGTGCTTCCTCGCGTGGAACTTGTGAGTGCACTGCACGAGGTCTGTTACGTAGATAATGTGCGGATCTCTCAGCTCCTCAGCTCTCTTTAGCTGCTCACCAACGACTTTTTCATACACTACTTTGACTACGCGAAAGCCTGGCTTAACGGGAAAGAGGCTCAAGTCCCATCTACCTCTAAGCCCATTGCTATGCACTTCTTGGTCTTAAGGCATATCTCGAGGTACGTCTCTTCTACGATTCGTGCTTGCGCTAACAGCCTGCTCACTATGAGCCTGGCAAGCTCTTCTCCGCTGGGCGTCGAGAGCTCCAGCTCTAAGTAGTAGCCCACGCCGTGTAGCAAGTCGAGAAAGGCGCTCACGCCGCTTCCCTCGTAAATCTCCCGGGTTTTCGAGAAAACTGCTACGCGGCTAAAACCGAGCTTTGCAAGTACCTCGCCGAGTGTTTCCCAAGCGCTTTTGTCGAGCCTGAGCTCTAGCTCTTCGCGCGCCTTTAGGCCGGCGGGTAGCCCCTTTTCGCGGGGTCCTTTGTAGGTCATTGCATAGCTCTCTCCACTCTTGCAACGCCTCATTCTCAGCCTAAGTGCCTCGTCTGTTTCAGTAAAGTTCCTGCAGGGGTGCGAGTAGTAGGCGTCTAGCTCGTAGCACTCGTCAACGAGCTTAAGCCCGTGGCTAGCTAAAACAGCCCTCGCCAGGTCTGGATTGAGTACCTCGAGCTTAACCTCGACCTCGTGCTTAGTCACTGCGCAGAGCCCTCGACTCGACTACTTCGAGGACTCTCGTAGCTGTTTCTACGGCCTCCCTGTATTTAGCCGCCGAGGTCTTGGTCTGGGCGGAGTACTTGGGAACCTCGCCCAAAAGCCCCTCAATAAACGCCGATACGCCCCTGTGGAGACCTAAGCCGTAGCCTCCCTCGAGAACCACTACTGCTGGCGCACCAAGCCGCCTCACTACTGCTCCAAGCTCGTAGTAGGAGACCTCGGTAAGCCTTAAGTCTGCAAGACCGTCATCTGCAAAGCCGTCAAAACCCGCCGAGACTACAAGGGCTTCGGGCGCGTACTTGCCAACAACCTCCACAGCTCTCTCTAGCAGCTTCAAGAAGAGGTCGTCGCCGGATCCCACGGGCAGCACTATATTGGCCTTATAGCCGTAGCCTCTTCCTTTTCCAAGCTCATCTGGGTAGCCTGTGTGAGGGTAGAGCGTCTTGGGGTCTTGGTGGAAGTCTACTTGGAGGATCCTCTCCTCGTAGAGTATTTCCATTGTGCCGTTGCCGTGGTGCGCGTCGAAGTCTATAACTGCTATCTTCTTGAAGCCCCTGTCCAAGAATCCCAACACGGCTGCCACGGCATTGTTGAGCAGGCAGAAACCAACAGTCTCGGCACCCATTGCTCTACCGCCCCTACCGGCGTGGTGGCCCGGAGGCCTCAAAACCAAGAAGACCTGGTCGCGCGCCTCAGCGGCGGTGGTGTAGGAGTAGTAGAGTGCTGCCAGTGCGAGCTTTAGCGAGTCTCTGGATAAGTAGGTGTCGGGGTCTACCATCGCAGGAGCCTTTTGCTGGAGCTCTACTAAGTAGTTCAAGTACCCCTTTGCGTGTATTCTCTCAGCCAGTCTGAGGGCTTCTTCCTCGCTAATAACAAGAGCGCTGACTTCTCTGACCTCCACCGGTAATTGCTTGACCACTCCATAGACGATCCTTGCCCTAGCAGGGTTTTCGGGGTGGTAGAAGCTTGGAGCATGCATTTCCATTGACTCGCGGAGAAAAAGGACGAGCGGCACTATCCTCGCCTCAAGACGCGTAGAAAATAGCGTGGTAGAGGGCGTCTATTAGCTGCTTCTTGTCGAGATCCTTGGGTATTCTCACTATTGCCAAATTGGGGTGTCCAGCGACGTCCTGGGCTATGCCCTCTGCCAGCAAGTACTTTGCTATTCTAAATGCCCTGCCACCGGGTGCTTTTAGTATCAAGAGCGCGTACTCCCTGTTCGTGCCGGCCACGAGTGCCACTGGAGCTTTCAAAATAGCCGATAACCTAGAAGCTAGTGCTGTGACGCCCCTCTTCTTCCAAGTAGACCTGGCATCTACGAACCTAAAGTCGCCTACTTTGATAGCTGATATAGCAAGCCTTGTTGCGACTTCTTTGACTTCTTTATCTCTCTTCTCGATCACGTCCTTTGCCTTGCTCCACGCGCTTTCATCGAGAGGCATGGGTCTTGGAGTGGGGTCCGAGAGCCACTCTACTATTTTAATCCACAGCTCTTCACTCCGAATAGCCGTAAGGGCTTTTGATATGCTCTTGGCGATTTCAAAAGGCTTCATTAGCTTCTCGGGCACCCTCTTCCCGGAGTCCATATACCTTATAACTTCGACGAACAACCTCAGCTTTTCGTGTACTTTAATGCCCCTGCTGGCGAGCTCGTCGTAGAGTATTGCAACAGTTGGCCTTTTGTAGTCTACTAGTGCTATGTCAAAGACTTTTTTAACCTCGTCAATTTTATGAAGGCTTCCAATATGGTGATCCACGAACACTACTTGCTTGACCCCAAAGTGAGTTTTCAGCATTTTAACAACATTGCCAAGCACATCGCTGTAGGGCACGTCGAGGAAGACCACCGTGTGGTATGCTTCTCCGACCTGAGACAGCAGGTACTTGACTCCATTGGCATCGAGCGGCCGCTTGTGCAGCTCTACTTCTTCTTCGAGCGGGAATTTCTTCAAGTACCTCTGCACGTAGTCGATGAGGGCCGCTGCAACAACGCCATCCGAGTCCCAATCGCTGAGCACTAAAACCTTTTTCAGTCCTGCCGCCACACGTAAGCACCTTAAAGTTTAAACTGGTGGTCGAGCTAAATATCACTATTACCTTTAATCCACGCGAGCAGAGTAAGGCTAATCCGCTTTTAAGCTTACCTAAGAATGTGGGACTGCTGCCTTGAAGTACCTGGCAAGCATTGTTGAAGCGCTGAAGAAGGGCGTTGTAAGCGGCTTGAAGGTAACACGAGAAGACTCGTCTAAAAGCCCAATAGAGCTTGTAGACGAGGCACCGCCTAGGCTAGTTGACTTCGTGGAAAAACCGGTGCTGAGAAAGCTCGAAGTAGCCCCTCTCAAGCCGAGTAGGGACCTCTACGCGCTTGACAGTAGCTCTAGAGTCGTCGAAACGCCATACCTATTCCTAGCTATAGCAGCCGGAAGCGTGTTCAGTAGGTTTAGCGGTAGGGGCTTAGACGTGCCGAGCACTCTCTCCATACTGGGGCTTGAGGGCCCGCTTTGCAAGCACATAGTAGTCGTTCCCGAGGTCGAGGCCGCTTACGGCGTTTCAGAGAGCCTTGCAAATGCGCCAGGCGTGGTAGCTGCTAACCCGCTGGGGCAGCCGTATACGAGCGACTACAACAAGTACGTAATACTAGCAGAGCTCAGGCTCATGCTAGAGCAGTGCTTGTTGGAGAAATACGCGTTGTCGGAGCACGCGGGACCCGGCGTTGTGCTGTTCATTGATGGCCCCCTCATATACCCCGCACCATCAGTACCGGAGGCCGCTCCTGCCCGGGAGAGGCTTAGAGTCTACCACGAAAGCTTTTCGCGCATAAACAGAGCTAGGACAAGTGCTCTGAGGGAGCTAGCGCAGAGAGGCGTCGCTGTCGTGGGTATTGTCAAGAGGCTCCACAAGAGCTACATCTTGTCCTCGATAGACCCTGCCGGCCTTTCGCGTGGTAAAATGAGCGATGAAGCTTACTTGAGCACTCTACTGCTCATAGAGAAAGAGCAATATGGGCAACCAGTCCTACTAGGGCCTCTCGTGGTGAAGCACGAGGCGGAGTACGGCGTAAACCGCCTTGTCTGGTATATTGGAGTACCTAGGCGGATATACCCGCTTAGAGGTGGTTTAGGCAACTACGTGTTTTACAGAGTTGAAGTGCTTGAAGGCACTGCAGGCAGCGAAATCCTCGGTTATGTCGTTTATGACAGCATATACGCGGGTTCGCTAATGCCACTTAGCATACTTGTAGTTGACTACAGAGTAAAGAGGCTCACGAGCTCTCTAGTAAACCACACTCTATACCTCACTGGGCTCTCTGAAGAGGCCACAATGCAGTATATTAGCGTGTTTTAAGCAATGCTCACTAGGGGTTTTTGTAGTTGAACTCTAGTGATGTCCTGAAAATCCTAGAAGACAAGGCAAGAGCAGCCTACGAAGTTGCAAGCAGGTTTGGAGAAGTCATAGGCTACGTGTCGAGGACGAGCCCCTCGCTGATAAACGAAGAAGGGGGCTATGTGGTTTTCGACGTTGACCCCGTCATCTACTTCTCAAACTTCAACGCAATAGCACAGGCGGGGAGCTACCTCGGCGTAGTCGACATCAAGACCCTTAACTTGATAAGCCTGAGAGTAGTCAGCGTTGAGCGCAGGGACGTGCTCGCCGAGCTAGACCTACCAGACATGTACATGCCGCTACCACAAGCAGAAGTCTCGGGCTTAATGACGAAGACTAGAGTCAAGGCAAAGCCTCTCCTAGCATTCAACGTAGAAACCGGCGAAGTCGTTGCCGCGAACTACGTCATCGAGCCCCAAAGCCCCGTTGTACTGCTAAAAGACCCCAGGCTCATTCAGGCGATTCTAGGGCTACCCAGCGAAGGGGTCTTTCTAGGCTACGCAACAGTAGGAGACATGCCAGTCTTTGGAGGAAACGCCCCGCTCCTGCTACCACTAAAGGCCTTCTACCAGCACGTGCTAGTGGTCGGCACCACGGGTAGTGGCAAGACTACTCTCTTGAAGAACATTATTGCAGCAATGTACAATGGATTTAGGCTCCAGGAGAAGCTAATCTCGGTAGTCATTGTAGATCCCAACAAGGACTACGTGGTACTGCCCCTCAGGCCTTTGTGGAAGCTCCAAGGAGCTGGGGCTGTCGTTTCTGAAAATGAAAAAGCGCTAGCTGAAAAAGCGTGGGAGCAGGCTCCTGGCATTAAGGGAGTGGTGGTCATACTGCCAGTAACTAGGAGCGCCGTCGAAGGCTACGTCGAGAAGGCAGAGACTTGGGCACGAGTACTAAAGATGCTTGCAGAAGACTACATTAGGAGCGTGATATCGCCCATTGCCGGCAAGTTCGGCTGGAGCTATAGAATATGCGAGCTAGAAGTAGTTGAGGAGCCTGCTGAGCGCGGAGTACTGAGGTACGTTAAAGCCAGTATTGAAGTAGACTACGGCGTCGAGAAGGACACTATTTACTACTACATAGTGCCCTACGCGCTCAGGTTTACCGACTTCAAGCCAAAGGAGCTCATATCGCTAAACCCCTACTTCACGAGGCAGGCTAAAGACGCCCTCTTGAGGCTAATGCAGGCCCTCATAGCAAAAAATGCCTACCTGGAGACCGTATACGACCTCTACGAGGCCCTAAAAGAAGCCAGGTACAGGATTGAGGAGAAGACCAGGCCTCGAGGCGTTGTCCTCGACCCCAATAAAGAGTACGTTGTTGAAATAGTCAAGGACCTCGCTATACACAAGAGCACTCTTGAAAACATGATACGCCAAATAGCAGCCATAACAGATACGGGAATATTCGACGTCTACGTCAAGGGCTACGAAGACAAGTACCTCCGCGAACCACCAATAGAGAAGATCCTTGAAAAGCACTCTGAACTGTTCAACGGGTACCCCATAGTCATAGACTTAGAGTACCTCCAAATACACTCCCAAGCAGACCCCGAGAAGACCATAAGCATTGTAGCCTTTAGAATACTAAACAGGATTTTCGAGTGGAAGCTCGTGCAGAGCAGGCTCAGGTTCGAGACACAGCCCGTCTTAATATTCATCGACGAGGCACACAGGTTCTTCCCGAGTAGAAGCGGTGTTGAAGAGTACTTAGAACACGTGTCTAGCATGGTTGATAGAATAGCCAGGCTTGGAAGAGCCAGAAAACTCGGTTTAGTCTTTAGCACTCACAGTCCAAAAGACGTTCACGACATAATACTTCAGCTAACTAACACAAAAATAGTGCTCAGAACGGACAAAACCCACTTATCAAGCCTCGACCTCCCCGAGGAATATAGAGACTTCATTACGAGAGCGAGTGACAGAGTTGGAGTAGTTAAGAGCCACGTGCTGAGACTGGGCTACGCTTCTTTCAAGACACCGCTACCGCTTCTGGGACACTACGACTTATCAGCCCTCTTTTGACAGGCGCTTCCACACGTAGACGAATCTCTCGACTACTGTTAGCGCTACGAGAGCTGCTGCAGCAACATAAATCAGCGTTGCAAGCCCACGGTTGAAGTCTGCGAGCGCGGCTACTGCGATCAGCACTATAGTCCTCTCAGCGCGTTCCATTATGCCAACGCCCTCGACTTTTACTCCAAGGCTTTCAGCACGTGCTCTTATGTAGCTGACGAGAAAGGACATCGCTAAAAAGGCGGTAACGAGCACTGGGTCAAAGCCTAGCAGCAAAAAAGACACGGCAAATAGGGCTTCGGATGCCCTGTCCGCGAAGGAGTCTAGGAAGCCTCCTCGCGCCGACGTCTTGCCCGTTGCTCGCGCCAGTGCACCGTCGAGGAAGTCCATGACTCCGGAGGCCAGTACTACGATCGCGACGAGTACCCCGGATTTCCACAAGCCAGCTACAAGGGGGCCTGTGAAGGCTACTGCTAGCGATAGCGCAGTAACGGCGTTGGGAGAAAGCCCTGTCTTCGCCAATACGCGTGCAGCTTTCTCAGTGGAGCTCGATATCTTACTCCGCAGTTTGTTCAACAACGCATTTTTCACCGCAGATTTCGCGGCACATTTTCAGCATTACTAGTGCGTCTTGCTCGAGCACGGGGCTCTCGCTTATTATCACTGCGTCTACTCCCAGCTCGCAGAGAGCCGAGCAGACGTGGGCAAAGTCAGGCCCATAGCCCTCTTCGGAAAGAGTGTGGTGTTCTCTCTCGCCGCCCTTGCCGTACTCTATCTTCGAGAAGTGGACGTGAAGCGGCTTTAGAGCCCACGCACCCAGTTCTTTTTCAACGAGCTCTACTACTTGAACAACGTGCTCTTTAGAAGTTATGAACTTGCCGCCGGACCTCGCGTATATGTGCGCGAAGTCAACTACAGGCCTAACACCCTCGAGACTCCTGGAGATCTCAATGACTTCATTTAGGTCGCCTACTTGACTAGTCTTTCCAGTAGTCTCAGGCCCCAGCCAAACTTCCTTGGCATTAATGCTGCTCCTGTACTCCACCACCTCCTTTAACCCCTCTATGACCTTCCTGAGGGCTTCTCTCTTGCTCGGCGCGTCCTTGTAGTAGCCCGGGTGGAAAACGACGACGTAGGCTCCCATCCAGTGTGCTGCTTCCACAGATTCGTTGAGCCTCCTTATGCTTGCCTCAACTACGTCTTTCTTACCAGCTAGGTTTACGAAGTATGGTGCGTGGAGGCTCAATTTTATTCCATTAGCTCTAGCTTCTGCACCAAAAGCCCTGGCCTTGTCTTCCCTGATGTTAACTCCCCTCACGGCTTCGTACTCCATTGCATTAAGGCCCATTTCCCTGAGGAACGAAGGTGCTTTCAATATGTCCGCCGACTTCAGCGTAATGGGCTTTCCAGCTGGGCCAAACCAGAACCTCGGCACTTCGGAACCCCCTAGTATATTTGCCCTTGGAGCGGTTAATAGCCTGGGGACTACAATTTGGAAAAGCCCAGCTTAATTGAAGAAAGGCTAGTGTTTTCCGGACTGAGGTTTAGCGTTGTCAGGCGCAAGTATGTTCACAGAGGAAGAGGGATATTTGAGCGCGACGTTGTCTTATTCCCCCAAGCCGTTGTCGTCCTACCCTTGCTCAGCGACGACGAAATAGTTCTAATAAAGCAGTTTAGAGCACCCCTAGGAGACTTCATAATCGAGGCTCCTGCCGGAATTGTAGGCAATAACGAGACACCCGAAGAAGCTGCTGCGAGAGAGCTCATTGAAGAAGCGGGCTACAGGGCTCGTAGGCTTGTTAAGCTGGGTGTCTATACACCCGCGCCAGGGTACAGTAGTGAAGTACTGCACTTCTATATTGCAAGAGACCTGGAGTACGTTGGGGCGAGGCCAGAGAAGTACGAGATTATAGAGCCTATCAAGCTGAGCATTGCAGAAGCCCACAAAATGGTTGTTGAGAACAAGATCAGTGACATGAAAACAGCTCTCGTAATTCTCCTCTACTTAGAAGCAAAAAGGCTGGGTAAGCTTGAGCCTGGATCCTAGAATCCTCAAGAGGCTCCTGAATTTTAGGCTAGTGCTAGAAGGCCCGAGTAGCTGGGCCTTTAGAGAGCTGGTAGATCTCGTCCTAGACTTCTTTGAAGAGAGGTTCTCTCTCATACTAAATGAGGCGCTCGAGCCTTATGGACTTGAGGCCTCTGTGCTGAGAGAAAGTGGCTGCAGAATACTACCGCGAGACCCCCACTGCTCGGAGTATTTGGTGGCTGGTGTTTACGAGAAGGACTCTCCCAAACCCCTAGCCTACGCACTCTACTACTTTAACAAGGGGGAGAATACTCTCGAGATAAGGCTTCAGTGCATTGTAGATGCCCAGACCATGGAGAGAATCTGCGAGTAGCTGTAGGTGCCCCTAGACTTTAGATGGTTAATTCGAGGCCCGCACCTCCTTCAAGGACTTCTATTCCATGTCCCCTAAGCAATTCTGCAAATCTCGCGCCACTACAGTGTAGCGGCACAACAAATCCCGGCTTAACCTCTTCTGCTACGAAGCGCGCATAGCGGGTAGCCAAGTCGCTAGGCGCGTTTTGCATGTGAAAGCCTCCTATTACTGCGTATACTTCTCTGTTGAAGAACTCCTTAATGTCCCTGAGGACTTTCACGCCTGGGTGCATGCAGCCAGACACTACCACCAAGCCTTTGCTGGCATTGAGTACTAAGAAGTGCTCATAAGGAGGTCCGTAGTGAGGTGGTGTCACAAAAATTCCTTCACCAAGCTTAGTCCACTTTGAGACCTCAAAAGGCCTTAAACCACTAAGCCTAAACAGCGATCCCAGTGACTCCATTGTTCCATAGGGTATCAGCGTCTTGACATATGGCGCTTCCTGCGCTACGTACTTGTAGCCGCCGTAGTGTGGCACGTGCTCGTGTGATACGACGACGTAGTCTACCAGTGCTAAGTCGACACCCAGCTCTCCACTATTGTGTTCGAGGACGTCGTAGTCTATTCCCATGTCAAAAAGCACCCTAGTGAAGCCCGACTCTACTAGTATTGAAAGCGAGTGCTTTGCCACGAGGCCGCTTTTGAGGACTTTGTTGTCCGAAAGCACCACAATTCTCAATAAGCCCCCCAACCATATACCAATTGAGCTGCTTATTAGGCGGGCCCTTCATGCCGAGAGGAGCGGGCGTGCTGTTCACGGGCGGCAAGGACTCTGTCTACGCGCTGCACAAGGCCTTGAGTGAGGGCTATGAAGTCAAAGTCCTCTTAACAGTCATTCCTCACTACGAGCATTCGATGCTCTACCACAAACCCCCCTACCAGGTCTTGCTCGCGCAGGCGAAATCTCTAGGTATACCACTGGAATCTGTTGGACTGAGCTCGCAGGAAGGCGAGCTTAGCGCGCTAGAACACTTGCTTAAGAGAGCCCGCGACAAATACGGCGTAGAGCTTGTCGTGACTGGTGCTCTCAAAAGCAATTTTCAGAGAAGGAAGTTCGCCGAAGCCGCTTCAAAACTCGGCATGGAAGTATACTCGCCGCACTGGGGGCTGAGCGATGAAGAGTACATGGAGAGCTTGTTAAGGCATGGAATAAAGTTCATCATAGTGTCGATCACATCGATGGGGATACCACTCGGTCTCCTGGGTAAGGTCTTCGCACCAGAAGACCTCGAGGTTCTCAAAAAGCTGAGCAAGAAGTACGGCTTTAACCTCTCTTTCGAAGGGGGAGAAGCAGAGACTCTCGTAGTAGATGCGCCGCTCTTCAAGTATAGGCTTGAAGTTGAAGGAAGGCCTGTTGTGGTTTCGGAGTACGAGGGCTACTTTGTTGTAAGCAAGTGTAAACTTGTCAAAAAGTCTTAAGGCGGGCCTTCAGCAGTCTTTGTGTAGAAGACCCTAATGGTCTCTGCGAGGTGTTCTGGTTTCGTGTACCACTTGTCGTACTTGTAGCTCTTGCCTTCTATGACTAGAGTTACGTAGTCCCTTTCGTCTATTACCCTTGTCTCGGGCTTGCCCGCTACAATGACTATTGTTTCGCGTGGATTTACGTCCTGGAAGCGCACTCCGGGGAGCTTGCTGATCAGCTGTATTTTGAGTTGCTTTAAGTACTCGCTCATGTTATCAGCCAGAAATTCACTTAAGCCCCCCGCCCTTAAATAGCTTAATAGCAGCGCATACGCCTGAAAGCATTACTGCCTACTAGAAGCTCCGCCGAGTGCCAATTTCCCGTTTCTTAGCTAGTAAGTCACACCCAGCAGGGCAAGTCTGTCTGCACGCCTTCCACTACATGTTGTGAGCTCGGCGGGGTTTGGAAGCTCTATTGGCGACTCGACAATTTCTCCGAGAACCCCCATTCCAAAGGTTTTTTCAAGCAGCTCCGCGTCTTCTCTGCTTCCATCCCAGGGAGCCACTACTAGCCCTCTGAAGCCGCTAACCTGGCTGCAGTTTGTTACTATTTTTGTGAGCTTCTTCAAGTGCTCTAGCGCTCTAGCTTTTAGGGATTTTGAGAGCTCTTGCCAGGCTTCTTTGAGGGTTTTGATGGCTTCCTCGAGCTTTACCGTCTGCTTCGGTGCTCCATCTCTCCTGGCGATAGTGATGGTTCTCGTCTCAAGCTCCCTCCTGCCTACTTCAATGCGCGTTGGGACGCCCTTCATTTCCCAGTAGTAGTACTTCCAGCCAGGGGTGTGTTCGGGGTCGTCGTCGAGGTGTGCTCTGATGCCGTTCTCTGCGAGGTAGTCCCTAATTCTCCTGGCGTAATCGAGTACGTCGGTTTCTTCGCGCCTAGCTATTGGGACTATGACTACTTGTATTGGAGCTACCTCTGGTGGGAATACCAGCCCTGTTTCGTCCCCGTGAATGGCTATAACAGCGCCTAGGACCCTTTCGCTGACTCCATAGCAGGTCTGGTACACATACTTGACACTTCCATCGCTGTCCATGAACTTTATGTCAAATGCCCTAGCAAACCTCTGGCCCAAGTTTATTACGCTTCCCAGCTCCAGGCCCTTGCCATCCGGCATTACTGTCACGAAGTCGTAGTTGTACTCCGCGCCAGCAAAGGTATCCCAGGGCGGCGTCTTAACGATGAAGTAAGGGAGTAGGAGCCTGTCGAAGAACTCCTTGTATATTCTAATGGCCTCGCTTATTTGGCTTTCTGCTTCTTCGGGCGTTGCATGGGCTGTGTGAGCCTCTATGAAGCCCATTATCTCCCTAACTCTCAGAATTGGGTGTGTCATCTTGGTCTCGTACCTGAAGACGTTGACTACTTGGTACATCTTTAGTGGCAAGTCCCTGCGGCCTTTAATCCACGTACTCCACATGTAGTACATTACAGTCTCGCTCGTAGGCCTAATGAATAGCCTCTCATTAAACTTCTTCGTGGCAGTGCCCTCAACAACAAACGTCTCGCCGCCAAAGCCTTCGAGGAAGTCTTTTTCTCTCGAGAACACGGACTCGGGTATTAGAGTTGGAAAGTAGGCTTCTTGGTGCCCTGTTTTCTCGAGTAATTCTATGAGTATTCTCTGGACTAGCCGGAGGGCCCTCAGCCCATAGGGCTTCCAGACAATCATGCCCTTGACTGGGTACCTGATGTCCACTATGTCGGCTTCTCTAAGCACTGCGTGGTACCACTCGTCAAAGTCCTTGTACTTGTCTATTCTTATGCTCTTCCATGCCACTAGAGCCACCTGCTTCCTTCATGCAGAGAAGTCTAAGCACGGCGCGCTCTACAGAGTCTTTCAGCCTGTTAACCCAGTAATTCAGGTATCCTTCTATAAATATTTTGGAGCTCGCACTGCCTCGAGGACTGTAAGGAGAGCAGGCCTCGCTGTAGCATACAACGACGTCACCTCTACACTCAACTAAGTAGCCCCCCACAGCCCTTAGCATTTCCTGCGAGAGAGGCGAAAACAGTGAGGCCTCACTATATGCTTTAAGGGGCTTTGTACACGCAGCATAAGCCGCGACGTAGGCTGCTTTTAAGGCCTCTCTCAAGCCCCCGAGGTTCCTGCTTAGGCTTGCCGCGTCTAAGAGCCTAGAGGCTGCTACTCTCACTTCAAGCCTTGCTTCACCGAGCTTCATCTCGGCGTACTTACGGATCTTTTCGAGCCACTCAGCACCGGGCTTGATTTCTCTAATTAAAGCAAGCAGCAGCTCTAGCAACTTCTCTGCCTCTACCGAGTTTATTCCTTGTTGAGTAGTTGCATTGTGGTGTATCCAGGTCTCTGGAAGCGTTGTTATAGTCGCTGCTGCTACGCCGTGCTCGACGTAAGGGCCGCTCTCCATGAACATGTGATTGAAGTCTACGCGGCTTAGCAGGCGAGCAAAGTAGTCATAGAGGGCTGGGTGCGCGTGCACAGTTAGCTGACCAGTTGAGTGCAGGGGTCCGAGGGCAACTGCGTAGGACACCTTATCCAGCTCGCCTCTGGCTTCTAGTATTCGAAGAAGGTATCTTTCTCCCCAAGTGTAGTGATACTCCGTGAACTCTAGGTCTCCGACATCTCTGGCAGTGTAGGAGACTACGACTAAGTTGACTGGTAAGTCTGCCCTTCTCGCTTTTTCGAGTAACCGGGGAAGGAGGCTTGATGAAGCGCTCTCGGGAGAGCCGAGTAGCGCGTCGTGGTGCGCGACTACGTGTACGTCGTTTTCGCCGCTTCCATTAACTCTTGCAAGCAAAATGCGGCTTGAGCCCCTTTCCAATCTATGGCTTGCAGTTATCGAGAATCTCTTTTCAAGCATGGCTAGTGCTGTTTCGCTATCTACAGATAAGACTGGTATGTGCAGAGGTACTGATGGAGCTCGCGAAAAGCCTGGAGAGCCCAAAACGACGTCGGCCTTGAGGTAGTTACCCGGCACGAGGACTATCGCCTCCGGGCTTTTCCTGGCTAGGCTGTAAATCGCTACTCTAAGCTCCTCGGGCTTCTTCGGGTACTCCATTAAGACGATCTTGCCTGCTAAGTCCTTTTCTAGGAGCTCCTCGTACGGAGCCTTAATAACGCCGTTAGGGCCCGTATCGAGTTCCACGCCACTACTGTAGGGCAGGAGCGCGCACGGCTTTTCGACATCACCAACGGTAATGGCACACTCGTAGTTCCAAGTATACACGGGCACGCTTACGTAGTCCACAGAGTCTGCAAGCTCCTTGAAGACTTTTCTAAGGCTTTCTGCTAATTCTAGTTCGCGTTGACTCCCAGGTAGCACGTTGGGAGTACTCGTAGACATGTTCAGTAGGCCTTTGTCAAGGCTTTTAACGACTCTAGCTTAGTAGCGATGTGTGAGGACCCTGAAATGGTTGACATAGTAGAACTCGACAAAGTTAGGAATTTAGATGCATTCTTGAAGAAGCTGGCAGAGCGTGGGTTTCAAGTCGAGGCAAGTGCGCACGTTGTCTTAGAAGACCACAGTGAGCTGAGCCTCTACAAAGTCTACAAAAACTCCACGTTAGTAGCATACGTGGTTGCGCACTACATAACTCAGTACTACAAAGCAGTACTATCCGAGGCAGAGAGTGATAGCGAGTTTCTGAAAAAGCTACTTGAAATAAAACACTCCGGTGAGAGGTGGAGCGCTCCCGTGAACCCCGTTTACCTACTCACGTATACTAGCGACCTCTCCGAGGTGATTAGTAGCTACGAAGACGACTATCCTACTCGAGAAGCCGCTGAGCTCGTAGAAGTGTATAGAAGCAGGAACCCCAATTACAGGCTGATACCTAGAGTAGTCGTTGCTAGACTCAAAGAGGGTTAGCTCTCTCCAGCGAGGGCTTTTGCTTCCTCTGCTCTAGAGCCTAAGTTAAGTCCGCAGTAGGGGCAGAAGATGGCGTCCTGTGGAACGACGCTATTGCACGAGCTGCAGATGCGCGGTTCTACGACTCTCCCCATCTTCTCTTCATACTCCTTCTTGACGTCTTCAATTGTCAAGTGCAGGTATACTTGCGTTGTTCTTATGTCGCTATGCCCCAGAAGCCTTTGAAGACTCGGCAAGCTAAGCCCTTTCTTAATTGCTAGTGTCGCAAAAGTGTGCCTAAACACGTGTGGCCTGACTTTAGACAGATCTATACCGGCCTTCTTGGCAAGCTTCTTTACTTTCTTGTAGAGTGCGCTGTAGGATATCTTGAACAACTTGTCCTTGGATCCAAGCCTGTTCAGCTTTATCCACGCTCCCAGTAGTTCGAAGACCTCGCGTGGTGCTGTAACAAGCCTCTCTTTTCCATACTTTGCAGACCTCACTCTGATAATGCCTTTTGCCAAGTCAATGTCTTCTACTCTAAGGTTTAGTAGCTCTCTACTTCGAAGCCCCGTTGAAACTAGGAGAAGGAGCAGCAGCCTGTCCTGGGGCTTTGTGGCTACCGCGAGTAGTCTCGCAACCTCTTCTTCCGAGAGGGCCTCTATTCGCTGCGGCTTGCGGACTACTCGGGGAACCTTGATCTTCAAGCCCAGCCACTGAAAGAACCTCCTGAGGAATAAACTGTAGTAATGGAGAGTTACCTGCCACTTGTCGGGGTCGCTCGTCTTGGCGCCCGGAAATCCCGATTTCAGCCTCTCGTTTCTCCAGCTAATGATGTCCCTCAGGGTTACTTCTCGTAAAGGCTTGTTTTTCACAAAGCCGAGGAAGTCTCTTATAGCCGCCATGTAGGCCTTAATGGTCTCTTCACTAGCACCAGAAGCCCTGAGCGTGTCTTCAAATTCCCTAACTATTTCCTCGTTGCTGAGCTCTAATATGCCATCAGGAGCCTCGGCAAGCTCCAGCCTTGGCAAGCGAGCCCCGGCATGGAAGTCCTTAAAAAATGGAAATTAAGGAGCAGGGGTCTACACTAAAGACTGCATTTTTTCCCTCACGAGACTTAACGCCTGCTCTTTCGAGATTTCAAATGGCTTTACCTTCTTCATGTCACTTAGTACTTTCTCGGGGTTTTTCTCGTAGTCTTCTCGTCTACCCTTAGACCTCACTATGTACCTGAAGCACTTGTCGCCGTAGATTACTACAGCATCAATGACGACCTCGTCACCACTCGGACTCACCGAGGCAAGCCCCATTGAAGCGCCTTCTTTGCTAGCGAACTTAATGAGATAGCCTCCCTCGACAGTCTCGCCTATCAAGTCGGCTGAGCCGATGTGGCTAACGACGTCCTCAACTACTGCTACTGGAGGAGCTGGTGGAGGTGTTGGTGGTGTGGGTGGCGGAGGCGGCGCTCTTTCCTCTTCTTCTGGTGCTTCGAATGCTCTTACTGCAGCTTCTACTTCAGCTGGTGCACGCCTAAACGACTCGAGTATCTGGGTCAGTTTCTCGGATACCATGCGGCTTACCACTCTAGCGACGTTCTCGTCTGGAACTCTCTTGAAGACCTCTAAGCGGAGGGTTTCGTATAGCCACTTTACTCTCTTCGAGGGCTCAACGACGTAGCTTATTCTGGCCCTAACAACGTCTCCCTTGTCTACTCTAAGCTCGTTTACCAGTATGTTGTACAAGACCACGTTGAGCTCTGCTGCAGCTCTCGCAACTTCTCTCGCAAATTCCTTGTCTTGCTTTACGAGGTCTTTGAGCTGCGCGAAGAGCGTCTTCCTAACTTTATCTGCATACGCTCCCGCTATTATGAGCCCTGTACTGAGCTCTCTCTGCTCCGGAGCCGCGCTCAATGGTGTCACCAAAAGTTATATTACTCGCGTGGCGGGATTATATTACTGGGAAGTATTAGGCGCTACGCAGAGGCGAGGCATTGCCTTGGCGAGCCGCGTCTTGAACTTTTCAGGCGTAATTGTGAGTGCCGAGGACGAAGACGGCACTGTCGCACTATACATCTACGGAGAGATAGGTGACAGAGAGGGGTACTTCTATGTGAGGGTCTCGAGAGAAAGGGCCGAGAAAATACTGGCACTGGGCATTGGACAGAGAATTGAGGGCAGGGGCGTACTAGTCTCTGAAGAGCCCCTCGTAGTAGAAGCAGTGGAAGACTAGGTGGGAGGAGTGCTCAGGCTGCTTGTTAAGCCTCCTAGAATCAAGGTTCTCGAAGCTGCTGGATCTATCGGTGATGGGAGAGTGAAGGTGTACTCTGATACTAAGGCTGTGGTTAAGTCTAGCATGGGTGATCGAGAGTACAAAGTTGTGGTCGTCCCAGAAGGCGATAGCGTGTATAGAGCCTACAGCAATGACAATGGAACAATCTACAGAGGCTACATCGGGTACCCGATACTAGCCTTCATGATGGTAAAAGACATTCTGCCCGTTGACAACGACGTCGTGAGGGCCATGTCTAATGTACCGTGGAAGGAGCTCAACGAGAGGTATCAGAAGTACTCTATTGTCGAGAACATCGTGATAGCGAGAGCCGAGAAACTGGGCGTCCCAAGGAGCGTCATAGACGACTACGTCAACCTAGTCTTCAAGAAGCTGGGCTTGATGAGAGTCTACTTTGACGAGTCGCTTGCGCGGAGCTAGGCAAGCGAAAGCCTGCCTCTCGCTACCTTGAAGTACTTCCTCCTAGTAAGCCACACCAAGATGTTTCTAGCCCTCTGCTTGTCAACGCCGAGCTCCAGAGATATCAAGCGGACGGCGTCTTTCACTGTTAGCTCGCCGTAGTCGGACATGGCGCTCTTTAAAACCTCGTAGGCCCTGCCATAAGTGCCAGGCGGTTTCTCAACGACCCTGAGCTCCTCGCCGAGCCTCACTCTAATTGACAAGCCCTCTTGTGGAATCTTAAAGACGTACTCGCTCAGCGTGCTACTAACGCGCGAGAAGTAGACAACCAAGTAGCCCTTTGGGTAGTAGCTGCGGGGCGCTGTGAAGACGACTATGTTCTTAGCTGCGCACTTTTCGAGCAGCCGCAAACCTGCAAACCCGTAGACCAGTACGTGCTTGCCGCCTGCGCAGGCCTCTTCCAAATTTGTGGAGAATTCAACCGAGCCTAGCACGTCGAGAGGGAGGTAGCGGGCCAGTACTCCCGAGTTGTCGACGACTACTGGCGATGCGCCCCGCTTAATCCACTCTCTCAGTACTAGGGCAGATAGCTTAGCCAAGGCATTAACACTGCGCGATGACACAACGACTCTGCCGCTGGAAATCCTCTGCAAGACCTCGCTCACTCTAAGGCCCCTCGCACGTTTAACTGTTTATCAGCTTATTGGCGTATAAACCCGGAGGGTGATTGGGGGTGCTCGAGCAGTACCTCAACTGGCCTCGCCAAGTGAGGGACTCGCTCAGCAAGTGGGGTACTTGGAGCGTTAGAGGAGACTTTACTCACGTAGCCGTCTTTGGAATGGGTGGTAGCGGCGTAGTCGGCGACTACCTGGCGCTCCTCTCGCTAGAAAGCGGCAAGTACCCGGTTATTGTAGTAAAGTCTCACATCGTGCCAAGCTACGTGGGCGAGAAGACTCTCGCCATAGTGGTTAGCTACAGTGGGAACACCATTGAGACCATCATGGCCTTCGAGAACCTCTTAAAGAGCGGGGCGACCATTGCCGTCGTATCGAGCGGTGGCGTGCTCAAGACCATGGCGCAGGAGCGCGGCGTCACCTACGTAGAAGTACCCAAAGGGCTTGCTCCACGCGCGTCTCTTCCATCAATGCTGTACTCCACGCTGGGGCTGCTCGACTCGAGCGGCTACACGCTTGTCTCCAAGAGCGCTGCTGAAAATAGCGCCGAGTTCCTCGAGGAAAAGGTAAGCGAGGCTGTGGAGGCTGCGCGTGATCTCTCCAAGTGGCTCTACGAGGAGGCTGTGAGGGCGGAGAGGCTGCCAGTAGTCGTCACCCACAGTCCTCTAGAGGCCATTGCAATCAGGTTCAAGAACGAGCTCAACGAAAATAGCAAAATCGTGGTTAAGGTTGATATCGCACCAGAGTGCATGCACAACGACGTAGTCGGCTATGAAGCCCCCACTACGAGGAGGCTTGCTGTCCTGGAAGTAGTTGACCCAAGCAACGAAGTTGGTACTAAGCTAGTTGACTTCATGAGGAGCATTTACTCAGAGCACGACGCGGCATTCTACAGGCTCGCAGCCGCTGGCAGGAACGTGCTTGAGAAAGCAATGTACTTGAGCCTCGTCGCGGGCCTTGCAAGCGTCATGCTGGCCGAGATGAGGGGGCTAGATCCCGCGGCGACTAAGAGCATTGCCATGTACAAGAAGAAAGCCGCTGAGATATTCTCCTAGGCAGGCACCAGGTATTGCCACACTGGCCGGGCTCCTGGACGCGTTAGAGCATATATGCTCGTGAGCCGAAGTATTACTATGGTGCTTGGGGGTTGAGTGCAGTAGATGGCATGCTCACTGCGGCTTTTGTGCTGTCGCTGATAGCCGGGATCCTAGTCATTATAGCAAGTGCGGTAGTGACTGCAGGAGCGCTTGCAGCGCGGGAAGTGCCGTTCACGTTTAACACTTATTTAGAACTCGTTGTTGCATTGTTCATGCTTAACCTCGTCCTGGGAGTACTAATCATATTGGGCGCAACGCTCATTCGCAGCGGCGAAGAAGACAAGGTTAGAAAGGGCTCTGCAATAGTCTTAGCGCTGTCAGTAGTAAGCCTATTTACCGCCGGGGGAGGGTTTATCGTAGGATTCCTATTGGGGATAGCTGGAGGAGCGCTTGGACTCGCATGGAGGCCCCCACAGGCGCGGACACAGCCTCCACCAGCTTCTACAGCCACGTAAGCCGATGTCTCCACGAGAGAGTTTACTCGCGCAGTTGACCAAGAGCCTTAGAGCACAGGCTCCCGAAAGTCCCTAGGACCGGGCTTATTAAGACCTCAGGTAGATATCAAAGGAGATTATGGGGGCCGTCGTCTAGCCTGGCTAGGATGCGGGGCTTGGGCCCCCGTGGTCCGGGGTTCAAATCCCCGCGGCCCCACTTACTCCTACTTCCTCTCTGCACACTATTCGTATCTTAGTGCTACTGCTGGTGGTATTTTTGATGCTCTGTAAGCTGGGAATACGCCGCCAATTACGCTTACTGCTAGTGTTAGTGCTGCCGCTCTCATAACATTGTAGGGAGTTATCTTCGGCGGGGCCTTAATTACTACTGCACCCTCCGTCGGCAGCCTGAGCGTGAATCCAACAGAGGCAAGTACGTGTGCTCCTGCTACTCCCACGGCTATTCCTATGAGCCCGCCAATAATGCCCATTACTATGCTCTCCAGCAGTATCATTACCAAAACCTGGGAGTCCGTGAAGCCTAGTGCCTTCATCACGCCTATCTCTCTAGTTCTCTCGACAACCGACGTTATCATTGTGGCAGCTATGCCTGCAACAGCCACTGCAAAAGCTGAGAGCGAGGCCGCAAACGAGACAAAGTTCACCGCTCCCACGACCGAGCTAACGGTGTTTGCAATGCTCTGAAACGATATCACGCTGGCCCTCCCCCTGTAGTCTTCTCGTAGCTGCCTTACTACTGCTGGCACGCTCTCGCTGGTTTCTGCGAGAACGAAGATGCCGCTCCACTCGCTTAGTCCGAGGAGCCTTCTTCCAGCTGACAACGGCAGGAAAATCGTGGTATCAGGGCTTAGCAGAAATGCCCCTCCAAATTCCGAGAGCACTCCTTCAACTACCACTGTTGCTCTCTTGACTTCGGACTTGTCGCCAAATTGGCGTATGTATGTTAAGGTAACGGCGTCTCCCACGCCGCAGATTTTTTCGCCGTAGTCGTTGTAAGCAATTTTGTACCCAACAACGGCTTTTAAGTAGTCCGACTCGGAGGGCAGGTCGCCTTCGGTGAGCTCAAGCTTCTTAATGGCCTCAAACACAACGTCTATTGGCAGTGCGTACACGTAGACGATTTTCTTCTCGCCGCCAATAGCGACCTGTGCTTGTACTGAGTAGAAGGGCTCCGCCCTCTTCACGCCCGGCAGGGACCTCACGTAGTCGAGGTCTTTCTCACTGAACCTGTAGCCCTGCTCGGGAAACAGCACTACTACGTTCTGACCAAGCCCCTCGATCTGCGACACTATGTAGTCTCCATAGCCATCAACGACACTAGATATCATGACGAGCGCCAGCGGCCCTATGGCTACTCCAATAATTGTTAAAACAGCCCTCGTCCTCCTCTCGGTCAGCGCTTTGAAGGCGAGCCTAAAGGCATCCAGTAAAAACAACACCATCGAGGCCTACGCCCCCGCCTCTCCTGCTGCCTCTCCAGCTGACTCGCTTCCATGCCGTGCATGGACCTTTAGGAACCTATAAATCATGTAGGCTACTGCTAGCAAGAACACCGCAACCAGCGCTATAGTGACTGCGTAGTGGACGTACTCTGCCGCTGGTGTTTGAGCTGCAGGAGCTGGAGTACTCTCCGCTTTCACCACTACAGGTACTTCGCTGCTCAGAGTCTTGGTCCTGCCATATTCGTCCCTGTAGATGACTTCTACGACAGCGTTGCTGCCGCTGGGCGTCGCTCCTGGTACTTCTACTCGAAAAGCAGCTTGAGAAGCGGGGTCGACGTCTCCAACGAGTGCCTCGCCCGAAGCACCGCCATATGTTACTCTTACAACTACGCTTCTCGCTGGCGATATTCCGTAGTTTACTATGGTTCCCGAGACCACGAGAAGGGACCCTGATAAGGTGGCCTTGAGTCCCGAGAGCGCTAGGTCTATGAAGGGCTCTATTAGTACAGCTATTGTCGTGTTGAAGACCCTTGTATAGCCGCTCACGTCAGTGTATACGATGCCTAGAGTAAAGAGCGCTGTTGTGTACCTCACATACGCCTGTGACAAGCCTGTAGTCAGTGCAACTGGGTTGTATACGAGCGCGAAGCTAATGTTCTTGGAGAGCCCGGGCTCTAGAACTCCAACGTACTTCACTGCCTCGCTTGGAAGCAGTATTGGGCTCTGAGGCACTAGGTAGACGTAAACGTTGTAGAGGGGTGAGGACCCCGTGTTCTCGAGTCTTAGCTGCATGTTCGCGAGTCCCTTTTCAACGGTTATTGATGAAGGAGCGTGCACTTCAACGATTTTGGCCGAGCCTAAGACAACTATGCCGATTTCAACGGGGATTCTCCTTACGCAGCCCCAGTGGTCAACGAAGTTCAAGTAGCCCTTGGCAGTATATGTGCCGGGCTTGTCGACGACGATGTTTAGCCTCAAGTAGAAGTAGAGCATGTCGCCAGGTCTATAGGTCTGCTGAGGTTGCTGAGCTAGCTGGAGCTGCCTGAGCAGGCTGAGGACTTGCTCCAGCACTGCCTGTTGCGGCTGCGTGATTTGCCCCAGCTGCTCTAGTATGTTAATACTGGATGCCGGTACTGCGAGCCTTGAAGTATTGGTGTCTGCACCGTACATGCCCTCAGGCAGCTCGAGCTCGAGCACTACACCGCTCATTGACGGTATTGCGTTGTTCCTAAAGACAACCATGTATACCGCACCGTACTCTGGGGGCTCGGGTACTTTTCCAACCCAGGCCGACGTCACGAAACCAATGGCGCTTTGCGGGTCGTTCACGACTATAGAGACCTCGAACTCCTCCCTGGCTCTTGCGTTAGGGGTGCCAGACTCAACGACGTAGCTGGCTATTAGGCGCGCCTTGTACGTGCCTGGGGTGATGTCTCCAATTGATATGGTGAACGTGCACGAGAACTCCTGCAGGCTCCTAACAGGTCCCGAGACGTAGCACTTAGCGACTCCACCACTCTTAGCGTATAGCCCTTCAGGCAGTTCGAGCTCGAGCTCGAGTCCCGACACGCTGTACGGCCACTTGTTAGCAAAGGTCACTACCAGCGTTGCGTTCTCAGTGCCGGGGTAAGCCGGCCAGTTATTGCTCCACCGAGAGTCTACGAGTAGCAGCCCCCTGCCAGACGCAGCTTCATCTACGACAAGCTCAGCTGTGAATAGCTGGTAGCCCACTACGCTAATGCCGTACACGGTGAACAAGTAGCTCACGTTAATCACGAACTTTACTGTAGTCTTCGAAGTCACGTTGAGCAAGTCGGCGTACAGAGTCGCGCTGCAGAAGGAGCCTGGGTCGAGATACTGCGAGCACGCTGCAGAGTTCACGAACACCTCAACAAGGCTACTCTCGGGCCTGGCAACTACCTGCACGGCCTCCACGTGGTAGTAACCCGTGTTCGCGACCACCACGGTGAGGGGGGCATTCCTCTGCCCCACAAGGGCTCGTGTAGGTGCTTGGACACCCCAGTATGCTGATACGAGGCTCAGACTGGGCTTGTAGTAGTCGAAAGAAGCCACTGCCAGGTACAGAGTGTGCTCTTCGGAGAAGACTGAAAGGGCCTGCCCGCTCCTCACAGCGTAGGTTAAGTAGAGCAGGGCCCTATACGTGCCCGGCTCTGCTGCTGGCGCTACGTCTATATCTAGGGTCAGCGTGCACGTGCCACCGGGTTCTACGCCTCCAATGCACGTTCCACCCACGCTATTTAGCTTCATGATTCCTGGTAGCACGACGCTCGGCTGCACCCAGGCTACTGGATAGGGCCCTTCGCTTGCGAGGGTCACTGTAACTTCGACTCCCCTGGCCGACGGCAGTAGTGGCGAGTACTGCCCCCTGTAGCCTGTGCTAACGGCGACTACCCTGAATGCCTTTAAGTTGCTTCTGGTGTCTACGCTGAGTCTGTATGTTGCTGAAGCCCTGTAGTAGCTTGCCTGCGTTGAGAGAACGGCTTCCAACTTAAGCACAGCCTCAAGTCTCGTGGCGTTTTCAAGCTCTATACCACCGAACTCTACGGTGGCGACAGAACCGTAGTCTAGCACCGCGTTAAGCGCTACAGCCGAGGACTTCGTGCCGCTTGAGAACACAGCGTTTAAGAGCTCTAGCCTAGCAACCAGGCTCCTGACAGCGTCTGTCGACAGGGACTGGAGAACCACGCGGAAAGAGGCACCGCGCGTTGATGCGCCCACCACCTGAACCCCCCACGAGTAGTCGGCCAGCGATATGTTGAGGCTTGGCTCATCTACTCTGAGAAGCAGCGTGTAGTACTCCTCAAACCAGAACTCGCTTCCAGTAGTTGAGGCAGCCATGCCCGATACTCTTACTACAACGGGGTATAAGCCGCTACGCTCTGTCGCCACTACAATGTCTGGTGACTCTACTCTGAGCTGGCTTCCATACCCATAATTGCCTGAGACAACCAGTACCGCAGTACTATTCCCGTCTCTAAAGACCATCTGTGGGGGCAAGAAGACTTCGGCAGAAAGCCCCCTCAAGGTGAGCCCGGGCGAAGTAGCCTGGAAGTATACGTAGAAGCGCGCATTAACCATGGTAGTGTAAGCCGCTCCACCAACCCAGCCGTGTGCTAGTGGCTTTAGAAGCCTCGTGGCCGGCTTTTCGAAGACTGCTAGCAAAATTGTGTAGTTCTGCCTGAACTCGTAGTAAGCCCCGCTCGAGGCGTCTCGGGCAAAGCCGACTATGCTGAGCTTCGCCGGGTGTAGACCGCTCGAGACTTTTTGGCTTATTGAAATGCCCTCAAATACCGCAGTTGAAAGGGAGCCCGGCTGCACTCCAGCTATTAGCACTGCCGCCGTGCGTGGGTAAAAGCCCTCGGGCAGCTCGAGCGCTACTAGAGCATTGACCACGTAGGCTACGTCGTAGTTCCCCAGAACTACGTTGAGAACGGCGTTCTCGGTGCCTGGGTAAACCTCGCCTTGAGACCAGTACGCATCCACAGGCCTGAAGTCTATGCTGGGCTCTTTGAGCTCCGTGGCAAGTGTATAGCTCACTGTGCTCCAGAACTCTGCTCCATTCTCGCTGCCAAAGACCTCCAAAACTACGTCTACTACGAGTGTCTTTGCGTTAGTGAGCACTACTGGTGAAGAAGCTATTGTCGCCGTGTCTCCGTACTGGAGGATTCTATTCAGCACTACTACATCTACTAGAGAGCCGTCTATGAACGTCGCGTTCTGGCTCCTAATGATGAAATAGGCAGTAATGCTGTTAACTGTCCTGAAGTCCCTGTTCTGGAGCGTGATGTAAAACCTCGATGAAACCGCGTTGCCAACGGGTTTCGCCGTCTCTAAGCCGTAGTCAACTACTCTTAGCAAGACGCTGGGCGGCTGAGAGACGCTGAGGTTAAAGGTCACCTCGCCTCGATCAGAGTAGGTAACGCCGTCTTCAGTGCTCATAGTGGCGTTTACTTCTATAGTAGACTTGTACGGGTAGTTAGGCTGTGCTTCGGGGCTTATCGAAATGGGTCCGAGTGATAGTGTCAGCATCTCGCCGCTACCTAAGTTGCTGAACTGAAAGCTGACACTACCAGGCACGAAGACTCTCTCTGGGAGCCTCAGCACGCAGCTGGCCTCTACGATGCGAGACTTGCCAGCGTTCTTCAGGACTACGTAGAGGTACACCCCCTCGCTACCGGGGTACCCGGCTGGAGACCAGTACCAGTGCGCGACTTCCAGGCTTAGACGCGGGTACTCAGACACTCTCACTTCTAGGTTTTCAACGACCTGCACGTTCTGCCCGCTACTGGTGGTGTAGTACACCCTCATGCTCAAGTAGTAAACTCCTGGAGACACGTTGCTGGAGATGTCGAAGTGGTATTCGGCAATAACGACGTCTCCCGGGTTGAGCACCGTAGCCGTTGTTCCATTCGGGTACTTCAGCGAGGTGCAGGCCGCGTATCCTCTAGTCACTGTAAAGCCTTCAGGTAGCTCTATACACGCATATGCGGAGCTCGCTAATACTGATCCATTGTAAAGCAGGCTCGCAGTTAAGACGACGTCTCTGCTCCCCGGATACACCTCCTCCGTGCCTGCCCGAGACTTGTGGCTGTAGTTGAGTAGTACGAAGGCGCCTGAAGCAGTGTCCTGCCCCAGAACGGCTGTCAGGGGGTAAGCGAGCTGGAGAATAAGTGCAAGTACTAATAGGTGTTTGAGCGCCCTGCCCGAGCGCATGCCCCTCACCGAGCATGCGCATGTAGTTATACTATTAAATAGCTATCTAGATGGGGGTTAGTGCTCGTAGACTATGCACTTGTCGGGATCCGGCTCTCGGACCCCCGCGATTAAGCCGTCCCTGATGACGTATATAGTTTTAGTGCAGTTCGCTATTTCGGGGTTGTGCGTTACGATTACGATTGCAGTTCCAGCCTGGTTCAGCTTGAGGAGGGTCTCCATGACGACTTTTGCACTGGCCCTGTCCAAGTTTCCCGTTGGCTCGTCGGCGAGCACTACTTCGGGGTTTCCAACTATGGCCCTGGCAATAGCCACTCTCTGCTGCTGGCCACCCGATAGCTGAAGAGGCTTCTTGGGCAGCCACGAGACGTCTCCTCCGGCTCTTAAGAGGGCGTCCTTCGACATTTCAATTCTCTTAGGCCTGGGTATTCCACGTGGAATTAAGGGCAATTCGATGTTTTCGAGGACTGTGAGCCTGTTGACTAGGTTGAAGAACTGGAAAACAAAGCCTATCTTCGTATTTCTTATCTTCGCTATCTCGCTTGAGCTCAGCTTTGTTACTTCGAGCCCGTCCACGTAGACCTTCCCGCTAGTGGGCTTGTCTAGTAAGCCAATTATGTTCAGGAGCGTGGACTTGCCGGAGCCCGAGGGGCCCATTATGGCTATCAAGTCCCCTCTGTAGACTTCGAGAGTGACTCCCCTCAACGCCCTCGTTACTACGCTACCCGCTTGGTACACCTTAGTGACGTTTTCGACTTTCAGCACAGGCTTCATTACGTGAACACCCTTCACTAAAGAGCTCCCGCAAAGCCGGTATTAACGGCACCGACCATATATTCGGCTCGCTGGCTCTGCTCGTGTTAACTAGCGCGTGCACAACTCTGTAAGTGCCGAGAGCACTAGTGCGTCGTCTAAGTAGCTCTTGTAGCTTCTCCAACAAATCACGAGGCCTTTGATCCTTGGCAGGGTGGCTCTAGCCTCCGCGTAGAGTCCTGCGAGGTCTTCAGGCAATCCCGGGTACTCCAGCTTGTCCTCCGAACTGAAGCCTATGACCTCTACTTTTCCTGGATCTCTCGCGTAGATCACTATGTAGTCTCTCAGGCTTATTAGCCTAGTACGTGCTTTTTCCAGGAGCTCTGAAGAGATGTTGCCGTATAAAACCGGCGTGCACGAGAGCCCCCTTACTTCTGCAACAACCTTTCTGAGCTCCCTGTAGAAGTTGCCTAGCTCTGGGCTCTTCCTGAGCGCGTGAAGCACTCTGCGGGCGAGTCTCTCTCTGAGCCCGAGCCTCCTAGCCGCTGCAACCCTCCCGATGCCCTCGGCAGCCAAAAGCCCTATGCCGTGGAATTCCACGGGCCCCACTCCCAGCATGCTCGCCAAGTTCTTTGCTCTAAGCAGTGCTTCGCACGTAATCACAGGCGGCACCGCACTACGTTAAATAGCCGCCGACTGGATAATAAGGGGCAGTGAAGCAGGCGACCCGGCTTGAAGCGCTCTGTACCTGTGGCCATGACCATAGCTGGAAGCGACTCCGGTGGCGGAGCCGGCATCGAGGCGGACTTGAAAACCTTTGCCGCTCTCGGAGTGCATGGTACTGCAGCAATTACAAGCATAACTGCTCAGAACACCTATGCTGTCACGGCCATCTACGACTT
Source organism: Desulfurococcaceae archaeon (assembly GCA_049970695.1). GTDB lineage: Archaea > Thermoproteota > Thermoprotei_A > Sulfolobales > Desulfurococcaceae > UBA285. Next base: position 68,428 of record JBMFML010000006.1, read on the forward strand.
GCCCGGGCCCATGGTCTACGAGCAGATAAGAGTCGTGGTAGAAGACATGGGTGTTGACGCGGCGAAAACCGGCATGCTGAGCAACGCCGAGATCATACAGTTCGTGGCAAGGGCTATCCGCGACTTCAACATACCACTAGTAGTAGACCCCGTCATGGTTGCGAAGTCTGGTGCCAGGCTGCTGAGAGAAGACGCTGTCGAAGCACTAAAAAGCGCGCTCTTGCCACTCGCACTCGTAGCAACGCCTAATGCCATGGAAGCCTCGATCTTGGCCGGCTTTCCAGTCAAGACTATCGAGGACGCTAAGAGAGCTGCAAAGACGATTGCCGAGAGCTACGGCGTTAGGGGAGTTGTTGTTAAGGGGGGCCACTTAGAGGAGGAGAAGGTAGTCGACGTCCTCTACTACGAAAAGAGCTACCACTACTTCGAGTCTAGCAGGACTCCAGGGGGGTGCTTCCACGGAGCTGGTTGCGCTTATTCGGCTGCCATTGCAGCCTACCTCGCAATGGGCTTCGACGTCGTGGAAGCCGTGGGCAGGGCCAAGGAGTTCATAGACCGCGCCATAGCGTATGGCTTGAAAGTAGGCAGGGGCTACTGCCCAGTTAACCCCATGGCGTGGGTTGAAATAGACCTCGAGAGGTACAGGGCTCTCGAGAGCGTGAAAAAAGCCCTGTCGCTACTCCTAGAAAACAGCGAGAAGGTTCTTCCTCACGTACCCGAAGTCGGGGTGAATATTGCCGAGTCCATAAGCCCCAAGTACGCGTCTTCAGTGCACGACGTCGCGGCGATTAAAGGCAGGATCGTGAGGGCTGGTAATAAGCTGGTTCCCGTGGGGCCTATAGAGTTCGGTGCTTCTAGCCACCTCGCGAGGCTAGTACTAGAGGCAATGAAGCGCGACCCGAGAATTAGGGCTGCTATTAATGTGAAGTACAGCAGCAAGCTGGTCGAGGCGGCGAGGAGGAGGGGCTACGTAGTCGTCTTCGTCGACAGGCGCGAAGAGCCCCCTGATGTCAAGAGCGTTGAGGGCGCTAGCATGCAGTGGATTGTGGAAGAGGCCTTTAGGCGTGCTGGCACAGCACCGGACTTCATATACGATGTCGGCGATGTGGGCAAAGAGCCCATGGTGAGAGTGCTTGGTAGAAGCGCTGTTGAAGCCGTTTCTAAGCTGCTTGACGCTATTGAAGCAATAGAAGTCAGCTAGGGGAAACGCTCTTCACGCGTCCGACTACCGTCGTTTCATCACTCCCTTCAACTATACTCTCGAAGCATCCTTTTAACTCTCCCTCCCTCCACTCTTGAAGTCTAGGTGCCCGGCGTGAGCGGGTTTGTACTCGTAACTGGCTACAGCTACTATGGAAAGTACTGGTTTAATCCAAGTGGCGAGGTCGCCAGGCTGCTGGATGGAGCCCGCTTCGGAGACTACGTGGTTAAGTCCGTGGTAATGCCTGTCTCGCTCAAGGCCGTTAAGTCCACGCTACCGAGGCTGCTTAGAGAGCTGGAGCCCTCGCTGGCAATTGGGCTGGGGCTCTCGCCCGGTTACAGGGAAGTCGTCGTCGAGCTTGCGGCTGCAAACTATGCGTACTTCGACACGGACGTAGATGGTTACAAGGCCGAGCTCGAGCCCGTGGACCCCGAGGGGCCGCCTATAGTCTACACGACGCTGCCACTCAAGGAAATAATCAAAAAGTGCAGAGGAGAAAGGCTACTGCCTGTTAGGCCGGGGCTGGGTACCGGTCTCTACATGTGCAACGTCGCCGCGTACATGTTAATGAGGTATGGCCTCGAGCGCGGTGTTCCCGCCGGCTTCGTCCACGTGCCGCCTTCGACGGAGAACTACTTGAGGGGCGAGGCGTCCAGTGGGCTACCGCTCAGCGAGATACTCGAGTCCATTAAGTGCATAATAGAAGAGGCTCTGCGAGCCGCGCTCCTCGGGCAGGATAAGCCGAGTGCCCGGTGAGCTAGAGTGGTCTTTGCTTTCACGTGGATTATACCAGGGGTCCTCGCGCAGTCTCCTAGACCTGCTTTGAGCGATGTGCCCGAAATAAGCGAGGTCTTCGCAGGCGTGGTGAACCTCTTATCGGATGTGGAGAAGCCCCACCAGCTAATTAGGGAACTGGCTTCTCGTGGAGTAGAAGTGTTCCACGCGCCCACGCCAGACTTCCACCCAGTAGAGCTGGTCTACGTCCTCGGGGCTGTGGATTTCATTGAAAAGCACGCTAGCAGGGGTCGCAGGGTCCTAGTGCACTGCGCCGGCGGAGTCGGCAGGAGCAGCCAGGTCACAGCGAGCTACCTGATCTACACAGGGCTCAGCTTGCTGGAAGCAGTTGAGGCCGTGAGGAGCAGAGTTCCGGGCGCGCTCGAAGTCCCGTGGCAGTTCAGGCTTGTAGAGGACTTTGCCACTCTCGTCGAGCTCGTGGGGAGGAGCAAGACGAGGCAGCTCTACAGAGAGCTTGAGAGCGCCCTCGGCAGGCGCGGGCTGCTGCACTTCTCTAAGCTACTCCAGTTCTCAATAGAGCTCGCAGGAATTGCCGGCGTGGAGGAGGGCGAGCTGCGAGAAGCCGTCTACGAGCTGCTAGAAGCGGGAGGTGGGCGCAGGAGTGGCTGGGCAAGCGCGCTGCTGCGCCTTGCCGAGGTCCTCGACTACGATGCGAGCGGGAGGGTTGTAGTCTTAGATGGCGACCGCCTAGGCGACCGCCTCGAAGTGAGGCTTCTCTGCAACGCGCCTTGCTGGGACATTGCCGAGAGGCTTCAGCGCGCTGCCTCCGAAGAGGGCTTTGGCGAGGTGGTTGCCGAAGCAGGGCTCTACATGGACTACGTCTAGCCTGCTCGCGAAGACCCGGCTACAGCAGGAGGAGGAATGGAATGTATATGAGCAGGTTTACCAGGGTAACTACGGCGCCTACTTTCAGGAACTCTGTGAACGATAGCGTCGTGCCCATTCTAGACTCCAAGTACTCGACTATGATTATGTTAGAGGCAGCGCCCAGCAGTGTCAGGTTTCCGGCTATAGTAGTGGCCATTGCTGCAGTAAGCCACACGACTTCGTGGGCACCGGTGTAACCAACTCTGTGTAGCTCGAGTATTAAGAGCTTTGTAAATGGGACATTGCTCACGAGCTGACTTCCCAGGACTGAAAGAAGTGAGAGCGCTACAACAACTTGCGGATCTACGATGGGCTTGCTAGGCAGGAACAGCTCGAACAGGGGCTCCAGGAACCCGCTTCTCCAAACTCCCTCCATGGCTATGAACATCGATATGAAGAAGACTATCGTGCCCCAGTCGACGCCTGCAAGCAGCTTTCTCGGCTCGCTAGACACCACGTATATGGCTGATGCGACTACAAACGGTATAAAGCCCCTTTCCTCGATGTGAGGGAGCCCGGCGAGCTGGAACAAGTCGTTAACTACGAGGGCTGTTACAGACGCTACGAGGCCCACTAGGGCCAGTGCGGCGTCTCTCTTATTCCTAATTGCCTCTTGGGGTATTAGGAGCAGCCTGCTCGCGGGGCCCTCTCTGTGCTTGTAGAGCTTCATCAGGATGACCGGGGTCACAGCCAAGTTGAGTACTGTGGGGGCTGCAAGCACAAGGACGAACTTCACGAATGGGGCTGCGAGTCCCGACCTCGTGGCGATTAGCACGTTTTGCGGATTGCCAATGGGCGTCATTACGGAGCCTATCGTGAGCGAGAAGGCGAGGAGCATGAACATCATCTTCGGGTCTACCCGAGTGGCCTTTGCAATCGTGTAAGCTACTGGGGGGCCCATTAGTGCTACAGTGTCGTTCATTGCTACTGCTGCTAGTAAGCCGAAGAGTAGAGAGGAGGCCACGATGAGCGCTCTCTCGGTTTTGAAAGCCGAGATGAACCTGCCTGCTACATAAGCGAGGAGCCCAGAGCTCTCTGCCAGGCTAGTTATGCTGAACATTCCTACGAGGAACAGTACTACATCGATGTCAACGACCTCGCCGATTTCGTCGACCTCGACGAGCCCTGTGACTACTACAATGAAGGCTGTAAATGCCATAATGCTCCAAATTGGGATTATGGGCTTCTTGCTCCTGACTACGAGCGAAAGCAGCAACATGCAAACTACGAGGCCTCCTACGAGTTCTCGCGGCAGCACTGCCAGCCACCTACGCGCCCACGCGGCTAACAAGCACCGGGTGCCTGCTGCCACGGTGTTCTCGGGTACTTTGCCCCCTACTTTGGCTGATCTTTGAAGCCAGCAGGGGGCCTGAATAGACGAGCAAGCCGGCTGCGTAGAATGCCGCTGCTCTGAGCGGCGCGGCCCCACTCAGCGTTGCTACGTGGGTGGCTAGGAGCGCGGGGACCAGTGCAGTGCACAGGAGAATCCTGGTAGCTAGCGGAGCTTGCCTGGCTTCTACAATCTTCCTGCCCAAGAGCGGAATGGCCGTTAAGAGGGCGAGGCTCATGCCCAGTAGCACTGGCGAGGCCTCTAAATCTCCCTTTAGGAGCAGCAAGTTGACTAGGGAGAGCAAGGCCCCTGCACTAGCTATTGCGTAGTACGCCGAGAGGCTTCCAGACCTGGAGTGCCGTGAATAGGCGCGGTAGGCCAGGTAGCCTGCCGCAAGCCCTAGCAGCACTCCCCCGACTACGTCTACTTCGTAGTGAGCCCTCAGGTAGAGCCTGCTCAGGGAAACTCCCGCAACGATCACGGCTGATAGCGCTGCGAGCGCGGGCTTCTTGGCGAGCATAGAAGCACTCGACCAGAAGGATGCCGACACCTGTGCATGGCCGCTTGGAAAGCCGGGGCCCTCGACTTCGATGAGGGGGTTGGGGGGCCTAGGCGCGTTCAGGGAGTACTTGAGGGCTACGTTCAGAGAGCCGGAGAGCAGCACTGCTAGCACTAGCGCGAGGCCCTGGTAGGGGCTCGGCGCGAAGTAGTACGCAGCCACTGCCGCGACCATGTAGAACTCCTCGCTGCCCAGCGCGGACCAGGCCTTCCAAGCCCCCAGATTGCCTGCTGCAATTGTCAGCAGAAGCCCTAGCGCAGCTGCCAGCGCTGCAGCCGCGAGAGCCTTATTCAGCCACGCACCCCTGCTCAAGCCCGGCACCAGGCGCAAGCTACTGCAGCAGGGCTTATAGCACTAGCTTCGCTGGCTCTCGAGAACGCCGAGCCCGCGCTCCGGGGGGCTCTCGCCTCTTCCAAGGCTCTACCGCTCCTACACTCCCCAGCGACTAAGCCAGAACGCTGCCATGCCAATGGCCATTGCCGCGAGCGTGGCCCGCCTCGACTTCTCGAGCGCCCTGCTCGTCCTCTCCTTGTAGGCCCTGGTGATGCTGAGGAGGTAGGCAGCCGCTGCTAGCACTATTAGGGCCTTGTAGGCGTGGCTCAGCCCTGGCAGCAGGAGAGTTGAGAGCCCCAGGGCCGCTCCGCCCGCGCCCACAGCCAGCATTGCCTTGTAGGCCGCCTCTACGCCGAAGACCGTTGCAATGGTCTTGTAGCCCTGCTTCAGGTCCCCCTCGTAGTCCTGCACGGACTTCAAGTACTCCCTGCCGAGGGTCACGAGGAACATCGTGGCTGCGAAGACTATTGTGAAGGCTTCCAGTCCGGCTGGAAGCCCGGCGACCACGTAGCCGTAGACAACGGGCCCCGTCGTCGAGGCGGCAACCATGGTGCTGCTGAGCCAGTGCTTTCTCGCGTAGCTGTACGAGACTCCGAGCAGGCCGTAGGCGAGCGCTACGAGCACGGCAGGCCACCCAGCCGGCAGCCCGCTGAGGACTCCCGCGAGGAAGAAGGCTGCTGCCAGCGCGAGAGCCGCTCGGGGAGACGCCTTTCCGCTTGGAAGGGGCTTCCAGGGCTTGTTGACTCTGTCCACTTCCACGTCTACTACGTCGTTTACCAGCATCGAGGACGCTGTTAGCAGGAAGCCGGTTGCGAATGCGCAAGTGGGCAGCAGGAGGCTCCTCGGCGAGTAGCCCGTGTACGCCAGCACCGCGAAGGCAGCCCCAAAGCCGCTCAAGGCAGAGTTGGCGGGCCTCATCATGAGCAAGTAGTGCTTGACGCCCAAGCCAAGCACCACGTACTAGTGGAGTGAGGAGGGGGTGTTAATAGGCCAGAATAGCCGGGGGCTTTGGCGCTGCAGAGGGGCCTGAGACTAGGCTTATACCCGAGCCCACGGGGCACGCAGTCCTGTAAGCGCCGCCCGCCCCCGGGTGAGCTGCAGCTTCGGGCTTTTGGGAGCGGCGGGCTGAACCCCTCGGGGAAACCCCCTTGGGGCTCACACCCCCGCCCCATCAACCCCGTCTTCTACGGGAGCCCGCGCCGCCGAGGCACAAGGCCCCAGCGGCAGGCCGCCTCTTCTCGGGGAGGGGTTCCCGCTTAGATGCCTTCAGCGGTTACCCCCTACGGCGTGGCTGCCCGGCGCTGCCCACCAGGACAACCGGTACACCAGAGGCCGCGCCGCCCCGTTCCTCTCGTACTGAGGGCAGCTTCCCCTCAGGCGGCCCGCGCCCCCCGCGGGTAGAGCCCGACCTGTCTCACGACGGTCTAAACCCAGCTCACGTTCCCCTTTAATGGGCGGG
>JBMFML010000007.1:0-57709 GCA_049970695.1 Desulfurococcaceae archaeon
AGAGCAAGTGGTAACGCTCGCCTTGGGGAGCCCCTGAAGCAGCCCCACCCGGCACTAAGCAAGTAAACAAGTACTTGGGGGCGTGCCTGGCTTAAGGCTTTATTGAGGCAGTAGCGAGTTTTAGAACGTGCTAGTAAGAGAGGTAATACTTTAACAAGGAATTTCAAGCTTATAAGACCCCATGGACTTAGTATACAGCGGGGTGCGCGGCATGAGGCTCGTGAGGGCAGACCTGAGCGCTCCAGTACTAGCAATACTTGTGACTATAGGCATTATAGCAGCAGGCCTAGTACTACTAGCCTGGTTCTTCTGGTTCGCGCCACAAGCAGGCAGAGCCGGATCCCTACAAGTACTCGGAACACCAGTCATAGTGTGCACTACTAGTGGGGCAAACCTAACAATAGCGGTGAGAAACGTTGGAAATGCGAATGTGACTATAACAGGCGCTGTTGTAGCTGGCATATCTTTTAATAAAATTTATTCAGATGAAGAAATAACAACAGGTGGTGTGACGCTCAAACCCGGAGACTCAAAAACGGTGATTTTCGAGTCTACGGATAGTAAGGTGCAAACTGAAATATGTGGCAAGTACTCCGTGGAAGGTTACTTGACAACTGACTATGGCGTGTTTGGCTTCTCAGCAGCAGTGCAGAGGTCGTAGCGCTAACTAATCTACCGTGTTTCCCCATTTTTTTTCCACGTGCCCCTCTTATTTATATTAGCCCTCTTCGAGTTTTCTTTACGCGGTGGGATGCTTTGGCTGGTGCTAGGCCTTCTTCGCTTCTGCTACTTGTCGCTCTCGTCGTGCTGGTGCTTACTTTTAGTGATGTGGTGCGCGGGGAAAACCCCTACGTCTTCGTGTCTAGTAGGACTTCGAGCACTGTCGCGCTCTTCGACTCCGATGGCGATGGAGTTGCCGACAAGCTCGCTGTTGACGGCTACCTCTACGTGCTCCCGGGCGCTGAGGTCTCTACGGGCGCTCGGCCCCTCAAGGCATGCGTGTCGGAGCGCGGCGAGCTCAGGCTCTTCCTGTACAGGGCAAGCGAGGGCCTCCTCGTGGACTTCTCGAACCCGGCCCTTAGCTACGCTGTCCCCGCCAACGCGTCTGCGAGGTCCTACCCGGCTGGGCTCGTAGTGGGCTCTGTGGTTGTCTGGAGGGGCCTTGCCTACGTATCGCCCCTGGCGCCGAGCGGCGCGCTAGTCGAAGTGAGGGGGGAGCTAGCCGTCGTTGGCTCCGAGGGCGGCAAGCTCCTGCTCCACGTGCTGAAGAGCAACTTAACGCGCTTAATAATGGTGCTAGATGTAGGCGTCCTCGGGGCCTTCTACGACGAGGGCTCCGGCAGGCTCTACGTCGCGGGGTCTACGGGCACCGACACGCTGCTGGTAGAGTACGACGTGGCCGGCGAGAGGGTCTCAGTAAGGCCGCTCAACATAGGCCGGGGGATCCTTGGGGTCTCGACAAAGCGCTCTGTCTACGTGCTGGTGGAAGGCGGAGGTCTCTACAGAGTGGGAGCCGTGGAGGGGCCCCGGCTCGTCGCCAGCGGTGTTTCGAGCGTGAACTACCCGGCTGACAGCGTCGACTGCTTCACGGCTGTGGCTGGCGGGAGAGTGATAAAGGTCTGCGACTACCCAGGCGGCCCTGTTCTAAAGGAGCTCGCGGTTCCTGCAGAGCTCGGAGAGGTTGTTTCAGCCGACTGGTGGGGCGACTACGTGGCCGCCTCGACTACTAGGGGCATTTACGTCTTCTCGGAAAAGCCCCTCGAGCTAGTGGTCAGCGCTCCATCTGTAGTCTACGCAGGCGAGGCCTTCGCATTCAAAGTAGCCGGCAACTACAGCATGGTGGTAGCAAAGATAGCAGGCATGGTGTACTCGGGCAACGGCACGCTGGAAGCCTCTGCGAGGCTGCCTCGCGGAAACCACACGCTAGAAGTAACTGCGTGCCGGGGCTTCTTCTGCCTAGTTAGGACTATGAACGTGCTCGCGCTGCCGAGGCCGCTGAGGCTCAAGGCCCTGTACCCCGCGAAGGCAGCGCCCTACGAGGAGGTAGAGCTATTGGTTCAGGCAGTAGATGTCTTGGCCAACAAGACCGTGGAAGTGGCCTGCACTATAAGGGATGCCAGGGGGAGGCTTGAGAAGGGCTTTACTGCTGGAGAATCCGTGCGAGTGCCCGCCCTGCCGGACATTACTAGCGCGGTGTTCAGGATAACTTGTGGTGGAGGGGACTACGCCGAGGAGTCCACAGAGGTCAGAATAGCCCTGAGCCCGCCGCCCTACGCAGTGAACCTCACGTACAGGGGCGCGGGAGTACTGGCGGTCTCCGCCTACGACAAGTACACTCGCGAGCCCTGGAGGGGCTTAATAGTGGTTACAGTCAACGAAAAGCTGCTCTTCAGCGACGTGGGCTCCGTGCTCGTCAACTTAACGCCGGGTACTAACAAGCTGCTAGTAGAGCTCTACGAGGGCAACGTCTTGGCATACAGCGAGGAAGTGGTCGTCGTGTACTACGAAGACATATGGCGCGTCCCCGCAGGCGAGAAGGTAGTAGTAGGCGACAGAGTCGTTGTAATCGCCACGACGACGACAACCACCATGGTAGTGCCGGTAAACGTGCCAGTTGAAGTAAAGGTTGTAGACCCCGTCGTGACGGTGGCTGTAGCCCTGCTCGCGGCAGGAGCCACGTACGCGCTGCTGCTAATTCTAGGCAGAGCGCCCTTTGCGAGGCGGGGCGGGAGGTAGCGCTTAATTCTGGGTGGTGCCCGTGGCGGGCAGGCTCGCCCCGGCACTAGTGGAGTCTCTAGCAGGTATTTTGCTAGTAGTGCTGGGGGCGCTCTTGGCCCTGCTTGGCGGTGCCTCGGTCTCCCCGCTTCCACTACTCGCGTCTTTCTCGGTATTCGCGTCAGCAGCCCTGGCGAGCAGGAACTTGCTGAAAAAGCGCCTGGAAAGGCTCTACTTGCATAGGCGCTTCAGCTTGGTGTCAACGCTTGCGTTCCTCGCGCCACTGCTACTACTACTGCACGTGGGCTACGAGTACGCCTACTCGTACATGAGCGTAGAGAAGCTCCTAGAGCTCGCGGCTTCGATGACCATAGGGCTCGGGGCTTTTATCGCAGCCTACCCACTGCTCAGAGAGGTGTAGGTGCTTGAGCGCACTGCTCGAGCTGGGCTTCTTCGCTGCCAACGCGTTCCTGCTTCTCCTAGAGGGCTACTCGGACTACAGGTTCCGGGGGGTACCAGTAGTAGTCCTGGGCGTCCACGGAGCCTTGGCTGCAGCCTCAGTGCTTGCCAGGGCCCTATTAATGGGCCTTGGCGAGCTCCCGCGCGCGTACCTGGGCCTCGCAGTCGTCTTGGCAATGCTCCTAGTACTCTACACGGCTACAGGGCTTGTGGGCGGAGGAGACGTCCTCGTAGTCCTCGTTAGCGGGGCCCTCTCACCACAAGTGCCGGTAGGATACTTGAGGGGGCTGTCGCTGACTACGCCAATAGCCCTCCTGGCCGCCTCGTCCTACCTTTACCTCAAGTTCCGGAGGTCTACGAGCACCGTGTACATTAAGGGCGTTGGGAAAATCAGAGCTAGAGTCCGGTACGTGGTAGACTTGAAGAAGGGGGTTGTGGAGAGCGAGTACCCCGTCTACATCGAGGGCTACGGGCGCGTGCCTCTCAGCGCCTTGAAGAGCAGAGAAGAGCTCATGGAAGTGCTGGAGAAGGCAGGCGACTACTCAGTAGCATACACCGTTCCCCACTACCCATTTGTGCTGTACTACGCAGTGGCCTTCCCCGCGTGCTACTTATTGCTGTGCCTCGCATCACTAGTAATAGGGGTGGTGCTTCCTGTCTATTAGGCCGGCGCTCAAGCTGCTATACCCCCCTGCAGAGCTCAACTGCATTGACAAGTACGAAGTCGGAGGCGTGTACGTAGTCTGCATAACACCCAATAGAGAGTACGTGGTCTTCGACAAGGGCCTCGTTGAGCAGGAGCCCGGCGCGCTGGAAGAGAAGGCGAGAGAGCTCCTCAAAGGCATTATCACGTCTAGGGACAAGGAGCTGGCAGAAGTGGTTAGCAAGGCAGACAAGTACACGAGGCACGTGCTAGAGAGGCAGCTCTTTGGCTATGGCGTGCTCGAGCCGCTGCTCCTGGACGAGAACGTCATAGATGCCCACGTACTGGTCAAGAAGCCGGTTAGAGTGCTCCACAGAGTCCACGGCGAGCTGGACGCGAACATAGTCCTCGAAGAAGACGAGCTGCGCGAGCTGGTGATGAGAATGGCGACTCTAGCAGGCAAGTCCATATCCGAGGCGACGCCGCTCCTGAGCTTCATAGAGCCCAGGTACGAGGCAAGGGTTTCAGTAGTCTACTTGTCTGACGTCACGCTGAGGCGCTCGATGACAGTCGACATCAGGAAGCAGCCTGCAAAGCCCTGGTCCGTGCTCAAGCTAATAGACCTCGGGACACTGACTCCCGAGGAAGCGGCGTTTCTGTGGCTTGCAATAAAGTACAAGGTTCCAGTAATGGTTGTTGGAGAAATGATGAGTGGCAAGACAACGCTGGCAACGGCCCTCCTCAACCTGATACCGCCGAAGTCCAAGATCATCACAATAGAAGACACCCCCGAAATAAGGCTCTGCACACCCTACTGGACGAGGACTACTACTAGAGAAACGGCCGAAAACCCGGTGTCCGTCTTTAGCCTGCTCAAAATAGCCGTCAGGCTCTCAGTAGACTACGTCGTTGTCGGCGAGGTCCGCGGAGAAGAAGCGAGGGAGTGGGCCCAGGCAATACTGCTCGGCCACGGCGCGGTGACCACCTTCCACGCAGACTCGCCCGAAGCAGCACTCTTGAGGCTCACCACGCCGCCCATAAGCGTGAACCCGCAGGCCCTCAAGCTCCTCAACGTCTTCGTGAGGACCATACCGATGAGGAGAGAAGAAAAGCTTGTGAGGAGGACCGAGGTCTACATATACGATGTGGACCCCGAAACGGGCGAGCACAAACTAACCCCTCTGTTCACCTACGACGCCTCCACAGACACCATTAGGCTAAACCCCGCAGTTGGAAACCCGATCAGGAGGTTCCCGTTCTTCAGGAGAGTAGCCCTCGCTCACGGCAAGGCCCTTGAAGACCTCGAGAAGGAGTACGCGCGCATGATCGAGATAGTCAAGTCCACGTACGAGGAGTCCAAGAAGCTAGATCCGTCACTCGAAAGGCCCGACGTCTGCGAGCTCGCGGAAAGGCTATACAAGAGCCTGGGCGAGCAGATTGTCTGAAGAGCCGGTGAGAGGCTTTCCACTAGCCCTCCTCGTCCTGGTCTCGTTCGCTGTAGGCGTGCTGCTCAGACTTGGCAACTACCCTGTTTACTACGGGTACTTCGTAGTCGCCGCGCTGCTCGCCATAGCACACTTCCACACGCGCCTCTACGGCCTCTTCAGGGAGTTTGCCGAGGGCCTCTCAACAAGCAAGATGCTGTACATGGGTAGGCCCCTCTCGCCTAGGTTCGTGTCTTCCTACGCCGTGGCCGTTCAAGCAGCGAGCTACTTGTTTGTGGTTATCACGGCAGTTGGGGTAGTCTACTACATGGCCTACGGAGCACTGCCCCTCTGGCTGCCTGTGCTGGCAATAGTGCTTGCAGCAGCCCTGGGACTAGCGGCTGCCCTGCCGGGCCTGCAGGCATCGCTAACGGCCTCTGCTAGGAAGACCAGTGCCGAGGTGGAGCTCCCCTTCCTGCTCCTGGTCTTTAGGGTCTTGGGGTCTACGCACTTAGCCCTATACGACGTGCTGTACGCCGTTGAGAAGAGCAGCGCGCTGAGGGCCTGGTCCAGGGAGGTGAAGGGCGCGAGGCGCCTTGCCTCGGTACTCGGCACGTCTCTAATCACGGCAATGAACATTATTGCCGAAAACCACCCCTCCGAAACCGTGAGAGACGTCTTTAGGAGAATCATTACAGTGGCCGTCTCGACTGGAACCCTCAAGGAGGTTGCTGCAAAGGCCTTTGGGCACGTCTATGCAAGGCTCGAGGCAAGGCTCTCGGGCTTGGTGGACAAGCTGACGATGATCAACGGCGTCTTAATACTGGCATTCCTCTTTGTGCCCGTGGTCTTCGCCCTCGTAGTGCCAATATACGGTGCAAGCCCTTCAACGGCTTTCTTAATGCCCCTGGCACTCTACTCCCTCTTCTTCTTCGTCATTTATGGAGTCGTCTCCAGCCTCTACCCCTCTGCCTTTGCAATTGACGTTCCCAAGCCATTGCTCTACGTAGGCACGGCGGGGCTGGTGGTGCCGGCCCTCTCTATCCTCTTTGCGGGCTTTAGAGTGCTGATTACGCGCGACGCGTCAATCCTACCCCTGGCAGTAGTGGTCGTGCCGCTTGCGGCAACTGCTCCCGCGGCCCTCTACTCCGAGCTCTGGCTGAGGAAGGCTAGAACCTACGACAAGTTCATCAAAATGACCCTAGACGCGGCGGCAATATCTGCCAGCCTCGGCGAAAACCTCGTGAGCGTCATGGAGAGGCTCGCGCCAAGGTATGGCAGAGACGTCGAGAGGCTTGCGCGTAGAGTCGCAGTAGCCCAGGCCTCTGAGCAATTGAGAGAAGAGCTCGTGAAAGAGGCCCCAAGCCTATTTCACGCTGCATTTATCGAGGCGCTCTTGCACTCCCTAGCACTAGGCGCCAGGCCAGAGGTTATTAAGGAGCTGGCCTCTTCCTACGAGCACCTCGTAAACGTCCAGTCAAAAATACTCAGCACGGCGAGAATGCAGGAGCTAATGATAATTGGCTTAATCGCCATGCTCAGCTTCTTCACTGGGTTTGTGAGGGGAGTCTTCACGGGCTACATGTCAGTGCTCCAGAGAGTTGGTGCTCAGGGGGCGTGGTCTGTGAACATGCAGGCCTACTTGAAGTTCGACCCAGTAGTCTACGACATTCTCTACTGCGACATGACGCTATCAGTGCTCCTGCTGTCGCTAGTAATGGGGAAGATGAGAGGAGGCTCCCTCTTCTACGGGTTTAGAACGGCCCTCGTAATGCTCGCCCTCTTCAGCACCGGGCTCCTGGTATCTACGTACCTAGCACCAATAGTAACTCTCGCTCCTTGAGGTGGCGCGGCGTGGGCATTGAGTACCCCGTGCTGGCCTTCATTGCCGCGCTTGGAATAGCAATGGTAGCCCTCGCCATGCTCTTCCTCTACATCTACATCACTGGCGAGCTCGCGAGAGTTCCGTATCTCTCAGGCTACGCCGAGGCCAGCGCCTTGCTGAGCACTACTAGAGTCGTTATCAAAGTAGCACACGAGAGAGGAGAGCCCGTAGAGCTGAAGAGGATAACCCTGTACACCGAGAAGGGGGCCATATCCCTGAGCCCCAGCGGAGGCGCGAGTAGCGGCGGCGCGCTCTTAAGGCTCAGCGGCTTCGTAGACAGCACTCTGCTGCCGGGAAGCACGGGCTACATAGTAGTAGACCTGCTCGGCGTCGACTACTTCGTGAGCGGCAAGGAGTACAAGGCGGTGCTGGAGTTCGATAAGGGCACTCTAGTGCTTTCCTTCACGCTAGTTTACGAGGCCAGGGTGTAGCCAGCAGAGCAAGTATATAAGCCGCTGGCGTTTTACTGCAGTTTGGTGACCTACTTGGACAGAACGTCCAAGCTAGTGCTAGTAGTAGTTGCGGCAGTTGTTGTGGTAGCAGCAGCGACAGCCACAGTGCTGTTCTGGCCCAGGGAGGCACCGAGGCCAGGCCCGGTTACCGTCACGGATGCGCTGAACAGGACTGTGCAGCTGCCCAGCAGCATTCAGCGAGTAGTCGTCCTAGCGCCGTCGATAACCGAGGCCATGGTCTACCTCGGAGTAGACAACTTGATAGTTGGAGCAGACAGCTTCTCCCTGGAGTCCTGGTTCATGAATACTAGTACGAGGCTCAGAGAGAGGAACGTCACGAGCGTTGGAGGCTTCTGGTGGACTACTATCAAAGTCGAGGAAATCCTCAAATTAAAGCCAGACCTCGTGCTGGCCGATGCCGGTGCTCACGTAAAGCTCCTCGAGACCTTCGAGTCATACAACTTGACAGCCGTTTTCCTGCACGGGGGCTCGGCAGCAACCATTGAGGACGTGGAGAAGGACGTAGAGCTCCTCGGCAAGATCTTCGGCAGGGAGGAGAAGGCGAGGGAGCTCGTGCAGAAAATCCGGGAAGCCATTGAAGAAGCAAGGGCCGGTCTGGCTCGAAAGGGTCTTGCAGGCCTCAGAGTGCTGGTAGTCATAGACTTCTACCAGGGCATATGGGTTGCCGGCAGGGGAACGTTCGTCGACAACCTGCTTTCAAAGCTGGGCCTCGTCAACGCGGCTACCGTAGAGGGCTGGGCAGCGGCTAGCATAGAGCAGATCGCGGAGTGGAAGCCCAGCGTGGTAATAGTAGCGTGCTCCTACGCGACTTGGGAGACGGTCAACGAGTCGGGCCTGCCAAGGCTTGGAGTACCAATAGTCTTGCTGAGCTCCAGGGACGTGGACGCGGTGTCGCGGCCTGGCCCCATGCTGCTGTACGCCCCCGAGGTCGTGCGCAGCGCTGTTGAAAAAGCCCTTGCACGCGCCAGCACGCAGCAGGTAGCCGCGGTCTTGCCGAGGAGGCATCTGAGCACTCCCTGCTTCTAGGTGGCTTTTTTCCTTGATTGCCAATTGGAGGAACATCCTACTGGCCTTCTCTGCGCCAGTAGCCTTCTTCCTCCTAGTCTACGGCTTTACCGTGTACACGAGCGCGGGCGTTTCCGAGCTCGTAGCCGAGTACAGGATCTACAGAGCGGTCTACTCGATGCTCGCCGGCGCGGTGCTAGCGGCATCGGGCTGCTTCCTCCAGTCCTCGCTGAGAAACCCCCTCGTAGACCACTACGTGCTTGGAATTGGCAGTGGGGCCCTCTTCTCAACATACCTCGCAGCCCTCCTCTGGGGCTACAGCCTCGCAGTGGCCCCGCTCTCGGCTGCCGTGGGAGGTCTAGCGGCCCTCGCCTTGACGGTGTTGCTGGCTGAGAAGATGTCCGGCAGCGATGTGGCCTACGTGCTGGCCGGCATAAGCGTGACAACGCTGTTCTCTGGCCTATCCCTCTTCACATACTACTACCTTGCATCGAAACAGCCCTTTGCAGCCTCGCTACTGCTGGCAGGGAGCTTTGCGCTGTCGAGGCCTCAGCAGCTCCCATACGTGCTAGCCTCGCTGGCTCTCGCGGCCGCGGGCTACGTGCTCTTGTCCAAGAAGCTCAACGCGCTGGCACTCGGAGATGAGCACGCTTCTCAGCTCGGCGTAGACCCCAGGCTGGCCAGGCTAGCCTCCTCTACTATTGCGGGAGTAGCCTCCAGCGTGCTTGTATCGCTGTTCGGCTTAGTGGGCTTTATAGGGCTGGTCTCTCCCCACGTAGCGAGGTTTGTGCTGAAAACAGGCGACAACAGGCTCGTGGTCCCCACTGCAATGTTCTTTGGAATGGCGTTTTTGTACTCGGCAGACGCCTTCTCGAGGTACGTGGCGGCCCCCCTGTGGGGCGAGGTGCCGGCAGGCTCTATAGTCTCGCTAATTGGCGCCCCCTTCTTCGCAGCGCTGCTCGTCTCGAGGTTTTCGAGGCGACTAGCTTGATAGAGGTCTCCAGGCTTAGAGTAGTCTACAAGCCGCCGGGCATCGAAGCCCTCAGAGAAGTCACGGTAGAAGTGCCTAGCGGAACTGTAACGTGCATTCTGGGCCCCAACGCCTCGGGCAAGACAACCCTCCTAAAGGCGATAGCCGCGCTAGTAGACTACGAGGGGAGCGTCTTAGTTGGGGGCCTAGAGGCGAGGGAGGCGGCCAAGCAGCTGAGGAAGGTGCTCTCCTACGCTCAGAGCCTAGACGCGTCTGCAGACTACCTCGGCACGAGGGTAGTCCAGGTGCTGCTCACCTCGAGGTACCCGGTTTCGAGCGGATTTGCAGATACCCGCAGAGACCTCGAAGAAGTGCTAGAAGTAGCAGAAGTGCTTGGAATAAGCCACTTGCTGGAGAGGAGGCTGGGAGAGCTCAGCTCTGGCGAGCTCCAGAAGGTAGTCCTGGCAGCGGCCCTCGTTAAGAAGCCGAAGTACCTCCTCCTCGACGAGCCAGACAGCCACTTAGACGCCGCCTACAAGTCCTGGCTCGCTGGCTTCTTGAAGAAGCTCGCGAGGGAGGGCAAGACCGTGGTTGCCACGACGCACGACGTCTTGTTCGCATCAGCAGCGTGCGACAACGTCGTTGTCTTGTCGCGTGGAAGCGTAGTCTGCAGCGGCAGCGCAGGCGAGGTCTTTGGAGAGGGAAGGGCTTGCCTCGAAAAGGCCTTTGGAGTGGGCTTTTCAACGGCTGTGGTGGGCGGCAGGCTCGTGGCTATTCCAGTGTACAGTAGTGAGGCAGCAACTAACCGCGAGCCTTCTCCGGCGGCACCACGTACTTCTCAATGAAGCTCGAGTGGTCTGTCGTGTTCAGGTTTAAGTAGCCAAGGAGCCTCGTCCCGTAGTAGACCGGCACTCTCGCGCTCGGCTGAGCGCACGAAATGCTGGCCCAGAACCCCTCTTCAGTCACGGCACCAATTACTACTGCAAGCACGTGAGTCCTGTTCACCAAGACCAGGGTTTGCGGTATAGAGTCCGAGCCCGTGACTTCCGTGGCAAACTTCGTGAAGCCATCGTAGCAGGCCTTGTAGACGTCTATGGCGCAGAAGAAGTGCCGATCGGGGTACTTCGACGAGAAGAACTCGTGGAGAGACCTGCAGTAGGGGCACCACGTGGCACCGTACTCGTAGAAGAAGGCCGCGGAGCAGGCACCGCCTCCAGCGGGGGGAGCCCCCGCCTCCCTCTGCCTCTCAACAATAACCCACGTGGATGCTGCAACGACGAGAGCCACGACTACTCCAATGAGCACTAGAGTCGTCTTATCGCGCATTAAACCGCCTCTCGCAAAGCCCTGCTCTATGGAGAAGCGCGAGGGCTTATAAGTGCTTCACCGGGAAGGCCCTGCCCCTACTCAACTGTCTGCTGCTTGAGTGCTAGCAGTGGCGCGATATAAGCCGCTAGAGGCAATTCGTAGAGTAGGGCCCGTCGCCTAGCCAGGACAGGGCGCCGGCCTCCGGAGCCGGAGGACCCGGGTTCAAATCCCGGCGGGCCCGCTACGAGGCCCCCCTCCAGGTCCTCAGTAGTGCTGCTGTAAAGTTGCATTTTTATACCTCTTTCGGTATAGTCTGCCATGGAGGTGCAGAGGCCTTGAGAGTAAAGACGAGCATTTACGTTGACAAGGAGCTGTGGGAGAAGTTCAAGACCTATGCCATGAGGAGGGGCAGGGAGGTCAGCGAGCTACTTGAAGAAGCAATTAGAGATGAAATGGTCGAGGAAGTTTTGAGCGAAGCGCTACTAGAGCTTGCAGGCAGCGAGGACTACGTACT
Source organism: Desulfurococcaceae archaeon (assembly GCA_049970695.1). Taxonomy (GTDB): domain Archaea; phylum Thermoproteota; class Thermoprotei_A; order Sulfolobales; family Desulfurococcaceae; genus UBA285. Next base: position 11,397 of record JBMFML010000007.1, read on the forward strand.
AGACTTCGAGCCCGTTGAGCCCAAAGAGGGGCTTGTAAGCGAGCTTGTCAGGGCCTTGAGGAATGAGAGAGCAAGTAGTGTACCTTGACACTTCTGCTATGATCAAGAGGTACATTAAGGAGCCGGGTAGCGATACTGTGAGAGAACTCTACTTAAAGGCGTACTCGGGAGAGCTGGTTCTGTCCTTTAGCCTGTGGAATATTGGAGAGGTTCTAGGTGTTCTAAACAGGGCCGTGAGTATCGGCAGGCTCAGTATCGAAGCTTACCAAGCGGCTAAGAGGAGGTTCCTGCTGGAAACGAGGAGAATGGTGAAGTTAAGGCTCGCAATTGTCATCCCCGTAAAAACAAGCATTTTAAGGGAGAGCTGGAAGCTGATTGAAAAACACCACATATACGAGGCGGATGCTTTGCAAGTAGCGTCTGCCAAGTACGTGGGCGCGGAGCTGTTCTTAACTGGGGATAAGAGGCTGAATGAAGTGGCACTGGCAGAAAACTTAAACAGCGTCTACTTGAGGTAAAAACGGCCTTTGAAGCAGTGGTTTACACGTTCCACGCCTAGCCCGAACCAGCTACAGGGCAAGAATTACCTCTACTCGCCAGCGCTAGCCCCGCATCGTTAAATCAGCGCGACAGGGCCTTGCAGGTTCGAGGGTTCGAGGGGCCAGTTGCGGGCCTCGTCGAGAGACCCACAAGGAGGTCTAGCAGTGTACTGGTGAGTGGGGGTTGGCGTATAGCCTGAGCCCGGGCACGGCCATACAGAGAAGCCAGGGACCAGACCCACTGAGCCGTCTTCTAAGCACTACAAGCTCTACACCACAGGTCTGCACCATGCTCGAGTAGTGGTCTACGACGTATGAAGAGCTCATTGAACGCCTGAAGCTGCTTAGGGAGGAAAAGAGGGAACCAGGATCTTGAGTTGAGGAATTCCCCAATGGTGTCGTGGAGGATTTAATGAAAGCCTTAGGCCGTTCGCACATAGCGCGGTGCCAGCGAAATGCGAGCAGGTTTGCGTGGGGTTGAGGAAGGCTATTCAGCGTGAAGTTGCGTGACTCCAAGTCAAGGGAGCTTGTATGAATGCCGCTAACGTTGCAGATGAGCTCGCGTCCAAGAATAGTAAGCTGGGTTATTATGTTGTAGTAAGTGATGGTAGCTTAATTTTCTACGTGCAACTACAGTTGACGTCAGGATAGGGGGAGGCATCCCCGTTTGGTGTCGAATTTGATGTCACTGTTAGTGAGGCCACAGCAGTTTACCCATCTGAAACCACATTAAGAGAAGTCGGAGAGAAGCCAATAGTTGGGCCAGGCAAAGTCATCAGCGAAGGCTGGGTTCAAGTCTATGTACTACTTGTATGCGAAGAAGTCATATACAGCGACGAGAAAATAGGTAAGTACTTAATCGAGAACTTGGACACGAACTAGAAGTTAGCAAGCACTTGCACGCTGAAATCTACGCCTCAGACTGTGGGCTCTTAATTACAAGTACCAACTTACTGGAGCCGTGTAGGGGCAGGTGCCTACGTCGAGGAAGCGATGCACGAAATCGAGAACGTGGTAGACAAACTAGCACTCAGCTAGAATGGTCCTGGCTCTAAACTCGCCACGGCTTATGTCAAGCACCTTCGCGAAAAGTAGCGAGCTTATTAGTCCTTAGTACTAAAGTACTTTAGGGGAACAAATTGAGAGAAACCAGGAAAGACAAAAATGTCGAGGTAATTAAGGTCGAAATACCTAGAGATCTTGCCGAGAAGTTTCGCAAGTACGTTGCCGAGAAGTATGGCTTTAGAAGAGGTGCCCTGTCCAAGGCAGTAGCCGACCTCATAGAGAGAGAACTTGCCTTTGAGAGGGCTCAAACAACTGAAGGCATTGGCAACATCATTGGTCTAGGGCTCCTGTCGGACTATGAGTGGAAAGGCGAGGACATAGTTGAGGCCTTGAGGAGAAGGACTAATGTATCTAATAGATGCTAACATCTTACTAGAGGTTTTGTACAAGAGAGATAGGTGGAAGGAGTGCAGCGAACTTCTAGCTATGGTTAAAAAAGGTGATGTTAAGGCCTATATTCTGCACTTCACGTTGCATGGGATATCAGCTATTCTAGGAAAGCCAGAGCTTGTTTCGAAGTTTCTCTCCGAGGTACTCACGTGGCGCGGTTTAACAGTAGTGGGCTCGTCTGTAGAAGAGGAACTCGTAGCATGTGAATTAGCAAGCAGAGTAGGCCTAGACTTCGATGATGGGCTTCAATACTACTACGCCAAGAAGCTAGGTGCGAGCATAATTTCTTTTGACAAAGACTTCGACAAGACCGATTTAAAGAGACTAGAGCCTGCAAGCCTACTCGAATCCCTAAGAAGAACGTAGAAGAAGCGTCGTGCAGGTAAATATCTAAAACGCTTTATTTGCGCTTCACGCGGTTCTACGTTTTCACCGAATTTTGCAGTAGAAGGCACGCGCTTGCGGCGCTTCTATGTTGCCCGCTTGCGCAGTACTCCTCTGGGGTCTTTTACGAGCAGGGCTAGTAGCCACGCTACTAGTGCTACGAGCAGCATTGAAAAGCCCAATAGCAGGGCGTCTGGTGACGTGTCGAGGAACTCCCCTCCCTCGGTCAGGTATCCGTAGAGGTGGTCAATGAAGGACATCACCACGACTCCCCACAGCGCTAGCGAGAGGTACTTGAGCATGTACGTGTCTTTCTCGGCCCTGCTGTACCACAGCAGCGTTGCGGCCACTGCTGCGTAGCCTAGCACGAGCAGCCACACCAGCTACCACCTGCACACTACAATGGAGGGCAAAGCTTATAAACTTGTGCACCCATTGCAAGAAGCGGGTGCACAAGCGTGGCGTGCTTCATAGCACCAATGGCCGTGGCTGCTGTAGTGTCAGTGCTCAAGAGGCTCGCCAGGGGGCTCTCAGAAAGGCTGAGGCTCTCGCTCCTCGAGGTCCTGCTGTGGGGTGGTGCCGGGCTACTTGCGTTCGAGCACCTGTGGCACGGAGAAGTCGTTCCGTGGCCCCCATTCTTAACGGCAATGCAGTCTCCAGAAGAGTGGAGCGTGGCGCTGCACGAGATATCCACGGCGGGCGTGGCCATGACTATTGCGGCATCGGGCGTCTGGGCGTCAATACTGCTCTACCAGCACCTCGCACTAGCGCCTACTCGAGTCCGGCCACCACTAAAGCCCGCTCCCAAGCCCCCAGAAGCTCCAGCGGCTACTGCTCGGTAGCAGCAAGCCCGAGCTGAGCGCTTTTAAAGCAGCACCTCTTTTTAGCATTATAATTAAAAACGCTTTCCTAGAGCTCTCCCTACCACTCCTTGATGTATGGCAGGCCCAGTGCGCGCGGAAACCTCTTACCCCTCATAAAGGCCGTTACTACTACCAGGGTCGTGATGTACGGTATTAAGAAGACCAAGTGGTATGGCACGACTTCTTTGACTCCGGGTGTTATGGCAATAGATATGGCCAGGGCCTCTGCAAAGCCGAACAAGAACGTGAAGCCGAGCGTTGAAATGGGCTCTAGCCCGCCTGCAACTAAGCAGGCGAGGGCTATGAAGCCCCTGCCTGCTGATATCTCCTTGACCACGCCTCCAAACCACACAAGCGACATGAAGCCGCCGCCCAACCCGGCAAGGGCGCCGCCCATTGTCGACAAGAGCGTTCTAAGCGCAAAGACCCTCACGCCTGCGACGTCGGCCGCGTCGGGCGCCTCGCCTACAGCTCTTATCCTGAGGCCTAGCGGCGTCTTGTAGAGCAGGTAGTGGAACACGAAGGCCAGGAGTACTGCAGTGATTGTCACCTCGCTGAACTCGAAGGAAAAGCCGAGGGCTTTTACAGATATCTGGGGGACGAGGACTTCCTTGGGGGGAACCCTTATACCCGGAAACTTCCACATGGCCATTAAGAAGTAGGGAGTGAAGCCGTATGCAAACACGTTGACTCCAATGCCAACGACTATTTGCGAAGCCCTTCCATACGTGCTCAGAACTCCGTGTATGAACCCAATGAGGGCTCCAAATGCGAGGGCCGTTAGCAGCCCCATGTAGCCGTTTCCAAAAGTCTCAGCACCCCACACGGCTATTGCTGAAGACATCAGCAGTATGCCTTCCAGCCCGATGTTCACTACTCCGCCAACTTCGTTGACGGCCTCGCCTAGTGCAGCCAGGGCTAGGGGGGTCATTGAGAGTAGTGCTGACTCTAGTAGACTCAGGGGGCTTATGCCGAGCAAGCTGAGTGCAAATACTAGCGAAGCCCAAACCAAAGCCGCTAGTGCGAGCTTGGGGGCTCTACGCACTTTCAACACCCCTCTTCGTGGCTACTCTGAGGTAGCTCTTGATGTAGCCTACGATGCCTGGCAGGGCCATGGCTATTATCATTAGCCCTATAACGGCCCTGCTCAGCTCAGAGGACATCTTAGCGTAGGGCTCTAGTAGCCTGCTTCCATTTCTTATTCCACCTATAAACAGGCTGCTCAGGAGTATGCCCAGTGGGTGGTTGAGGGCTATCATCGAAACGCCTATGCCGTCGAAACCGACGTTCATTACGTCGCCAAGAGTTCCGTGTATAGCCCACTTAGGCGGCCTGCCAACGACTATTAGGCCTCCCGCCAAGCCTGCAAGAGCTCCCGAGATCACGAGTGCCAGTACTTGGCGCTTCTTTACTGAAATCCCCGCGAAGACTGCTGCGTGGGGGTTGCTTCCGACCACTCTCAGCTCAAAGCCTACTTTAGTATACCACAGTATGAAGTACACTGCTACTACGACTGCTACTGCGAAGTATATGGAAGTCGTCAGTATAGACTCTATTACGCCGAAGCGGGCTTCGGGAACCACGCTGAGAGACTTCTCGGGCCTGTTCGGGTCCACTAGGGGGCCTCTTTGAACAAGGTACATTGAGACCCAGAATGCCATCCAGTTGAACATTATAGTCGAGATCACTTCGTGGACGCCGAAGTACGCTTTGAGAACAGCGGGAACAACGGCCCACAAGAGCCCAAAGACGGCTGAAAACACGAGGGAGAGTGGCAGGGCAATCGGCCTCAGCGGGCTGAAGGACTCTGCTAGGAGGGCTCCAGCTAGTATTGCCCCAATAGCCCCCATGTATGCCTGCCCCTCAGTACCTATGTTGAAGAGCCCTGCTAGTGCTGCTACTGCAAAGGCGCAGCCGGTTAACATGAGTGGCGTTGCAAATGCGAGGGCGTCGAATATAGCCCCTTCCCTCACAAAGCCGCCGTAGAACAACCAGTAAAAGGTGCTTGGCACGTCGTAGCCGAATACACCTATAAGCAACGCGCTGGCTGCTAGACCCAGGGCAATGGCAAAGAGGCTTTGGGCAAGCCCCCACGCCACTTTCCTCAAAACTGGTAGCATGTTGTAGCACCTTGGTTTAGCGTGCAGGTCTACCGTGGAGTAGCCGGGGCAAGTTTAAATACTTTTTAACTCCCTCAAGTACTAAATTCCACAAGCAAGCCTGCAGCACGTGCGCTGAGTGGGTGGCCTTGGAAAAGTCGATAGTAATGGAGGATATACGCAAAGTGTATCCTGATGGAACAGTCGCGCTTAGGGGGGTAACAGTCGAAATTAGAAAAGGCGAGGTACTTGCCCTCCTAGGCGAGAACGGCGCTGGCAAGACTACGCTAATGAAGATCTTGTCGGGCTACATAAAGCCAACGAGTGGTAGGATACTAGTAGACGGCAGGCCTGTGAAAATAAAGTCGACTAGGGACGCGCTAAAGTACGGCATTGTAATGGTTCACCAGACCTTCAGCCTAGTTCCAAACATGAGCGCTTTAGAGAACATCATACTGGGCAGAGAGAGCAGAGTAGCGTCTTTTACGCGCTTACTGAAGCCGCTGGATATCAGCAAGCTCAGAGAAGACGTAGAGAAGATCTCGGGAGAGCTCGGACTAAAGGTCCCCCTAGAAGTACCTGTCGAAAAGCTTCCACTGGGCTTTAGGCAGAGAGTAGAGCTCCTCAAGGCCATATACAAAGGCGCCAAGGTCTTAATACTCGACGAGCCCACGACGTTCCTAACGCCTCTCGAAGTCGAGGAGCTGTTCAAGTTCATCAAGGCGTTTAGAGAAAGAGGAAACACAGTGGTGTTCATAACGCACAAAATCAAGGAAGCCCTCGCCATTTCAGACAGAATCGTCGTCTTGAGAAGGGGCAGGGTAGTTGGAGAGCTTGGAAGGGAGGAGGCTAATCCACGAGTACTCGCCAACCTCATGGTTGGGCAGGAGATAAGCTTAGACGTCGTGCTGAGAGCTAAGAAGCCTGTCGAAAGCACAGAGCCCGCGCTAGTCGTCAGAGACCTCTGGGTCAAGAACGATTTGGGCGTCTACGCCGTAAAGGGCGTTAGCTTCGAGGTCTATCCAGGCGAGGTCTTTGGAATAGCGGGGGTTGAGGGAAATGGGCAGGACGAGCTAATTGAGGCAATAACCGGCTTGAGAAAGCCCGAGAGGGGGAGGATACTGATAAATGGATCAGAGGTCTCTGGAGCGAGCCCCTTAGCTGTGTACAAGGCAGGAGCCTCGCACATACCAGGCGACAGGGAGAAGTACGGGCTCGTGCTAGACTTCAGCGTCTTGGAGAACAGCATTCTCAGCAGGCAGTGGGAGCAGAGGTTTACTAGAGGCGGGGTGCTCGTGGCCTGGGATAAAGTGAGGGAGTACGCGGCGAGCCTGGTGAAGGCATTTAGCGTAGTCGCTCCCGGTCTCGAAGCCCCTGTTAAGAGCCTTAGTGGTGGTAACAGGCAGAGGCTACTCGTAGGCAGGGAGCTTACTAAGAGCTCTAAGCTCATAGTCGCCGTCCACCCAACTAAGGGGCTCGATATAGCGTCAACAATGTACGTGAGAGAAATCCTGGCAAGAGCCAGAGACGAGGGCAGAGCAGTCCTCCTAGTCTCGGCAGACCTCGAAGAAATACTCCAGCTAAGCGACAGAATAGCGGTAATGTACGAAGGCAGGTTCCTCGCGGTGGGCAAGACGGAGGAGTTTACGCTTGAAGAAATAGGGCTTTTAATGGGGGGCGTAGAAGTCAGGAAGAAGTAGCCGGGAAGAAGCCACCTACCACTAGCCCCTCGACAAGCCCACAGAGCTACTTACTCGCATATTTCGTTTACACCCGTCTTTAGAATTAGGAAAGATTTAAATTCCTTGGCTGGCAATATATTTAAATCACAAAGAGGTGTACCCATGTCTCCAGTAACTAGGACCACTCTAGCCGTGATAATAGCCATAGTAGTCATTGTGGCGGCCATTGCCGGCGTCGTGTACTACACTACAAGAGCGCCCGCTCCAACTCCCACGCCAACGCCAACAACGCCTCCGGCTAAGAAGCTTAAGATAGCAGTTGTATCAGACATTGGTGGCAGAGGGGACCTGAGCTTCAACGACATGGCCTTCAAGGGCGCGGAGGAGGCGGCCAGGGACTTCGGCTTAGAGGTCTTGGAGTTCATAAGCTACAAAGAGGAAGACTACATACCCAACTTAAAGGCGGCGGCGGAGGACCCAGACACTATACTAATTGTTGGCGTGGGCTTCTTATTGAGCGAGGCCTTGGCAACGGTTGCCCCCCAGTACCCGAACAAGTTCTTTGCCGGCATAGACACATTTGCCCAATTAATAGTCAAGAACAAGACTCCGGACAAGTACCCACTGCCAAACTTGCTTGACATAAAGTTCGAGGAGCACAAGGGCAGCGCGCTAGTAGGAGCTCTTGGGTGTCTGCTTGCGGCTTACTACAACTACCCGCACATAGGCGCTGTGCTCGGAATAGAGATACCCGTGTTGTGGAAGTTTGAAATAGGCTACAAGTGGGGGTGCGACTGGGCTCTCAAGTGGCTTGAGCAAAACAAGCCCGACGTCTACAACGCCGCGAAGCAAAATCCAAACAACATAGTCAACGTGCCTGTTAGAGAGAGGGTTCTCTGGACGTACACTGGAACGTTCAGCGACATAACTAAGGGGTACTTGGCAGCCAAGGAAATGTATGCCAAGGGCGCCGTAGCAGTCTACAACATAGCAGGCCCCTTGGGCCTCGGCATAAACCAGGCAGTGCAGGAAATCGCTACTGCAAAGAACCTGACTATGGGGCCGCCCTTCTGGATAGGCGTTGACGCAAACCAAGACTGGATTAACCCAGGCTTCGTGATAGCGAGCATGATGAAGAGAGTAGACAAGGGAGTCTACTACGCTGCCAAGCTCGCAGTAACAGGCAAGTTCAAAGACATAGTCAAGCAGTACAACGGCACGCTGACGCTGGGCATTGGAACAGTAGTAGCTGGAGAGCTCATGGAGGGCATATCGGTCAGCACGCTCAAAGACCTCGACGAGTTCATTCAAATGGGCATTAACGCCGAGAAGCTGCTGGGCAAGAAAGTACTCCCAATGCCGCCCGAGCAGATCAAGGAGAAGGTCAAGGCAATGAGAGAGGCGCAGCCGGCCTGGATATGGGATGCTGTTGCCGAACTAGAGCGCTTAATAAGAGAAGGCAAGGTAACAGTACCAATGCCAACTACAGCTGATGAGGTAGCCTACTGGAGGAGCATACTTGGATAAGCAGGAAGGGGCTTAGAGACCCTTTTTCACCCTACCCTTTTTCACTCTGTTCACTCCTCCTAGCACTCCTCCCCCAGGCGGCGAGCAAGCCTCTGCGAAACCTCTAGCAGCTTCTCGGCGATTTCCGCGGGCAGCCCCGATTCAGCGACTTCTTCGTGATCTACGTCGAGTACGAGCTCCGGCCCGGGCAGCCCCGCTTTTCCTATCAACTCGAGCAAGACCTCCATGAACACTCCAGGCCTCTCTACCTTAGTTGACTCTGGGTACTTGTCGACTCTGGGCTCTCCCTGCCAAAATGGATTGCTCGTAGTGCTCTGCGTGGCGCAGGAGGGGCTTCCCCTCACTCCCAGCAAGATGTACCTGCAGCCGTCTTTTACGAGCTCTTCTAATAGGGCTACGTAGGGCTCGAGGATCTTCCCCGCGAAGCTCCTGTAGGACCTGGAGTCGTACTGCTCCCTGCTCATCCACCACCTCTTCAAGCCGAGGTACAGGGCCTCTGGGCAGGGCAGCTGGATAATGCCGTAGCCCAAGTCGACGAGGGCCTTGACTAGGTCCTTCACAGCGCCTTCGTGGCTGGCAAGGGGCTTAACGACCGTGTTTTGGTTAAGCAGGCAGTGAGCTGTAACCGCTACTAGCTTCTTGCGCTTATCACCAATATGGGGCTCCACGAATCACGCAACCCCGGTTTGGCACTAAGCATGCATAAAGTAAACGGCACTGATTAAATTAAACCAGACTGCCCAGTAGACGCGGCCCCAAGCCGCGTCCTCGAGACAGAGACCGCTTTTGCTACCTCTACTTACATAGCAGCGCTTAGAGTGGGAGCCGGGGTTTCCGGGCTCGAAGCAGCACGATGGGCGAGCATAAAAGCGCTGCGCGCGATATTGCGCCCATGGGTGGTGGCATGAAGAGAGAGGTCCTCGAAAAGCTGATACCCGAGTGGGCGAGGGAGCTGTATTCTAAGAGAATGTACTCGATAAGAGACCTCTTCAAGAACGACAAGGCCATTATCGGAATGGTACACCTGCTCCCACTACCAGGAGCGCCTGGGTACAAGGGCTGGAGCATCGACGTCATCGAAGAGCACGCGCTGAGAGAAGCAAAGATCTACGAGGAGAACGGCCTAGATGGAGTAATCGTCGAAAACATGTGGGACCTCCCATACTACAGTGGGGCTTCGAGAATTCCACCAGAGGAAATGGCCGCGCAGGCCGTTGTCGCGAGGCACGTCGTCAAAAACGTCTCAATACCAGTTGGAATCACTGTCATACACAATGGCGGCAGAGTAGCGCTGGCAATAGCCAAGGCTGCTGGCGCGAAGTTTATTAGGGTCTGCCTGTACACTGGGGCAGCGGTCTGGGACACTGGGGAATTTGACCACGGCGTGGCAGCAGACTTGGTCAGGCTGAGAAAGGCCCTCTACGCAGAGGACATAAAGTTCTTCGTCGACGTAGTCAAGAAGCACAGCGTAGTGTTCCCGGGCATAGACTTGGAGACTCATGCAAAGTGGGCCGACTTCTACCTCGCCGACGCCATCATCGTAACCGGGAGAATGACCGGCGAGGCGCCATCGCCGGAGGACATCGCCAAGGTCAAGTCCGTAGTTGGCGACACGCCAGTCCTCGTCGGGAGCGGGCTGACTCCCGAGAACGCCGAGAAGCTCCTCAAGCACGCTGATGGCGCAATAGTCGGGACGTACTTCAAAGTGCATGGAATAACCCAGAACCCCGTGGATCCCGAGAGGGTCCGGAAGCTGATGAGCGTTGTAAACAGGATTAGGGGTAAGGCTTGAGCGAGAAGCGCGTAAGCGTCTACGGCGACCTCAACCTCGACGTAATATACTTCCTCGACACGAGCGAGCTCGTGCTCAGAGACGTATCCTACGTTGCAAAGAAAGGCGTGTACTCACCAGGCGGCGTAGCGGGAAACCTGGCAGTAGCGCTCAGGCGCCTCGGCGCGAGAAGCAGCGTCGTGGCGAAGGTGGGGGCAGACCCTGTTGGAGCCGTGCTGGTAAGGGACCTCGAGGCAAACGAGGTGGGCACGAGGTACGTAACGTACACAGGCGAGGAGCCAACGGGAATTATGAGCATAATAGTCAAGCCCGGCGGAGAGAGGGTCATCATTGGCTACAGGGGCGCGAACAGGCTCAACGTTTTGAGCCCCAATCTAGTTAGCGAAGTGCTCAGCAGCGTAGATGCCGTTTTCGCCTACGGCTTCTCAGTAGACAACATCGATAGAGGCGAGTCGCTGAAGCTGCTGTTCAGCAGGGCCTCCAGGGAGTCGGTTGTCACGGGGCTCGACTTGAGCGGCTTGACTAGGAGCCACGCCGACCTAGTCCTGAGCCTCAAGAAGAAGGTCACGTACGCCTTCATAAACTCCGACGAGCTGGAGGGCTTGGTGGGCTCGGCTTCTCTCCCAGCAGCAGAATCCCTCTACAAGAGCCTAGAGCCCGAAGTGCTGTTCGTGAAAATGGGCAGCAGGGGGGCCCTGGCAATATCCCACGGCGCGGTGTACAGGGCCAAGGCACTTAGCATAAAGCCCGTTGACACCACGGGATCCGGCGACGCGTTCAACGCGGGAGTCTTGTACTCGATGCTCGAGGGGCTGGACCTGGAGAGGGCCCTGCTACTGGGCAACGCAATGGGGGCCTACAAGGCACTGGGCATCGGCGCCAGGCACCTACCCAGGTCCCTGAAAGAGCTAGAAGAGTTCATTGAGCTGGTTGGAAAAGCGAGAGCTCGAGACTTGCTCTAGATACTAGTCGCGCGTATTAGAGCTCGAAGTCTACGAGGGCTTCTATTAAAGCAGGACCCACTTCGCCCACGTACTTTTTCAGCTCTTCTGCAGTAGGGTAGCCCGTTTCCTCGACCAAGCTATTGCTAATTATCAGCACGGAAAGTGCTTTGAAGCGCCTGATTTTAGACAAGACGTACAACATGGCGGTCTCCATTTCAACAGCAACAGCACCTACTCTGCTCCACTGCGACGCGAATTCCAATGGATCGACGTAAAACCTATCAGCGCTTACCACGCTGCCTATAACGTAGCGCAATCCCTTCTTGGCGAAGTAAGCTTCGACGTGCTTCAGCAAGTGGTAATCCGCCGAAGCGCTCAGCGATATGTTGCTAGGCAGGTACTGTGCGTATATTCCACCACTGTAGTAATTGGCGTCCTGGGCTAGGACTACGTCGCCGACTTTCAGCCAGTTTACGAGTGCCCCAGCCGTTCCCAACCTAGTAATTACCCTGGCTCCGAGCATCCAGAGCTCTTCAAAGACTATTTGCGCCGAGGGGGCTCCAACGCCGTGTACGGCTATTGTCACGGGCTTGTTCTTGAACTCACCAGTATAGACGTAGAAACCGCGGTTCTCGTTGACGAGCCTGGGACTTGAAAGGAAGTCCTTAAGGAATACGGCCCGCTTAGGATCGCCGACCGTGATCACTCTTTCAGCAATGTCGCCCGGCTTCGCCAAAATGTGCAGCGGCTTCGAGAAGTAGCTCAAGCTACCAGCCTCTTCCGCACTTCCTCGGCGAAGTCACTGACTCTAACGACTCGGCCCAGCCCCAGCTTTAGCGCTAGTAAGCTCACCTGCAGCGGTATGAAGCCGTTCGCAGCGAGGAAGTCTACATCTCCTAGAACCTCCTCGGTGGATCCCTCTCTCGCGATAACCCCCTTGCTCATGACAATGACTCTATCAGCGAGCTCAGCGATTAGCTGCAAGTCGTGGGCTATTAAGACAACAGAGTGTCCCTTCTTGGTAAGCTCTTTGAATATTTCGAGAAGCTGCAGGCTCCTCTTGTAGTCTATTCCAGCAAAGGGCTCGTCGAGCACGAATACATCAGGTTTCAGGGCAAGGATAGTTGCTATGGCGAGCCTGTGCCTTTCGCCAAAGCTCAAGACGTGGGGGGACATATCTAAGGGCTTTTTCAAGTCAACGACTTCCATTGCCCACTTAATTCTCTCTTCAATCTCAGCCTCACTAAAGCCCAGCTTCTTCAATCCCACACTAAGCTCGTCCCTAATAGTAGCCGAGTATATTTGAGAATCGGGGTTCTGAAACACTAGTCCAACGTGTCTAGCAAGCCTTGAAGTAGGCACCTTCCTAGTGTCCATGCCCAGGACCCGAACCTCGCCGCGTAGGGGCTTCAACAGACCATTAAAGTGCTTAGCTAGCGTGGTTTTTCCAGCACCGGACTCGCCAATCACCCCCACGAACTCTCCTCTCCTAATTACCACGTTGACGCCTCTCAAAACCCAGTCCTGCTTTTTATTGTACTTGAACCAGACGTCTCTAGCCTCTATGACTACTTCTTCGCTCACTTCCTCTTCACCTTTGCGAGCATTGATTGCACTAAGGCAACTGCTTCATCAAGCCTAACAGGTACAGACTCAACATTAACGCCCTTCTCGATTAGCTTGTAGAACACCTCGGTAACCATGGGTGGTCTGACCCCAACTCTCTTGATTAGCTCGTAGTTTGAGAAGACCTCTCTAGGGCTACCGACCGCGACGAACTCCCCATTGTCCATGATGACTATTTTGTCGGCGACTTCGCTGGCCCACTCGATTCTGTGCTCTACCACGAGTACTGTCATTCCATAGTCCTGCTTCAGCCTCTGTAAGAGTTCTAGCACACTCCTAGTTCCCTTGTGGTCTAGCATAGAAGTTGGCTCATCGAGTATCATGACCTTCGGCCTTAGCGCGAGCACCGAGGCTATTGCTAGTACCTGCCTCTCGCCGGCAGACAGACTCCACGGCGACAAGTCCCTCTTGTCCCACAGCCCCACGTACTCGAGTATTTCCCTTGCCCTCTCCCCTATCTCTCTACGCTCAAGCCCCATGTTTTCGAGGCCGAAGACGACTTCCTCAAATACTGTTGGCATGATAATCTGTGAGTCTGGGTTTTGAAAGACGAAGCCCACGTCCTTGACTATTTCCTGTGGCGGGAGCTTCAAAACGTCTTTGCCGAGTATCCTGACGCTGCCCTTAAGCGTGCCTTTAATCATGTTCGGGATTATGCCGGTCAGTATGTAGAGGAGCGTGGACTTCCCACAGCCCGAGGGCCCCATGAGAACAACAAACTCCCCCTTTTCAATAGTTAGGTTGAGGTTTTTGAGCGTCCAGTCTCTTGCCAGGGCGTACTTGAACCAGAGGTTTCTAATTTCAATTGCAGGAGCGCTCATTTAAACCCCCCAATGTAAGCGTACGTGGAGAAGCCCACTAGCTTGAGCAGTATTATCGAGGTGTAAAACGCGAACAGCACTATCAAGGCTACCGTGTCTTTTTTAGTCCATGTCAGGGGCTTTACGTAGCTTCTCTTCGTGGCTCCAAACCCCCTGACCATTAGAGTTATTGCGGTTTCCCACGTAATGCTCATGATTCTAATTATTAGTGGCACGAAGACCGGTACTGTATAGGCTATTCTCTTCACGGGGTTGGGTGAATCTACCTCTATGCCTCTCGACTTCTGAACGTCAATTATTTCCCTGAGCGTCCTAAATGTAAGGGGGAGTAGCCTTAGTGACAGGAACAGCATAAAGCCAGCCTTGTAGGGCAGCTTCAGCTTATCGAATGTCTGGACAAGATCGTATGGCTTAACTGTGGAGAAGAATAGCAGCATTGCAGTAATTGGATTTACAATGAGGAAGAACTTTCCCGTCCCCACTAGGAGGCCTACATCAGTTACTCTTAAGTTTGCTATACTTATGTAAAACAGCGGCCTGCCAACGTCTTGGTAGAAGCTGGCCCAGACTAGGATTGTTACTATGAAGAAGACTATGCTGTACGCAATAGTTATTAAGAGCCTCGTGAGAGAGAGCCTAGCCAACACTATTCCCACTATTAGGCTAATAAATACGAAGACACCAACGCTGCCATCGAACTGCGTGGCAATTGAGGCTGCCAGTGCTAAAACAAACCACGCTAGCTTGACTCGGGGGTCGAGCCTGTGAATAATGCTGTCTGCTTCGTAGTAGAGACCTACTTCACCACTCATTTCCGGCCACACTCTAGTAGCTCTTTGCGTATATCTCTGATTTTCTCATAGAGCGTCTCTCTATATTTCTCAAACTTTTCGCTCTTGTTAACTATGCGGCCAGAAACCACTACGTAGTCTGCCTTATAGGACTGGTAGTCGTAGACCAGGCTGAAGGCGGCGTCGCTGGCCGTCATGTTCTCGAAGTCAACCCACCTGGGTGCCAGCCATGCTACGAGATCGGCCACACCACCGTTGACAATGCCCCGGTAATCCCAGCCCAGGGCCCTGCTACCTTCAATAACACTCATCTTCAGCACCGAGTAGAGGTCTAGTGGCAGTGGCCTGCCGTATTTGCTTCCCTGAGCGGCAAGCCCTACTTTCAGCTCGAAGAGGAGGTTCATAGTGCCAGCCGTCATGGGACCGTCTGTTCCCATTGTCACTGGAATGCCCTTCTCGAGGAACTCGAGAACCCTCGCTATGCCCGATCCCCAGCTCATGATGGTAAAGGGGCAGTAGGATACGTAGGGAGCGCGGCGCGACAGCACCTCCAGGTCTTTGTCGTCGACATATACGGCGTGGGCTAGCAGGGGCTTAACAGTTAGCAGGCCAAGGTCTTCCGCGAGCTCCGTGGGTGTTTTTCCGTACTTTTCTCTAACGTACCTAACCTCGTCTAGGGACTCAGCGAAGTGCATGTGAATTCTCAACCCGAGGTCTTTAGAGGCCTCCACGGCTTTCCTAATCGAGTCGCTCGTCACAGAGTACAGCGCGTGGACCCCAATCATTCCCCTAACGAGGCTGTCCTCCTTCAAACTGCGGGCGAACCTTATAGACTCCTCAATAGTGTGCTTGGGCGGGCCTTCGAAGAGCTCTATTACACCCAGGCTCAGCGAAGCCCTAACACCAAGCTCTCTAGAGGCGTTGGCGACCTCTTCTTCGTAGAAGTACATGTCTCCGTACAAAGTAATGCCGTTTTCGATGAGCTCTATTAGTGCCAACAGGGATCCGTAGTAGACGTGCTTTGGCTTTAGGCAGCTCTCCATAGACCACACTTGCTTAAGCCACTCTAGCCCGGTTTTCCTAATAGAGACGTTCTTAAAGATGTACATTGGTATGTGCGTGTGCGTGTTCACAAGGCCTGGCGTGATCAAGTGCCTATTGCTCCCGTACACAAATTCTGGGGCATACTCAGAGGCTTTCTCGCGAGGTACCACGTCTACTATAACGCCCTTTTTACCGTCAATGAGCACGACGTGATCTATTAAGAACCTATCGTTATCGTCGAGCGTGAGAACGTTACCTCTCAGTCCATATATCAACTCCGTGCACCATAGGGAGGTGTTTAGGAAGTGTAAGAGGGAGTGGGGTAAAAAAGCCCTGGAATTAGGTACTCAGGCTACTCTGTCTTTCCAGTAGAGTCCTCTCATTTTGATTGGCGGGTATAGCAGGTAGCCCAGGATTGGCGTTATTGTCGAGGTCACTATGGCGTTGTTAAAGATGACCCATGGGGCAAACCATCCCCACACGAGGAGCCTTGGCAGTCCTATGACGGGTTCTAGCGCGTCGAGCCACCACGATATGTAGAGTGAGCAGTAGACGCTGCTTACAACCGCCCCCCAGATGTAGTACTCTATGATGCTCCTTGGCGTTCTAAAGCTGTGGTCGGTCATGAGCTTGTAGGGAATGTAAGCTATTATGAAGTTACCAATGAATCCTCCTATGCTGCCTATGCTTAGGTAGCCTGTGAGGGCGTCAGCTATGAAGTTCCCTATAGATGTCCCCAGGGCGCCGGGTATGCCGAATAGTATGCCAAATAGTGGCGCAAGTGAGTTGCCCGGCCTGAGCCACGTGAAGCCTGGTATTATTGGCAGTCCTCCTGTGGCGGCAAGTGATCCACCGTATATAGCTGCCGACAAAGCTGCTACTGCCACATCTACGGCGTCCCACTTAACATTGTTCTTCGCGATCTTCAATTGCCTGGTTATGGTGTAGCCGAACATCTCCATGAAGAACAGTGCTGTTCCCACCACCCACAGCACTCCTGAAACAGCAAACCAGAAGTCCCTGCCCAGGGCTATGAAGGGCTTTGATATAATCCACTCTGACCAGTTTCCTAAGCCCTTGCTCACAATGTCGTATGCTATGTAAATGAAGAACGCAGCGAATAGCACTCCTATAATTATGCTGAGAACCCAGAGACCAGCCTTCTTTCCACCCGCCTCTGCTCCACTCACTTCTTACCACCCCTCTTTGCAACATACACAGCTAGTGCAATACCAATTGCTAGAATGAGAAATCCCAGCGTAGTAGTCACAAGCGGTCCAGCAGACTCCTGCTTCAAGCCCACGACACCATAAAACCCTAGGCTTGAGTAGATGTAGTAGATTACCATGGCCAAGCACCACAGGGCACCTAGCGCTAATAGCACAAGGCCGCCCTTCTTCTTAGCTGCGTATAGACCTATTCCAGCTAGCAGAATTACTATACCTAGCACCAGTAGTACTAAGGCCTGCTCCAATTGCTGCACCTCTTAGTTACTGTCTAATTCAGAGCAAAGGGTATATAAGCCTTCTTTGCACGTTCACCTCGTTTTAGTTACCTCTCTAAGCCCGAGGAAGCGCATTGCAAGCGGTTCAACGTAATTGCTAGAGAGCTCGAGGCCCTCGAATTTACCGGCTAAAAAGCTTGGAGTTCTAGAAGATGAGGTCTCCGGACTTGGTGAACACTCTTACTTTTTCTCGTGGAAAGTCCACGGCTACCTCCTCTCCTTCTCTAACGTCTACTGTGGGCGGGAGTTTCGCCTTTACAAGGACTCCGCCGGGTGTTTCCAGGTGTAGTAGTACGGCAGTGCCCAGCTCCTCCCTCACAATGCACTTTGCTTTGAATAAGCCGCGCTCTCTGCTCACTCTAATGTACTCTGGCCTTATTCCGAGCACGAACTCGCTGCCACGGCCGCTCAGCACCTCGACCTCCTTAGTGCTGAGCGGGTAGAATACGTCGCTGCACTTGAGCCCGCCTTCTGCGAGCTCGCAGTTCAAGAAGTTCATTCCTGGGTTTCCAATGAAGAACCCGACGAAGGTGTTGCGCGGGTACTCGTAGAGGTTTGCTGGCGTGTCGAACTGCAGCACCCTTCCCTCGTTCATTACTGCAATGTAGTCTGCGAGGGTGAGCGCCTCTGCCTGGTCGTGAGTCACGTAGATCATTGTCGTCTTAACTGTCCTCTGCAGCTCCTTGATCTTTACTCTCAGCTCCATTCTACTGAGGGGGTCGAGGTTCGACAGCGGCTCGTCGAAGAGGAATACAGAGGGCTCTCTAACGAGCGCTCTTGCTATTGCCACTTTCTGCCTCGAAGCGGGGTCTAGCTTGGAGGCCGGTGTTTTCAGGATGTCCTTTATTCCGACGAGCTCTGCTACCTCGTAGACCTTCTTCTTAATGTAGCTCTCGCTATAGCCGTAGTTTCTCAGTGGAAACGCTATGTTGTCGTAAACGCTCATCTCGTAGACTACTGGGAACTGGAACACCATTGCAACATTTCTCTTCCTTGGGGGCCAGTCCGTTACGTCCGTTCCATCGAAGAGCACTCTTCCCTTGGTTGGCTTGAGGAGGCCCGCGATTATCTTCATTAGAGTCGTCTTGCCGCAGCCCGAGGGGCCTAGTAGCGCGTAGAAGCCGCCGTGCTTGAACTCGAGGTTTACGTCTACGAGCGCTACCGTGACAACGGGCTTGGTGTACGTGTGGGAGACGTTGTCTACGAGGACGCTAACCACGCAGATCACCCGGGTGCGTGGAGGAGCTCGCCAGTTGACCTATCAAAGAGGTATACTCTGCCAGGGTCTATGAGGAGCCTGACACTGCTACCCGGCTGCGCTCTGAATATCTCTGGCACGTGCGCAACGAGCCTCGTGCCAGCGACGTCGAGGTGGATCAGGGTTTCAGAGCCGAGGACTTCTGTGAGCACTACTGTTCCCCAAATGCCGTGCTCTCCTGCAAGCAGTATCTTTATATCGGTCGGCCTTATTCCCACGACGACCTCGCCTGCTACTTCCTCTGGGAGCTTGGCGCGCGGCACTTTTAAAGCAGTAAAGCCCAGGTCTACCAGGACTCCGTCTTCCCTGCTCTTGACCACCCCCTTGATCAGGTTCATGGATGGGTAGCTGAAGTACTTCGCGACAGTAGTGTTCCTAGGCCTGTTGTAGACTTCGTGTATCTCGCCCTGCGCCTCTACCACGCCGTTGTGCAAAACCACGACGTAGTCTCCTAGTGCCAGGGCTTCCTGGGGATCCGGAGTCGCCCATATCATTGTCCCGCCACGCTCTTTCAATATCTTCCTGAGCTCTCCTCTCATGGCCTCGCGTATCTTGTAGTCCAGGTTCGTGAGGGGCTCGTCAAACAAGTAGACTGCAGCGTCTTTAACTAGGGCCCTGGCTATTGCAACCCTCTGTCTCTGCCCTCCGCTGATCTCTGCGGGGCCCTTCTCGAGGATGTCCGATATTCTCAACATTTCTGCAACCCTCCTCACTCTCTCGTCTATCTCGCTCCGTGGAAGCCCCCGCGCTCTGAGGGGAGAAGCTATGTTCTCGTAGACCGAGAGGTGCGGGTACAGTGCAAAGGTCTGAAAGACGAGCCCCACGTTCCTCTCCTGGGGTGGGCGGTCTGTAACGTCAGCGCCTCCGAAGAAGACCCTGCCTCTATCAGGCCTCTCCAGCCCTGCTATAATTCTAAGCGTCGTCGTCTTGCCGGCTCCGACGGGCCCGAACAAGACCGTGATTTTCCCCTCTGGGGCCTCAAAGGACACTCCTTTCAGCGCGTCCTTCTTCCTGTACTTCTTGTACAGGTCTTTCACGACTACGTCTACCACTACCTGCCACCTCCCGTGAAGGCGAGCAGGCCCCTAACGAAGTACCTCCCGAGGAATACGAATATCAGGAGCGGCGGTAGGGAGCCTATAGCAGCAGCAGCAAACATTTCGTTGTATATCGTTCCTGCCTGGCCAACATAGCTGAATATTCTTAGAGTAATGTGCTTTTCGTAGCCGCGCGTCATGGAGAGCGGTATGAAGAAGTTGTTCCACATTTGCACTAGCATAAATATTAGCGTCGCCACGAAGCCGGGGCTTAGCAGCGGCAAGACCACTCTCCTGTACACGGCTATGGGCTTCATGCCGTCAACTAGCGCGGCTTCAACGATTTCTCTCGGCAGGTTGTTGGTAAATATGAACATTAATAGCGTTGCCATTGGGGTGTAGTATATTAGGAACACTATGAATAGGCCGTGGAGAGTGTCGTAAAGAGGTACTTTGAGCACCTCCTCTGCTTGCCTAATTAGCGATATGAGCGGGACTATTAGTGCCTGGTAGGGTATGTAGGTCGTAATCGCTATCAACGGAGGCACGTAGTCTGCAACGCGCCCACCTCTGAGGTATATGGCAAAGGCCGCGAGAGACCCTATTAGCACGGCTATGAACGTGGCTGGAATAGCAATGATAGCCGTGTTCAGCATGGAGCCCGCGAGCGCGTTAAAGGCCCTGACGATGGTCTCGAAGTCCGGTATTCTCGGCAAGTCGAGGAGCGGACTTCCCATAGCGTCGGCGAGGCTCTTTACAGAGCCGGCTACGAGCGCGTAGAGTGGCAGTATCCAGAGTGTACCGGTTGCAACAAGTATCACGGTGGCCACTAGTACGTTGAGCTTGAACTTCACGCTACATCACCTTTAGTATCCACTTCCTTATTCCATAGGTCGCGTAGGGAATGACTATTATGGCCGACAATGCTATCAAGAAGACGCACGCCGCAGCAGAAATGTTGATTATCATGTAAGCGAACTTGTTGTACATGTATATAACCATGGTCATTGTGAAGGGGTTTGTGAACAAGACACTATACGGCAAGTCAAACATTTGCAGCGCGAAGAGAAGTGAGAATATGGTGCCCAGTAGCAGGCCTAGCTTCGAGTGCGGTATTACGACTTTAGCCATCAGCGTGAGGGCGTCGGCCCCGTCTACTAGGGCGCTGTCTATTACGTCTCTGGGCACGTTGTAGAAAGCAGCGAGGTAGAGTAGTGCTATGAAGCCGCCGTATACCCACACCGAGACGCCTATTAAGCTCCACAGGGCGTTCCACCCACTAAGCCACTGGATTTCCGGAAGACCCAGCTTGGATAAGTAGACGTTGAATCCCTTAGCCGAGTCGAAGAGCCACCTCCAGATAACGCCACTGGCAACTAGTGGTACCGCGAGGGGGTATACGAAGTACGATGTTAGCAGGGATCTGAGCCTCGCACTCTCGAACTGGAATATTGCTACTGCAATTAGCAGGCCAACGAGGTTTCCTAGCAGTACTAGTAGTACTGCCCAAGCAAAGGTGATCTTAATTGCGTTAATGAACGCGGTATCGCTGAAGAGATCGCTATACGTCCCCAAGCCAACGAAGTCGAACCTCGGCTTGTACAGGGAGTAGCTAGTTAGTGATACGTAAATGTTCCATCCAATGCCGTACCAGAGTATGACAATGAATAGAAGTACTGGAAGCGCCATTAAGGCGAATTGCCTTAATTTAAGAGCCATGCAAGGCCGCCTCTAGTAGCCCTCTCAGAGGGCTTAGGGAAAGAGGGCTTAAAAAAGATGTGCTAAAAAGCGCGTGTGCTATGAGCACTTAGCCCAAGGTGGTAGCACTCCTGCAAATGGCTTTTCGCAGCTACCAATGAATAGCCCGCTCTGCTCCCACAGCTTCCTCTCTAGCTCCAGCGCTTTCTTCACCGTCTCGTACCAGCTGTCTAGCGCTGCTTGCTTGTACTGGGCTAGTTCAACAGCCTTCTTTAGTAGCATGTCCCAGACGTCGGAGAATAGGGCACCGTGAGTAAAGCTGAAGACTTGCGCGGTGGACCTGGCGTACTCGTCAACCTCCCACTTCTGGACCTCAATGAAGTATATGTCCTTGCCCAGGTCTGGGTAGGCAGCTATTGAGCCCTTGTACGGGTTGAATATCTTCTGACCTTTTCTAGAGGCAAAGTACTTTGCGAACTCTATGCCCAGGTCCACGTTGGGGCCTTTGGGAACACCAACGGCGTCTATAACCATGTTGTATATACCTTGCGTTCCTGGGAATGGTGCTACTATGACTTTGCAGTCTGGTGTTATGTTGTCAATACTGCACATCTTCACGCCTGGGTAGACGTTGAATATCAGCCCAACTGCCCAGTCGCCGTCGCAGTGGAAGGCACCTTTGCCCTCTACAATTCTAGCAGTAGCCGTTGTCCAGTCTAGTGCCATCCAGTCGCCTGGGAAGGTCTCGGCGAGCTCTAGGAATATTTCGGTTGCCTGCTTAATGCTCGGGTCATTGGGGTCGAGCAATCCATACATGAACTTTATGAACTTCTCTGGTCCTGCCACGGCCAGGAATATCTGCTCCCAGAAGTGCAGAACTGTGAAGAGGTCTGCACCAGCTTGAACCATGCAGGGCACTCCGGCAGCCTTTAGCTTCTTGCAGGCGGCTCTAAGCTCGTCTAGGGTCTTTGGCGGCGAAATGCCGTACTTGTCGAGCACATCCTTGTTCATTAAGAGCAGGTTGGCTCTGTGCAGGTTTACTGGTATAGTGTAGAGCTTGCCTGCAAGCAGGCAGACTTGCCCTACTGGCGTAGCCAGTATGTCGATTTCCTTACCAACACTCGTCAGCTCTGCGAAGTCCTTTTCCTTGTTTGGAGCGGCCATGAAGTAGCTTATCATCTCGGGGCCGCAGTGCACTTGGTAAGCCTCAGGCGGCTTGCCAGCCATTATCAACGCAATAATGGCGAACTTCGCGTTAACGCCTGCACCGCCGGGAACAGCCGTCTTTTCAACGGCTATTCCAGTGTCTTTGGTGAAGTTGCCGATTAAGTAGTCAATAGCGTAGGCCTCTAGACCGGCCCACCAAGTGTAGAACGATATCTTCTTGGGCGCGGGCGCAGGGGCTGGAGGCCTAGTGAGGAGCAACCCAGCAGCGATCGCTATTACCACAATTACAACAACGGCGATAATAGCCCAGCGAGGGATTTTTTCTCCACGCATTTTACATACCCTCTCGTATGAGTACAGGACCCCAGGGTTTAAATACTTGTCATTAACCGTCCATGTCGTCTGATCTAGTACATATTTCATTGGTTAAATAAACCACTACTTGCACACTTCACTAGGTGCCGTCGGTATTGGCGTTTGCACGACCAGCCTTCGAGCTCCTACAATCTGCAGAAGCCTTCTGGGCTTTGCTTCAAGCGCTTTAAAGCCTGCGAAGAGCGCGCAGTACCGCTAGGCTGCTCGCAGAGCGTAAATAAGTACCACAGCAGTAGTAGTGCTGCTTTAGTAGTGGTGCTGGAAATGCGCTTGCAAAAGCCTCTATTAGTCTTCGTAGTGCTCTCCACGGTGTCTCTGCTCGCCGACGTGGCCTACGAGGGGGGCAGGTCTATATCGGGACAGTTTCTCAGGTATCTCGGCGCTCCAGCAGTGGCTGCCGGGCTGCTGGCCGTCGGGGAGTTCCTCGGCTACGCCCTGAGGCTCCCTGTGGGCTTGCTCATATCAGCCAGGAGGGACAGCAGGCTCCTGTGGCTAACAGTCGTCCTCGGCTACTCGCTCGTAGTCGCAGTACCACTACTAGCGCTCGCTGGGCAGTGGCAGCTGGCACTAGCACTGTACCTCGTTGAGAGGGCTGGCAAGGGGCTCAGGTCCCCGGCGAGAGACGTGATCATAGCAGACATAACCGACAAAGTCCTCAGCAGGGGGCTGGGTTTTGGAATTCACGAGCTGCTCGACCAGGTGGGGGCCTTGCTCGGGCCCCTGCTAGTTGGCTACGCACTTGCAAGTGGCATGGGCTATGGACCAGCATACGCGCTTCTACTACCACCTGCTGTGGCGGCCGCAGTACTAGTTGCTCTCGCGGCTGCGATGTATCCGCGCGTAGACATGTCTCGCGGCAAGGCCGAGAAGGTCGTGCTCGGGGCTAGGGCGAAGAAGTACCTCGTCTACACAGGGCTCCTCAGCGCAGGCCTCGTTCACTGGAGCCTCGTCTCGTACCACCTCAAGGGCGTTGCCTCGGAAAGCCTCGTACCACTCCTCTACGCACTAGCCATGGCTGTAGATGCCGTGGTATCGGTGCCTCTCGGCCTGCTCTACGATAAGCTTAAATTGAAATCACTACTCCTCGTCTCCCTGTCTTCTGCCTTGGTGCCACCTCTCGTCTTCCTGAGAAGCGACTTGCCGTTGCTAGCTGTAGGTGCAGCATTGTTCGGAGTAGTAGTTTGCAGCTACGAGTCGGTCCTGAGAGCAGCTGCAGCAGACTCTGCAGAGTCTCCCGGCGAGAGGGCAGTGCTGTTCGGCTGGCTGGGCTTTACGTGGGGCGTATCTTGGGCTTTTGGCAGCGTAGTAGGAGGCGTGGTCTACGAGTACTTGGGGCCTGCAGCGCTAAGCACCTTCTACACGGCTTTATCGCTGGCCTCACTAGCCTACCTCGCAGGTATACAGAGGCGGGACTAGCCGCAGTCTGCGGGACAACTCGGCGGGCTGAGCGGGTGCTAGACGAGTATTTTTGGAGGTTTCGCAGTAGATCCTAGAGGCCTGCTTAGGGACTGGTTGGGTTGCTCTACAAGCCCGTGAGGAGCGAGCTTCTCGAAAGAGGCATTCTCATAGAGAAAGAGTGGGAAGTGAAAATCCTAGTTGCCTGCCTACTGGCACGGGGCCACGCCCTTCTAGAGGGCGTCCCGGGAGTTGCAAAAACCACTCTGGCCAAGTCGCTGGCGAGGCTACTCAACCTAGAGTTTAAGAGAGTTCAAATGACTCCAGACCTCCTTCCAGCCGACATTATAGGCTTCTACGTGTACGACCAGAAGACCGGGGAGTTCAGGCTGAGAAGGGGCCCAATATTCACCAACATACTGCTGGTAGACGAGATAAACAGGGCATCGCCTAGGACGCAGTCAGCCCTCCTCGAGGCAATGCAGGAGAGGCAGGTGACTATTGAGGGCGTGACGTTCAAGCTCGAAGAACCCTTCATGGTCATAGCTACTCAAAACCCCATTGAAATGGAGGGGGTTTTCCCGCTTCCCGAAGCCCAGCTAGACAGGTTCCTCGCGAAGGTTGAAACGGGGTACCCCTCTACAAGGGGGTTCAAAGACCTCCTCAAGAGAATAGACGAGATAGAGGCCGCTGTTGAAGAGCTAAAGCCCGTTGTCTCGAGAGAAGACGTGCTCAGGGCTATTCGAGAAGTAAGGGGAGTTCGCGTAGACGACTCGATACACGACTACATAGTCTCGCTGGTGGAAGAGACGAGGAAGCACCCTGCTGTGAGGCTTGGGGGCTCTCCGAGAGCAGGCATAGCAATACTTAGGCTGGCGAAGGCGTGGGCATACTTAGATGGCAGGAGCTACGTTATACCAGACGATGTGAAGAGCGTGGCAAAGCCCGCTCTCGTGCACAGGCTGATACTAAAGCCCGAGTACGAGGTCGAGGGGTTCACTCCAGCGAGAGTCGTAGATGACGTGCTAGCAAAGACGCCGGTGCCAAAGCCGTGAGGATCCGCGCTCTCGCGGTACTCGTAGTGCTCGCCGCCTTGCTAAGCGCTTCACCAGCCGTAGCGCGAGAAGCGCCTAGTGGAAGCTCTGGGTGGAGCCCGAGGCACACACCAGGCTTTCCCGAGTCTCTGTCGCCAGAGTGGCTTGCAGAGCTCTTAAAGTCCCTGGGCGGGGAGTCGCTCGCAGATCTGCTCGACGTGCTAATGGGCAAGACGAACGCCACTCTAGAGGACTTGGTGAGCAGAATAGGGAGGGAAGACTTGAGGGGGCTTGTCGAAAGAGCTCGGAGAGACTTAGAGAGTGGAAGCCTAACTAGGCGCGACGTGGCTAACTACATTGGAATTGTTGCAAAAGAGCTCGAAGAGAAGCTGAAAAGCGGAGCAAACATTACAGAGCTCGAAGACTACCTACTTGCTCTAAAGGCCCTAGAGGGAATAGCCAGCGAAGCCGGATACAGGGGTCTTGCAAGCACGGCAAGAGACATGTACATGAGCGCCCTGGCAGAGTATGCTGAGCGGCTGCGGAGCAGCATGCAGGGCTTGAGTCCACCAGAGCTGCTAAAGCCCCTAGGCGAGGCCCAGCCGCTAGGCCTTCCAGGCCTACAGCTCCCGGAAATGCCACCGCTGCCGCCTCTCCCCCACGTAGGAGCACCCAGCATAGGCCTTCCGGGCGAGCCGCTAAGTATAGCAGACGTGGTCTTGGTCTCGCTCGCCGTGGGAGCGGTTGCTGTAGTCTTAGCAAAGTGGCGTAGCGGCATTGCCAGGCTCGTGCGCGAGGCCTATTCGAGATCTCTACGTGCCGTGCGCAGCATCGTGGGCTTGAAGCCCAGTTCAGGGCCGCCCGGCTTGGCAGGGCCCATAGGCCTCTACTGGAAAGCCGTTGACTACGTCTCTAAGAAGACTGCTATTAGCAAGGCGCCGAGCACCACCCACCGAGAGTACCTTGCACTAGTAGAAGAAAGACTCTCTGCTGGAGAAGCGCGGGCGTTCAGGGAGCTGACGCAAGTCTACGAGGTTTGCAGGTTTGCAGGCTCTACAGATCCGGGCCTAGTGGATAGGGCTGAAAGAGCCTACGCGGAGCTGGTTGGTGCTACATGAGCTCTGCTAGTAGAATAAGCGACCTAGTAGCCAGAGCCTTGCTCAACTTCTTGCCGAGGCTTATCCCACTGATTCTCTTCTGGGACTTGCTTGCAGCTCCTCTCGGAGCAGGTCTCGAGCCGCTGCTAGAAGCGCCCAGAACACTGGCCGAAGACCCCCTTCAGGCAATTCCCCTTGCTCTCTACTACGCTTCACTAGTACTAGCCGTGCTCACGGTAGCCACGGGATCTCCAGTGCTGTACTCGGCTGCCTTAGCTGCTCTCTCCGTGTACAAGTACCACGAGGGCTTAGCAGTGTCCTACTCGAGTATCGCAGGCCTCCTCGCCATGCTCATCCTTGACACCGCCAGAGTAAGCTACCGGAGAGGACAGGGCACCAGCGTGAAGTACCCCTCCAAGACAGCGCTTCTGCTGGGCCTGCCGCTAACGCTCCTCGTTATAAGCCTGTACGCGGGCCTCGCGCTATTCTTCGGCTGGTACATTTACACGCTACTCGCGGGCATGAGCACTCTGCGCGGAGTCGTTGGCCTGTTTGGAGGCAACGTAGTAGTGAGAATTGGAGTTGTAGTAGCAGCCGTGCTAGTAGCGTATGTGGCCATTTCAAGTATTAGTGAAGCGCTCTCCATTTACGTAAGTCCATCGAAGAAGACTGCAATTGAGTGGCTGCGGTCAACGAGAGACATAGACGTTGTCTTCTCCGCACCACTAGGCTTCTTGAAAGCCATAGTAGTAGCGAGCTTTGTTGCCCCCCTCGTATACGCCGTGGTCGACAGGCTCGTGCTAAGCCACCTCAACGCTCTGCTCGTGGGCGCGCAGCAGGCAGGAATATTCATTAGGTTTGTCATTGCGGCAGCGGTTTTTGCACTATCGTGGAGCCTAGTCGGGAGAATCACGAAGGCCTACGAGCTGGGCGAGCTGGGGCTTATCAAGGGCGCTGCGGCGGCCTCCTCAACTCTGCTCGCAGTGCTCTACCTTACTGGGGTCTACTGTAGGTACGCCGCGACAAGCGACCTACCATACTCCATTTTAAACCCGGATTTAGCGCAGCTCGAGCACGTGGTCAGCAGCATATACGTGGACTACTACGTCAGCTTTATTTACGTGTTCGAAGCCATTTCCGTGCTCATGGGGTTTGCGCCATGAGCGGTCCTCGGCCACCTCCAAAGATAAAGTACTACGCCTACTTCGCAATTGCCGTAGCAATGTTCGTGGCTTCGGTAATCTTCCTGCTCTGGTCGGTGGGCTACATGGAGATAGGTAGGGTAGCCACATCGCTCATGTCGGCGCTTGCGGGCTTCACACTCTTAACGGGCTCTCTCTACATGTTCAGGCTCTCCGCGTACGTGTACGCTGTCGAGAGAGGTGAGAAGTAGATTTGGCCCGAGTAGCGCGCGCGGTCTCTACCACGCTCACGGCGCTCCTGGTCTTAGTAGCCATTATTGGAATGGCGGAGAGGGGCCCTCCGAGCTTCAAAGTACCTACAGGCCCCTCGCCTCTGAATGTAGGAGAGCTCGGCACATTCGACTTCTACCAGGCTTTGAGGAGTAAGTACCGGCAAGTGCTGCCAGCCGCGTCGCTGAGCGAAGTAGAATACCCCCGTGGCGCGGAGTACTGCTTATTTATCACGATATCGCCCGACAAGCCCTACACTAAGGAAGAGGCCATGGCTGTTCTAGAAAAGCTCAGAAACTGCAAGAACAAGGCCCTGCTCGTGGCCGACGAGTACACGACGAGCAACGCCCTGCTCGAAGCAGCCAACCTCACATCTAGAGTTGCCGGGTCTACGTGCTATTCTCCAAAAAACCTCACACAGCAGGGCCCCGTAGAGGTCACTCCCTACGTTGAGGCCGTTTTCAGAGTAGGAGGCGAAGCCGTTAGACTACTACTCGACATCGCATCAAGGGTTGAGGGCGGCAAGGAAGTCCTGGGCTATGCCGAGAACGTCGTGGTAGAGGTGCCCAGCGGGGCCCCCTCTTTAATTGTAGCCTCTCCCCGAGCACCGCCTCGCGAGGTTCCAGTGGCGGTCTACGACTATAATAGCGATTACAGGGCAGTGGTTATCGGCGACGGCTCCATATTCTTAAACCAGGTCTTTAGGTCTAGGTACGCCTCGAACTACAGCAAGGTCTTGCTCTACTACGTTGACTACTTGTGCGGGTTTAGTAGCGACTGCGTAATTTACGTAGACGCCTCAAAATACGAAAGCGTCGACCCAGAAGAGCTCCTCGCAGAATCCTCAGACAAGCTACGCGATCCAAGCAGGCTCTTCTCAGTAGACGTCTTTACTCTCGTAGCGGCTTACATTGCCAAGCTCCTACACCCCTCGACGTGGCTAATGCCAGTACTCAACCTCGCAAACTCCCTCATTAGCCAGGTACTGGCTACACCGCCCTACTCGTACGTCGCTGTGCTGGTCTTAGTCATGCTCACGTACGGCTACGTAGTAGGCAGAATTGGCGAGAGCGCGCGGGACGAGAGGCTCCGCGAGCAGAAAGAACTGGAAGCCTACTTGACAGCAGACTTGATCAGCGCAATTGCCTCTGGGAGGTACAGATTTGACAGGGAAGACTTTGCATCTCTCTACGAAATAGTGGACACTCACTTGAGGCATTCTTGCAGAGTGGGCCTCGAAGACCCAGATGGCTTAGTAAGGGTTCTTTCGGGGCGAGTGGAGCCCGGGAAGCTTGGAAAGTACAGGAAGTACGCCGAAAAGATGAACAAGCTCTACCAAAAAGCCCTTGGAAGGAAGAGGCTGCCTCTGATCCTATCGTGGCATAGAACGACCAAGAAGTTCATGAAGATCAGCGAAGAGGTGCTGAGCGCTGTTGGCGCCTCGCTTGCCGAGGAAAGGGGCTACGAGTACATCGCAATGAAGGGAGTGCGCATTGATAGTAGCTACCCATAGAGCACCGGCAGTCGTGCTTCTCTCGGTAGTCCTACTTATTGCGGGAATCCTCAGGGAGCCGAGCGCCTTGTTCGCGGGTGCCGCTTTGCTGTTATTTATGGCAGCACTGAGGGGCTATGCGGCTCTAGAAGTGCAAGTAGCCTCTAAGCTCAAAGTCTCTCATAGAGTTGAGGGTCTCGTAGAAGGCGGGGACCTGGTCTACGAGGCGATTATCGAGAACAAGTCGCTGGTTCCAATAATCACGGCAGAAGTCGCGGTAGAGTACTCTCCTCACTTAAAGCTCGTCAAGGGCTCGAGAGCAGCGCTCGTCGTGATTCCGCCCCGGTCTTTCATCAAGTACGAAGTTGTCTTCAAGGCGAGAACGGGGGCTCACTACATAGGACCACTAAAGCTCGTCGTGAGAGACCCGCTTGGGCTCTTCAAGTCCGCAGAAGCTCTGACCATCGGCGAGCCAGCCAGAGTAGAAGTCAAGCCCAAGGCGTCCGAGGCTGTTGTCAGGAGGCTCCTCTCGTACGCGCGCTCCTCGGGGTTGACTAGGAGCAGGAAGCCCGGGAGCGGCGTGGAGTTCTACGACACGAGAGACTACGTGCCCGGCGATGAGCTGAGGAGCATCGAGTGGAAGAAGCTCGCGTACATGAACAAGCTCGTCGTGAAGGAGTACGAGAGGGAGACGCACCAGGCGGTGATCTTCGTAGTCGATGCGACGCCCCCAATGCTGCACGGGCCCTATGGCAGCACGCCGTTTGAGCACTCGGCGAGAGTAGTGTCTTCAATGGCCATGTACCTCGGCAAGAGGGGCGACCTAGTCGCGGTTGTCGCCTACAACTCGGAGGGAGTAGTCTCCACAGAGAAGCTCTACAGGGGTAAGAGGGCCTACTACGAAGCCCTGAGAGTGCTCTCCAAGGTCGAGTACAGGCTCGAGGGCGGGGACGAGGCGAGAATAGCTCAGCTTGCAAACGCCGTGAAGAAGGTAGTGAAGATCATGCCAAGAGAGAGGAACGCCATATTCATATTCACTACAAGCGGGTCAAAGGCCTACTTGGAGTACATGGCGTACATCATAAGCAGGCTAAAGGCGCTTAACTGCAGCGTCTACGTGGTAGTGCCAATTATCACTGCCTACGAGATCAAGGGCGTTGCACCGTGGGCTAGGTCCGTCTACAGGGTTAAGGCGCTTAAAATGACCAAGGAGGGCCTAGAGTTCGCGAGAAACCTCAGGAGGCTTGGAGCAAGCGTAATCGCCGTAGGGCCCGAGCACATACCCCAGCTAATTGTCAGCATTGTAGAGGCTTCTGCAGCCAGGTAGCTCCTACTCGCCTCTGCTCGGCATACCGGCCCTGCACTCCTCGAGTAGCTCGAGCAGGCGCTTCTTCAAGTCGGTGGAGTCGAGTCCAAGCACAACGGCGCTTGACAGCGCACCGAACGCTTCTTCAACGCATTCCCTGCTGGCACACCCCAAGAGGCGCTTTTCGAGCTCTTCGAGGGCTTCTTCGGGGTATACGAAGAAGTCTCCAGAGACCTGGATGCTCGAGATCGAGCAGTTGCTTGAAAGCACAGCGTCTAATCTAACTGTCTTTCCATGCCTCAGCGCTAGAGAAACGCTTTTCACACTTCTCACCGCTTGAATATCCACTCCCTGCTCTTGTACTTCTCGACGAGCTCTTCAGCGGCTTTCAGCTCTTTTTCGCTTAATTCGTCGTAGTACACCGTGGCGTTGAGAGCTGCCGAAAAGCCGTCAACGAGGTTTTTCACGAGCTCGTCTAGCTCGACGCGGCCGAGCACCATGGCTAGCGTTACTACTCTTTCTCTCACGCTCTTGACTCCCTTGCTCTGGAGCTTAATAGTGGGGGCTACGAGGGCCTTTTCAAGCGTGTCTAAGTCCGTAGCGTACATTAGAGTGCCGTGCTGTAGCAGGAAGCCCGCTCTGCGAGTCTGCGCGCTGCCTGATATCTTGCGCCCCATTACGAGGACGTCGTTTATAGGCGCGAACTCTGCCTGCACTCCCATTTTCCTCAAGGCGTGGACGAGCCCGCTGCATATAATCCTGTAGCTCTCCTGCACGTCGCTCAAGGCGCCTTCGATGGGCAGCACTACGCTGTAAGTCACTTCTCCATTCTCATCGTGGTAGACAGACCCCCCTCCCGTGATTCTCCTCGTGTATGGTATCCCCGCCTTTTCGACGTAGTCTAGGTTTACGGCGTCGCGTATTTTCTGGAAGTAGCCTATAGTCACGGCACTCGGCTTAAACCTGTAGAGCCTCAGGGTATTGCCAATTAAGCCCCGGCTTCTCAGGAGCAGCATTGCTTCGTCAATAGCCATTTGCCAGTAGACGTCGCGGCCTTCGAGGTCCAGCACGACTCTAAGCTTCAAGCACGCCACCACTGCTCAAAGTGATAAAGTGGGGCCCTTCTAAAATAAGAGCCTCGGCGCGAGACGTAGGTGGTTCTTGCTGCTGGTTAGGGCGTCCATAGGAACCCTAGCAGTGCTGGGCTTAGCAGATGTAAGGCTCGCAGAGAGGCCTGCAACGGCTTACCTGCTCCAGTATGCGCCGGGTGGCTGCCGGGCTTCGTGCGCGTTTTGCCTCCAGTCGAGGAGTGCTCGCAGCGCGAGGCAGGGCGAGTACCTGGGCAGGGTTTCCTGGCCCCTAGTGGACTCCTCAGTACTCAGAAAGGCTTGGAGGAGGGTCTTCGAGAGGATATGCCTCCAAACCGTTGTGAAGCCTGGTTTTGCTCAAGAAGCCCTCGCAATTCTAAGAGATGTCAGGTCCTTCGACCCGGACACTCCAGCATCTCTCGCCACAACACCAGTGCCGCGCCCGTACCTGGAGGAGGCCAAGAAGCTCGGCGTGACCCACCTCGGAGTCGGGCTAGACGCCTCCACGCGGCAGCTCTTCGAGGCATGGAGAAAGCCCTACAGCTGGTCTACGTACTGGAGGTTCGTGGAGAAGGCAGTAGAAGTGTTCGGCGAGGGCAGGGTCTACGTGCACTTGATTGCAGGCCTCGGCGAGAGCCTCCGCGAGCTCGTCCAGGCGATGAAGAAGGCGTATAGGGCTGGGGCGCGCGTCGCCCTATTCAACTACACTGATTTCCGCGGCAAGTCCCCCGTTGAAGTAGGCTACTACAGGCTGGCCCAGCTGGCTAGGCAGCTGCTCGAAGAAGGCCTAGACCCCGACGAGTACGTGGACTACGACAAGAAAGCGATTCGTAGAAAGCCGCCAGTAGATGTTTCAAGGGCCTTCTACACGAGCGGGTGCCCCGGCTGCAATAGGCCATTCTACAACGAAAGCCCGAGCGGCCCTATTTACAACATCCCCTCGGAGAGGATCTACGTGCTGTACGCAGACAGGCTGAAGAGAGAAGTGAGCGGGGTGGGGCTTGAGCTTTGAAGTTTTTCATGCCCCGCAAGAAGTACGTTCCGATATCAATAACGGGATCCTGGTGCGCGCTGAACTGCAAGTTCTGCAAGGGGAAGTACCTTAAGCACATGATTCACGTAACTCCAGAGACTGCTCGCCACGTCCTAAGGGAGCTGTACTCGGCGGGAGCAAGGGGGGTGCTTGTGAGCGGTGGTTTCAGGCCAGACGGGTCTCTCCCGGTAGAGCCCTACGTGGAGGTGCTGAGAGAAGTCAAGAAAGAGCTTGGCTTAGTAATGAGTGCTCACCTCGGGCTCGTCAAGAGCAGAGAGCTACTTTCGGAGCTCAAGGGGGTTATCGACGTAGTTGACTACGAGTTTACGCTCAGTAGTTTCATAGCAAGCGAAGTCAGGGGGCTCAAGCCGAGCGACTACACCAAATCTCTCGAGCTGCTGGTTGAATCGGGGCTTCGAGTAGTCCCCCACATCTTTGCGTGGCACCCTGAGCAAACAGCTAGTGCGCTAAAGAGCGAGCTGAGGGTAGTTGAGGACTACGGATTAAACGAAGCGACTCTGCTAATATACATTGACCCGCTCGGAATCACCAATCCAGATGCGCTCTCCAAAAAAGTAATAGAGCTCATTGAAGCGGCGCGCTCTTACTACAGTGGGAGGCTCTACTTGGGGTGTATGAGGCCGCCGGCAATAAAGCGCTTCGTGGATCCCGTCGTGGTCGAGAAGGGACTTGTAGAGAGAGTTGCAAACCCGTACTACAAGCTATTGAAGCCCGGAGAGGCAGCTGTTTACGATGCGTGCTGCTCGCTACCTGACGAGCTCTTAAGCGAGTTCGTCAGCGAGCCCAGCAGCGAGCAGTAGCCATGGGCTGCTTAGGTGCTGGGCACGCTCTTTAAAGGGCTGCTATCGACTGCCTGGCGGCATTGGCGAGTAGGACTTCAGGTAGGCCCCGTCTACGATTGCATACACTTCGACGTAGTCTCTTAAGGGAGTTGAAATAATCTTCGGCATTAGCACGTTGTCCACCTGGAACAGCCCTGCTCTCTCTGTCATGTACACGTCTATCCTAATCGGGTGCTTCTCGGCGGGGGTTATCTCGACTCTCTTGATGCTCAGGGCCGAGACGCTGTGTATTGTTATACCACCGAGCTTGTAGGGCACTCTGGCCCTGCCTTCTGCCATGTCGAGCCCATCGCCGACTTTGACGCAGCCGGCTTCAATAGTTAAGCACTCGACGTCGTAGCTCGTACAGTGTATTGCGTGCATCACTTCCTGCCTCAACTTGACTCTCGTGTACTTATCGGGAATGACCTTGGCGAGCACTCTGTCAATAATGGGCTTGGCGAGCAGCGCGCCAGTCTTCTCGTGCATGTCTCTGTGTATGCTGTTTCCAATGTCGTGGAGCAGCCCGCCGAGGAGGGGTACAAGCCACGCAAGCCCCTCGTCATCGACTACGCCGTCCCTTACTAGAGTAGACTCGACTCCGCGCTGCCTCAAGAGCTTGTAGAGGTAGAGGGCTGCACCGGCTGCTATTCTCGCGTGTACTGGTCCGTGGTCGTTGTACTTCAGCCTGCTGACAGCCATGGTATTTGACATAAACCACAGTGCCTGAACTTCCGGGTCGGCTTCCACGAGCTTGTAGACTTTCGAGAGCAGCTCGCGCTCTGCTACTACTGAGTCGAGAAGCTTTGCGCTGACAACAACCAAGCAAATCCCCGAGGCAGGCTCATGTACTGCTCTGCAATTAGCCTTTGACGCATTAGCGTGCTTTAAGCCTAGTCCACGGGGGCGCTTAAGAGGCTGGGGATCCCCATAAGTAGTGTAGTGGGCTTGTAGGAACACAATGCGGGGTGCTTGATCCGTGAGTACCTCGCCTGGGGGCCAGGGCGCGAAGGGAGCTAAGTTCGGCGTGTACCTCTCACCAGATCTAGTAGGCAGGTTGGAGCAGCTGGCGCGGAGCCTCGGTACCAGCAAGTCTAGGATAGTCCAAGAGGCACTAAGGCTGTACATCGTGGAGAGCGAGTGGAGTACCGCCAGAGAGGTGGCTGGCTCCATAAACGTGCTTTACGACCACGAGGAGCGCGGCGTAGACGAGAAGCTGACCGACATCCAGCACAAGTACTTAGACGTCGTTGTCTCGGCAATGCACGTCCACTTGGACGAGAAGAGGTGCATGCTCGTAGTAGCTGTGAGGGGGGAGAGCAGCAGAGTCAAGAGCCTCATAGACGAGGTGAGGAGCCTCAGAGGCGTTTTACTAGTGAGACCAGTACTGCTCGCAGCACTCGGCTAGGTCCTCAGGTAGCCTTTCGATAACAGGGTCCTCGCCACGGCCTCGGCCACGCGCCTCGACTTCGTCCTAATTAGGACGACGTCTCCCGCCTCCTCTACGAGCACCTGCTCTAGGAGCTCCTTGCTGAGGGCCTTCAGCCCCTCTCTCGCAGCCGGCACTACGTAGTAGCCCTGGGGGTCTCGCCTGGACAAGACCTCCCTTAAGACCCTCTCGGACACCCCCGTCCCCGCGAGCACTTGTTGGAAAGAGCGTTGACTTCACCAACGCACTAAAGCATCCGCGAAGAGCCTTTGGGCAGATGCATTAAGTACGCGCCCAGAGCGCAGTAGTAGGAGCAAGGGGCTACTCAAAGACCACTCTGTATTTCACCAGCTTGTAGAGCGCGTATAGCTGAAGTACCAGCGCGGTTACAGATACTGCTAGCAGGGCGACGAGCACGACTAGTGCCACGCTATGCGACACTCCCAGCTCGCTTGCCACGTTCTCGACTTCCTCAGGGCTTGTGACAGCGTGCGTGAAGTACATGACCGCGTTGACTAGAAAGGGCGTGAGCAGGAGCAGCGATGTCGTGAAAGTAACCCACCCGATGAGCCTGAGCCTAGCGAAGTAGAAGTAGGTCCACAGCACGCCCAGAAACACCAGCACTATGCCTATTGGGGGAAAGCCGAAGAGGGCTGCTGTTGGAAGCCCTAGTGCTATTGCGGCGACTCCCGCCTTTCTCGCGCGTACAAGCTCCTTTATTCTCCCAGTGGACACCAGGCTCAG
Organism: Desulfurococcaceae archaeon; assembly: GCA_049970695.1. Taxonomy (GTDB): domain Archaea; phylum Thermoproteota; class Thermoprotei_A; order Sulfolobales; family Desulfurococcaceae; genus UBA285. The sequence goes on from JBMFML010000007.1 coordinate 46,875, forward strand.
GAGCACGGAGTACCTGTAGACGGACCTGGCCTCGCTGCTACACGCCTTTTCCTCGCCTGGCTTAGCAGTAGACGCGCACTTCCTCAGCGAGCTTATAGACTCGGTGAGCTTGGACAAGACGCTGGAGTAGTCGCTGCTCTCGCTTAGTGGTTCGGGAGTTTGCTTGAGTAAGCCGGCGGCCTTGGAGCAGAAGGAGTGAGCACGAATTAAGCCGCGGTGGGACAGTAAAAAAGAGAGCTGAGTTAGGTCCTCAGCTAGCTTGTCGTGCTTCAAGCCTTCTTGGCAGCCTCAGCTGGCTTCTTCGGCCTCCACCAGCGGTATAGCGCGAAGAACAATAGCCCTAGCACTATGATCCAGCCTATAGCGGCAAATACCACTGCCAAGCCCGGCTCGGTGACTAGCGGCACGCCTTTGTACACGCCTATGGTCTCGGCCATGCCATCACCCTGCAACTTTTTCAAACTGCTTCGTTGACTTGACTCCCAGCACGAAGCCCACAATGAATAGCACAATAGTAAATGCAGCCGAGAGGCCGGCCATTGCCGGGCCCAGCCACTTTAGCGGCTCACCGGTCTGGTAAATGATTGCCTCAATTCTAGTGCTCATGGGGAGCCAGGCTATCATTGCAACCAGATATATTGGTGCTATGATTGATAGCACGTACTTCCAAAGGAACTTTGGCACTCTAATAAACCCGCCTCTGTTGACCTCCTCGTAGCCCTCAGGCCACACAAATGCTCCAGCGAACACCGTCTCAAACAGTGCTGTCACAACTAGCAGTAGCGAGCCGACCACGAAGTCCGTGAAGTCGAGGTAAACTGTTGAGGGCCCCCAGTCGTAGGCAATAGTCATGTAGCCCTCGACTGCTATGAAGACGCCGAACACTATGAACAGCACTATTGAGACAGCCGTTGCAACCACCCTCTTCCAGCCAAAGCCCTGCAGCATTTCAACGACCTCGTTTGCCAGCGCTATTGCAGACGTCACGCCCGCGAACCACAGCAGGATGTACCATATAGAGCCCAGCAGCGCGCCCAGAGCACCAAGCCTGCCGAAGAACGCTGGGTACACGGCCATCGCCAGGAAGAACGGCGACTTCTTGTCGACGTAGACCATTCCAATTGGGAGCTCTCCTCCAAACGCGTAGCCGAGGGTGAACGCTATTGTGCCTCCGCAGATCACTTCGGCGAACTCGTTTAGAGCTGCAGTGGTCAAGGCGCCCAGGGCTATGTCGTCTTCGCGCCTGATGTAGCTCGCGTATGTCGGTATTATGCCGGCTATTCCAAGGCTCAGCGTGAAGAATATTTGCCCAGCGCCCTCGAGCCACGCAGCCGGGTCGCCCAGCTTTTCAAACCTCGGAGTCCACAGCCAGAGAAAGCCCTTAATAGAGTCCCACTCGGGCTTTACCGGGGTCCTCCAGGTAAGCCCTGTGATCAGCAACATTACTGCGAAGAGGAAGAGCAGCGGCATCATTATCTTGTTTGCGAGCTCAAGGCCCTTGCTAACGCCCGGTGCGACTATGATTCCCACTACAATCAGGGTGAATATCCACGGGACGAGGTTGTACACGGGATTTCCAATGATTTGCACGAGCCAGCCTACTGAGTGCTTTACTTCAGTTACTTCGACTATTCTCCCAGATAGCGACATCCCAGCCCAGAAGCTCACCCAGCCAAGGATGTTCGTGTAGTAGGCGTTTAGCAGTAGAGCAACGGAGAGCGTCAGCCCACCAGCTATCCCCGCCACGATCTTGGCCCTCTTGTCTCCCAGCTTCTTCTTGCTCACTAGGTACATCATTGGTGCCAGCCAGTGCGCCCTGTACTGGCCACCATACCGCCCGAAAGCCCACTCGAGCCACATTATGGGGAGCCCTAGGAGTATTAGCGCTATGAAGTATGGTATTAGGTACGCCCCGCCGCCGTACAGGGCCACTCTGCCAGGAAACCTCAGGAAGTTGCCGAGGCCAATGGCGTTGCCTGCCATTGCCAGTATTAGCCCAACTCTAGTAGCCCAGGTCTCCCTGGGGCCTACGGCCTCCGAAGACACACCCCTTCACCCTACTGTACTACACCCCAAAAGCATATAAGCCTTTCGCGTCGAAGGGGGATCCGCGGGGCTTCGAGCACTTAGCGCCTTCTTTAAAGTTCCCTGGCATTTAATACATGGGGTGGGCGCGTGGTCACGAGCCTCAAGGGCAGGCACTGCCTAACCCTAGCAGAGTTTAGCAGAGAAGAGCTGCTGTTCATAATTGACACGGCGTTTCAGTTCAAGCAGAGGTACCTAGCCGGCGAGCGCGTAATACCAGTGCTCGCTGGGAGGCACCTCGCAATGATATTTGAGAAGCCTAGTACACGGACGAGGGTGAGCTTCGAGACGGCTATGCGGGAGCTCGGGGGGCACGCCATGTACCTCAGTGCCAGCGAGCTCCAGCTAGCCAGGGGCGAGACCATTGAGGACACTGCAAGAGTGCTCTCGCGCTACGTCGATGGAATAGTGGCGAGGGTCTACGAGCACTGGAAAGTCGAGAAGCTAGCAGAGTACAGCAGAGTGCCCGTGATAAATGGGCTCAGCGACCTCCACCACCCGTGCCAAGGCCTCAGCGACGTCTTCACGATCATGGAGAAGAAGGGGAGGGACATTTCAAGGCTCAAGATAGTCTTCGTGGGTGATGGAGGAGACAACGTGCTCCACAGCCTAATGCTGGCAGTTGGGATACTGGGTGGCAAGGTTATCATATCGTCGCCCAAGGGCTACGAACCCCATCCAAGCGTCGTCAAGCTCTTCGAAGAGCACGCGGCTCCCTACGGCGGGAGCTTTGAAATCGAGAGAGACCCCTACAAGGCAGTTGAGGGGGCAGACGTCGTCTACACGGATGTCTGGGTCAGCATGGGCCAGGAGAGGGAAAGGGAAAAGAGAGTGAGGGATCTCGAGCCCTACAGAGTTACAGTAGACTTGATGAAGCGCGCGAAGCCAGACGCAGTGTTCATGCACTGCCTACCAGCAAGGAGGGGAGAGGAAGTAGTCAACGAGGTCATAGACGGCAAGTGGAGCATTGTCTGGGATCAGGCCGAAAACAGGAAGCACGCTCAGAAAGCCCTCTTAGCGCTGATCATACCATAAGCTTTTTCCACTGCCTTATTAGCCCTTTGAATCCTCTACTCCGCTTGGCTGGCTCAAGCCGCTCTCGGCAAGCACTGGGGGTATAGCCTTGAGCTTCAAGAGAGCCCTTGGCAAGCTGGACGAGCACGTTGCTAGACTGCAGTCTAAGCTGGCGCAAGAGCCGAGGCTTGCAGCAGCACTAGTAGCGCTTTTCGTCTCCCTCAGCGTGGTGCTCGGTGTGGCCATTAGGGCTGCTCCATACGTGCTAAACAAGTTCGAGTTCTTCGAGTTTGACAGCTACATAGAGTACTGGCAAGCCATGTACGTCTACGAAAAAGGGCCGCTGGCGTGGTACTCGCTGACTAGGGAAAACCCCGATACCCACATCTTCTGGTATCCCTGGGGCAGGGACTTCATATACACTAGCTACCCCCTGCTACCCATTTGGACGGCCCTCACCTATCAAGTAGCCAGGGTCTTTGGGCTGGGGCTTCACGAGTGGGCAGCGCTCCAGCCGCTGATCTTCGCCTCTGCTGCAATAGTGCTCGCGTACTTCGCTGCGAGAGAAGTAGCTGGAAGCAGGCTGGCGGGCGTGCTTGCATCACTACTCACGGCTGTCCTGCCGGCGGCTATTGAGAGGACCGTTATAGGCTTCGTGGAGAAAGAGGGCGTTGCCGCGGTCTTTATATACCTCTTCGTCTGCTTCTACGCCAAGATGCTCAAGAGCCTCGACAAGCCGGGCTGGAAGACGAGGACTTACCTCGTGCTCAGCTCGCTCTCCCTGGCCTTAGTCGGCTGGTTGTGGGGCGGCTACGTCTTCATTCTTGGAACAGTAGTCGCGTTCTTAGTTCTAGCGCCACTACTAGTGAGGCGGTATTTAACCAAGAGCTTTCTAGTGTATAATGCCGCCTTCGTCATTCTCGCCATGCTCTTCGTCTTGCCATCGCCTGCTAATGCCAGAACCCTGGGGCTGTACCCACTCACGATCAAGGGGCTTGGAGCCCCGTTGCTTGCAGCACTAGCGCTGCCATTGCTCTACTACTACCTCGCCGTTGACCACAGGAAAGTTGGGCTCAGAAAGCCTCTCTTGACGCAAGCACGCTACTTCCTCCTGCTCGTGGCAGGGGGCGTGGCTGCAGCCGTGCTGTCCACTTATGGGTACTTGCCAATTGGCGGGAGGCTGGCGTGGGCTCTTGGATTGAGGTTCATACAGGCACCCCCACTAGTACAGAGCATTGCTGAGCACCAGTCGCCGCTATCTACACCAGGCACTACGCTTGCCATGCTCCATGCCTGGGGCGTGCCTCTGAACTACATGTACCTCATGGTGGCGTCTCCCCTAGTCCTGGGCGTGCTTGGCCTCATCTACCTCTTCTACAAGGGCACTCCCGAGAAGGTGTACGTAGCGCTGGCCTTCCTACTGGCCTTCTACTCGTACTTAAATGCTGCCTACATGATTGCAACCGCAGCCTACTTCGGCGTTCTCGTTGCGGGAGCTTTCTTAGCTAGGCTATTCGACTACGCATTTCCACTCGCCGTACAGGTGCAGAAGAAGCGCGTGAAAGCCGCTCCAGCAAAGGCTTCCTATGTGAGAGCCAGGGCGGGTGCTTCAACGAGGCTCGTAGCACTAGCACTAGTCCTGGCAGCGCTGGCTGCCACAGCGCTCACTGCACAAGCAGAGTACGTCGCCAACTCGAACAAGGTCTACATGTTTGGAGCAGGCTTGACAGACATGGGCTACTCAACTGAGTCGTGGTACAGGACCGTCGAGGAGCTGAGGAGGCTTCCAGAGGGCTCCCTAGTAATAGCTTGGTGGGACTACGGGTATGGCATAAGCGTAGTCGGCGGCAAGGCCTCGGTTGCGGATGGCTCGACGATAAATGGGACTCAAATAGGCATTATAGGCCTAATAATGTCCTCCCTCACGACAGGAGAAGCGGCAAGGCTTGTAAAGCTCTTTGATGCAAAGCCCAACAGCACTTACATCATGGTAATAGACGCGCTGCTCGTTCTCGAGGAGGAAAACAAGACCGCGATGTGGCCTGTCCTCGCCGGCGGAGCAATTCCAGGCCTCGTCGACATCCCCAAGAGCATCTGGATGATTAGAATAGGCAACTACACTGTCAACGAGCTCAGGGCTAGCGGCATTAACGTTAGCTACGTGGATACAAGGGCATTCATGTACCTCTACTCATTTGGAGACGCCGTTGTCATAAGCCCGCCCTTCAACGAGCCGGAGAAAATACCCCTGCTCTACAGGCTCGTAGTAGACGCTGCCCTCTACTGGGCTGAGCAGAGGGGCAAGCAGGGCGAGTTCTGCTGGTACAACGGAACGGCCGGAATAGCCGATCCGCGCATTGCAGGGCACGTCAGCGAGCAGCTGGGGCTGGCAATATCCACGGAAATCCGGCCAACAGGGTATTCGTGTACTAGCACGCGCCCCTTGGCAAACGACACGTACTTAAAGCCCCATGCCGTCGTAGTTGAGCCCTTCAAAAACCCGAGAACGGGAGAGCCGCTGAAAGTAACCTTTGCTGGCAGAGAAGGCGAGCTCTACAGCTTAATTCTGCTATACAGGTTTGAGAGGCTGCCAGAGAACTAGGGGCCGGTTGCTTTTTAAAGACAATGAAGGGGATGGTAGAGAGGGCACTGAAGTTGCCAAGGAGAGGCGACCCCATGAGGAAGGCTGTTGAAACTCTGTACCTGATTAGGGTTACGAGGGATAAGCTGAGCAGAATGGCGAGCAGGATTGAAGAGAGGAAGGCCGAGTTAACGAGGAGAATGGTGGATTTGGAGGCCAAAGGCGAGAAGTACCTAGCCAGGAAGTACGCCGAGGAAATTGCCAGGCTCCACGAGCTCCTCAAGAGGCTCTCGGCACTGCAGCTCGTCATTGAAAAAATGGATTTAGCAGTGCAGCACGCTATTGTAATGAGAGACCTGACAACACTATCCCTAGAGCTCACTGCGCTGATGAAAGATGTATCAAAGCTGCCCGAGGCGAGAATACCAGACCTGGCAGTAATGTTCTCCGAGCTCGAGGCGACGGCTAGAGAGCTCTCCGAGGTGGCATTCAGCGGCGCAACTCTTTCCTACTCGCCGCCCAGTAGCAGCGAGGTCTCGAAGATACTTGAAGAAGCAAGAGAGCTCTTGAAGAAGAGCCTTATACCCGAAGACGAAAAGCCGGGTAGTAAGGCCTAGAATTGAATAGTGTACCTCCTCTCCTCCTTAATTGTTGCTACCTTAACTCCGAACTTGGCGAGGACATCTACGACTTCTTGAGGAGTCCTCTTGTAGAGCTCGCCTGGTATTAAGATCAAGTGCTCGCTGTAGTTCTTGTTTAAGAGGCACGAGCCAATAATGTAGGCTAGGTACCTGTACTGCGTTGAGAGCGGTGCAGAGGGGTCTATAATCCACACGCCCACCCTCACTTCTTCTCCTTTTTCAGCTACTATGTCTGGCTCAAGGGGCTTTGCAGTCTTGTTAATGCTGACGTCGTAGCCCAGGGCTTCTAGCCTGCTGATCACTTCCTCTACTAGGCGCTTTCTCGCTGGCAGCAGCCTCTGAGAGCCAATGTACTTTTCCAGTTCTCCATGCTCCTCTGGGTTGTACAGCGTGTACTTTCCTCTTTCTATCCTGTAGAGGAACAGCTTATCGGGGTCCCTATACTTCTCCTTGCTACTACTATTGACAGTTACTAAGTCAATTTCGAAGTCCAGGCTCATGTCCGACCTAGAGGGGTCTCTCTTCTTGGCTTCTTCAATCAACTCCTTTCTGGTAAAGTATGTTTTGCCACTCCTGTAGAGAGACTCGGCAGCCTCCTTGAGCAAGACCCAGTTGGGTTTCCTCTCAACCTCTTCACTCAAGCCCAGACACCTGCCTAGGTTCCAAGAATTCCCGCTCAACCACTCCATGCTACTTTGTAGTCTCTACAAGGCTTATTAATTTCTCGGCAACCTCTATTATTGCCTTTGCTGCCTCGCCATCCCTCCTAGCTAGCAGGTAGGGGACTCCCCTGTCAAGGTACTCGTTTACCTCGGGGTCTAGTGGTATTCTGCCAATCACTGTCACGCCGTACTTGGCTGCCAGTACTTCACCAGTCGAGCCTCCCATAATGTTCGTGACTCTGCCGCAGTGCGGGCACTTGAAGTAAGCCATGTTCTCGACCACTCCGAGAAGCCTTATTCTCAAATTCGCGGCGAAGTTGGCTGCCTTGGCTACTATGACCTCGCTTAGAGTGCCTGGGGCCGTTACTAAGATGGCTCCAGTTATTGAGGGCATGGTCTGTGCTATCGTTATTGCAACGTCTCCTGTGCCCGGTGGCATGTCGACTACTAGGTAATCGCCTTCGCCCCAGCTGACCCTCGCCATTAGCTCTAGAATAGCCCTAGAGGCTAGAGGCCCCCTCCAGATTACTGGCACGTCTGGGGCGTCTAGCATGAGGTTCACTGCAACAACCTTAACTCCCAAGGGCCCCTCCACGGGCAGTATGTTGCCTTCTTCGTCGGCATAGTGCCTGGCGCCTTGAATGCCGAGTAGTAGTGGAACTGAAGAACCGTAGACGTCTGCATCGAACAGCGCGACCCTCCTATCCTTCATGGCGAGAGCTAGCGCGAGCATGGAGGACACAAAGGACTTTCCAACACCGCCCTTACCGCTCATTACCAGCACTTTGTACTTGTATCCCATGAGCCTCTTCTTCGCCTGCTCTTGAAGAGCGAAGGGCGGCGTAAACCTGAACTTCTTTTCGCGAAAGCCTTCTCCACTGCTCAAGGCCAGCTCACACCAGCTAGTGCTTATTTACACTAAGAGTGCTATTAAGTACCGTGCGGCCTGCTGGGAGGGGCAGCTTGGAGTGCAGCATAGCACCCAGCAAAGTGCTCCTCTTCGGAGAGCACTTCGTAGTAGCCGGGAAACCGGCGTTAGGGCTGGCGGTAGCCAAGTACGCCAAGGTCTGTGTCGAAGAGGGCGAGGGCAGGGTGTTCTCGTCGCAAATAGGGCTTATAAGCGAGGGCAGTGCCCATAGGCGCCTCTTTGATGCGCTTTTCGAGAGCTTCAGGGAGAGGTACGGCATTTCTCCGCGGGTAAACCTCTACGTGGACTCTGAAGTGCCCATGTCTTCGGGAATGGGCTCCTCCGCCTCGGTAGCCGTTGCGGCAGCGCTCTCGATGCTAAGACACTACGGCGTGGAGCACACTAAAGAAGACGCCCAGAGGCTCGCACACGAAGCCGAGAAAGCAGTGCACTACAAGCCCAGCGGCGTGGACACGGCCCTCGCTACTCACGGAGGGCTTATCTACTATAAGCAAGGCCTGCTCAAGAGGCTGAGCGCTCGGTTGCCGCAAGACGCCGCGCTCTTGGTGGTCAATACGCGCGTGGAGAGGAGTACTGGAGCTGTGGTTAGAGACGTGCTTGAGAGGTACCAGAGGCTGGGAGACGCCGGCGCCTTGATATACAGCGCGGCGGAAGCCCTCGTAGAGCACGCGCTGAGGTATATTGAAAGCGGGGACCTCGAGAAGCTGGGAGAGCTTATGCTAGTAAACCACGGGCTCCTCTGGGCAATGGGGGCTTCTTCCAGGATCTGCGACGAAGTAGTCTACGAAATGCTCGAAGCAGGAGCTCTTGGCGCGAAGGTAAGCGGAGCTGGTAGGGGCGGAATAGTAGTGGGGCTCTACAAGGCCGGCGACGCCGAAAGAGCCCTTGCAGCGCTCAGTAGAAAGGGGTTTGAAGCCTTTGTGGCTAGGCCCGACTATGAGGGCGTGAGGCCCTACAACATTAAAGAGCCTCTGCGTGCTTAAAAGTACTACGGGGGATGATGTGAATAGTGGTCTATGATCACCGTGATTAGACTCCCATGGGCTGACTCGAGCATGGCCATGCCCGCTAGGAGCAGGAAGGTCTCGATTAAGGGCTCTGCCAGCGTCCTCGCTAGGCTCAACTTAATACTTGGAAGAGTGCTTCCGCTAATATATGAGTACAACAACTCCATAAGGCACACGGGCTACTACTTAAAGCCCGTTCACATCGCTACTAGGAGGCTCCAAGACGGGACTACGGTGAAGTACTACTACTACGGCAGGTACTGGTACAAGGTCGAGAGAGATGCCCTGGGGAAGCTGAAGTGGGTTTACCTGGGCAAGGAAAAGCCCAGCCCGTTTCTGCCCAATCCACCACCAAACCCGCTCGAGGGCGTAGTGGTCAAGAAGTACGATAACAGCGTTGAAGTAGAGTTTGCGAACGAAGAGGTCTTCAGAGAAGTCTACAAGCTACTGTATCCGTGAGCGCGCCTTTTTACCGGGGCGCATTTATATGCTCCGTGACGCTCTACGAGCTTAATAGCTGTGGCTGGTTGAAGTGCTGGCCGGCAAGTTCAGGCTAAGGTATAACGACGTGGAAGTGTACTTCGGGCGTGGAGTGCTGAAAGAAAAGCTCGAGGAGGTCGTAAAGGGGTATGTGAAGGCGCTTGTCATCACATCTAAGACGGCTGCAAGAGTATCAGGAGCCCTCTCGGACGTGGCCCGCGCCCTCTCTTCAGCTGGAATAGAGTACGTGCTCTACGACAAGGTCGCTCCAAACCCGTACACAAGCATGGCTGACGAGGCAGCCGAGCTAGCCGAGTCCGAGGGCGTGGACCTCATACTAGCAGTGGGTGGTGGCAGCGTCATTGACGTGGCAAAAGCGGCATCGCTCCTCGCAGGCTCGAAGGTGAGCGCTAGGGACCTCGTAATGGGCGCCAAGGCAAGCCCGCACAGGACCTCCTTGGTTGTAGTTAACTTAACCCATGGAACGGGTTCGGAAGTCAATAGGTTTGCGGTGTTGACTATTGATGGTACAATCGAAAAGCGAGGCTTTGTAGCGAGGTACCCCAATGTCAGCTTTGACGACCCGGTGTACACGACTACTCTGAGCAGGCAGCAGACGATCTATACTTCTCTAGACGCCTTTTACCACGCCTACGAATCAGCTACTTCGAAGAGGTCTAACATCATGGTCTTATCGCTCGCAGAGCAGGCAGTCAGCCACATTGCAGAAAGCCTTGGAAGGGTCCTAGAAGAGCCCACTAACGTCGAGGCCAGGGCCAGGCTTTTGTACGCCTCAATGATAGCCGGCATAGCAATAGACCTGAGTGGCGGTAGCCACTTAAACCACGCACTAGAGCACGGGCTCAGCGGAGTGAACCCGAGGATACCCCACGGAGCAGGCTTAGCGATGCTTGGGCCGCGCGTAGTCTACTACACCCACAAGGCCTCTCCCGAGGCCTCGGCGAGGCTCTTGAGGCACTTAGACCCCTCTATAAGGCCCGTACCCGACGACGCTGATAAGGCGGCCAAGGCCGTAGAGGCGTTTCAGAAGTCGCTAGGCTTTGCCGAAAGGCTCAGCGACTACGGCCTTGCAGAAAGCGACTTAAAGAAGGCACTAGACTTCGTTGAGAAGACCATTGCCGAGAGGTACCACGCAAACATGCCCTTCAGCGTTACACGCGAGCTGCTAGAGGAGATTGCGAGGACTGCCCTCTAGCTGCCTCGACACAGCTCCCGAAGAAAGCCTCTGCGTGGAACCCGGGCTTGAGCGACAACTCTTAAGTCACGCGCAGTAGAAGTCGCTGAGCTCAGCATGAGCGACATGTCGCACTAATTCTGAGTCATCAACATGCCAAGTATTGAAAGCGTCTCCTCCATTGTCCACTATGTGGAGTGTCGTCTATTGACTGGTGAATTGTAATATCTGCTCGTTTTTGC
>JBMFML010000008.1:0-53162 GCA_049970695.1 Desulfurococcaceae archaeon
GTCAGAAGTCCTAACTGCGGATGAACAATAAGCACTTTTACTTCACTACCAGCCGCTTTTGTAGATATTTTTATGTACTCTTCTTGCTTGTTGTATGGTTTTCTATAGGCAGGAATGATGACCACAATTTTGTCTTTTAAGTCCCTAAGTGCCGTCTTTTCTGCTCTCTTAATATTTACCCGCAATCTCGGGTTATAGAGGTGTGTATTGGGATATACAAATACTGCTCGTCCTCCAGGATTCGTTAACGGCGAGTATTTTGCTAGTAGCCTATAGTATTTTTTAAGCTTATTAAATGCCTCAAGTAATGCTGGGTGGCTCCTAGACCTGTACTCTAAAAGCTCCCATAAACGGCCTTCTCTAATGTGCTGCTTTACTGTTCTAATCTCCTTAGCTAATACGTAGAGATTGTGAAGGGCCAGTAGCTCTGTTCTTTTATCACTAGGCATTTCAAGTAACTCTTGTGGGGTATATTTTGAACACACTGGACAACTGCAGGGAAAGTACGACATTTCCTTGATGTTTCTTGTTCCGGTTTCTGTCATGTACCTTCCATCTCTGGCATACAGTATGTAGCTCGCCGAGTCAAACAAGTCTCCTCCAATCGCAACTAAGAACGGTATTATCATTGGATGGCCGACTCCGAAAACGTGAAGCGGCTTGCCAGGTGGCAAATGCATTTTAGCTATTGCAACCACTTCAACGAGTTTTGAATACTCGTACTTCTCTAGCATAACTGTTGGTGAGCCTACGGCATATATGTCGTAAGGCAGCTTCCTCGCTAGTATGGCAGACCTAGCAACGAGTTCTAGGTATGGAGCTCCCTGTATAGGATAGACCCATAATTGCTTAGCATCCTCTATTAGTGGTAGTGCTTCGAGCCCGCGCTTGTAGGTTTCATAAACAGCTCTCTCGGCTTCATCGTGAGCCATTTTAGAACCAGTTGGTACGTCGAGTATTACAGCTATATCAGATCCTATTTCCTTCTCGTACCGAACAATTGTCTTGTTATCTACTTCAACACCACCATAGACTAGTATCTGGTAACCACCAGAATCGGTCATTATAACCTTCTTCCAGCCCAGTTCTGCATGAATACTTCTTACTTGGCCTAAGTTCCTCTTGTAGAATAGATAGGCATTTGTTATGATGCCGTTGAAGCCCAATTCTTCTAGCTTACTGAGGTTGGGGACTTGGCGCGCTGGATCTACAACTGGAAATAAATATGGCGTTTCAAGCACGCCGTGATTTGTTATTAGTCTTCCTATTCTACCAGCTAAGTCTGTTCTCTTCGCTTCGAAAGCCAAACATAGTCCCTACATGGCCTTTTTCTTCTGCTCCATGTACTTTTTAAATAGGCTATAGAGAGTCTCTGCCATGGGTCCCGAGCCCATTACTCCTTCTTCACTCACTCTATACCTACCAAGGACTTCTACGGCTCTCGCATCTGGTACTACTCTAATTGCGTGCTCCGGTATTCTGAGCTCCTTGAGCAAGAGCTCTTTAAACTCCTCTGGATCAAACAGGGGCTCTTCTATTGCAATAATCTCAGATATCTTCTCGCCTTTAATGACTATCTTCGAATACTTTGAGCCCGCCGAGTCTACAACGTTCTTCAAGAGCAGGTTTAGTGATGGATGATCAAAACCGGCTAAAACTCCTTCGTAGTACTTGCCAGAGTCCAGTACTACTCTTATCTTCTTGTCTAGTAAAATGGCAAGCTCGTTTATAAACCTCCTCGAAGCTTCTACTACTGCCATGTACCCACCCACATTTTTATAAGCCTCAATTCTTTTTTAATATGGTCTTGCCACCTGGTGCTCGAAATGGAGCTGAAATGCACAGTTAATGACATTGTTTTATTGAGAGTTCCAAGCGTGTTCAGAATTATTGGCAGTTGTGGCGACTACAATATCGAGATGGAAATGCACGAAGAACTCGTTAGACCGCCCAAGAAGGGTTCTTTAATGGAAATCAGTATATCGGCAAGCAGAGAAAAATGCCTTGAATACTACTTCTGCGGACACGGATATGTTATCTCAAATACAAAGCTGAACGATGTTTACAGGGTAGTCATATCATTGCATGGTCTACTTGTAGTGATAAAGAGCTCAAACCCCTTAGCATATAATGTAATGGATCACCTCTACGTTGGCGCTTCATTTGATTAAAAGTAGTCGCTATGGGTTTGTTTCGGGGCACTCACTCTACTATAGCTTAAATAACTTGCACTTTAGATCCTCTTAAAAATGCCACCTTAACTCAGGGGCGTCCATGGAGAGCTTTGAAGCAGTGCTTAAGCTCTATAAGTACGTTGCAGAAAGCGAAGAAGAGGTAGAAAGGGAGCTCAAAAAACTTGGCGAGATTATTAAGACGAGGTCCCAACTAAATAAAGATGTAGAATATATAAGTGTTACGAAGGTCAGCAGAGGAGATGTTAAGGGCTTAATTATAATAAGAGGTGACAGAGGAAAAGTTCTCGACGAGGTAAATCTGCTCACTACGCTTATTCGTACAGACTTCAAGTCTATAGATGTTGAAGTGCCCAAAGCAGGACTCCTATCTTCAATAGCGCTACATATTAAGAATTTTTTATGAGAAGAAAGTCCTGCGGCTTTCCTGCGCCACTTAGTTTCGAGTATAAAGTAAGATACCCTGCATTGGAGGTGCCAATAGAGGTTTTTCCAGAGAAAGATGCCTATATTGTCATAGGGCATACTATAGGTAGCGTCCCGGAGTACCCTGCAAAGCTCTTCAAAAGCTCTCTTTATAGGCACGTCTTGATATCTGGGACAACCGGTTCCGGTAAGTCTTACACGGCTTCTACGATAGCAAAACGCGTCTCCTCAGAGCTGGGTATGCGCGTCGTCGTAGTTGATTGGCATGGCGAGCATTCGCGACTCGCAGAAAACTACTATTTAGTCGATCCATTCGATCACCCTCTGGACTTCTTTACTGGTGATCCAAGTGAGCTGTCTATAGTGTCAGGTGTATTAGAGCTTACACCACCACAAGAATACCTGCTTGAGAAAGTCCTGAAGAGAGTTGACTTGGCAAAATTAGGCTCTATTGAAGCCTTCCTGGATTACTTGGAAGCTTACCCAGAGGAGTCTAGCTGGATGCGTGAGACAAAGCTGTCACTTCATAGAAAGCTCAGTCCACTTGCTAGAAAGAACTATAAGAGGCTTTTTAAGCTGTACGATCCATCCAACGAGAACTTTCAAAACGCATTTTTCAAGGCACATGTCCCCAATTTGCTCATAGTTGACGTAAGTAGGATTCGAGACTTGAGCGTTAGGAAGCTTTACTCGGCGTTTTTCATCAAGAAGATAGTTGATGCTGCGGTGGCGTTGGGTACTCCGCTTCTAGTAATTATAGAAGAGGCGCAAAACTTCCTATCTAGAAATCAGGCTGTTAAGCCCATTTGCGACATGCTCAGGGAAGTGAGAAAGTTTAATATCGGCATTGTTGTCGTGTCGCAGTCGATCTCGAGCTTAGCTGATGACGTGCTAACGAATACGAACACTAAGATAATCCATGCGCTAAAGTCGAAGGCTGATATAGACGTAGTTGAAGAATCGCTCTACCTAGAGAACTCGATTTTATCTGTCATTCCCTATTTAGAGCCCGGAGAAGCTGTTTATTCGACGCCCACTCTCAAAAAATCTGTTTTAATTAAAGTCGAGTAGTCGCTCTTCTTGATTACTCTTCTTCCTTTTCCTTCTTCTCTTCGGGCTTCTTGCCAGCTTCTTCTTTCTTTTCAAGTTTGCTGGCAGCAATGATGTCGTCTATTCTTAGTATTATGGTCGCCGCCTCTGTACCTGCTTTTATGGCGTTCGCTATTACACTCACAGGTTCTATTACGCCCATCTCGTACATGTTGACTAGGTTACCTGTATCTAGGTCTATACCTATGTGTTCTCCACCTTCTCTTTCATGAGCGGCTCTCAGCTTCATTATCATGTCAACGGGATCCAGGCCCGCGTTTTCTATCATTGCAACTACTAGTCCTTCAAGTGCTTTTGCAAATGCTTCGACCGCGAGTTGCTCCTTGCCACCAACTCTGACTGCAAATTTCCTCAAGTGCTTTGCAAGCTCCATTTCAACTGCGCCGCCACCGCTCACGATCTTTCCATCTCTCATGGCGTCTGCAACTGCTGAGAGGGCGTCTCTGAGACTCCTCTCGGCCTCGTCTACAAGCCTCTCAAGACCTCCTCTTATCACAATACTGACGGATCTCGGGTTCTTGCAGCCCTCGACAAATACCATCTTATCTTCTCCGACTTTCCTCTCTTCCACGAGCTCGGCGTAGCCTAAGTCTTCGGGCTTCAAGTCGTCAATATTACTTACTATCCTCCCACCGGTGGCTCTTTCGAGCTTCTCTAAGTCGCTTCTCTTGACTCTCCTAACAGCCAAAATGCCCTTCTTAGCGAGGAAGTGCTGAGCGACCTCGTCAATGCCCTTCTGAGTTATAACGACATTTGCTCCAACTTCAGAGAGCTTTTCTACCAGCTTAGAGAGGATTTCTTCTTCTTGTTGCAAGAATGCTTTGAGTTGCGAGGGGTCGCTAATTCTTATTTCAGCGTCAATTTCGGGTTTTTCTATTTCTAATGGGGCGTCTAGGAGTGCTATCTTAGCCTTTTCAACTTTTCTCGGCATACCCGGGTGAACTACTTCCTTGTCAAGGACAATTCCGTAAACCAGCTGGGTATCCATTAACGAGCCTCCATATTTCTTTATTATTTGAATGTTGTCGATGTCTACGTAGATCTTGTCTCCACGCTGTTCGGCCACCTGCTTAACAGCCTTAACTGCTATTTCAGCGAAGTAGTCACGGGCATCGTGAACAGCTTTGCTAGTCAATGCTGTTTTTGCGACCTTCCTGAGCAACGTCTCTTCGTGAATGTTTATTGGAATAGCTATTTGTTCTAGTACTCTTAGTGCCTCTTCCATGGCCTTTCTATATCCGGAAATTATAATCGTTGGATGAATGTTCTTGTTTAGCAATTCTTCAGCATATTTTAGCAGCTCTCCAGCTATAATTACCGCTCTCTTGGTTCCATCGCCCACCTCTGCATCTTGGCTTTTTGCTGTGTGAACAAGCATTTTTGCTGCGGGATGCTGTATTTCGGCTTTATCTAGTATTG
This sequence comes from Desulfurococcaceae archaeon, assembly GCA_049970695.1. Taxonomy (GTDB): domain Archaea; phylum Thermoproteota; class Thermoprotei_A; order Sulfolobales; family Desulfurococcaceae; genus UBA285. The sequence continues at coordinate 5,148 of JBMFML010000008.1, forward strand.
TTGCACCATCATTGGTGATTGTCACGTCTCCCAGGGCGTCAACGAGCATTTTGTCCATTCCTTTAGGTCCGTAGGTTGTTTTAATCATTTCAGCGACGGCTCTCGCTGCTAGGATGTTTACTCTTAAAGCGTCTCTACCGGCCGTCCTCTGTGTGCCTTCTTTTAGTATGAGCACCGGTATGCCAGTTGGCTCGCTCACAACAGCCATCGAGACCACCACTAGGCGTAGAGCCGATAGCTTTAGATAGGGCGACTTCCATATAAGCTTTTTTTACATAAGTACTTTAAAATTATTCTGCTCAGAGCCTGCGTACATGCTAAGAAAAATAAGCCTCGAAAAGCAAAGCTAATCATGTGGCTGAACTCTACGTGTTGAGTCTAGATGTATGAACTTGAGGTTGTAGAAGGCATGTCTAGTGATGAACTGCTTGAAGCCGTAAAAATAGTTGTAAGTAAGTTGTATGGCAAAGACGCAGAAGTGCTCATTGACTACATAGCCAAAAATGGCTATGTTGCCGAGGAAAACCTTGCTAATGATACTGGTATAAGGTCTAATGAAGGCCGTAGAATACTCCAGAAGATCTCAGAAGAGGCTCTTGTAGTTCCAGATAAATTGCGTGTTGAAAATGCCGTGCTTCACGTGTGGAAGCTAAACAGGTCGGCTGTAAAGACTTTCTTGCTCAACAGACTCAGAAAAGCTAGAGAAAAACTGGAAATTCTGCTCAAGTCTGTGCAGGAAAACACTATATACGAATGCCCCAAGTGTGGCCGCAAATACACGCTCGAAGTCGCTTATGCACAGGACTTTACATGCCCTAATGACAGGGAGGTTTTAGTAGAAGTCTCAACAAGGGATCTCGCCCGCGTAATCAACGACATTATCAAGAAGCTAGATAATGCTATTAATAAGCTAGAGCAGTATAAAGCCAACAACAATGCTCTTCACGCTACAGAGGAAGCCTGAATTGGTCAAACCCGTGTATAAGTTCATTGACTTATTTGCAGGCGCAGGTGGCTTTTCTCAAGGTTTCGTGTTAACAGGGCGCTTCACACCCATTTTAGCAGTTGATAACTTTAAGTTCGCGGCAATAACGTATAAATACAACTTCCCAAGCTCAATTGTGCTTAACGAAGACGTGAGAGAGCTCAATAATCACAAACTAGCAAGTATAGTGAGGCCCGACGAAGTCGATCTAATAATAGGCAGTCCCCCGTGCGAGCCCTTTACGGGTGCAAATCCCCGCAGAGAGAAAAACCCTCTTGATAGGCTCTACGTGGATCCTCAGGGACAGCTAACCTTGCATTTCATTCGAATAGTTGGCTACTACAAGCCCAAAGTATTTGTAATGGAAAATGTCCCGGCTATAATGGAGGGGGGGCTACGAGAAGCCTTGCTCAGAGAATTCAGGAGAGCGGGTTATGAAAAAGTATACTTCAACGTATTACGTGCTGAAGATTGCGGTACGCCAAGTAGAAGAACGCGCGTATTCATATCAAACGTGCCGTTAAAAACTCCAAAAATCCCACCAAAAACCGTTGCCGAGGCTTTATCTGACCTACCACCACCAGGAACGCGCTATATACTTAATCACGAACCGCCGCCTGAGTTACCGTGGAAGAAGCTCAAAAAGGCTTCTCGCATTAAGTGGGGCGAGGCACTGGTTTATTACCATGGAGCAAGAAAATTGCTTCCAAACCTTGTAAAGTTAAACCCCCACAAGCCTGCACCACCAGTACTGGGTTCTTCAAGGTTTATCCATCCATTTGAAAACAGACTTCTTACTGTGAGAGAGCAAGCGAGATTAATGGGCTTCCCCGACGACTTTGCCTTTATTGGTGGAAGAGATGCTCAGTACAATATGGTTGGTGAGGCCGTTCCAGTGCCTCTTGCAAAGTGCATTGCCGAAGTTATTGCAAAAGCTCTTGATGAGGTGATGTAAATGCCGGAGCTGTATTTCGCTCTATATGCACCAAGTAGCGTGCACAAGTTACTCGACTTCGTGAAAGCAGCCTACGCCGTAGATGGCGTCGTGCCAGTAATTATAAGACCCATAGGAGCGGCCGCGCAAGTAGGTGTACCAGAGGCTTACAGAGTTTCCTACAAGCTGGGAAAGCCTCTCATAATACTCCCGGAAATAAGCGATTTATTGCACCTGCTAAATTGCGACCACGTTTACTACATATCCGAAGATGGTGAGCCGCTGGACTTCAGCCTACTGATTAGACAGTCGAAGTGCAACAGAATTGCGCTAGTAATAAGCTCTGGCGAGCAAGAACCAAGCAGGAAGGAGCTTGAAGGAACAAAAATCGTCTGGCCGAGCAACGTTCCGCGGGGAATGCCTTCTGTAGCGTTAGCAGGAATAGTAGTTTACGAAATTGCAAAGCTCGGTACAGAGGGGTGCAAGGTTAGCATTTAAAGTACTCATGAATAACTTAGCATATAGGGTTTAAGGCGGCAAGTACTGAGGTTGAGATAGTGGCTTTCAGGCTGAGAACGGGCATCTCTGCCGCCTTTGAACGTGAACAGATACTAAAGGAACAATATGACGTAGTGGTAGTGGGCGGGGGTCCCGCAGGCTTAACAGCTGCACTTTATACCGCTAGATATGGCTTAAACGTATTGCTCGTAACAAAAAGCCTTGGAGGGCTTGTCTCGGAGGCTCCACTCGTAGATGACTATCCAGGCGTGCCCGAGGTGACGGGCAACGACCTCGTTGACAGGTTCGTCAAGCACGTCAAGAAGTACGGCGTTCCAATAATCATAGACGAAGTTGTAAACATTTACAAGAAAGCCCCTGACTCGCCTTTATGGTGCATCGAGCTCAAGAACACTCCGCACAAACCTTGCTCTTATGCAGTAATAATCGCTATTGGAAGTGAAAAAAGAGAGCTTCAAGTACCGGGTGAAAGAGAGCTTAAGGGCAAGGGCGTATCTTACTGCGCCGTCTGTGATGGGCCTCTGTTCAAGGGCAAGACTGTAGCTGTTGTGGGTGGCGGGAACTCCGCACTTACTGCTGCCCTATTTCTATCGAATTACGCTTCAAAAGTCTACTTAATACACCGAAGAGACTCCTTTAGAGCCTTCCAAGTATATGTAGAGGCTGCGAAATCCAATCCGCGCATAGAAATACTGACAAACACCATTGTAAAAGAGATCCTAGGCTCTGACCACGTAGAGGCTATACGCGTAGAGAACGTAAAGACTAGAGAAGAAAGAGTAATACCGGTAAGCGGGGTTTTCATTGAAATAGGCCTCCGGCCTAATACAGAGTTCTTCAGGAAAATAGGCATAGAAGTAGACGAGGAGGGCAGAGCCAAGGTTAATGTAGACATGAGCACTAATCTGCCCGGAATCTATGTGGCAGGGGATGCTGCAGGAGGGCCGTTTAAGTACAAGTTCGAGCAAATAATAACGGCTGCCGCCGAGGGAGCTATAGCAGCCGATGCTGCCTCAAAATATGTAATGGCGCTGAAACGCGGACAAGCGAGGCTATAAAGGAAAAATATAAACCCTTATCTCGTGGAAAATACTAAACTGGAATAAGGGCCCGTAGCTCAGCCAGGTAGAGCGCCCGGCTCATAACCGGGTGGTCCGGGGTTCAAATCCCCGCGGGCCCATAAACTACTAGACATGCCTAAAAACGATCCTCGAACACACTTAAAAAGCTGCAATACCCGCTTCCTGCCTGGGGGAGATATCTTCAGTACACTCTTATACTCTAATACACTAGTCCGTGCAAAACCCCAGGTAGCAAGATGAAAATTTAATAGTAAAAGGCATTCAAGCCCCCTTAGAAGGGGCTGTGCGCGCCTATGTTGTTCCATATTTCCACGAGGACAGGTATTCTCTTTGCTCCGGGGTCAGCTCGTCAATCTCTATTCCCATGGACCTCAGCTTGAGTCTTGCTACTTCTTCATCTAGTTCTCTAGGAAGCCTCATAACCTTCTTCGGAAGCTTGCCCTTGTTTTCTACGATGTACTTTACTGCTAGGAATTGATTTGCAAAGCTCATGTCCATGACTTCACTCGGGTGTCCTTCAGCTGCAACCAGGTTTACTAAGCGGCCCTCTGCTAGCAGGTATAGGCGTTTTCCGTCGCGGAGCTTGTACTCGGTTACGTGCTCCATTATTTTCCTTTTTCCAACTGCCAGCTCTTCAAGATCCGGTATCCAGACTTCTACATTAAAGTGGCCGGCGTTCGCGAGAATGGCGCCATCTTTCATCTTCTCGAAGTGCTCTTTTCTAATTACAGCTATATTGCCCGTTGCGGTGATGAAGACGTCTCCGATTTCTGCTGCCTTGATCATGGGCATTACTTCAAATCCGTCGTACACGGCCTCAAGGGCTTTTATCGGGTCTACCTCGGTTACAATTACCCTCCGAGCCCCGAGCCCGCGGGCTCTCATAGCTATTCCTCTGCCAACCCAGCCATAGCCGGCTACTACGACGACTTTACCTGCTATTAGTATGTTTGTCGCCCTCAGTATTCCATCGAAAGTGCTCTGACCAGTACCGTATCTATTGTCGAAGAGGTACTTCGTGTATGAGTCGTTGACGGCAATTACTGGGTATTTTAGCAAGCCACTAGACTCCAGGGCCTTCAGTCTGCGAACTCCTGTAGTTGTTTCTTCGGTTCCCCCAATTACGCCCTCGGCGACAGCTGAGTACTTTTCATGTAGAAGAGCGTGGAGATCGCCCCCATCATCAATTACGACGTGGGGGTTGCTCTCGGCCACTTTACTGAGACACCAATAGTACTCTTCTGGTGTTTGCCCCCTCCAAGCATAGACCCTGATGCCTCTATTAACGAGCGCCGCTGCCACGTCATCTTGAGTTGAAAGTGGGTTACTACCAGCGAGTATGACCTCTGCACCTGCTTCTTTTAGAGCAAGCACGAGAACAGCCGTTTCTTTGGTTACGTGAAGCACTGCGCCTACTCTCAAGCCGCTAAGGAGCTGGGTACCCCTGTACTTTTCTCTGAGACTCATCAAAACCGGCATATTGCTCTCAGCCCACGCGATTTTCAGCTCGCCGCTTTCCGCCAACTTCAAGTCCTTTACTCTGAACTCCAACGCCGCCACCACGGTACCTAATCTACAGTATGCTAATTTTAGCGTGAAACGCGGTATTTGAATCCTCTAAATAATACTATCCCTAGCGCAGGTGCAGAGCCCTTGAGCGGGAGTTCTTTTCCAGTAACGCCTAGCAACCTGGTCAAGCGAGTAGTCCTGGCCAAGCCCTGGCTGCTTGTTGTAATGCAAGCCCTTCTCAGCTACCCTGGGTTGAGTGTCGAAGAACTGCGCAGTGCCGTTGGCCTCTCAATGGAGGTTGTAAAGCGCGCTGTGTGGTGGCTTAAAAAGTTCGGTATTGTCGAAGAAAAGACTTTTGAAGAAAAAAGTGCCAAGTTGTTCGTGAAAAAAGATTTCAGCAAGCCTCTACAGGAGCTGCTGTACCACTACTGCAAAGCTGGAAACAAGCACTTAGTGTTGGTGGATGATATTTATATAGTAGTAGAGGTTAAGGGGCCGAAGAAGCTCTTGTACTGGTCTATTCCGCGTAAGCTTTACGAGGAGCTTGTTTACTACGAGAGGCTGGCTGGCGCTAAGCTAAAGCCCGGGGACATTTCGCAAATTATGAATGTGCAGCCAGGAGTGGCACAGAGACTTTTCAAGCTCAGAAGTATCGTGGAGGAGTGTAAAGCCCCTCGGTCCTCGGAACACTAGTCTTCTGAACTACTTTATAAGCCTCGTTTACAATGCCTCATAAGAGGACTCGCACTTATAGAAGCAGGCGATGCTTGTGGGCAAGGTCAGAACCAAGCTCGTTAAAAGAGTTGCGAGAGAGCTCTTAGAAAAGTATCCAGACATGTTTACCCGCGAATTTGAACACAATAAGCAGGTTGTCAAGAGACTTGCTATAATACCTTCGAAGAAGCTCAGAAATCAAATAGCCGGCTACATTACGCACTTAATAGCTATTTCAGAAAAACGCAAGCGCGCAGCCGAGTCCGAAGCCCCCCAATGAGGACTAAGAAACTTTGATGGTTAAACCGCTCGGCAATGGCGTCTTTACAGCTATTCTTTGGTGGCGCAATCTAGAAGTCAATATATACCTCTACTCGTGCCATAACATCACTAAAGACCTTGCAAGCGAAGTACGCATGCGCGGGGCTTCTCCAGAGCTCCCACTAGCCTTAATCCCGCACAACCTAGTTTCTTCGCCTCTAGAAATACTACAAGGAGCGATTCACTACGCACTCTACTCGCACAAAATTAAGCGGATAAGAAATAGGGGGCTAGCCCTAGCTCTGCTTATCACTGGTATAAGGCAACTGGAAAAGCTAGTAAGTGCTCTCGAAGAAGAGCTCAAGCGAGGAACTAGCTACTATGTTGTTGGAGTAAACACTGATTTGAGAAACAAGGACTGCTGTGCTCCTCTCGAAAACTTAGATACGAGTAGAATGCCCCAAAGGCTGGCAAAAAATATCGAGCTACTGTTTTCGCTGCTCTAGGGTATTCGCTACCACTCCTCCTCCCACTCTTCCTCTTCCCACTCTTCTTCCTCCCACTCCTCCTCCCACTCTTCTTCAAGCCACTTCAAGTCTCGTCCCCCCAATTACCTTCCTGAGCAAGCTTAAAAATTATTTTACATAAATTCGTCCTGCTAGGCGTGCTTTTCGGTGAATAGTCCCAGCTTTGAAGCCGCGCTGCACAAGCACGTAGTACTTTTTGCCAAGACCTATCGGCTACCGCGTGCTTGGTTTTTAGCTATTTTAGCTACAGGCCGCATCTGCCAGCCATGGGATTGGACTTGAACGGCATCTCAGGCGCGTCCAAGTGCATGGTCGGCTGCGAAGTCTTGATAAGAGATGTTAAGCCGGGCGTGAAAATCCTCAAGCTCGTAGATAGAGCTACGAGGTACTTCGAGGCGCTATGGGAAATACCAGAGGGAGTTTCGTACAACGCCTACTTAGTCGAAACGTCTAGTGGATTTGTACTAATTGACGGCTGGAAAAGGGGTTGGGGCGGGCTTCTCTTAAAGAAGCTCGAAGAACTTGGGGTTTTGAACCGGCTGACGCACGTAATCACAAACCACTTAGAGCCAGACCACGCAGGCACACTACCGGAGCTCTTGAAATCCAACCCTAGGTTAAAAGTCTTGGGACACATCATGGCGAAGAACATGATTAGAGACTTCTACGGTGCTGAGCCGGACTTCAAGCCCGTATCAGACGGCGAAGAAGTAGCTATAGGAGGCCTAAAGTTCAAGTTTGTACACACTCCCTGGCTCCACTGGCCAGAAACCATAGTAACCTTCGTTGAAGACTTGAGAGTGGGCTTTACTTGTGACGTCTTTGGGTCATTTGGTGGTTTCGAGCAGGTCTTCTTGAGCGAATTGAGCGAGGGAGAAAGGGCAGCATACTTTAAGATTGCTAAGAAGTACTTTGCTGATGTCGTAGGTCACTATAGGGAGTTTGTACTGAGATCTGCCAGCAAGCTGAAGGAAGTAATCTTGAAGTCGGATTACATTGCACCAGCACACGGATTAGTGCTCAGTAGGGATGAAGCGCTCAAACTCCTGGAGATGTACGAGGACTGGTCCTCTAAGAGGGAAAAGCGAATAGTAGTAATCTATGGTTCAATGTACAGATTTACGGAAAAAATCGCTGAAGATGCCGCTAAGTCGCTCGCCGAAGCAGGATTTGAAGTTAAAACATACAAGTTCACGGATACCGAAAGATCGTTGGTTAGCGAAGTAGTTTCAGACGCTCTGGGTGCCGAGGGGTTGCTCGTGGCCGCCCCTGTTTACGAGAACCAGCTAAACCCCTTAGTGAGATGGGTCTTAGAAATTACTGCTCACAAGACCGGGTGTAATAAGGTGTTGTTTATAAATGTCTATGGATGGGGGGCCAAGAGCGAGGAAGTTAAAAGGTTCCTAAGCAACTTAAAGTGCAGAGAATTCGATGTAATTGAGCTTAAACCACGCGAAGCAGTCGAGGAAAGCGCTAAGCTGATTGAGAAAGTTAAGAGCTTTTTCCTGAAATAGAGCCTTAGGGCAGCTTGACGAGAAGGCTTGATTAATCACTATAGTTCACAAGCAACTAACAATAGTGGGGAAGCAGCTCGACTTGAGTAAAGCCGCCGGCGGGATTTGAACCCGCGACCACCGGCTTTCCCCGACTTCGGTTCCAATAAGGCCTTACGAGGCCGGCGCTCTACCTGGCTGAGCTACGGCGGCTTCTAGTAAAGAAAAAATGCGTGTATGGGGTTTTAACCTTCTTCAAACGCTCTAAGGGCGCTTTGAGCCATCTCTTTAATTACGGAATACACGTCCTTTGCTTTGACTATGGCAGAGGCCACTAAGACGCCAACGGTTCCCAGCTTGATTGCCTTGTATACGTCTTCGCCTGTTGATATGCCGGCACCCGTGAGGATCTTTACATGGGGGTTCACTCTCTTAATCAGCTCCACGCTCCTTGTTATAACTTCTGGTTTCGCTCTGCTAACGCTCATTCCCGTACCTATGAGCTCCGGCGGCTCCACGGCTACCATATGGGGTTCTAAAACAGCAATTGCAGCGCCCGTTTCAGGCGCATCTGCGCAGGCGAGAACTTCGAGGCCTAAGTCACGGGCTTTCCTAATGATGTAGTGTATTTCAGATAGTTTAAGCCTGTGTTCGCTGTGATTTACAATAACGCCGTGTACGCCGAGTTCTTTTAGTCCTTCAAGGGGCAGATACCCCGTGATGGCCCCCGGCTCTAGAGGGTCTGCATGCTGTGCATAGACTTTTATGCCGGTGCCTTCTACTTCTTGGAGTATTCTATAGAGCTCAGTAAAGGGCGGAGCCAGTATTATTTCAACGTCCAGCTCGCTCTTTACTCTAACGGCCGCTCTAGCTATTTCAATTGCATGTTTACCAAAGCTGTGGGGGTAGTAGGCCTTGTAGTTGACTGCTAAAATAGGTTTCTCGGCAGACATCGATATTACGTCACCTCATGCTTTATAGAAGGGGGATTTGACAAAAACCAAATACAATGGGCTTCGTTGCGCTACTTCTAAGTCACTACTCGTCTTTTACCTTAGTTTGACAAATCTGTCTTTGAGCTTTTCAAGTACTTGTGGTAGAGTGGTGTATTCCATTTCTTCGGGTCCTAGTCTGTGTGGCATGAATGGGCCGTGCCTTCTCATGTACTCTGCAATCAGCTGTGCAAGCCTTCTCGTCTCGTCAAAAGCTACGTCGTCGAACAAGTCAACAGGCCCTATTAGCCTGCCTTTGCTTATGTTCCATCCTAGTGCAATGACTCTTGGTGGCCCATCAAATCGCGTCGTCTTCGCGTACCTCATCGGGACGGGCATCAATGGTCCGTAGTGACTGCCCCTCATCCATCCAGCTACTAAGTGAGGTAGTGTAAATGCCTCTAGTATCTCGCCAAGCGCGGGCAAGCCGTGCTGCGCCCTAACTATGGCAACTGGATCGTCTTTCCCAACATACCTGCCTGCTATTAAGTTAAGCCTCTCGACACTAACAACAGCTGCCAGCAGGTTGTCGCTTTTTCTATAGACTCTTCTAACGATGTATCTTCCAGTAGTTCCTATTAGTGCAAGGATATCGTACATTTCTTCTGGTGACTTCATTAATACGCTCTTGCCTTCAAACACGTCGTAAATCTCGAATATAAAGCCATCGTGCATTTTAGGGTCTATGACAAGCCCTGCTGTATTGAACGGGTCTGCGAATATCCTGAACATTGGCAAGTTAAATGCGCCTGGTTCTGTTTTATCCGCGTGAAAAGTCACAACAGGCTCCGACTCTCTCTCCTCCATTTCAAGCTCCGCTACGCCGGGTCCAAGTCCTCTAACATTACCCGAAAAGGCCTCAGACAGAAGATCTTGGCCGGCTGCATATAGCTTTAGTTCGCGCGCGACTTTGGCGGCTGCTTTGAAGGCCTCCCACGCTAGTCCATGTATGTCTGGGTGATCGGGTCCCTTGGTGTGAGTCATTATTAGTTGTATGTCGTCACCTACGTGCGTTACGTAGAAGTCTATTAGTATACCTTTTTGCTTAGCTTCAGCAAGGACCTTCGTCGCCGCTGCTAGCTGATCAGGGTGCACCATGTGATGTCCGGCTATGCTTCCTACGTCTGCTTTTATGACGGACAGGGTTACTTTCTCGGGCATGGACTTAGCCCCGCTTTACTGTAATTATGTCAAGGGCTAATAAAGCTTTCATTTGTGTGCGATTTGAAATTTTAAGATATTTATTTAAATTGCTTCTGCTGCGAAGTACTCCCCGCGCGACTTTTGTTCTCTCTCAAGTACCGAGCCTGGCTTGTTTACTCTAGGTCTCCACGTTTCTGGGTCTCTTCTGACAGTTACATCAAGGTTACGCAGCAATATATTGAAGCCCTCCCGCGGTTCTAGGGGTTTTGTTGCTTTTCCCTCAATAGCAGGCTCGCCCCAGAAAACCATTACCTTATCACTTACGTATGTTTGAAGTAACAAGTCGTGCTCTACAACTAGTGCTGCCTTGTTTCTCCCTTCTACGACTCTTCTTATAGTCCTCGCCACAGTTACCCTTTCTTCGACATCAAGATACGCGGACGGCTCGTCGAGGAAGTACAAATCCGCTTCGCGCGCAAGAGCGCAAGCAATGGCGAGTTTTTGTAGTTCTCCTCCGCTCAGCTCATCTACTCTCCTTTCGAGCAGTTTAGTGAGCCTTAGCCTCTTAACCAGCTCCACGTAAAGCCAGGAAGAGGGGTCTAGGGCTTGGGGCGATGCTGCTTTTAAATTGGCTGCGACGGTTTCTTCCGAGAACAGCTTGGGAGAGAGCTCTTGCGGCTTAATACTAATAGAGCTCGCTGATATCAATACCCCTCCTTGCAGGGGTTTTAACTCCCCTCCCAAGATCTTGATGAAAGTCGTCTTTCCGATTCCATTAGGCCCCACAACTCCTACAACTTCGCCTGTGTGTACCTCGCCACTCTCAACATGGAGCTTGAAGCCTCCAGGATACTGGAAGTAGATGCTATCCCACGCTAGTAGCGGATATGTTAATTCGGGCTTAACCTCGGACTTCGCCGTTATTCTGAACCTTACTTCCTCGTTCCTAATTCTCATGTTCTCGGCGGGTAAGTAGCCCCTCAAATAGTGGTTTATTCCAGCTCTAGTGCTGTAGGGCTTTGAAGATATGCCAAATACTCCTGGTTCACCGTAAATGATGACGACGTTGTCTGTTATGTAATCTAGAACCATGAGATCGTGTTCCACTATTACGACGTAGTTTTTCTCAGGGTTTGTGTACTTATTAATCGCCCTCGCGACTCTTAGTCTTTCTCTCACGTCGAGATAGCTGCAGGGCTCGTCAAAGAAGTACGCGTTTGCCTGCTTAACGAGTAATGCTGCTATTAGCATTTTCTGGAGCTCGCCACCGCTAAGCTCACTGACCTTTTTGTCAAGCACTCTTTCTAGTGCCAGGTCGTGAACGACTTCTCTGAGAACCCCTTTTTCGTCGGCTTTCTCGAGAAGTTCTCTTACAGTGCCCTTTAAAACTCTTCTTGCTGCTTCTATGTACTGTGGCTTGACAAGGGCTCTTATTTCGTTGTTCGCAAGCTTCTCGAGATAAAACTGCAATTCAGTGCCTCGAAAAGTCCTAATTATCTCATCCCAGTCAGGAGGGTTGTTAAGCCTCCCTAGGTTGGGCTTGAGCTGCCCGGATAGCACTTTTATGCTGGTCGTCTTTCCCGCGCCGTTTTGGCCTATAATGCCCAGTACTTGGCCCAGCCTAGGAATTGGAAGCCCATATAGCTTGAAGGCGTTTTCGCCGTATCTATGTACCACAATTTTTTCAAGCTCATCTGGCAAGTTCACTATTGAAATAGCATTGTATGGGCACTTCTTGACGCATATACCACAGCCGATGCAGACGTCTTCGTATATTACTGCCCTTGTCCCGTCCTCTGAGAGGTCTATTGCCTTCTTCTTTTTACTTCTATTAATAGGACAAAACCTTATACATTCTAAATTGCACTTGTTAGGCTTACAGTAGTCCTTATCGACAACCGCCACTCTAACCATTTTCGATACCCTTCGGCGAGCAGCATTAAAAGCCCTGTCGCGTGATCGCTAAGCCCGTGGCTACCCTAAGTACACTTAACCCCTTTACCTTAAAGACGGGCAGTCCTCAAAAAATTCTCGAGTTATTTCGGAATCGCTGCATGCCGCCTTAAGGAGCTACTTATTAGGATAGGAGAAGAATAGCCTTTAGTGAATGATGTGTGGCGACGGCTCTGAGTGGTGAGGAGTTTTTCTCTCAACTGACCATAGCTACTACTCTTCAGATTCTTCCTCGACCTCGCTGCGTGCAAATTCCTCTAAGAAGATCTCGTAGTACTCTTTAAGCATTTCTCGCTCTTCAGGCGTTAGCTTCGACTCCTGCCCCTCGCTAACGCTGGCCGTTGCTGTTCTCTTTGATTTTTCTACTTGATACTTCATGCCGTACTTTACGCCTTCTCTGGGCTTGACCTCAAAGCCGCACTTAGGGCACTTTAGGTAAACGTCGTCGCCTTTTTTCACAGGAACCATTACGGAGCCGCATCTCGGGCACAATTTAACCATGCTAGCAAGTCACCACTTTTCTAACACTCCTTGATATTTGGCATGATAGGGGTTATTATACCGGGTTTTTACACAGGCTTCAATTGCTCATTTAGTTGATAAGCGGTGGGAGCGCGGCGCCCGATCCCAGCTCAGAGTGGCTGCGAGGCCTCGCGGACCTCACAGCCACTCTGACGTGGCCGGCTTAACTTCCGGGTTCGAAATGAGACCGGGTGTTGCCCGGCCACTATGGCCGGGTCGGGCGCCGCATGTGCTACTAGATTCTTACAGGTTTTTAAAGCTTGCTCTTTTCAACGGCGTATATACCCCTTATTTTCATTTGTCCACCACACTTAGGACACTTGCCTTTGAGAAGCCCAATGAAGTCCCCTGCTTCGTAGTCTCTTTCTAGCTTGTAATTGCACTGCATACATGCCAGAACTTCCCTAATAGCATATTCAGGTTTGCGTTTTCTTCTAGTTCGAAGTGCGTTGTATAAGTAGTAGATTAGTATGAGTGCTAGGAGTATTGCAATAATTACGTTTGTGACCTGCTCGCCGTTCATGACTCGTCACCCGGGTACGCCTATGGTATTTCCAATGCAAGCTACTATTACTGTTGCATTGGGCTTCGTGTGCTCTTCAATAAGCTTTTCAAGGTACAGTAGAGTCCTCTCTGCCGCTTCAAACACTTCTTTTTTCATGACTGTTATGGCATCTCTCAAGTCCATTTTTATGACTATGGCTCTTAGCGGTATGTTGTACTTGGCTGCCGCTCTCTCTATGGCTATTTTCTCGGGCCCGGGATCTCCTATTGCCGCTCCATATCCCTCAGCGACAGACCCTACTTCCTCGCCCTCAAGTTTTAATGCAGCATCAATTGTCACAATCAAATCCACCGCACCCCTTAGCTCTTCTACGAGCTTGTTAATGACTGCTCCTGGATGTCCCACATTACTGCCAGGACCCTCGGCCTTTACTAAGAGTATCCTCCTCTCCTTGTAGAACACTTCAAAAACGCTGGTGTCGTCTATTACCCTTCGCGATCTAACCTCGCCCTTTTCTGCTAGCATGTAGGCTATCAAGGGACCTACGCTGTCTCCTATAGGCATGCCCTGCGTGAATGGCGTAAGTGCTTCGTGGTATGTTTGAACAATTTTTAGAATTTGCGGCATTAAGTATTGGAGCTGCATTATCAATATGTAATTGTTTTCTTTTTCTCCGACGAGGATATAGTGCCTAACTATCTTGTATATGTAGTTAAGCGCCGCAACTATTGCGAGAGAAGACTCGATAAGGCTTCTCTCGTACTTGCTCAACTTAGGCAGGGCTTCTGCCACTATAGACCTTGTGTGATTTTCGTAAACCCTTATCAAGTGATCGAGCCTCTTTATTATGTCTGTAGGCTCTATTTCTACGGGCTCGATAAAGAAGGCTTCAGTAATCCTATTAATTAGGACTTCAGGATTGCTTGACCCGAGGCCGTGAAGAATGTTCCTTACTTTTTGCTTGTCTTCTTCTAAAATAGACTTGATAACACTGAGCTTCGTCTTCAGCTCTAATATCCACAGCTTGAGTTGTATTTTCTGGTAAAGCCCCGTTATGAGCAATATAAACAGCACTAGCCAGATTAGCTGGACCAGCACACCAGTATCCAGCAAGTACAACCCCTTAACCACAATTTGGAGGGGGTTTAATAAAGAGTAGTGTTAAATGGACCGGCCGGGATTTGAACCCGGGACCTCCGCCTCTCTTCGACCCCGGTGCTCCCTGGGACCATGCAAGGGCGGCGCTCTTCCAGGCTGAGCTACCGGCCCACCCAAAAGTACTTGACTACTACTGGGCTTTTAAAACACTCACGAGCTGATTACCTAGTAATCTTTGCCTGCAGTAGTTCTTCTAAGAGTTTAGTTGTTTCCTTGCTTGAAAACAGCTTTGTTTGTATGTTACTTACCAGCTTAATGAGCGCGTCTGCTGTGGCGTTTTTGAGATCAAGTGGGTGTATTTTGCCCTGCGCGTACATCGCTTCGAGCTCTTCAATGCTGTATACATCTATAGGCCCTCCATATTGAGCGGGTCTCTCGATGTGTAGCACAAAGCCGGGTTGTTGAAACAGCAAGTACTTGTTTATTTCTATAATTGGGTTGAACTCGATAACTCTTGGTGGACAGTAGGCGTCCATGAGTTTCTTTCTAATGATCTCTGGCGCGTCGTGGACGAATATTGCTGTTTCTGGTTTGCTCTTGCTCATTTTGACTTCCGACGCTGCCTCATCTATTTCTAGTTCTCTTAGCTGTACCGGCTTCTTCTCGGGTCCTCTTATACCTGATATTAAGGGGGTGTGTATGGCCACCGGCTTTTTGAATCCAAGCTTTTCTGCTAGATCTCTTGCAAGCATGTGTGCTTTTCTCTGATCTAGCCCGCCTAGGGCTATGTCGAGGTCTAGGTAGAATATGTCTGTTACCTGCATTAGCGGGTATATTAGCTTAGAGAAGTCCGTTTCTGCCTCACTAGCCGTTCTACCCATTATTGTGAGCGCTCTCTTGACTCTAGCGAGACTAGTTCTCTTCGCCGCCTTTATTAGTATCTCCCAGTACTCCTTGTCGCTGACCAGGTCTTCTGCATCTATGTATTTAACTCGAGTTTCTGGCACTCCTACGGCTTCGAGAACTTTTCGAGTATACCTGGCTGCCTTTCTAATAAGCTCCATGTCTCCGCCGAGCTTGTCATTTATATATGCGTGCCACGTGGCTTCGAGCACGTAAAACTCCACCCCTACATCAACGAGGTCTTTAACCTTGTACATCCAAACAAGCCACCCAATGTGGACAAGGCCGCTTGGCTCAAAACCCAAGTAGCCTTTTACCCTCTCCTCTCTCGAAAGCAGTGCTGCGAGCTCGTCTCTAGTTACAACCTCAACTGTATTGCGCAAGACAATGCTCAGCTTATCAAGGCTTCCCGCGCCCACGTGAATTCGCCTAAAGCTTCTATTCCCTTAATTCCCCGGTAACTTTTATAGCTTGTAGTTGCTCTGCCCCTAGAGTCATATGTGCGCGCTGAAAGCGCGGCTAACTCTTCATAGTAGCAATTAAAATTAGGGTAGAAAACAACTAACCGATTTAAGTGACTATTGAGGGGGGTAGGTGTAAGATTCGCCTGGTTTCAAGATGACTACTTTAACCCCGGTTTTTTCCTCGACGAGCTTCTTGAACTCCCAGGGGTCGGCCTGTATTACCGGGAAAGTATTGTAGTGCATTGGAATGGCTACTCGAGGTTTTATGAGCTCGGCGGCCTTGGCTGCTTCTTTAACACCCATCGTAAAGTGCCCGCCTATTGGTAGCATTGCTATGTCAGGGTTGTAGAGCTCTCCTATGAAGGCCATTTCAGCAAATAATCCTGTGTCACCCGCGTGATATATCTTGACGTCAAGTCCGCCAACGACGACTCCTACGGGTGCCCCCCTAGTACTGCTGTGCAAAGCAGGAGTCAGTACTACTTCGAGGTCACCTATTTTAAGCCTGCCTCCTATATTACCGCCAATGCTTTTTACTCCCTGTTCCCTGGCGTATTCCGCCAGTTCGTAGATGCCTATTATGGTCGCGCCGGTTGCTTTTGCTATGTCTATTGCGTTACCCAGGTGATCCCCGTGGTCGTGCGTTACAACTATGTAATCTATTCTTTTGTTTAAGTAATCACTGAGCTTTGCAGGGCTCTGTGGGTTTTCGACCCACGGGTCTATTAGGACCGTCTTGGGGGATCCATCTAGCCCTGTTAAGACCACTTCGAAAAAGCTGTGGCCCAGGTACTTTATGAGAGCCATGAAACCCCCCAGTAGCCAATTTACCTCATTAAAGCTAAAAAACAGAATTGAGTGTGCAGATATCGTTTTGAATGAGTGCAGGGGGCGAGCATGATTGATGAAGAGGCGCTCAAAAAACTAGTAAAGGCAGGCGAAATTGCCAAGAGGGTGCGTGAATACGCTGAAAAGCTCGTCAAACCGGGCGCGAGGCTGCTAGACATTGCAGAGTTGCTGGAAAAGCGCATTAGAGAGCTCGGCGGCGAGCCGGCATTTCCAGTTAACATAGGAATAAATGAAGTGGCTGCTCACTACACGCCGGTTTTGTCGGATGCAACCGTGCTACCAGATAACTCCATTGTAAAAATAGACATAGGCGTGCACGTCGACGGGTTTATAGCTGATACTGCAGTAACTGTTTCTCTTAACCCCGCTTTCGAGGGACTAGTAGAAGCTGCTAGACTTGCACTTGAAAAAGCTCTAGAGGCTTTTCGCCCGGGCATAAGGGCGTCTGAGTTGGGCAGCGTCATTGAAAAGGCCATCAAGTCGGCCGGCTACAAGTCTATCAAGAACTTGAGTGGGCATGGAATGGCGAGATACGTTATACACAGTGGCGTGACTATACCAAACTTCGGGGACGCTTTTTCTTGGCACAGGCTTGAAGAGGGGGTCTACGCGATTGAGCCTTTTGCAACCAATGGCGTTGGCTTAGTAGAGGAGGCCCCACTAGTCACTATATATGCATTAAAGCAGAAAACAAGGCGTCTTTTGCAGCAAGCCGAGCACTTCTACAATAAGGTCTATGGCGAGAGAAGGACCCTGCCATTTACGCTAAGGTGGTATGTTGGGAGCGCCGACGAGTATTCGAGTGCACTAGAAGTGCTCAACTTGTTAAAGAAGTGCAAGTGCCTTGTAGAGTACCCCGTTCTAGTTGAAAAAGGAAGGGGTTTAGTATCTCAGTTTGAGCACACGGTTGTGGTTTTGAAAAACGAAGTTGTAGTTACAACTGCTTGAGGCTGGTTGTTGGGCAGTCTACTTGGTCCTCTCCTCGACTACTATCATTGTAACAGTAGTTCTAATGTCGGGAAGCTTCCTTATTTTGTTGGTTACTATTTCCCTTATTCTTTCAAGCGCGTCGGTTTCCACTTTTACGACAATATCATACGTACCGTAGACTATGTAAGCCTCCTTTACCTCGGGGATTTTCATTAGCTCATCTAATACTTTGCTCTCAGCACCTATCTCTGTTTGTATTAGGATTATGGCAGATTTCGTGCTCTTCTGCACTTAATACCCCCGGATATTATTATTTCGTCCTTTGGTAAATAAGCATTTTTGGCGTACCTAATGGAGCCGAGCAGGGAGGTCAGAGTCTACGCGCTCCTTTACTACGAAGACAGCCCGGATAAGAACACGGCTCTTAAAATGGTACGCTTTGGATTGGCTACTCGAGTAAACAAAAAAAGCATTAGGAGCAGGCCACTTGTTCTTAATCCGTACAGCGAAAATTACCTCGGTCCGTGGTTGAGGAGTTACGCGCTCGAGCATGGAATACTAGTTGTTGACGCAAGCTGGAAGAAACTTGCGAGAAGGCACTTTAGTGGCATTAAGGGTATTCACGTAAAGCTCCCTCCACTACTACCTGGAAATCCGGTGAACTATGGAAAGCCCTGCATGCTTTCAAGCATAGAAGCTGTCGCAGCATCACTCTACATACTAGGTTTTGTAGAGCAGTACAATAAGCTCCTTAAATTGTATAAGTGGATGTCTACTTTCCACGAGCTCAATAAAGAATTGCTAAGTCTCTATTCATCGGCGAACAGCGTTGATGAAGTGATGAGAATCATAGAAGACTACTGGGGTTCCCGCGAAGTTTGCTACGTAATAGCCGGAGAAGAGTAGGGTGTTTCGGCGGGGCCGGGCTATAACCCGTGTTCTGTTCCTCCCCGCATTTGTCTAAGCGGCCCGTACTGGTCACGCGGCACCTCATCCCAGGCCCGGGCCTTGCACCGCGCGGGACGGCCGTTTCAACGCCTCCACCGTGGTCCTCCGTAGTTTACGACCCCCGTTGCCGGGGGCTGGACTACATCATTGCCATACCACGGTGGCCGTACCGTTTCTGTGCCGTTGCCACGGGGACTACCCGTGCCCCTTTCGGGGCCGCGCTGCCGCGGGGTGCACGGAGTTTCCTCACCCCTTGCGGGGCGTAAGCGGGGCGCCCGGCCCCGCCACTGTCGGTAGTTCTCTAAAGGGACTATTATAAGCTATAAGCTGCACGGCCCAAATGCAGGACAGGCCACTCCACTTGAAAAGGAGGGGTGGAACTAAAGGTTTCCAATAAGCTTCTTTCCCTTTTCAGCACCTACCCCCTTGTTTCAACTAGACTATTCAATTTGTTTTAGAGCGTCATTTACAGCACTTATGGTACATGTTGTGATTATTTCGCAATTCTTATAGTAGTAGAAGTGCTATAAGAGGCTTCTACGTCTTTATACAAACTTAAATATCCAAACACATCAATCTTCACCGAGACTTCCACTAGCATGTTTCCACTGGAAGTATAGGGGTAGGATCTTGGCACTTGATTTCCACTAGAAGTAAAGGGGTGGAACAATAGGTTGCCACGGATGAATGAGTGGCGGATCTGCCCAGAACTAGCGGTGTCTAGTGGAAGCAGACCCCTGAAACCACTGGTTTCTCGCAAACCCGTTCCCGCGAAAGCTTATTTTATTAAGCCTCAACATTCCCTATTGGGCGGTGAACGCGTCGCATGGATAGTACTGCTAGTGAGAGAGTAATAGTAGTTGGGAAAAGGAAGATAACCGATTACTTAATTGAAATTGCAGTTTTATTTCAAGAAGCACCAGTAGTAGTACTTAAAGGAGAGGGGCGGTTCATAAGCAAAGCCGTTGATCTCTACAACGCAGTTATGTCGAGGATGGGAGAAAGCGTGGAGCTGCTCGACGTCTCAATTGGCAGTAGCTCTGTAGAAGGTAGAATAAGGCCCTATATACTGATAAAGATTAAGAGAAGGTAGCTCCTCGCCGAGCAGACCTATAGCTTTGATTTCTGCGAGTAATTCTAGCAGAGCATCGTATCCTGTGATTTTACCAGAGACTATTAGGTCTATTGTGGTCTCCATCTTCCTGGTCAACTCAATCGACACTAACTCCGGGTAGTTTGTCTTGAGAAACTCGTACACCGCTATGCCTCTCTTTGTTGGCACGAGTTTTTTGAGTATGCGGCTTTCAACAACGTAGCCGTGCCTCTTTATGGTCTCAATAGTCTTGGCATAAGTGCTGGGCCGCCCAATGCCATATTTCTTCATTAGCATTACAACATCGCCTTCCCTATAGAGAGGCGTTTTACTCGAGTTTTTCAAAGTCAGGGAGCGAATAGCAGCAGTAAAGGTATCCAGGTCCGCGATTTGCGGATACGTCTTCACATTCGTAATAACATTAAACCCTTCTTCCAGGATGTTCAAATAGAGCGAGACCTTGGCGATTTCTATATTCGAAACCAATACTCTGTAGATAGCCCTAAGAGCTTTGAAAGACCTCATCTGGCTTGCAATAAATCTTTTGAAAATCATATCGTACAGCTTCAAGTGCTTACTGGTAATTGGTATTGCAACATCGAGCACCCCCTCGTCTATAGCTTTAAGTAAGTCTTCCGAGTCCAGGGGGTAAACAGGTCTAATAGCCTCGTGGGATCCCGGCTCACCCCAGTGGCTTGGCTTAAATAGCCTTAAGTAACCTTTAGTACCCAAGTACTCGCGAGCCACGGAAATACCTGCATCACTTACGTAAGTGCAGTCTGTTCTATGATATGTTATTAGGCCTGCTTCAAAGAGCTCTTGAAGAATTCTCATGGCCTCGGCAGCTCCAAAACCCTTTCTAGACGCGTCAAAAAGGATTTCATCGGTTGTGTAGGGGGGCTTTGGCGAGATTTGCTCTACCATCTCAGACTCCTTGAAGAACACTACCTGCTTAGCGCCTCTCAGCACGTCTAGTAAGCCTTTATTTGATTCTTCAATGCATGCCGAGATAGAGAGTTCGAGAGGCCCCCCAATTTCTATAATTACCTTCCTGCACCTATTTGCAAGGTATTCCCTGTAGCGGTCTATTATTAGCCCGAGAACTGGCGTCTGAACTCGCCCGGCTCCCAGGTACTTCTTGCCATAAACCAACTGCAACTTTTTGCTGAGACTAAACCCAATGAGCCTATCAAGCACCCTTCTATATATTTCGGCCTCAACAAGCCTTAGGTCTAGATCCCTTGCTCTGTTAATTCCTTTCAAAAACTCACTCAGGGTTATTTCATGTAGTTCAACTCTCTTTACGCGGCCATTTAATGCGCTAATACAATTGTACACGTCGTAGGCTATTTTTTCGCCCTCGATATCAGGGTCTGTGGCCACGTAAACTTCGTCTACTTCTAGTGCAAGCTTCTGTAAGACGCTGATAATGGCTTTAGAGTCGAAGTAGAAGCGGCTCCCGCACCTTGGGCAGGTATCGAGGTCTGTGAACTGAGCCCCGCAAATTCTGCACTTCTTTAGGGTCACGTAAACCGGGTTAATACTGCCCTGGTTAAAGTAGACACCGTAAAGTCCTTTATCAGCAGTCGTTAAGTCATATATGTGTCCACGAGTAGCAACAATGTTAAACTCTACTACCTCTTCACCTATTTTTGCGGGAATAGAGTAGACCTTCACGCCTCCAATTTTCCTAGAAGTAGGCTTTCCAAAAAACCTCGCTATAGTCTTGGCCTTTGTAGGGGACTCTACAACAACGAGAACAGATTTGTGGTTTAAGCCACGACGGCTTTCATTGTTCCTACTTTCCTGAATCATGCTTATTTCCGCGTCGAGATCCACTCTATCCAGCTCTGTGATTGAAAACTCCTTAGCAAACCAGCGCATTCTGGCTTCCAGGGATTTTACGAGGTTTGAAAGGGCTTTGAACTCTACTATAATGGCGAGTCCGTGAGTCATTCTATTACCGAGGAACCTGCTAACTCTTCCAGAGGCCTGAATATAAGTCATGACGTCGGGCACGAGTGCTACGTACCTGCCACTGAAATCCCGCACGAGTGTTATAGTACCCACGTTAAAAACGCCGTGTTGGTCAAGTAAGGCTTTAGTGCTACTTAGTACAACATTATAGACCTCCCTCACCTCGCTTAAGATTGACATTAGCTTCTGAGAACCTGCCAGGGCTTCTTGAGGTATTTTGCCTATTAAGCAGTACTTCAGAAGCCTCTTCTCAGCAGGTGTCAGCTCTAGAGACTTCTTCCTAATTTTAACAGCGGCGTCTCTAAAACCATGGTTCCCCGTCTTTGAGTAGAGCTCCAGCAGCGTTCTAGCCATGAAGTTCATGTTTGCTAGAAAAGCTTCGAGGGGTATTGATATGAGGGGCACTCCGAGGAAAATGGCGTATCGTGCGTGTTTTGGCGCGTCAATGCCCCTTACGCTTGAGCCGTAATAGGCTGCTGTGCCAATTAGCACGTCAAGCCTTCCATCTACGAATTTAGCGACGTCCTTTGCGCCTGCTCTGCCCACACTAAAACCACGCTTTTCCAGTTCGCTTGCAACGAGCTCAACAACCCTGTTAATGTCTTCTCTGAGTGGGTGGTGCGGTGAAATGTAGATTATGCAGCCCTTACCAATTTTGAAAATAAGTGAGCTGACTTGTTGAGCCATTTCTCTGGGATCTGCGACTAGTAGATAGCTGTCAGTTACGTCGCGTCCGTATATTGCTATACCCGCTACATCTATTCTTAGGAGATCCCTGAGAAGCCTGCCCGCCGAACCGCGAGCTCTACCGGTAGCTGATGCTACGATCAACTGCCTCCTACTAATTGAAGATAGCTCCTTCTCTAGCTCTATATCTATGCTCACATATTCCTTGACGAGCTCTTCTATGGGCTTACCCAACGCCTTGCCAGCGAGTATCTTCCAGAGGAGGTTGACTCTCTTTTTGGCCAACTCGATTGCCTTTTCGGTATAGCCGAGAAGCTTGAGTAAGCTGTACACACTTTTCTCGCTCTTTATGAGGCTATCTACGTCATCTACAATTATAACGTCTACATGGCATCGAGACAGGGAGTCAAACCTTTTCAGCACAAAGTTACTAGTTACGACCAAGATGTCAAAATCGCAGGCGCTTACTTGCTCTAGTACTTCGTAACGTTTTTTCGCGCCCATGTTGGAGGAGTAGTAGACTATTCTAACGTTGCCGAGCTCTAGGTTCCTTAAGTAGCTGAGCATCCTGTTGTAAGTCTGCTCTTGCAGGGGCCTCGTTGGAGCAATATAAAGGATCTTTTTACCCCTTCCTGCCGCATATAAGGCGTAAACCACGAGCAAAGTCGTTTTACCAAGGCCCGTAGGCGCTGTCAAAACCACATTATCGCCTTGTAAAAGCCGCTTAAGCCAAGTCCTCTGAGCGCCCCAGGGTTTAAACCCACACGTAGCTTTCTCGAAAAAAGCCTCAAATTCGCGCTCACTAGATCTAAGCGCTTCAACGTGGGGTATAACATCGGCCTTAGCTAAGCCGTGCTGATGACCGTGGAGAGTATCCTCGTATATCGGCACAATAGTGCTCAATACGAGCCCTGCTGAGTAATGCCCAAGTATTATGAGCTTTTAAGTCACGAGCCCCGGTATTATGGGCTTTGACCAGGGAAAAGTTTTTAAGCGCTGCCCTTAATCTACATGGTTTGAAGCATACAACAACGCTATAGCAAGGGATCGAAAGTGTCACAAGTACAAGCTCCAAACACCGTACTAGTAGGAAAGAAGCAAGTAATGAACTACGTAATAGCAATATTGACGCTAGTACACCAGGGAGTAAAGGAGATATATGTCAAAGCTAGGGGCAGGGCGATAAGCAAGGCGGTAGACGCTGTAGAAATCGTCAGAAACAGGTTCCTACCAGGCAAGGTTGAAATAGAAAAGATAGACATTGGCAGCCAAACGCTCACTAACCCGCAAGGCAGAGAGGCCAGAGTCAGCATAATTGAAATAAAGCTAAAAATTAAGGAGTAACAAGGTGATACACACCTATAGGCCACAAAAAGCTTTTTTCAAAAAGAAACATCACCCGTAGAGTTGCTGCATGCCGCGAATAAAACCGGGTACTCTAGTCCTCGAAATACCCCCCGAGAAATACGCCACGAAAGTACTTGAAGTACTAGAACTAGTTCAAGCGCGCGGAGTAGAGCAAGTGGGCTTCTTACTAGAACCCACAGTAATAGATACCGAGGAGTCTGGAAGAACGTTATCGGTAGCCGTAGGGCCCCTATCACTCATCATAGAGGGCCTTAATCCGGAAGCTTTGAGCGATGCCTGTAAATTCAAGTCCGAGTGCAGGCTCTACGTGTCTTTAAAAGACTGTTGGGCCAGTTTTGCCATAGTGCCTACGAGTATTGTAATTGCCGCGTTGAAAACTCTGCGCAGCATGCCCGAAGAGTACGAACTCGATGAGGTAGCCATCAAGTTTGTTAAGCAACAAGAATGCAAAAACCCCGTGATAATCGACAGCCTATCAGTTAAGTACCCTCCAAGAGTTCACAAGCCCCTTGAAGACAAGAGCTGGCATGCAGCAAGACTTGTCAACACCCTTAAAGGCCTCCCGGGCATTCCTCTCGCTATTTGCATAGAAGACTCCGAAGTCAGAGTTACTGCGTGGGTGCTTGCAAGAGGAGACAAGTACGAGGTGCACATCGAAGCTTCAAGGAATAGATTAGAGCACCCGGTCTATACCCAAGTACTACTAGATGTGCTGATACACACATACTCAAGAAAGGGCACGGCTGTAAATTAAAGCTGAGTTAAGTTAACCGGGTTTTGAAATTTGAAAGATTCGCTTCTAAAGACAACCAATAATGTGGCTAGAGTAGCCGCTATCCAAGCTCGTCAAGGTCCATCGTCCTTCTTCTAGCAGCTTGATATACTTCAAATGTCCGCTTCGCTACTATCTCGTACAGTATGGCCTTCTGGCCTCCGGGTTTGGGCCTCAGCAGCCTTCCTAGTCTCTGCACAAACTGCCGCTTCGATCCTGTTCCGGATACTATAATGCCTACGTTGGCATCTGGGATGTCTATCCCTTCGTCTCCAACAGTAGTGACGACAAGAATTCCTCTGCGCAAGTTCTTAAATTCCTCGAGGATCCTTTTCCTCTCTTGCTCTGCCACCTCACCCGTGAGCAAGTAACCACCGGTTTCTCTGGCTATTCTTTCAGCCTGATCAACGTACTGCGTGAATACTATAACCTTATTGCCATTCTCATACTCCCTTAGAGCCAGCTCGATTGCTTTACTAGTCTTAGCACGTGACTGCGCAACCAACATTCTCAAGCTACTGTAGAGCTTCAGGATTTCCATGGCAATGGTGTTGCCTCTGCGAGCCTCCTCTAGTAATCGTTTGAAGCGCTCTCGAGCATTAGTAATACTTCTCACGTTTTCTGGCAGCATCTTAACTAGTTCTTCAATTCTCTTCCTTAACTTGATGTATTCCATTCGCTCGTCAAGAGCGAGTTCTACTTTAACAGTTCTCACTTCATAAGGTGCTAAATAGCCTTGCTCTACTAGCTCACTAGGAGTCTTGTAGTAGACTACGCCACCTAATAGAGGGAACAGCTCGTGGTGCTTTCCATCTTCGCGATCGGGCGTTGCGGAAAGACCCATTTTGAATCGGGCGAGGTTGTGGTATGCTATATACTTAAATTTGTCGGCTGGGAGATGATGAACTTCGTCAACTACTATCATGTCGAAGTGAGGGGCTAAGAGGCCCATGTTTCTAAACGCGCTTTGGTATGTTGAGATAGTAATTGGCGCCAGCTTCTTTTCATCGCT
Source organism: Desulfurococcaceae archaeon (assembly GCA_049970695.1). Lineage (GTDB taxonomy): Archaea > Thermoproteota > Thermoprotei_A > Sulfolobales > Desulfurococcaceae > UBA285. Next base: position 30,388 of record JBMFML010000008.1, read on the forward strand.
GTGGAACAAGCCAATCATGCTCGAAGGTATGGTAGTGTATTTAAGTATAAAATCACGCCACTGGTAAACCTGCTCCTTTGTATAGGCTACTATTAAGGTTTTTACAGAGGTTTCAACAATGGCTGCAACGGCTATGAGGCTCTTTCCCGAGCCTGTAGGCAGAGCTATTATGCCAGAGCCCCTGTTCTCGAGCCACTTTGAGAGGGCCTCCTTCTGGTAAGGCCTTAACTCAACTTTCTGCAGAGTAGGCTTAATGGCAAGGGGCTTTTCTGCTACCAGCTTTTGGGGGTCTTCAACGGTTATTCCGAGGCCTTTCAAGTACTTAACCACCTCGCGCGCCTTGTAAGGTGCTATTTCCATTTCAACAGCTTCGCCGAGCTCCCTGACTGCTCCGCAAACAAGTTTTTCGAGCTCTCTTCTTAGTGCAGCATAAATGCTCCTCGGCATTTCGAGCAAGACAAGGCTTCTAGAGCTATCCCACTTAATAGTAGCACTAGCCAGCGAGTATTCTTTTTCGAGTTCTTTGAGAGAGCCCTCCACTTCCAGACCGAGGTCTTCAATTAAGTTCAACACGTCACCGAGAAAATAACCGTTTTTAATAGCTTTTGAAATGTTAAACACAAACTTTTTGTACCCGTTCTCGTAGCCCATGTAGTCGGCTATTTTGAGTATTTCTTGGAACTCCTCGTCTTCGAGCCATTTCTTAGTTTTGAAGACTACCATCGCTAATCCCCGTAGAAGTATTCCAACTCGCTGCGGTCTACTGGAGTGTAGCTACTCCACGTGACTTGGGAGCCTCTGCACATGACATAACATACCCCAACAGCATATTGAGGCCTTATAAAGAAGAACACCCGAGGCCCCTCTTTGATAATAGTGTCTGAGTGCTTGAAAAGGAGCAGCACCTCGTTACCCACTTCCATAGAGTGGGGCACCTCAAAGACTACCCCTACAAGACTCAGAGCGCAATCGCCACGAGCACTAGCCTCCACGTAGAGGTACGCGTGCAACACCACCTCGTTGCAGTAACCAGAGACTTTAACGTACTCAAACTCGCCTGAGCACAGTTCACCTACGAGGTCACGAGAAGTAAAGAACCCTTCTATACTTAGCTTTTGAACACTGCTTTCGGAAATTAACCTCATTTTTAAGCCCCGGCCATTTCTGTGGATTTTTCCAAGGGGAAGTACTGCTTTATAGTAGTACTTCTCGTAGGGTTCTTCGAGGTGACGAAATCAAGCACTTTTGAACTTGCTGAAGAGCTGGAATTGGGCAGCTCGCCGCGTGGGTTTTTCATCAACACGTCGGCACTTAAAACCTCGCTCATCGCCCTTTAAGTATTTTAAATACTCATTTTAATAAGTCTTAGTGCTAGTTGGTGGGCCACTTGTTTTCAAGAAGTAAGCGAATTTTGCTACTCAAGAAGTCGTCTTCGAAGGAAGTCGAGGCCTTTGTCGAGAAGCTAGTTAAAGCGTATGGACATAGTAAAGCAGATAGAACAAAGCTAAGGCTTTTAGCAAGTGAAGTACTGCGGCATCTCAAACCAGTGCTCTCTTACAGAGATATTTCGGTAATAACCGGGTTACCGGAGTCTGTTTTATGCAGGTACGTTAAGGGGTCTATTATACCCAGCTTTGAGCAGGCAGCAAAGATACTTGCAAAGGTCTCCTTATCTATAGACCTGGGCTCTATACTAAGAGACCTCGTCGAGAGAGACAAGAGTCCCGTAATCGACTTACTGCGCGTTTTAAAAGACCCATATATCGTTAGGCTCCTCTCGATCCTGATAATGCTGGATATAGTTGATAAGGACGTAACGAAAATAGTCGCGACAGCTGAATCGGTGCTTCCAGTTGCAACAATGCTGTCTATGGAATTCAGGGCTCCAATACTACTTGTTAAGAGAAAGAGCTATCCAGGCGTACAATACTACAGCGTATCTGTAATGAAGAGTCCCAGAGATGTGGAAACGCTCTACTTAGACAGGGACTTGATTAGCCGCAAAGACAGAGTCCTAGTACTAGCTGATGTTGTTTACACGGGCAAAACGCTCGAATCAGTACTACAAATGCTTGCCAAGAGCAAGGCCGAAATAGCCGACATCATTGCAATTTTAGGACTTGGTATACAGTGGAAAGAGAGACTTCAGCCTTACAACGTCAAAGTGCTAACAATAGTGCCATTTGAAATGTAGTCACGGTATTAAGGGGGCTTATAGTTAAGTCAATTGGTGAGCACCAATGTCTATTGAAGAGACGGTCAAGGTCGACTCAAAAGGTAGAGTAACCATTCCAGCAGCTATTAGAGAGCTTTTCGATATAAGAGAAGGCATGTACTTGCTAATGGTTGCAGACAGGAATCACAGAGAAATAAAGCTGATTCCTCTGCCAATAACAGCAAAGCTCGTAAAGCTCAGAATAATCGTTGAAGATAGAATAGGCGTGTTAGCCGAGCTAACGAACACTCTTGCTAGCCATGGTATCGACATAGTTTCTACGAAGTGCATAGTGCTTAAGCGCGAAGAGCTCGGAGAGTGCGAAATGATAGTTGATATAAGCAAGAGTGACTTAACAGAACCAAGCCAGGTTGAAAACGCGCTTAAACTACTGGAACCGGTTAAAAACGTTGAAGCAGTAAAGATAGCTTAGGGTGCGAGTGAAGTCCATTTACATTGGTTGCTGCGGGTTTCCTTGTGCTAGGTCGAGGTACTACAAGCTTTTCTCCGTGGTTGAACTACAAAACACGTTCTACGATCTTCCAAGTGTTGAATGGGCACTAAATATTAGAAAAGAAGCCCCCGAGGGCTTTAAGTTCGTTGTTAAGGCGTGGCAGGTTATTACGCATCCTCATACATCTCCTACTTGGAAGAAAATGAAGAAGAAGCCAGGCGGAGAGCTAACTAACTACGGGTTCTTGAAGCCTACACGCGAAAACATTGAAGCCTTCTCAAAAGTACTAGAAATTACTAAGGCGCTGGATGCAGAAATATTGGTGTTGCAGACTCCTCCAAGCCTGCCCTACAACGCGGAGTCTATTGCTTGGATTAAAAAGTTCTTCGAGGAAGTAGCAGGGCTCGTAGATAACAAAGTCCTAGTTGGTTGGGAAGTCCGCGGTGCCTGGGCTTCCGCTAAGGAGTTGAGAGAGATACTCGAAAAATACGATATCATACACGTCGTTGACATATTGAGGACCAGGCCCGTGTACAAGCACTCTAAGGGCATTATGTACATTAGACTACACGGACTAGGCCCCGGGGAAGTAAACTACAGTTATAACTACACAGACGAAGACCTAAGAAAGCTAATTGAGATACTAAGCGAGGAAGACTTTACAACAGCTTACGTAATGTTTAACAACGTTAAGATGCTAGAAAATGGATTGAGATTTAAGGAGCTACTCAGAGAAGCAAAAAGCTTTACCGTCTACTAGAAGCAACAAGCCTAGATAGGGTTTCACTATAAGGCGGGTAGGCTATTCCACGCTCGGTAATAATTGCTGTCACTAGATCTGGGTCTGTAATGTCGAAGGCGTAGTTTAGAGCTGAAACCTTGTCTAGGGTTATTGGAACGCCTCTAATGTACTTGACCTCTGCGGGGTCTCTTTCTTCTATAACGACTTGATCAACGCTTCTCTCAAGGTCTATAGTGCTAATTGGTGCAGCCACATAGAAGGGTACCTGGTTTCTCTTGGCGGCGAGCGCTATCATGTATGTTCCTATTTTGTTTATAACATAGCCTTCCTTGGTTATTCTATCAGCTCCTACTATCACAAGATCAACCATCTTCTTTTTCAATACGAGCCCTGCAGCGTTGTCTGTTATTAGAGTTACTGGTATCCCCTCCTTGACTAGCTCATAAACAGTTAATCTAGCTCCCTGTAAAACGGGCCTAGTCTCTGTCGCTATTACTTTCACGCGCTTGCCCTTGTAAAACGCCACTCTAATGACTGCTAGAGCCGTTCCATACGCAGATGTAGCTAGAGCTCCCGCATTGCAGTGAGTCATAATAGTTGCTCCATCAGGGACAAGCTCCGAACCCACTTCGCCTATCCTTATGTTCGCTTCAACATCTTCTCTATATACTTTAATTGCCTCCTCGACAATGATGCGAGCAAGCGCGCGTGCATCGCTGGCTCTACTAGAATACTCGCTGAGCACCTTCCTAATTCTATTCAACGCGTAGAATAAATTGTAGGCGGTGGGCCGCGTAGCAGCTAGGGTGTTAATTGAAGCGTTCATCAACTCGATAAACTTCTCGAGAGGCTGCTCGGATATCTTGAGCGCATAAGCGCCCAAGACTAATGCTGCGGCAACACCTATTGCAGGGGCTCCACGTATTTCCATGTTCTTAATAGCCGAGGCCACTCTCGCAGGGTCGTTTGAGCATATAACTTCTTCTTCGAAGGGCAACTTGTTCGTGTTTATCCAGCAGAGCTTCTCCTCGGACTCGTCAAACCACAAGGCCTTAACTAATTGTGGATATAGAGGCTCCACGAGCTGTCACCACCTGCTACTAAGCACTTGTCCGACTTTTCTAATTTGGAAATTCGCAAAAATACTCACAAGAGTAGCTGTAGCTATATGGGTGATAAGACTACATCGGCGAAATCGAGAGGCAGAGGCTTGTTCTTTGCCTTGAACTCGTCGTATTTCCTCTCGAGAAAAGACCTGAACACAGGACATGTTTCAAATCTACCTTCTCTATCACACTTAGTGCCCATTGCTATAAAGCACATTTTCGTTCTCTTATCGAAGTATGGGCAGAGCTTGTGATACTGCTTAGCGCTTTTAAGTATTCTATTGACCCATTTCTGCTTCTCATCAACAACTCTCTTTTCTTGCTTCTCCATTAGGGCTTCTGCCAGGTCTTTTTCCGAAATTCTGGTTGACGACATGCACCATCACCAATCAGATCCACTACCTTTGATAACAGCTGTAGCACTTAATATAATGACAGAATTGCACCTTGGTAAAACTAAACTGCAAGCAAAACCTATAACCACCGATGCAGCACTTTTAGTGAATAAGGACATGGTCTATTATGCGCAACGAATTCAGCGGATTACAGCACGAAGTAAAGTGCTTCGATGAGGAGCTTATTGAAGAGCTTAGGAGAGTGTATGCAAGCAGAGTACAAGAGCTACTTAAGCTCTTGAGAAGGCCCCCTTCAAGGCTTTATGCAAGAGTAAACACTCTCAAGACAACTCGTGCCAACCTAATTCGCGAGCTCGAAGAAGAGGGCGTAGAGGCGTACCCAGACGAGCATTTAAGTGATGCCATATACTTCCGCGTTGAAGGCCCATACGAGTTCGAGTGCTCAGGCGAAAAGGTAATCGTAGTTGACGAGCAGACAGCAGTCTCAGTTATGCTTGGCGCCGACTTATACAGACCAGGCATAGTTAAAATGCCTAAATTTGCTAAAGGTGAGGCTCTGCGCGTAGTAACGCGGAGAGGCGAACTAGTGGCATGTGTAGAGGCTGCTGTATCATCAGATCAGGCGCGGGCTATAGTTAAGGGGCTTATTGGGGTAAACATCGGATCGCCTTACAAGGCGCCCAAGATAGCACAAACCAGAGCATATGCCAAGGGGCTACTGCACCCGCAAAGTGCTCCAAGCATTGTAACATCACACGTTTTAAGCCCCAAGGAGGGGATGCTGGTACTAGACATGAACGCCTCTCCAGGCGGCAAGACAGGGCACATTGTGCAGCTAACTAGAGGCAGGGCTTTAATTGTCGCAGTTGATAGGAGCGAGAAAAAAGTAGCAATATTACAAAAGACCCTAGAGAGGCTTGGACTCAATATAGGAGTGCTCGCTATACCGGGCGACTCGAGATATGCTCACATAGACTTAAACATCGAGAACAAAGCCGACAGAGTCCTAATAGACCCGCCCTGCAGCAACTTAGGAGTTAGGCCCCTATTGGGCTGCGGAAGAAAATTTTCAGAAGTACTTAACTTGGCGAATTATCAGAGGCAGTTTCTGAGATCTGGCTACTACTCGCTGAAAAAAGGCGGCCTACTAGTTTACTCTACCTGCACATTAACGCTCAAAGAAAACGAAGAAAACATACTCTATGCAGTAGAGGAACTCGGGCTTCATCCCGTGGAATTGCCTGAAACACCACCATATGCTGAAAAAGTGTCCTTTAAGGGAATTACAGCCTACAGATTTAGCCCGTTTACACATGACATGCCGGGATACTTTATTGCCGTCTTGACGAAATAGCGTTTAAAGACGCGCCGCTATTCTAAGTAGTCTACGGAGCCTCTTTTATACCGCGGGTTCTAAGAGGCTTAAATTTTATTCCAAGCGAGAGCAATAAACTTTGAAGATCGTAATCATCTGTTATTACGAGCACTTCACGTCCAGCACTCACCAATTGAAGTGCAAGTGCAGCAACCGCTAGATCTGTTTTTGAAAGCTTATGAATGGAACCCGTTTGCTTAGCCAATTTTTCCACTTCTTCGAGATAAGGTCCATGGGGGTCGACTACGCTTATCAACCCTAGTTCTAGCGCCTCTTTTAGCGCCTCCTTGTTCTCGAGGTCTATTACCTCACTAATGTTGTAGCTGGTAGTGAAGAGGTCTACTAAATGTCTCGGAACCAGCCTATAGTACTTGGCCAGCAAAGCTCCCGTATCGAGCACTACTGCCGTTTTGCTTCTAGGCTGCAAGAAAGTGCCTCCTCTCTAAGGCCTTTAAGATAAAGTCCCTCACAGTACTAAACCTAGCAACTCTAACGCCAAATTCGCTAGGCTCTATGGTAGCGACTTCGCGCTTTTTGAGTATTCTCACGAAGGAGCCGTCGGCATACAGCTCGTGGTCGTTTAAAACCCTTATGGAAATTCTAGAGGAGCCGGGCAGAACTAGTGGCGGAAACCCGGCGTACATAGGGTTTAAGTGCTTTACCACGAGAACTCTGAGTGAAGGTAATACGAGTGGGCCCCCTGCTGACAAGTTGTGAGCTGCCGAACCATAGGAGGTACTAACGAGGACGCCGTCCCCCTCAAGCAAGTACTTACTTTTGAACATTTCATGGCTTATCTCGACTTCGTGCTTCCCGGTTTTGCCAAGATCGGTGCTTACAACTAGTACATCATTTATGAAGTAAACAGTTCCATTACTGTGGCCGAGGATGTATCTCGGGATTTCTTCGACGAAGTATTCGCCTCTTAAAACTCTACGTAGCGATTCATCAATAGGCGCCGCTGGTTCTTCATAGTAGAAATTCCTCCTGCCACAGGGATAGGGGTAGACTATTTGATCCCAGTCTTTTACAAGTAGCTGAATGGATTTTAGGAATGTTCCATCCCCCCCAATTGATATTATTAACTCGTACTTCTTGCTGCCCTCAACAGCTATTAAGTCGTCAACCGAGCAGACATGCACCTCGATGCCACTTTCCCTGAGCACTTTAAGTGCTAGCCTAACAAGGTCTATGCACTCTTGAGTAGGCTTATAAACCACAATAGCGCTGGAAACCATGCACCCAGCCGCCATAAACATGTGTTTGCATTATTAAAGTATGTGTTGACTATTAATAAAAGCGGCTAATAGAGTTTGCACTTGCACATCTATGGGAAGTAGCATTTATGCCCAAGTGCTTGAGCATTGAGAAGAGATTCGCAGAGTGCGTAATAAACGCCCTAAAAAAGCACGGGCTCCTCGACGTAAAGCACAAAATCACTAAGCAAGATAGCGAGGTCTTAATACCCATTAGAGAAGTCGACGAGGAGGCACTTAAGGCTATTTTTAGCAAGTGCGATGGCCAGGCAAGCTTCACTATTAAGGAATGCAGTCCTCCCAAGCGTAAGCTAACTAAAGTAGAGGACTTGCCTTCCTTCGATATTGTTGGAGAAGTGGTAATTATTCGTGAAAATGCGCTTATTTCAAGAAATATTAGCGAAGTAATAGAAAAGATAAGACTCGTGCATCCGAAAACTCGAGCCATATGGGTTAAGAGAGAGACTACAAGCGCATTTCGAGTCTCAACCCTAGAGCTTCTTTGGGGGGAGGAATTAAGAGACGTTATTACAAAGGAGTATGGGATAAAACTAAAGGCCAGGCTTGGGCACGTGTACTTCAACCCGAGGTTAGCAGAAGAGCACTACAGGGTTTCAAAGCTCGTGAAAGACGGCGAAGTAGTTGTTGACATGTTTTGTGGCGTTGGAGGCTTCTCAATACACATAGCAGCGCGCAGCTTGAGCCTTGTTATAGCAAACGACTTAAACCCCGTAGCATACCAGTTGCTGCTTGAAAACATTGAGCTAAATAGAAGCAAGATAAAGGGTACGATCATCCCCCTAAACATGGACTCCATGGAGCTTAGTAGTGTACTCAGGCAAGAATCTGTAGACAGAATCATAGCGGATCACCCAACAGAAAGCCTCTCGTTTGTTCACGAATACAACAAGCTGCTAAAGCCCTACGGAGTACTGAACCTTTATGTGCTTGCCAAAGGCGAGCATGAAGCGAGAGCTAAAGTAATAGCAGCCCTCAGCGGCTGGGTAGTTATGGGGTGTAGAGAAGTACTAGAGCACTCGCCTGGAACCAGCATATATAGATGCGATCTCATCAAGCCTAAGAACGTATAAGTGGGCGGTCAACACCGTCTCGGGGTCCTTCAGCAAGGTTATTAACTCTCTTTTAAGCTCAGCTGAGGACTTTGAGGCATTAATGCCTATTGTTGCTGGCTCGATGTAGGTGCTCTTGCGTATTATGAGCCTTCTAGTATCCGTGAGTAGGAGACCCGGGTGCCCGTGCGCCAGCACAATGTCTTTAATATCTCCGGCCTCTAATACCACAACAAGCAAGGCGTCATGATCCCTCAAGTGCGCCTTAAATTCCTCACTAAAGTCGGCGGGCGCTTTGTCTGCTGCTACACCTACTATACAGTCTCCTCTTGGTGTCACTTCGCGGTCTTTGGTTATTTCAAGTGTAGATTTGTGAGTAGCCTTAATGTTGGGATGCCCCCTAGCCGTGACGACTTCGTGTATTGGCATAGAAGCCCACCAGTTTATTTTAGGAGTTGTACAGTTGTAATAAGTGGGGCACGTTCATTGACAACTTTTGACGAGCAGCGCAGAAGGGTCGTTGAATACCTGATACTTGCAGGCTACTTGCGGAACCCACGAGTAATAAAAGCCCTGCTAACAGTGCCTCGCGAATTGTTTGTTCCAGATCACTTGAGGAACTACGCTTACATGGATACTCCACTACCTATAGGATATGGGCAGACCATTAGTGCTATACACATGGTTGCAATAATGACTGAGGAGCTGGATCCGGAGCCGGGAGACGTGGTGCTCGAAGTTGGAACGGGCTCCGGATATCAAGCAGCAGTACTTGCCGAGATAGTTGCAAAGCAGGATCCTTCTAAAAAAGGACACGTTTACACAATAGAGAGAATACCTCAACTAGCGGAATTTGCGCGTAAAAACCTCGAAAGAGCCGGGTACAAAGACTATGTAACAGTCATAATTGGAGACGGTACTCTAGGTTATCCGGAGAAGGCCCCATTTAACAAAATCATAGTTACGGCCGGTGCGCCGAGCGTGCCAAAACCTCTCCTAGATCAACTAGCAGAAGGCGGCAAGATGGTCATACCAGTCGGCGACTTGTACGCACAAAGGCTTCTCATTATTGAAAAGCGAGGAGGAGCTATCTACAGGAAGTGGGGTATTGAGTGCGTTTTCGTGCCACTCATTGGTGAATATGGTTGGCAGTTTACTAGAGAGCTAGATAGTACTGAGTTATGAGCTCGGCCATTGCGCTACTTTTTAACAAACCACTTAGCAAGTCCTGCCTGCTCGCCCTTGAGGTGCTCTCTATATGCCTTCTTGAGCCTCTCGATGGCACTCTGAACTCTATCTGAGCTGAAGTCGTGTTCTTTGACTAGTATCTCATTAATGAGCTTTTCGTCGGGTTCGCGCCACTCAAGCTTATAGTTTCGCGTAACCGGCGGGTTCATAAAGTACTTCTTTATAGAGATAACGTCGACTTCTGTAGGCGACTTCAAGAGCGCTTTTGGTACGCGTTCTAAGCTACCATAGGCCTTAATTAACTGGTAGGCTTTCTTGGGTCCTATGCCCTCAAAGCCGTCTGGGTTATAGTCTGTTCCTACGAGTATAGCTATGTCTACCAAGGCCTCGTAAGTTATGCCAAGAGCCTTTAGCAGCTTATCGAGTTCTATGAGCTCGGGGCGTATCTCGATGTACTCGTCTCTTCGTGGAAGCTTTCTCTTACCACTTATAGTCAGGTTTCTAATGAGCCTAGGTGAGCCAAAGACCAGGCTGTCGTAGTCTTGCGAAGCCGAGGCATAGGCGTCACCTACTTTCACCATATAGGCTGCCTGCGCCTCTCCCTCAGCCGGTGCTTGAACTAGTGGTATGCCCATGGCTTCGAGGAGCCTCTTAGCCTCGTTAACCATGTCATCGGTTAGTTTTGCAGCCATAGCAGCATATCTTCTGGCTGCTTCGAGATCTCCCATGGCTATTGCTTCTTCGTATTTCTTACTGGCTTCTTCCTTTATTGCTCGCCGCCTTTCAATTTCTTTAGCCTTAAGCTCAGGGGGCTTTCCGTCAAAGACGTAGACGGGTTTAATACCGTTCTCAACTATGTTTATAGTGCGGTAAAACAAGCCGCTTAAGTGGCTAGTAATCCTTCCCTGACTATCCATTAATGGCGTTCCATCGGGCTGTCTAATCGCGGCCAAAAACTGGTAAAGTGCGTTGTAGGCGTCTATTGAAATTACCTTGCCTCGAAGAACTCTCAAGTCCTCTATTACTGTCCTGATGTTGTCTGGTATCAAATCTCTTAAATTCACTCCCACAAATGCCCCGTGAGTGGGTATAGTAGTGCAGTCTTATAACGACGTAGTAGCGGCTTTTCCCTTAACTTAGAGCTTAGAGCCCTCTTTAGAGAGCTCTAGTGGGGCTGTTTAGCGGCTTTGGTAGAGTTGCGGTGTTGGGCGAATTATGAACTCTCTTCCAGCAGCTTCTACGTAAACAAGCCCCTGCAGTTCTAGTAAAACTAGTGCTCTGTATATCTCTGATTTCGAGACTTCAATTCCATATTCCTTCTTTAAGGCGGCTTCTAGTTTGCTCTCTAAAGTGCCTTCCTGCCTTGCTGCAACTATTTCGAGTATTGCCCTGGGAAGGGGTATTCGATGCCAGCTCTCCTGGTTTTTCACGCTCATCAACTCGATAAATTACGTGTAAACACTGGACTTAATGCCCAGGCTTTGAAGACTCTTCTTGAACTTCTCTCCCCACTCTTTGTAGAATTTCAGCATATCTTCGCTCAGGCTGGGCTTTACAATTTCAAGTGCCTTGGCGAAGTGCCGAGCTTCGATGAGTGTAGAGCTGAAGCCCCCTTCTCTTAGTGCAAGCATTAGTGCTTCTCTTACGAGTGCTTCGAGATCAGCACCTGTGTAGTTTTCAGTTTTCCGGGCGATTTCCCTTAAGTCTACATCATGTGCTAGTGGTAAGTATCTTGTGTAGATTTTCAATATTTCGAGCCTGGCTTTGTAGTCTGGTGGTGGAACATATATTAATTTATCGAATCTACCAGGCCTCAGAAGCGCGGGGTCAACGAGGTCAGGCCTGTTTGTAGCTGCCAAGACTACAACGCCACTTAAGTCTCTAATTCCATCCATCTCTGTTATTAATTGGGCAACAATTCTCTCTGAAACACCCGAGTCTGACCCGTAGCCTCTGATTTGAGCAATAGCATCTATCTCGTCAAAGAAGACCACGGCAGGTGCGTGCTGGCGCGCTTTCTTGAATATCTCTCTCAAGGCCTTCTCGGATTCGCCAACCCACTTACTGAGAATCTCGGGCCCTCTAACTGCTATGAAGTTCGCACCACTCTCAGTTGCGACTGCCTTTGCTAAGAGGGTTTTTCCACAACCAGGTGGCCCATATAGCAGCACTCCTCTAGGTGGCTTAATGTTATACTTCTCGTATACTTCGGGATACCTCAGTGGGTATACTACGTTCTCGTTGAGTGCTTGCTTGACTTCGTCTAATCCTCCTATATCACTCCACTTCACTTCGGGGGTTTCAATGAAAATTTCTCTTAATCCACTGGGAACAATATCTTTGAACGCTGAGAGGAAGTCTTCCATGGTTACTTTGACAAGGGAGAAGAGTTCCTCTTGAGTTTTCGCTCCAGCCCCTGTTACCGCCCTTTTTACGCTTCTGAGGACGGCCTCTTTTACTAGTGCTGCGAGGTCTGCTCCCGTAAAGCCATGGGTCATTTCGGCAAGCTTTTCCAAGTCTACGTCAGGAGAGAGCATTCCAAGCTCTCTCAAGCGCTTCGTGTGGACTTGCAGTATTTCAAGCCTTGCCTTCTTATCTGGCATTGGTATTTCTATTTCGATGTCGAATCTCCCAGGTCTCCTAAGAGCGGGATCTAACGCGTTCGGCCTGTTCGTAGCCGCAATGACTATTACATTTCCCCTGCTCTCGAGGCCATCCATTAGTGCGAGCAACTGTGCAACAACTCTCTTTTCTACCTCGCCAAAGACTTCATCGCGCTTTGGGGCTATTGCATCTATTTCGTCAATAAATATTATGGCAGGGTACTTCTTGGCTTTTCTCTTTGCTGTTTTGAAGATTTCTCTTAGCTTTTGCTCAGACTCGCCATAGAACTTGCTCATAATCTCGGGTCCGTTTACGACAATGAAGTATGCGTTGAGTTCGTTTGCAAGTGCTTTTGCTAGGAGGGTTTTACCGCAGCCTGGTGGCCCGTATAGTAGTATTCCCTTCGGTGTCTCGATTCCAAGCTTGTTAAATAGCTTACTATACTTTAGTGGCAGTTCTACGATGTCGCGGATTTTTTCAATTACAGGCTTTAACCCGCCAATGTCTTCAAACGTGACTTTAGGTATTTCGCCAACAGGTTCGTCGAATATTACGAGCTCTGTTTCCTCCGTGATTATTGCTGGTCCTCGAGGCTTTATTGACACTACTCTAAACGGCACTTTAAAGCCTTCAATTGATATGGGTACTTCGTCGCCCTCATGAACGGGGTACATGAGCAGGCTATTCTTGATTTTCGCAATAACAGACGTATCTATAGGTGCATAGAAGTTTAGTGGTGCAAGCTTTACTAGCTCAGCGTACCTTCGCTCAGCCCTCTCAACGTATACCACGTCTCCAACATCTACTCTAGCATTTTTCATTGTCAACTTGCTCATTTTAATTACTTCGAGCTCCAAGTTTTCTTCGCGTAGCGCTATTGCAGCTGTCTCGCGCTCGCCTTCAATAAGTACTAAATCCCCTTCCGCAATTCCAAACCTCTCCATGATTTTGCTATTAATTTTCACAACACCGGGTAGGCTTTCCTCGCGTTCTAGTTCCTCGGCACGAAGTGCTATTCTCTGAAGCGGCATACTAGACGCCTCGGAGACCCAGCATCTGCTTTTCAGTAGTTCATGGGCCCGCGGGGATTTGAACCCCGGACCTCCGCCTCGTCAGGGCGGCGTCCTACCAGGCTAGACGACGGGCCCCATATTCCACAAGACTTATATGAGGCTTATAAAGGCCAGCTAGTGCACGGTAGCACAGAGAAGCAGGTATCACGCTAAGGTAGTGGGCCCGGGGGGATTTGAACCCCCGACCTACGGGTCACTCCCAGTTCCAGACCTCTCTCATCCCAGACGGTCGTCTGACCCGTAGATGTGGTCTGGAGCCCGCCGCTCTGCCTGGCTGAGCTACGGGCCCACTACCGGGCACTCTGTGACATTTTCTATTTTAAGGCGCTAAAAAACTTTACCAAAATATGAATCATGCGAGCTTAAGGTGCTTAACTCAACATCTTTGGTGTCGAGAATCTTGAAGTACCCGCTGGACAGGATATGCATTAAAAGCGGAGTTTACTGCCCCTCGTGTCAGAGGAAGATCGACGCAGGCGAAGTATCAAGCGAAGACCTGGAAGTACTGCGAGTCCTGGTCGAGCTCGAAGATAAGTTGAAGTTTCTAAGAAAGGGAGAGTATGTGAAAACTGCTGCAATTAGCGACGTTGCTGTAGTGTTCATTAAAAATGGATTTGAAGTTGACGAGAGAAGGGTTCTCGAAGAGGAGCTATCATTGCATTTAGGTAAGAAAGTTAAGGTTGTCGAGTACACAAACGACTTGAAAAAGCTTGTGGAGCAGCTGATTTACCCCGCAACACTCTACGGTATTAACAGGGTTTGGATCCCCGACGGTTCGGAGCTACTTAACATAAGAGTATCGAAACGCGATAGGAAGTTCTTAAAGAATAAAGAAGAATATGAAAAGCTAATTGAGAAAATAAGTAATGCAAAAGTCAAAATAATTTTCGAGTAGCTTCACGTTTCCTTAAAAACCAGGTTTTCTTTAAATAGCTCCCTCAGAACTACGGTTGCAAACATGCCTGGCTTTAGAGTGAACTCGTAAATAACTGTCTTGTCGTCGAGCTTGCGGATAGTGTTTTCATAAGTGTAGAAAACTCCGGCCCTATAAAAGCAGGGCATTTTGGCTAGCAAGTCTGTGGTCAAGCCCTCTCTCAGCATAATATCCTCATAGTAGTAGATCTTCTCGGTGCACCCAGGCATTGGCAGGTTGGAAGTCCTCAGCTTATCAAAGCCCTCTTTTTCTATAATCTCGTTAATCAGCAAGTTAAATAGGTAGCTGGCATACGAGTCGATGAGCAGCCCTCTAGTCATCTTCATCAGTTTTTTGAAGGCAGAACTCAATGACGCTTTAATGTAAAGGTCTTCATACCAAAGTTCCGTGAAGTCGCCCCGCAGCCTCTTGATGGCTGCGCCTCTGGGTTCTAGAGGGTATATTTCGCGGAGGAGGGCTTCAGCGAAAGAGTCTTCTCTACCCAGTAGAGCAGACTTGCCTAGTATGTGTGAATTATACCTGAAGTAGCCAAACCTCTGGTATCCATAGTACGCGGGCAACCCCGTAGTTGAAATCAGCGATATTATTGCCTTGAGGTTGTGTAGGTCGTCGGGCTTGCAGTCTTCGATTCTTATTCCGAACTTGTTTCCAACATGATAAGACCTCTTAGGCTTAGACTTCACGAATCCCACTAATTCAATTTTTATGTTATTGGAGTCGAGGAGGCTTTCTCTACCGCTGAATAAGGTTGTCTTAACAAAGAAGTACGAGATGGACTGTGCGTATTTGTCCTTTAATCCAAACAACAGTATATTCGATTCGGGTATATCGAGTAGTTTGCTAACAATTCTGAGAGCCTTTAGGGTATCAATGCCTTTTTTCCACACCCTTAATACGGCGTAGTTGCCGCGTTTTTTATTTAGTGCAAGCTTGCTAAAGTCCACGAGCTCCTCGACGTAAAAGCTCTCGGGAGAAATCTCGAAAGCGGTACTTAGCTTTAGTGGCGTCAAAGCGTACTTCTGTCCCGTAGCGTAATCCAGTGGGTGGGGATACGTAATCATTTCTATGACCAAACTATAGGAGCTTTAGACTCCCTGTAATTTCGTCTACTTTGTCTTCGGGCGCCGGGCCGATTGCGACGGCTGTAATAGTACCGGGTGGAAGCTCTGTTAGGCCAGCATCGGCAACTAGCGATGTAGGAAGACCTTTTGAAAAAGCTTTTTTATAAATCTCGAGAAGCTCTTTCTCACTATACACCTTTACAACGATCTTCTTTTGACCCGTATTCCACCACTCGTTAAACCACTCTCTAAAGTTGTGATAGGCCTCGAAAGCAGCTATTAGAGAAGCATGTGCTACTTGAACAGCCATTTTGCCCTTACTCATATTCAGATCGGCTCTTACAACAATCACCTGCTTCACTTGGAAACCCCATATGTACATAGTTTTGCGTTAAAGTGTGATTAAAGCTTCAATGTAGGCTTATAAGCCCTTAACAGTATGTTATGGGGGTGATTGCGCGGGTGTGCTTAAAATGAGCACTACGCCTATTGCAATAAAAGAAGAAGCTACAATGCCCATTTGCAACAGCTGTAAACGACCCTTTATACCAGGTGAGTACGGGACAGAATTTGTGTGCCCCAACTGCGGGAGAAGTGTTATTAGGCGCTGCAGTAGGTGCAGAAAGCTGTCAGTAAGCTACGAGTGCCCGAGCTGCGGCTTTCGTGGACCCTGAGGTGATAGTATGGCTCGTGTTGCGGTACTTCTAAGGATATTACCAGAAGACGTTAACGTAAACCTAGAAGAGCTTGTGAGCAAGATAAAGCAGAGACTGCCACAAGAATACTCGCTTGAGCTGTGGGATGCCGAGCCAATAGCATTTGGATTGAGCGCTCTCAGAGCCTTAATAACAATGCCCGAAGAAACCGAGGGGGGCACGGAGAAACTCGAAGAACTCATAAGCCAGACACCGGGAGTTAGCCAAGTAGAAGTACTCATGGTTCACAGAGTATCTTGATGAGATTTGATAAAGCTTGTCAACGCAGCCTCGTGAAGCGGGCCTTTTCAGCACCGGATACTGCAGCACTTTAACCCGGGTTCCCTCTTCATCGGCTGCCACGAGCTATTTTGTAGGAAACACGGCTATATATCTTACCCCTATGAAGGGGGATGAAGAGCGTTTGAGGACTTGAGCTCAAGGCCTTGGCTCTCTCCGCCACAATTCGATTGAACGCCTTCTCCTCACTGAGAACATTTCTCTATCTACATACTTGTAAACAGTTGAGTGTGTTCTTCCTTCTATGAGCATCTCAACTGCCCTCTTCGCTATATTCGCGGTCTCGTAATCTCCTATAATAGCAACGTGAGGTTCGTAGACCGAGATGTACGTGCCAGTCAGTTCTTCAAGTGTTTTGCGGGCCTTACCCTCTTCCCCTATGATTCTTCCAAGCACTCTCTTTATGTGATTTGGTTTGTCACCTACGTATTGTCTAACATCTATGACCTCGAGTATCTGATCTTCGTCGAGCAGCCTAAACGCTCTTTCAGGACTAAATCCGTAGCCTATGGCTTTAACGATGTTTTGGGCCCTTATGAGGTCTAGTGCGCTAGTGTTTGGAAAGGCAGGCTCAATAACAACGCTTCCCGTTTGCGGGTCAACTGTTATAATCGTCTTTGTTTTTTCTTCAATTTCTTTTTTAACCCTCCCATTGTTAGCTAGGAGAACGCCCACTCTTTCCACGGGTATTTTTTCATAAATCCTCGTTACGCCTAGGATGAACCTGCCTTTTTCCTCTCCAGACATGGCAATAAACGCCTCAGTAGGGCGTCTTCGTCAACGTGCAAATAAGCTTCTCTTTCAAAAAACCTTTTAATGTTCTTAATGTCCCTGATTAAAAAGTCTACTGCGTTTGGGTGGCTTATGTCTACAGCTTGGCTGACATCGATTATGACTATGTCAGGCTCGGACTCCTCGTATAGTTTTACCATTATGTTGTACTCTGAGAAATCGCCATGAACAAGCCTTGCGTTGCACACGATCTTCTCGAGCTCGCCGACGGCGAGTTCGTAAATTCTGTGCAGTTCCTCTCTTGAAAGCTCCTTGTATATTTCCACGAGAAGGGGGAAGCGCGTTTTTTCAATGCCAATAAACTCCATGACTAGAACATTGTTTAAGCAGGTAATGGGCTTTGGGACTTTCACGCCTGCCTCGTGCATTCTAACCAGGTTTCTGTATTCTTTGCGAGCCCACGCTATCATTAAGGACCTCATGTCCTTGGGTCTTAACCCCTCAAAGCGGGGATCCGCAAGTATGTAGTTGCGTATTTTCTTCCTAAACTCCGCCGAGCTAGTTAAGTATATTTTCACAGCAACGGGATTGTTGTTAAAATCGTAGCCCAGGTATACTTTTGATTCTTTTCCCGCACTTATTGCGCCGCTCAGCCTCTTTAAAATGCGCCTTCTATATAGCTCTATAATGGTCATTACAGTTGAGTAGTCAAAAACCTCGTCTACGACTTCAAAAAGGTCTCTATCTTTTATTCTCTCAAGCCAGGGTTTCTCCTTTTCACGAATAAGCCTCTCGACGTCATCTTTGCTCATACCAGACCACTGATTGCATCAACGAATTCCTTGGGCACGATCCCCATTTCTACTAGCTTGTCGACTTCGCTTTTGCTATACTTATATACTACGTCGCACTTGTCCGAGCCGGCACTCCATAAACCAACTAGAACAATGTCTCCTTCAATTATCCACACTTTCCTCCTCAGCTTGCCTGGAATTCGCGCCTTCCTGTCTACTCCATCAACGCACTTAACGAGCAGGTAGTCTGCACCGAGGTGCCTAATGACTCCACACACTACTGTCAGTTCCTTGGGATCTGGCAGTGGCATTTCTACTGGTTTCTTGGCTTTTTGTTGCTCTTTCTTAGACAACCAATCACCTAGCTTGCTTCCTTACATATTACTGACTCAACACTATTATCTGCTACGATTAGCTGTACACGATCACCCGGCTTGAGGCTTTTGCAAGCCAGCGACTTGACGACTCTAGTAGCTCCACTGCTTGGGCTCTTGAGAACGAGCCTCTCGCCAGCCACGCTGTCCACAACGTATTCTTCGTACTCAACTCTCTTAGGGTATTTCAAAACCCCGCTCCAGTAGTTCTTGACCTCGGCACTCTCGTACTTGTCTAAGTCGGGAATCCACAGGACCACTCTCCCGCGGTTGACGGCCTTGACCAGGGCTATTCTGCCTCTGTATATTACTATGTCATTCTCCAAGAACACGGGTATTCTAGCAGAGTAGACAACAGAGCCAACGGGCTTGCCCCTGTGGGGGTCGTAGCCTGTTTGCTTAAACGAACTTGTGATCTTAGCACTGTAATACCTTGCTAGCACGTCGAGAAGCTTTCGAGCTGTTGCCGCATCATCCAACTCTACATCTAGGCCTTCACGCACTTCTTTAACGTTTAAGACCCGTCCCTCGGCCTCCGTTAAAATCGCGTTCCTTACTTCCTCGAGTAATTTTCTCTGAAAGTCTTTAGTAAACCTGATCTGGATGGTGTACTTGTACTTGCCGGAAGACCTCGCAATGCAGGCAGGGCAAGTTCGGTAGCGAATATTTGCCTTTACTTTTGCGTTATAGGTTACTTTTTTGTTGTCAACCACGAGCTCTAGTAATGTAGTTAGAATCAGCTTATTTGGGGATTCCGCCTCGTGGCTTATTATTAAGGCGCTGGTGAGGTCTACCCCGCTTTCCAAGTACTTCTTAAGCTCGCTCATTAGTACGAGCTCGAGCACTTCGTCGATGTCCAGGTGGGGGTGCCACTCGCCCCTGATAAGCCAAGAACCGCACTTGGGGCACGTAACTACTTCTATTTGTGGATCGGACTTGAAGATTCTTGTGTACTTCACAAAGCACTCAGGGCACATTCCGCGAATGAGCTCTTCTTTGGTCATAGGCTTTCCGCATTTAATGCAAAACCACATACTTACAACCAGAGAGCGCTGCTTGTACAGGCTTCAAGTAAGCAGGGTTCGTGAGTCTTTACCACAAATAAGCCCTCTTTACAACAACTACTTCTACTACAACTACTCGCCTTCAAGGCGTCTTAAATAGCTTTCCATGCTTAGATGTCGGCTACAAGTAGAGTTGCCCATTTCGTTGGCACGGCTGCGTATTCTGGTGTTGTACGATGTAGTAACGTGCTGGTCTGGGCTAGATTTTTGTAAAGTAGGCGACGGGTATACCTCTAATTCTGACCACGGCGTCCGGGTGTACTAGACCATTTACTACTGCTATTTTCACGGACTCTTCGCCTACAAGATTTGCCATGTCAGCCGACTTAAGCGCGTCTAGGAGCCCTCTCGGAGTGACCAGCTCACCCCTATAGAAGCTCGGAGAAATGTGTATTTTGATTTTCCTCTCGGGGTCTTCAATAATTTTATCGAGCAATTCGGCGTCGCACGCTGCCACGAGAGTTCCCGATGGAGTAATGTGGATCTTAACGTAGACGAGCTTACTAGTGCTCAAGTTTCAAGCCTCTCTCATTGTTAGAAGGCATGTATTGTTGTCTCTGCTCCACAGGCATCGCACTTTAAAATAAATATCTTCCCCTTCTTTATGAGTCTCGTATGCACCGACCCGCAGGTCGAGCACCTGACGTAAACTTGCACGAACCTCTCGAGTAGCTGGTTTATTGCACTTGCACTGAATTTACCGCGCAGTTCGAGCTGCCCGGCTTCGTTGATGAAGCCAGGCACGTTGAGCTCTTTCATGAAGTACCTGCGCAGGAGCTCTTCTTCTCTGTTTAGTACGTGTGCTATGTCTCTGAAGTTCTGTATTATGGTCTTGCCTCCAATAACCAGCACGCTTGCTTTTGGCATTTCAAATACTTCTTCGCTTCCACGCCTTCCAGCGAGCTTTAAGTACGCTCTTTCGAGCAGCTCTTCATACGTGTAATCTGTTATTCTCTTCAAGGGCCCATCCCTGCTAGTGGTGACTTTAATTAGGGACTATTATAAGTCTTGCGATAAGCGAGAGCCTCCATGAGGGTTTACATAGAAACCTACGGCTGCGCACTCAATAAAAGCGATGAAGCACTAATGCGCACTGTTCTGAAAGAAAGGGGGCACGCAATAGTTGATAGTATCGAAGAGGCCGACGTAGTTGTAGTAAACACATGCACAGTTAGGCTTGACACGGAGTACAAGATGATAAGCAGGATAGCCGAGCTAAGAGCGCTGTGCTCCACTACTGGAAAAAGGCTCGTGGTCGCCGGCTGCATGGCCAAGACGCAGCCTTATACCATTAGCCTAATAGCCCCAGAGGCTTCGCTGGTCTCGCCGCAGAATGCCGACAAGATATACATTGCGGTAGAGGTGCCGAGTAGAGTAGTACTGCTCGAAGGTACTCGCAAGAGGGACTTAATCGGCGTCTGCGGCGGCAAAGTAGTCCCGGTACCTATACAAGAAGGCTGCCTTGGCAACTGCTCTTTCTGCATAACTAAGTACGCGAGGCGCCAGCTGGTGAGCCACAGCATCGAAGCAGTAGTCGGCGCTGTCAGGAAAGCCGTTGAAGAGGGGGCTGTTGAAGTAGAGCTGACGGGCATGGACTTAGGCACTTACGGGCTCGACTTGTACAAGAAGAGGGCGCTTCCCGAGCTCTTGAAGTCCATAATTAGTAGCGTCCACGGAAACTACAAAATCAGAATTGGAATGATAAATCCAGAGCACATGGAGTACATACTAGACGACCTAATAGACGTGCTGAATAGCAGCAGCAAAGTGTACAAGTTTCTCCACATACCACTCCAGTCGGGTAGCGACAGAGTGCTCAAGCTCATGAAGAGAAACTACACTATTGACGAGTACCGCAAAGTAGTAAAGGAAATTAAGAAGAAAGTTGCGGGCGTCAGCATAGCCACAGACATAATAGTCGGGTTTCCCGGCGAAACCGAAGAAGACTTTGAAGAAACCCTCAAGACTATTAAAGAGCTCGAGTTCGAGAGAGTTCACATAGCCGGCTACAGTATAAGGCCTTTAACACTGGCAGCGTCGATGCCCCAAGTCGACACCAGAGTCAAGAAGGAGAGGCTGAAGAGGGCTCTTGAAGTAGCGGCTTTCGTCGGGCTAAAAGTAAGAGCGCCTTACCTCGGCAGAGTCGTAAGGGGCTTTGTAACAGAGAGGACAAATACGTGGATTGCGCGCTTAGACAACTACATCCCCGTCGTGATAAAGACCGCGCCCAGCCAGGGCGCAAGGCCGGCTGTGGACTATGGAGCCCACGTAGATGTCTACGTAGACGAGGCGACATTCTTCGACCTCAGAGGACATGTACTCTAATCAGCCCCTGCTTCGAGGGTAGTTCAAGCCTATATCTGGGCCCCCTTGAATGAGGCGAGCTGAGGAAGTTAATAGGATAATAGGCCTAGTCGAAGTCTTGAAGCATCACCGCGAGAGCTGCAGCAGGAGTAGCGGGCCCGCCGGGATTTGAACCCGGGTCCTCCGGCTTAGAAGGCCGGCGCCCTATCCTGGCTAGGCGACGGGCCCCTAGTCGCTGCATTGCGTTTTGGGTTTATTATTCTTTTCCTAGCCCTCAGCTAGACGCGGCTTCGGCTAGAGTGGGCTGGGGCTTGACCATAAAGCTTAAAACCCCGGGTTTTTTCCACTCCCTTTTGACAGGGTGGTGTGTAGTGCAGGCAAGGAGAGCGCTGCCAATACTAATAGGCATTGTACTGGCGAGCATGGTAGCTGTGAACGCAGCAGTATTCGCCTATAGGTGGCTAACGGCCACCATAACAGTCCAGCCACCAACTCAAGCCAGCGGTGCTGCATGCACGGGGTTCTACAGCTCTAGTGCTCAACCAGGAATAGACAATTACTTGCCAAAAGCAGGTACGAACTACAATGCGGTTACCTACGGAACCAATACAATAACCGTAACGCCTGGAAGCCCTGTGTGCCAGTGGACTGTAGGTACTACTACTTACAGCCTCTACGAGAGCATACATGTCTCAATGCAACTTACAAACGGCTCGTGGTACATAAGGGACTTCTATGGATTTGGATACAACGGAACAGCTGGCGGCCCCAAAGTATACGTGTGGATAAATGTTAGCGAAACAGTAAAACCAACGACGGATATAGCGTGGGCTGAACTAAGGGTCTACAATGCCACCACAGGAGAACTTGTAGCCATAATAGACTTGTTGACAAACCAATATAAATATGGCACTCTACCAATAGAGCTGAAGCCCGGGGAGGCACTGCAGCTAGACTTGAACTTTAAGAGCACCGCATCATCAGAGAAAACCTACTCGTTCAAAGTAACATTCTACGTGTCGCAGCAACCAAGCGAAGCGCCTAGATAGCACTGAGGGAAAGGGTTGTGGCAACCTCT
>JBMFML010000009.1:0-52252 GCA_049970695.1 Desulfurococcaceae archaeon
CCAAGAAGAGAGATGCCAGGGGCTCCTCGGAGTTCTCGTAGGCCTTAGCAAGGGCGCTCATGTCGTATGCTTTAGCCAAGTGGAATATGCCTCCGTAGAACACGTCCCACCTATGCCACTTACCCGCGTGGGCAACGACCTCTAAGTCGAGAGAGCCGGCCGTCAGCGTTCCTATAGACGCAGCCGTCCCGCCAACGGCATCGACTATTTTGCCGCCTTCAACGGCTATGGCGGCATTGTACCCGTAGCCGAGCTCGGCGACAACTATATTCACGTCGCCGTAGTCGATGCCCTCGTCTCTGGCAAATGCGTGCACAGCTACGAATGCCGCAGCGAGCTTGTCCGCGGTTCCCATGTCAATTTTGTTCAGCTTTCTGTGGAACGGGATTGTCGGCAGCAGTACGATTGATGGTATGAAGAAGGCCCTCGAACCGTAGCTGCTAACAATGCGCTTAGCCAGTTTAGCCATGGCGACGTATACTTGAGCGCCTACTTCGCCGAGCTCGATGCCCCTCCTTATATCTTCTTCGCTGCTTAGCAGCAGAATCTCTACTGTGAACTTTTCAGCGTCGAGAACTTCGTCTCCTCTCGTAACGGGCACTCCATAGCCAGATGGTGCAACAACGTACTCTGCACCAGCCTCGTTCAGAGCATCTATGAGCAGCTCTGGCTTTTCGGCGAGCTCTGCAGTATTAATGCTCTTCTCGTAAACGACTCTGGGGCCTTCGACGCAGACGATATCAAAGCTCTTAGTGCCAGGATCCACACCAACGACTCTCTTGGCTTCAAGCACCCCTCTAGGCACCAACCCCTTGCAAATAGGGTTCTGCAGTGAGGTAAATTAAGGTATAGGAGTTCTAGTTGGTGCTCGGCAAAGGACTTAAATACTTCACTCATTTATCGTGCTAACCCCTGGGGGTGCTTATGGGGGGTGCTAAGAGTAGAAGAAGCAGCAACATTGTGAAGGGGCTGATTACATTGCTGGCTCTCATGCTATTCTCCTTCGCCTTCATGTACTTGGTTAAAGTACCCTACGAGGGCGTGGGCAAGGGCATTGTTGATAGCTGGTGCGGGGTCAGAGGCGGCTGCACTAGTCCTTTAATGATAAACTCTCGCAGCGCCCTAGTAGAGCAGGGGGTGAGCCTAGGCTTCTTCCTGGTCGTAATAGCCCTGACTGCCATATCCATGGACTACAGGTACTACGCTGCACTGCTCGGCGTATCGGCAATAGTGTTCCTGGGCGTGGTGTCGCCCCAGCTAATCATAGGTGGAGTGGAGTGGGGCCTCATACTATTCCTCATCGGCGCCATGACGCTGGCCTACGTGCTGAGGCACCTGAGGGTTTTCGAGTACCTCGCCACTAAAGTACTAGAAATCAGCGGAGAGAGGCCCGTCCTGCTAGTAGTGCTCTTATCTCTCTTATCGTGGTCTTTGGCGATAGCCGTGGGTGAAGTAACCAGCATAGTCTACGTCATGATGCTCGTGCTAAACATATACAAGCTAACAGGCCTCGACATCAAGCCCCTCGCAATACTCTCGGTACTCGCGACAAACACCGGAAGCGTGGCCTTGCCCGTGGGCAACCCCATCGGCATTTACCTGGCCTTTACAGCAAACTTGAGCGTGACCTCCTTCATTGTGAAGGCGCTACCGCTCTCGCTGCTGAATCTAGCCGTGCTAGTGGCCGCATTCACTCTCCTCGAAAGGGACTACTTGTCCAGCCTCAAGGCAAGGCTCAGCCGAGACAGGATCTCTAAAATGGTCACGAGCTTCTACACGTCGCTGAGCGCCAAAGAGTACTCTCACGTCAAGTGGGGCTCAGTAGTGCTTGCAGCCTTCCTAGTACTCGTCGGCTCCAGCGACTACTTAGCTGAATTAATCAGCGCGCTTGGAGGGATGCCGGTGGATCCTCACTCTCTCCTGGCCTTTACGCCGTATCCCCTCATACTAGTGTCAGGCGCGCTCTTTGGAGCTTCGAAAATGGGCGAAGCCTTGGAAAGAGGCGTTGAGTGGCCTTCAGTGGTGTTCTTCATAGCGCTGTTTATGCTCGGGTACTCCCTCCTGTGGTCGGGAGCAGCCTTTAAACTAGCCTACTTGACCGCGCTTGCAGGCTCCTGGGGCGGCTCGGTGTCGTTCCCACTGCTGTACGCAGTCATGCTGGCCCTGTCGGCCAGCTTGAGCAGCGTACTAGACAACCTCTCAGTTATCGTGGCCCTGACGCCCGTGGCGAAGGCGATAGTCTCCATAGGTGGAAAGGCGGCTGCCTACTGGGCCCTCCTGTACGGCGGCGTATTCGGCGGCAACTACACTCCCATAGGCAGCTCGGCAAACATAGTCGCAGTAGGCCTCTTGGAAAAAAGCAAGTTCAAAATCGGCTGGAGCGAGTGGCTCAAGCTCGCACTAGTAGCGACCAGCGCCCAAATAGCGGTGGCGGCGGCTTGGCTGTTAACAGTCGCCGCGGCATAGCCCGCCTCCGGCACCAGGGCCGCTCGCAACAGCAACTAGAGGTTTCCAGCACTACAGAGAGGAAGTAAGGCTTACTGCCCGGACCAAGTTCCTCGGCACAATCAGAAGCCCGTTGTCCTTCACTACTAGCACCGGCTCGTGCTTTACTGCCAAGACCACGTATTATTCATCGTAAACACTCATTTCCTCAGCAGTGGCTAGCTCTAAGACGTCGTGCCTAACTCCCCTTACCTCGAGTACTACCATTTCACGAGCAACATCTGGAAAATCGCTGACTAGCGAAAGAGCCTCTTCCACTGCCAATACACGCGGCAACGCGGCCTCTTTTTGAATAGTATTAGGACTTCATGTAGTGCTGGCCACTGAATTGCTCGGCTTCCTAGCAGCTCCGGCTTCACTTCTTTGAGTGCCCTGATTGAGTTAGAGGAGTCCTAGCAAGTATGTTGGCTTAGCTTGGCCACCCGCTTCCCCCGTCTTCGCGGATGAGCTTTACAACTTCATTGACATCTATTTTCTCGAGGATGAGTCTTTTTGCCCTCAACCTCTCATCAATTAACTTTAATCTACGCCTACGAACCCTAATTCTGCCTACCCTGACCTTCATAATTCTTATTCCTGCCGACATTAGCTACACGCACTCCTACAGCTGATGCAAGCGAAAAGTCAATACTGTAGCCTAGTAGCGAAGGCATCAGCAAGCAGGGGCTCCTGCCAGAGCGCGTGGGCCTTATTAGAGCATAATCAGCTCTACGCCGGCTCAGCACCAGCTAGTAGGGGGTTGTGGCCGTTAAACCCTCTACGAGGCTTCTCTACGCATTTCTTCTCCACGCCAGTGCCGAGCCTACGAGAGCTACGAGCATTCCAGCCGCCAGCGCCATGTACAGTCCTACATCAGGGGTTTCAACGTGGCCAGCGTAAATGTCTGACTTGACGGAGTCTACGAGGTATATCCACGCAGAGGCCGAGGCTATGAACAGAAAACCTGCAAGCACAAGCAACAGGCCTGTTTTTTGCGGACTCAAAAACTGCACCGCGAATATAGTGGTGAAGAGCAGCAAGAGCGATGCAATATAGGGTACTAGGACGTAAGAGTATGGAAATTCTAGTCGAAGATCGGTATAATGGCAGTAGGGGGCCGCCTCAACTATTTCACATGCTAACTTAACCGCGCGATCCCACAGGCTCTCCTTGCCCACCCACCAAGGAGCGCCTCTCGGCACAGGATGTCTCTGAACCCAGGGCAGGAACATGTTCACCGACATTAGTAGGCAGAGTAGCATAGCAGTAGTGGTTAAAACTTCTCTATTGCTGAAGGCTGCCAGCCCCTTTCTCAACTTGGGCGTCCTATACGCTACCACATTGATTGCAACCGAAACTCCTGCAATGGCTAGTGAATAGTAGAGAGGGGGCAGGAGCCCCACAAGCGGCTTGTACACGCTAACATGCTTTACTACTACTCTATAGTAAGTTATGCCATATGTCACTTCGGCGCTTGGCCTCTCGTAGGGAGGGCGTTCAGTTTTGAGTGTGAACCTCTTGACCTCCCCAGGACGGAGCTCTTCAGCAAATGTAGTAGCAATGCCACTTGCACCAAAACGGTCCACCAGCATGATCCACACCGAGAGCACTACGTGCTCTAGGGCCTCAATTGTTATGTTCAGCTCGATCAGATTGCCGGGCAGCATCTCGATATTAGCGTGCAGCACCCTAAAGGGCAGGGCAGACTCCGGCTCCCAGAGGCCGGGAATGAAAGGAAGCCCCCCTTCCAGCCCGTAATAGGCCTCTTCAACGCGAATTATTGGGAGGAGCGCTCCCACCAGCAGCACTAAGGCAACAACGGGCCAAGCCCTCCGAGCAAGGCCTGCAGAGGCTCTTTTAAGCGGAGAGGACGCTTCTCTGGTGCTCATGAGCAGAGCTTCACCGAGGCACTAGTCCTCTTCCCGCGTTTATATATCTGGAAGGGGGCTGGAGCTTAGCTTTCTCAGCACTTCGAGTAGCTGCGAGCAGCGGGCCTAGCTTTCGCGCTTTCGCGGAATTGGTGCTTTTGCACCCCTCGGCGTAGGGCTGGTTTAGTCGCCCTCCAGCACTAGGACTACCTTACTCGGCCTCTCGGGAACGCCTTTTAGCGCTCGTAGCATGCCCTTAATTGTCGACTTCACGAAGTTCCTGACAAAGGGGTTCAGGGGCACTTCAGCGCCATCGACTATGAGCCTCGCTCCCGAGACGAGGGGGCACCACTCCGAAGACCCCCTGGCGTATGCTACGGCGAGCTCTCTGCAGGTGGGAAAGCCGCACATGCCGCAGTTGGAGCCCGGTAGCTGCTTCTCCAAGTGCTCGAGCGCCCTTTGCTGTATAAAGGCAGCAAGCCTCTCCTCCTCGCCGAAGAGGAAGAGAGGCAAGCCCGGCGGGGGCTCAAGGGGCTCTGGAGAGGCTACTGCAATGGAGTTCTTCACCACTTTTGCCAGCTCTTCTACCTCGCTCCTGCTCTTCGCGACTAGTACTGCGTCCCCGAGCCCGGACTCCTTGTAGCCCTCTACTACTACAATTGGCGCCTTGACGAGGGCTAGGGCGTCTTCCAAGCTGTCTCTGTGTCCCGTGGAGTAAAGCACGGCGAGGCCCCTAGTCGAGAAGAGGACTACTGGCGCGCCGCTCTCCAAGTACCTCGCAGTGTCTTTGTGCTCTAGCGCGACCGAGCCGGTGCCGTGCTTCACGACGCCAACTAGAAAGCCCCTCGCCCTCAGCTCCTTTACAACCCTAGAGGCTACGAGGGTCTTGCCAGCACCCGAGCCGAGCGAGACGAACCTGACCACGTAGGGCACGGGCACGCGCAGCACCGTGTACTGGATATATTGCCAGCCCGCATATATCGGCTTGGTGTGCGCTGTGCTGCTCTGCGGCGAGGTCCACTACTTCAGAGTCCCAAGACCCCTGTGGAGAGACAGGTTGTTGAAGCTGAAGAGGGCTGGAGCCAACTGCGTCTCAACGTACATACCCTGGAACTGGCACATGCCCAGAGAGGGCTCGGCGGACTTCTCGAACGAGTCTAGGCAGTGGCACGTGGCCAGCTACTACAGCAGAGACCTCGACGGCTTTCTCAAGCTTGCCGCCGAGCTGGGGCTCAAAGTGGTGGCGAGGCCGGGGCCCTACATATGCTCGGAATGGGATGGCGGGGGCCACCCGGCCTGGCTCTACACTAAGACCCGCAAGCTCAGGAGCCTAGACCCCGGTTACATGGCCTACGCCGCGGACTGGTACAGTCGCGTGCTCCCCCTAATCGCCAGGCACGCCGAGAAGGGCGTTGTAGCCCTTCTCCAAGTAGAGAACGAGTATTTCTGGGGCAATGAGGAGTACATCGAGAGGCTCTACGAAGAGGCCAGCAAGTACGTGAAGAACGTCCCAATCGTCACAAACGAGAACTGGCACCTCTCTAGAGTACCCAATACCATCGATGACTACCCAGCTCCCTGGGGCCTCGAGGCCTACGTCGAGAAAGTCAGGAAGTACCTCGAATCCCAGCCGGGGCTCTTCAAGATGTTCATGGAGCTCGAGGGGGGCTGGTTCAAGACGGGCAAAGTGGGCTACGAGCCGACAAACAGGCTGTCTCTCCCAGCTGAGTGGACAGAGCTCTTGCTGAAGGTTGCCTACGGCCTCGGGCTGGACAACTTCAACGTGTATATGTTCCACGGCGGCTCGAACCCAGGCTACTACGCGGGCAAGTACGTTACTTCGTCGTACGACTTCGAAGCGCCTGTGAGGGAGTGGGGCGAGCTCTCGGAGAGGTACTACAGGGTCAGGAGAGTATACACAGCACTCGCATCCCTGGGCGGGGCTCTGGCTGGTGCAGAGCGGCTCGAAGAGGGCTTGGTGAAGCGGCTTTCTCCGTGCAGCGAGGTCTATGGGAGGGCCGGTTCTAGCGGAGTAGTGCTTGTTCTCGTAAACCCCAGCGACCAGCCCTGCCTGCAGAGGCTCGTCTACAGGAGCGCGCTTACTCCGAGAGAGCGCCCCATTAGGATTCCACCGAGGTACGCAAAGGTGGTCGTGCTAGACTACGCCCTGAGGGGCTCCCCCTTCAAGCTGGAGTACTCGAGCGCGGAGCCACTCGCAGTGCTCAGCACCAAGAAGGGGCTCGCGCTCATCCTCTACGACGACCCTGGCGAGGAGTCTGAGACCCTAGTCTCCTCGAGAGAAGCCATCGCTAAAGTAGCCGCCAGCGGCCGGGTGGGCGCGGACTTCGGCGAGAACCAGGTTCTCCTGAGAGCCGTTCACGCCGACTTCGACGCGGTTGTGCAGCTCGAGACTGTACACGGCAGGAGGATCACCCTAGTCTTCACTACTAGGAAGAGGGCAGAGAGGACCTGGCTCTTAGACCTCGGCGACGGGCTAGCTGCAGTGTCCAACCTGTACTTCGTGGGAGAAGCGAGCACGTCCGGCGGTAAAGTAGAGCTCGGCGCGGAGCTGGACGAGGAGAGCTGCGGTTTCATCACGCTACTGCTCGGCAGGGACTTGAAGGGCCTCAAGCTCGGCGAATCGGAGCTGGAGTTCGAGCGCGTTGCTGAAGGAGTTTACAGGGCCTTCGCTCCTCCAAGCCTCTGCAAACCCGGAGAGAGGC
The DNA here is from genome assembly GCA_049970695.1 of Desulfurococcaceae archaeon. Lineage (GTDB taxonomy): Archaea > Thermoproteota > Thermoprotei_A > Sulfolobales > Desulfurococcaceae > UBA285. Next base: position 7,076 of record JBMFML010000009.1, read on the forward strand.
GCAGGGTTCTAATAGACAGGGTGGCCCTCAGGCTGGACCCCGTGGACGCCGAGTACAGGGAGGTCGCGCCGGGGCAGCCTCTCGAGGAAGCGGGCTTCTACGAGAATGGCCTTTACGTCTACAAGATACTCTTCGAAGTCGACAACAGGCTCCTGAACCGGCTGCCAAACAAGGTGCTCGCTGTGGCGGGCTTCAGCGACTACGGCGTTGCAGTGCTCAATGGAGGGCACATAGCCTCTGGCTACCACTACATTGAGGGAGACGCGTCGGCTCTGCTGAAGGAGGGTGTTAACGAGCTCACCGTCTTTGTAGAGGCCGTAGGGCACCCAAACGACGGGCTGCTGTACGTCCCCAATGGCATCTACGGCGGGGTCTACCTGGGCAAGAGGGGCTGTCTCGCGATGACCAAGTGGAAGAAAATAGAGCTCAAGCCGCCCTACGGGCCCCGCTTCGACATGGCAGAGTTCCTGAGGAATCCGGAGCCCGTGCTGCAGGCGCTGAGAGACTGGAAGTCCCTGCCCGGAAGCGAAGTCGCTGGTGTGGAGTCGCCGGGGCTCTACGTTGCAGAAGTCGAGCTGAGCGAGCTAGAGGGCCACGTAGTACTGGATCCAGGCCCCGAGTTCTACCAGAACTACTACTACAGGGTGCTGTTGTTTGTAAACGGCAGCTACCTCGGCCCCCTCATCGGGCCCGTAGACGTGACGGCGTACTTGAAGCCGGGGCGCAACGAGATTGCCCTATTCGCCGAGTGGGGCGTGGCAGTGCCCGTGCTCAGGTTCTTTGAGCACAGAGTGCTGGGCCGTTGGGTTGTCCAAGAGGGGACTAGGGGGCTTTTGGAAGGCTGGCAGAGAGGCGGCTGGAGCACGGGCTTCAGAGAGGAGCGGCTGCCGCTGAGCCTAGTGGGCATGGCAGGGAGGGTTGTGTGGCTGAGAGCGTGCTTCAGCCTCGACAAAGAACCCAGCCCGCTCAGGCCCCTCGGAGTGGTCGTTAAGGCCAGCGGCTTGAGAATGCTGGTGTTCGTCAACGGCGAGCTAGTGGGGAGGCTCGGCGAAGACTCTCCAGGAAGACTGCTCTACGTGCCCGAGCCGGCTCTCAGGCAGGGGCTCAACGAGATGGTGATAGCGGGGCTAGTGACGTCTGGGCAGGCGGTAGTGGAGTCGGTAGAGCTAGTAGAGTACTACTCTCACAAAAAAGCCTTAATCGAGCTCGAGCTGGAGTAGCGGGGCCTTCAGCCCTTTACTATTCCGAGCCTGTAGGCCTCTCCAATGTACTTCTGCGCCACTGCGAACAGCACCATCATGGGTACTGCGTAGACTATGGCGGCAGCTGCGAACTCTCCGGGCCTCATTATGCCTGCCTGGCCCGCAACAGCGGTCGTGTATATGTACATGCCGAGCGTCTTTAGCTGGAGTATGTTTGCGATTATGAACTCGCCCCAAGCGCTCATGAACGCGAACAGCGTTATTATTATGAAGGCCGCCTTCGAGGCCGGGAATACTACTTTGAAGACTATGTGGAACCAGCTGGCACCATCAATGAACGCGGCTTCGTCCAGCTCTTTTGGCAGCTGGTCGAAGTAGCTCTTCATAAGCCACGTCTGGAACGGCACGAGGCCAGACGCGTATATTAGCGGCAGAATCCACATTTGAATGACGTTGATTCCATACGCAGTAAGCCTTAGCAAGAACATGTAGAGCGCCAAGACGGCAATAATCCCGAGGCCCCCTCCAGCCTGGCTTACGATCAAGTAGTAGTAGAGTAGCGTGTTCTTGCCTAGGAACTCGAACCTGGAGAAGGCATAGGCAGCCGGTATGACTACTGCTATGGCAAGCACTACTGTGAGGCTCGCGACGAAGAGAGTATTGAGGAGGGCATCGTAGAACTCCGGGTCTCGGAGGATCTTCGCAAAGTTGCCAATGGTTATGCCGTACTGGGCTAGCTGCGCGAGGTCTGAGAGAATTATTGTCGGCTTGCCTATTAGTGCCTGAGCGACTATGTACGCCAGTGGGTATGCCAGCGACGCGGCTATCAAGATTCCGAAAACCGTTGCAGCAATCTTGAGCACAGTCATGGAAGCGCTGACCACGCACCTCACCTCTTTGGCCTGCCCATGAGCTTAAACCAGAGTGCGACGTATATGAGGATTATGGCCACTACGACAATGTACATTGACGCAGCGTAGCCGAACTCCCTGTCAATCATTATTCTGTTGTAGCCGAATATGATGAGCATTTCGTTTTTCCAGCCAACAGCGCAGCCAGCAAGCGGCACACAGACATCCCCAATGGGGCCTGCGCCGTTGAGCACTAGGGGGACAAGAAAGGCCTGGAGCGAGGCCCCCGTTGTCAGTATGGCTGCCACCGAGACCGGCTTTGCTATGAGGGGGAGCACCACTCTCCTGAACCTAGTGAACAGCCCCGCGCCATCGACGTAGGCCGCCTCAATTACGTCTCTCGAAACCCCGCTCAGCGCGCCCTGCGTGACTGTCATTACAAAGGGGTATGCAAGCCACGTCTCAAACAAGTTGTAGACTACGAAGGCGTCCCACTCATTGACGTTCATGTTGAGACCAAATAGCCGCCCTAGCTGCCCGTTTGGGAGGAATAGGAACTTCCACGTGAGTGCCGAGAGCAGGAATGGCATGGCCCACGGCACTAGCAGCAGAGCTCGCAGAGCCCTCCTCCCGTAGATGAGGACCGAGGAGTACAGTAGTGCGAGGAGGACCCCCGCTGAGACCTTTAGTGGAACACTCGTTGCCACGAAAAGCAGGGTCTTGTAGAGCGAGTTGTAAAACCTCGGATCTCTAAAGAGCCTCGCGAAGTTCTCAAGCCCCACGAACTTTAGCTGCAGTGAGTCCAGTTCTCTCTGCGCGCTCTCCACGAACTTGGACAAGTACTCGTCGTAGCCTGTTTCAAGCTTAGTGAAGTAGTCTACGAGGCTCTGAGCCAAGCTACGCCCTGCTTTGGCGTACTCGTAGAGCTGGTCGCGAGTAAAGGCCTGCGGCGTTGTCAGCGTGCCTGCGAGAGTTATGAGCGAGTCCACTTTCTCTAAGACCTCGCCTGGAATGAGCTCTACGCTAGTAGCGTAGCCTAGTTCCGTGCAGTTGAAGAAAGAAGCGACTTGAGGCCTGACTCTTCTGAGCTTAGTGGCGGAGGTGTAGAGGCCGAAGAAGTAGGCTCTTGGTATGTCCTCGGGGTTTGCGCCCGCTTCGAGAAGCCCTTCAATTTCTGAAAACCTCTTGAGCATGTCGTTGAGGGGCGCTAGCACGTCTTCTAGGAGCTTTGGAGCCCTTGACCTGTGCTCGGGGCTCTCTCTCAGCACTGTGGCGCACGCTATTGCGTTTTCCAGGTCGCTTATTCTCTGCGGGTTTGGCAGTATGTTCTCCCTAGTAGCATTGGTGAAGGCTATGCCTATTGAAAAAAGCATTGGCCACGTGTTGAAGAAGAGGTAGAGGACGAGGCTTGGAAATACGAGGAGGAGGGCTACTTTAGTGGGAAAAAGGACTTTCTTTCCAGGAACCCTCGCCAAGCATCGCACCCACTACTTGGTTATCCTTGGTGCTATTTCGTTGTAGGCGCTCTCTAGAGCAGGCCCTACCTTGGCTAGGGCTGCCTGCACGGCTTCATCGACGCTGCGGCCTGCCTTAATGGCATTTGCGAACTCCTGCCATATGGTCTGCAGGTGCGTGTCAGCGCCCCACACTACTTGCATGTTCTTGTCTTTTGGCATAGGTGTCGACCTCTCAAGCTGCTTGTAGAACCCTGCAATGACCCTGTACAGGGGCTTCTCGGCGGCGTGCGTGAGCACGTACTCGGCAACGCTTAGCTTGACTGGGACGTATCCAAGCTCGTCGACGAGTGTTAGCACAGCTTCATCGCTTAGAGACAAGTACAGCACGAAGAGCACTGCTGCATAAGCCCTTTCCTTGCCGCCGGCAGTCGCCATTACCGTTATGTACAGGTTTCTGAAGCCACTCCACGGCTTCGGCACTTTTCCATCAATAGGGGGCAGTGGCGCTATTGCGAGGTTTTCGAGGCCTAGGGTTTCAATGGCGTACCTCACGTCCCAGGGGCCTGAGATGTAGAATGGCGCCTTGCCCTCGCCAAACAACCTCCTCTGGTAGTCGTGTCCGAGGTCGGAAACGTCCATGTACCTGAGCACGTTTGCCACGAAGAACTTAACGCCCTCAGCTGTCTCGGGCTTGAGGAACCCAAGCTCCTTCTTAACGTCGTCGTAGAAGAAGCCGCCGTGGGCGGTGACCCAGGCATTAATGTGGTACATTCCAGCTACCATGCCCGAGATTCCATAAGTGCCCTTAGCGGGGTTGTAGAACTGCTTCATTGTGCTGAGCATCTCGCTGAAGGACTCCGGCGGCTTCGAGACGAGCTTTAAGTTAACGAAGAGCGCGAGCGCCTCGCCGGCGTAGGGTAATCCGTAAGTCTTTGCCTTGTAAGTCACAGACGCCATTGCAACCGGCAGCAAGTAGCCAGAGACGTCTTCGATTGCCTCGTAGCCTATGTAGTCTTCCAGCGCCACTAGGTACCCGGCATCGGCCATCCACCCAACCCAGTCGTGGGCCCACGTGAAGACGTCAGGAGCCTGGCCAATTAGCGCCTCTCTCTGAGCTGGTGGTAGTGAAGCAGCTGCTATGACGGCGCTCTGCATATCACCCATACCGCCGTACTCGATGACCCTGACTTCGATGCCCGGGTACTCGCGCTTGAACAGCTCTACTGCCTTGTAAAAGCCCACTCTCTCCTCAGGGGCGAGCGCGTTGCCAAAGTATATCGTGACTTTTACCTGCCCCGCCTTCGCCTTCTCAACGAATTCGTAGAACTCCTTGGGCACTCTAATCTGGACGCTACCAATAGTTATCGCATAGCCAACGGGAGTTGTTGGAGTGGGAGTGGGCGTCGGCGTTGGAGTTGGGGTGGGGGTCGGGCTTGGTGTGGGCGTTGGCGTGGGTGTCGGAGTGGGCGTAGGCGCTGGAGCTAGGGGCCGCCCTAGAAGTAGAACAGCAATGCCGGCAATGGCAAGGATCACTACTACTGCCAAAACTATGGCGGTTGTTTTTGAAACGGCTTCGCGGGCCAAGAATCCCCCCTCTTTGTAGCTTTGCGTGGCGCGAATTAATAAAAGTTGAATAATTGTCCGGGGGGAATTGAGCATGCAGGGGGCTATTTTGCAAATTTACGGAAGGCAAAGTAGCCAGTTGCCACTCCAGCTGATAGGGCGAGGAGCGCGGTGGCCACTAGCTGGCTCGCTGCCGGCTCTGCACCGGCTTGCACCACCTCCTTAGCAGTGACCGTGGTCACTTCTCTAATGGTCGCCGTCTCTGTGACTGCGAGAGTTTGCGTAATAGTGTGCGTTACTGTGACTGTTACGTAGGGAACTACCGGCGGGGGGACTACCGTGGGGCTTGGCTTTGCCGGGTCGAAGCCCAGTAGCCACGCGTACTGCTGCTCGGCAGATATTCCACTCGGGTACTCCTCGGAGTAGACTGCGAGGTCCATTACCTTAGGCAGCACGCCTGCGATAATTGCAGCGGCTATTCTGGGCGCAGTCGTCTCGTTTGCGTATCCAGTTGCATCAACGACCCATTCACCGCCACCTGGTGCAAAGCTCCTTATTCTATCCGGGTTTTCTCCAGCCCAGCTCGTAACCGCCGCTACTACTCTCCACAGCTTAATGTTCTCCCAGTCTGGCATAAGGTTCCTGGGTACTCTGGCTTCGACGCAGCCTTCCTCGGGCCTGGCCGCAACACTGAAGTGCTTGTCTTCCACGAAGACCGTGCCATTAGCGTATTGCAGAGCCGAGAGCTCGCCTCTTGGAAGGGGCTCTGTGCCCCAGCCCGGGGCTATTAGTAGTGCGTACTGCCACGCATAGTCTTCGCGTAGCTCGATTCCCAGCCCAAAAGTGTCCTTTCTGTACACTTTGTTTGTTACAGCCGGGTTCGTCGTCCTGATGTAGACTTGAATGTACTGAAGGCTAAAGCCATTCGGCCCCTGCCACGGGTTTCCACCGAGGTTTCTAAAGCAGGTCTTGACAACGACTTCCTCGCCTTCTAGGCTCACCACTACCTTAACTATGTCGAAGACGCCGGGCTTGTAGACGGCTGCAGAAGGGTACTTGTAGGTTCCCGGGCCCCTGTCATCCCCCTCCGGGTCTGCTACTTCAATGCTCATTCTCTCTCGGACCTCTATTACTGCTCTTACTTGAATTCTAGTGCCCACTACGTAGCCCACGTGCTCGTAGACACCCGGCTCTTTGTAGACCGGTACTTCCCCCCAATCAACTGGTGTTTGTCTTATTGAGTGGTCTGTGTAGACTACGAGTACTTGGCCCGGGAGCACTGGCTTGACTCCAGCATAAGTAGACGCCTTTATGGGGCGCGGGTCGTAGAGCTCTAGTGGCGCGACTTCAACGGGCTTGGCCTCGTAGACTAGCTTGAAGACTTTGAGGGAAGGCAGGGCTTTCCCGGAGAAGTCGAATAGTGCTTGGTTATCCCAGGGATTGCCCTCGCCAGTCTTCCACCCAGCACCCGGGTACGGTATCCAGGCCGCCCCCCAGTAGAAAATGCCGCGGCCTCCAGCCCTGTAAACGACTTCAATGACGTCTCTTATGAGCGAGGCCTGCCCCTGAACAGTGGCTTTGTAGCCTCCTACCACTTCGTAGTTGCTGCTGCCAAAGATATTGGGGTGGTCGTCGCCGTTTTCGAGAGTCCACGCATAAGCCACTTCAGCCACTATCACGTCTTTCTTGAACTCTCTCGCGAGGGTTTCTACGAGGGTCTTAAGCTTCTCAAGTGTTCCATGCCAGTAGGTATAGAATGATAGTGCTATGACATCGAAGTCGACACCGCCTTCAACAAGCCTCTTGAAGTAGTTGACGTAGAAGCTCACTTCTCTGTGACCAGACAAGTGTATTACTACTTTAATGCTGTTGTTGTAGTCCCTCACGGCTTTTATCGCGGACTTCAGTAAGGTAACGAACTGAGTCCAGTTCTCGGCCGAGCCATCCGGCCAGAGAAAGCCGTTGTTTATTTCATTGCCAACCTGCACCATGTCGGGAAGAGCTCCCTGCGCGTCCATGTAGGCCAAGGCGTTGTAAGTCCACTCGTACACGGCCTCGACGAGCTCTTGGAATGTGAGGTTTGCCCACGCCTTGGGCTTGTACTGCTTGCTCGGGTCGGCCCACCAGTCGCTGTAGTGGAAGTCTACGAGTACTTTAAAGCCCTTGGCCTTAGCCTTGGCAGCGAAAGAAGCCATTCTACGGAGGTCGCAGTTGCCACCGCCGTAGGGATTGCCCCGCTCGTCGTATGGGTCGTTCCACACTCTCAGCCTAATCCAGTTGACCCCGCTCTCGGCGAGTATGTCGAGTATGTCGCCTTCTGTGCCATTCTCGTAGTAGTACTTACCGCCAAGCTCGAGTATCCAGGGAACCTCGGAAAGATCGACTCCCCTAATGAAGTCTGCTGGGAGGCCTGGCACGGGGTTTACGATAAGCCCCGCGCCTTGTTCTGGAGCAGAGTACACCCAGGTAGCCAGCGGCACTAGTAGTGCCGCCACGAGCAGTACTGAAGCCCGGGAGGCCTCCACCAGGGTCGCCCAAGTGAGCTCGAGCACGGGCCTGGCAAATAAGCCTCTTTGGCTTGAAACCCGCGGAGCGGCGCGTCTCAGGCAAGGCACGCGATCAGGAGAATGGCAGAAGCAGCTACTAGTAGCAGGGTGTGGCGGGGCGATGTGCCGAGCTTGATTCTCTTCGTGGGCTCTGCTCGAAGCCTCCAGTAGCAGTATTCCTCGGTGAGCCATCCGGCTTCTATAATGCTGGCCGCTGCAGCGGGGATTCTCTTCGTAGCTGGCTCTCTCTTCAGGGAACCCACTGCGAGGGACTCGGCGAAGTTCTTGAGCCCCTGGGGGGCGAGCCTCCACACGAGCAGTGGGTAGCTTGAAAACCGGCGGGCTCCAGCGGCGAGGAGCGCGTTGAACAGGTCCAGCGGCGATATCGTCGTAAACGCGAAGAGGATGAGCAAGGATATGCTGGAGGTCCTGAGCGCGACGAGCAGCACGTCTAACAGGCTCATGTAGTAGAGGCCCGTGAGGGAGAGCAGGTAAGCTGAGAGAGCGAAGTACGATCCAGCAAGCGCTGAGAGGGCTAGTGCTGAAGCTACCCAGGAAAGCCCGGGGTGTATAGCTCCCAGCACGAGCACTAGTGGCGTTGCAAGGAAGCTCGCGGGGCTCCTCAGGGCTAGGAATGCAGCTGCAGAGGCTATGAACGCGAGCTTCGAGGCCGGGTGCGCGAGCTTGTAGCCGCTCTCGCCCGCGAGAAACAGGGACTTGTAGATAGTTGAGATGAAGAAGCCCAGCACGCCCAAGAAGCTACTTCACCTCGACAACGACGTCTGCTGCCTTGATGACGCGCTTGTCGTGCGAGGCGACTACGACTGCCCTGCCCCACTCAGCTAGCAGCGAGAGGGCTTCGAGAACGCTTCGAGCACTATAGTCGTCTAAGCCGCCCGTCGGCTCGTCAACGAAGTAGCCCTCAAACCCGGCTAGCCAGGCCGATGCAAGCGCGATTCTCCTCCTCTCACCAGTGCTCACCCTGGCCAGGGGCTTGTCAAGCACGTGCTTAACGCCAAACACCTCGGCTGCTTCCAGGGCGCGGCTTTCATCGCCCCTGGCAGAGAGCAGTAGCTCCTCTCTCGGCGTGGGCATTGTGAAGTACAGCAGTGGGTTTTCAGGGACGTACACGCTGGGACCCCTCCTCGCTACTAAGCCCCTCTGAGGCTTCAGCAGGCCGGAGGCTAGTTTCAGGATTGTGGTCTTGCCAGAGCCGTTTGGGCCCACGAGAGCCGTCAACACCCCCTTCTCGGCCCTGAAGCTAAAGCCTCTTAGCACGTGGCTTCTTTCGCCCGGGTATTTGAACCAGACGTCTCGTAGCTCGGCGTAAACGCCCCTACCAATGCGCCTCTTCGGCGGCGCGTCTTCAGGGACTTCTACAACCCCCCTACTCCACCTTCCATAGTACTTGGCAACGCCTTGCTCCATGTAGAGGAGCCTTGGTTCGAGCCCCTCCCAGAACAAGGGGTTGTGGTCTACCACAACTACGGCTGCACCCTCTCTCGCGAGCTTTTCAACGGCTTCTCTAGCGCTTCTCCTCCCCTCTTCGTCGAGGTAGACCAGGGGCTCGTCTAGCACTAGCAGCTTGGCGCCTCCTGCAAGCGCGCTCGTCCACAAGACCCGCTGAACCTGCCCAGCACTCAAGTTGTAGACGGGCTTGTTGGCATAGCTTGCAACGCCAAATGGCTCCAAGTGAGATCGGCTGCACTCAAGACCCCTGAGAGATAGCATGTGGCAGACATCGGCGTAGGCCGTGTGGGCCAAGACGCCGTACCAGGGCTCTTGGGGCACGTAGGCAACTAGGCTGGACACTTCGTTTGGGCTCATTTCATCCAGGCGCTTGCCATGCACTTTTACGTAGCCCTCGAAGTAGCCTCCCGCTGCTTTAATAGTCCCCGTCAGCCCCCTCACGAGAGTGGTCTTGCCACTCCCAGAGCGGCCCGCCACGAGCAGCACTTCTCCCGGCTCTAGGTCTACCGAAATCCCCCTAATCTCGAAGCCCCCAGGGTAGCCGCACCTCGAGATTCTCGCCTCTAGGGCCTTCAAGGAAGAGCCACCAGTATAAAAAGAGCGTAGTAGGGTTTTTGCCGGGATTTGGTTGGCTACTCCCTGACGTAGCCGGCTCTCCTGAGCCATGCAGCGAGAGGCACTCCAATAGATATTCCAGCTACAACCTGCCCTATGTTCACTGGTACCTCGAGTATTGCTCCAATGGGCTCCCTGCCAGTTAGCGGGTTGCTGACGAAGAACTCGTAGAGGAAGTAGCCGAGCACCATTATTGAGCCGGCAGCAGCGAGGGCCGCTACTTCACCACTGTGCAGGTACCTGCGGAGCAGTACTATGGCAAAGAGAGACGCGAGGAAGACGCCCACCGCTATCCACACAGCGAGAGAGACCTCGACGTATGGCGGCTCAAAGGTGAAGACAAGCCAGTGAGAAGGCCCAATGTATATTCCGCCGGCCCACAGCGTGGCTGAGACCGTGATGAAAGCTGCCGCGTAAGAGGCAACGACGACGGCCGAGTGAGCTGTTCCGTGGTACTTCTTGAGCCTCCTAGCAAGCACCCCAGCCACGTACCCTTCGGCAAACTTTATGACGAGCGTGGCCGGGGCGAATATAGCGTAGCCCGTTGAGAGGTCTGCTAGTGCTGCCCCAACACCACCCGCTATGCCGGCGACGAGAGGCGTTGAAACCAGTGCAGCCAGGTATATCATCGACTCGCCTACGTTGAAGTAGCCCCCGGTTACTGGCTGGTAAATCTGCAGTGCAATAGTAGCCGCGTACACGAGTACTGTAAACACGGCTGCGTCGACAACGCTAAAGCCCCGCTTCTCAGAAGCACCTCCTGACATCCACTATGCACCCTGCTCTCCTAAAGTACTTGACTTATTAAAGTTTGCTCTTTAAGAAAAACTTTCAATAGAGAGAAGCGTAGTAGCGCTTGACGCCAGATCTCTCGACAACTCTAATGAGGCCCATCTCGGCTAGGTCTCTCAAGTGCTGGTACACGGCTTGTGGAGTAATGTTGAGCCCGAGCTCCCTCCACACCTCGTACCCCGTTAAACCGGGCTTTGATCTCAGGACTTCAAGTATGAGCTTTTTCGTTATTCCAACATATGGAGCCGTAAAGCGCCTTCTACGTGGGCGCGCAAAAGCCGATGCAGACTTTACTCCGTGCCCAAAAAGCAGGATGACCGAGTCCTCTTCTTCGCGCTTCAAGTACCCGGCTACAGCTACGGCAGAAGAAGGCTCGGTGAAGAGGCCTTCGCGCGTGGCAAGCTGCTTAGCTGCCCTAAGGGTTTCTCTGCTGGTTACTACGACTACCTCTCCCTGCTTCTCGAGGACTTCGAGCACGTGGTTGAATACAGGCGGCGTGTAGTACCTCAAGCCCGGGTACGCCTCTTCCCTGCACTTAGAGACCTGCGACAGGTGCTCGGCGTACTTTGGGTTTCCGCAGTGCTCAACACCCACTAGCCTTGGAATGCGTGGCGCTAGCCCTGCTTCAACGAGGTCTAGAAACCCGTAGTAGATCGACAACAGCGTAATGCCGCTTCCAAGGGGGACGTAGATGCTCCTCGGCACTCTCCCGAGGTCTAGTAGCACTTCGTACGATATGGTCTTCAGCCCCTCAATGCTCAGCGGGTTTGACGTCGTCGATGCGTTGTAGCTCTTGGTCTTCTCGGAGAGCTCGGAGACGTCCTTGACAATCGCGTCAATGCTCTTGTCCCTCAGCTCGAGCTCAGCGCCATAGGCCCTGATTAAGAGGGCTTTTTCGCTGTCTATCCAGGGCGGCGCGTAGACCGCAGCCTTCAGACCAGCCTTGGCCGCGTACGCCGCTATGCTGACACCCATGTTTCCGTCACTCGCAGCAACAACGCGCTTGTACTTCAGTGAGGCGGCGTGGCTAACTACAATGCACGCAGCGCGGTCTCTCGTGCTTCCAGTGGGGTTCCTGCCCTCGTCTTTAAAGTAGACGCCCTTGTCTCTACCAATAAACCACGACTCGATGAGCGGTGTGAAGCCCTCGCCAAGAGTGACCTTCACGGGGAAGTCTGGAAGACTGCCCTCGAAGCCCCAGATAGAGTGCCTGTGCGCAACTCTAAACCTGCGGGCTCTCTCGTAGAAGGGCAGTACGAGCCCGCCGCAGGCGGGGCACTTGATAATTGGCTCTGGGTAGAGCTCGCCGCAGGACTTGCACTTGAAAAGGAGAGTAAAGCCCGGCTTGGTGCCGTGGGCTTCGGTCATCCCCGCAGAGCGCTCTTGTCTACTTCTTCTCGTAAAGCCAGCAGTAGACTACGTGGCCCCCCTCAACTTCGACGGCAGGCGGCTCTACAGACTTGCACTTCTCCGTGGCGTATGGGCACCTTGGGTGGAACCTACAGCCCTTTGGCGGGTTTATGGGTGATGGAGGCTCTCCCTGTATAATTGCCCTCTTCCTGCTCTTCGCTATTTGCGGGTCTGGTATCGGGACGGCATTCAGCAGGAACTGGGAGTATGGGTGCAGAGGCTTCTCGAAAACCTCGTCTGAGCCCCCTATTTCAACTACTTTGCCGAGGTACATTACTGCCATTCTGCTGCTCATGTACTTCACCACGGCTATGTCGTGCGATATGAACATGTACGTCAGGCCGAGCTTCCTCTGGAGGTCTTTGAGGAGCTCTAGTATTTGTGCCTGCACGGAGACGTCTAGTGCTGAGGTCGGCTCGTCGAGTACTATGAACTTCGGCCTCGTTATTATGGCTCTGAGAATCGCGACTCGCTGCTTCTGGCCGCCCGAGAGCTCGTGGGGATACCTGTACAAGTGCTCTCTGCCCAGGCCTACCATTTCCATTTGCTTAGCGAGGAACTCCTCTTCGTCGCCCACGACGAGCTTGTACTGCCTCACGGGCTCTAGTAGCGTGCTGGCAATAGTCATCCTGGGATTGAGGCTCGTGTGGGGGTCTTGAAACACCATTTGAGCATTTCTCCAGTACTCCCGCAGCTTCCTGCCCCTCGCCTTGGTCACGTCGATGCCTTCGAAGATTATCTTGCCCGAAGTCGGGTCGAGCAGGCGGAGAATGACTTTTCCCAAAGTTGTCTTGCCACAGCCGCTCTCGCCCACGACGCCTAGCGTCTCCCCCCTGTAAATCTTTAAGGAGACTCCGTCAACGGCCTTGACTTTCTTCCTCAGGGAGCCCCTGACGCCAAAGTACTTCTTCAAGTTTACTACTTCGATTAAGACGTCGGAGCTCACGTGCCCCACCTCTTCACAGTCTCTCTAAGAGCCAGCATGCAGCGTAGTGGTCCTTCTCAACTTGCATCATGGGCGGCTCTAGCTTGTGGCACCTGGGCGTGGCAAATGGGCACCTCGGTGCAAATCTGCAGCCCGGAGGCGGGTTTATCAGAGAGGGCACTACGCCCGGAATAGACTCCAGCTTCTCGACTTTCTTCAAGGGGTTGGGCACGGACCTCAGCAGCAGCTTCGTGTACGGGTGTTGCGGGTTGTAGAATATCTGGTCTACTTGGCCCTCCTCGACTATTTTGCCAGCGTACATCACGTACACCCTCTCGGCCATTTCAGCCACTATTCCCAGGTTATGGGTTATTAGCACAATGCTCATGCCGCGGGATGCCTGGAGGTTTCTCAAGAGCTCCAGTATTTGTGCTTGAATGGTCACGTCGAGGTTCGTTGTCGGCTCGTCTGCTATTAGCAGCCTCGGCGAGTTTGAGAGGCTAATGGCTATCACGCTCCTCTGCCTCATGCCACCAGACATTTCATGGGGGTAGTTCTTGACTCTGACCTCGGGGTTTGGTATGATGACTTCTTTCAGCAGCTTAACCGCCAGCGACAGCGTGTCCTTCTTGCTGACCTTGGGTCTGTGGGCTGCCACTGTCTCGTGTATGTGGTATCCAATCGTGTAAAGCGGGTCTAGAGCCGACGTCGGGTCCTGGAATACGTACGCTATTTCATCCCCCCTTATTTTCCTCAGTTCTTCCTCGTCTATGCTGAGCAGGTCTACTACTTCGCCGCTCCTCCTCCTAAATAGCGCAACTCCCCGCTCAATTACGCCGGGCGGGTCTATTAGCCTTGTTATGGCCCTCGTCGTGACCGTCTTTCCGCAGCCAGTTTCGCCGACAAGCGCTATGGTCTCCTTTTCTCTAACTCTAAAGGACACTCCCGAGACGGCGTGAACAACGCCGGCGTACGTGTAGAACTTTACTTCGAGATTCTCTACTCTGAGCACTTCATCTTCTTTCAGGGCGTACTGCTTGGAGGCCAACTCCCTCACCTCTTCTCTCCCTTCTTCTCCTCTTCTTCTCTGAATTCAAGGGCCCTCCTAGTCCTGGGATCTAGGACGTCTCTCAATGCGTCTCCGAGCAAGTTCCACCCGAGTGCTATTATGAGGAGTACTGTACCGAGGTATATTACGACGTGCCAGCTCCTCTCGGGGAAGTAGGCACCTGCTTTGGATATCATGAAGCCTAGCTCTGGCACTGGGTCTTGCGGGCCCAGTCCCAGGAACGATAGAGAGGCTGCGAACAGCGTTGCGGTTGCCAAGTCGAAGGTCATTATGACTATGACGGGTGACAAGACGTTTGGCAGTATGTGCTTTACCAGTATCTTCCACGTTGAGAGGCCGGCGAGCTTTGCTGCTTCAATAAACGGCATTTCTCTGATAGACAGCACGCTGCCCCTTACTATTCTAGTGTAGCCGGGCCACCAGACAATTACCATTGCTATCCAAATAGAGAGCAGCGCTGCCAGCTGGCCGTACTCCTGCTCTCTCAAGCCGAAGAGGGCGGAGAAGAAAGATCTCATTAGCGGGTTTACTTCCAAGGCCCCTCTGATTCTCTGAGGCAGCACGGAGGCAAAGGCTATTGCAAGCACTAGTCCTGGAAATGCCATGAATATGTCGGTCAGCCTCATAATGGCCTCGTCTACTATGCCTCCCTTGTAGCCAGATATGAGGCCTAGCAGTATGCCTATAGGCGCTCCAAGCAGGACGACTACTACTGATATGACGAGGGATATCCTGAACCCGTAGAGCGACATTGCCAGTATGTCTCTGCCCCACTCGTCTGTACCCAAGAGGGGCTTGCCGCTGCAGTCTGGCGGCATGCACGGTGGGTGGTACCAGAGGCTGAGGTCTTGCGTCGTCTTGTACTCCCAGTAGGGCTCCCAGGCAACCATGGGGCCTACTATGGCGAGCACTACGTTTATGAAGACTATGATGCCCCCCAGGACCCCTATCTTGGACTTGCTGAAGGCGTATGCCATTAGCTCCCACTCCCTTATCCTAGAAGAGTTCCTCTGGATCCAGCCTGGCGACAGCTTCTCCCTGAGCTTAGCGTAAGCCCATATGACCGTCTTCAACCCCTTGTAGACTATGTTGGCCACGCAGCCCACCCCCTAGTACCTTATCCTCGGATCTATAACCGCGTAGAGTATGTCAACTACGAGGTTAACCACTACGTATATGATCCCCACCATGAAAGTACAGCCTATTATCACGGGGAAGTTCAGCCTTGTAATTGCCTCGTACATGTACCGGCCCATGCCGGGTATGTTGAAAACCGTCTCGGCGATTATGGCTCCCGAGAGCAGGCCGCCGAAGTTGAGCCCGAGAACCGTTACAACGGGTATCATGGCGTTTTTGAGTGCGTGCCTCCACACAGAGAGCTTTGAGAGCCCTCTTGCCTTTGCGTAGAGTATGTACTCGGAGCTGAGGGCGTCTAGCAGGCTGTTCCTCACTATTCTCGCTATGAAACCGCCGTTCAAGAGCCCGAGTGCTAGGCCTGGTAGGTAGAGCCGCTTAAGGGTTTCTCCAACAACGCCCCACTCTCCGCACATCATTGCACCAAACATGGGGACAGAGCCTATTGATGCCACCAAGTGGCCTAGAACCGGGACTTGGTCTGGCATCGACGAGAGCCACGCTGCACACGTACTCGAGTAGTAGGGGACTCCAGCGAGGTACGTTGTCCTGAACTGGACAAACAGCACTAGTATGAGGAAGTAGTAGAGGACAAATGATGGGAGAGAGCTGCCAACGAGGGCAAAGACCCTCACGGCAAAGTCCACGGCAGTGTCTTTTTTGACTGCGGCAAGGAGGCCCAGGGGTATGCCTATTGCAACTAGGAATAGAAAGCCCACAATGGCCACTTCTACGGTGATTACGAACCTGGACATTATCTCTGTAAATACGAGCCTGTGCCTCACCGGGTCTTCGAGGCTCCCGCTCAGCAGCTGCTGCACAAAGAACGCGAACTGCACGTACCAAGGCTCGTTGAACTTGTACTTTATCCTGACCCTCTCGAGGGTTTCGGGGTTTAGTAGCTTCTCGCCAACCCAGGCTCTAACGGGGTCTGCGGGTATGGCGTAGGCTATGAGGTAGGTTATCAGCAAAACCCCTATGAGCGTTGGTATGAAAGTCAGTACCCTCCTCGCCAAGTACCTCTTGAGACCCACTACTCCAACACCTAACTGACTGTGCAGCATCCAGGGTATTAGGGGACTCTCATACTGGGTATTTAAGGCTTATTCGGCACGAGGCATGCTTACATGTACTGGCAGAGAATTGGCAGAGAGGCCTTAGTGCTTAGCATTATGGGGAGAGCGCTGAATTCGAGAGAGGCGAGCGGGGGAGGCCCGCGGATCAAAATAAAAAAAGCATTTAAGTAAAGCGGCTTTACCAGGCTACTTGCTTGGCTTGTAACCGTAGAGCTCCTCCCAGAGGGTCGCATTCCAGTAGTATGGGTTGATCTTTAAGACTATGTAGGCGTCTTCCTTATAGGTCTCGACGTAGTACGGCCCTGTTGAAACTGGGTAGTCTTTGAGCTTCTTGAAGGATGGGTCTTCTTCGCCCTCAATGACGTACTTAGCCCAGGCGCTCGGGTTCTTGCCGTAGTTGGAGTCTGCTATGGCCGCGTCGTACTTGTCTCCAAGGGCGTACTCCATTGGTATTACGCTGGCAACACCCGTTGTGAGTATGTGGAGTATTGGCGCGTACGGGAACTTCAGCTTCAGCTCGACAACACCAGCAGTAGGCCCAGTGTAGTTGAAGAACGACAGCAAATCGCTGAGCGAGCTAACGGTCTTGGACTTTCCTCTGTAGACGGTTTGAAGCCCCTGCGATGCTATTTCTGAGAACTCCTGCTCCGTTAAGACTCTCGAGGCGTTTACGTCAATGAAGTTGTCTATCATCCACTGCGGGCCTCCCGGCAGGTTGAGCCTTACAGCCCTCCACAGGCTGAACAGCACGTCTGTAGCGTCAATTGGGTACGTCTTGTTGTTCCATGGATCATATGCTACAACTCCTCCCCTAATAACGAGGTACAGCTTAGTGGCGTCTGGACTAAACGCCCACGCGACGGCGAGCTCCGGCTCAGGCTCGGTCTCCTCGTAGTAGTATGTCACGGGCTTCGAGTATATGTGCCAGAAGATCTCCCAGCCAAAGCTCTCATAGCTCTTGGCGGGGTCAAATGTGTCTGGCCAGCCAAAGGTCGCTATTACCATGGTCTCTGGGTCGTTCTTTATTCCGAGGACGCCTGTTTCAACGACGGGTGCCTCGGGGTCTTCGTAGACCAGGTCGTACCTGGCGAAGGTCGTCAGTGGGTAGTACATGTTGAGGACCCAGCTGCCGTAGTTCCTCCCAGTTATTGCCTGCCCGAGCAGTATCATGACGGCCTCGTTGTTGAATACTATAATTGCCGCGTTGATTACCGCCTCTCTGACCTCGGGGTCTAGCACTCTCTGCGAGAGCTTGCAGAGGGCACTAACTGGGACGTCTTTCCAGCCAGCCGCGCCAATAGTGACCATTGATACTGGCTCGGCCCAGTTCTCTCTGGTCTTCTCCTCGTCAAGCACGTAGCCGACTACTAGGAGCGGCTTGTTAGTTGGGCCCTCGTACTTTGCTCCCGTGCCCTGCGGCCCTACTACGACAATGTACTTCTCGGTGTCTACGACTCTTTCTACTTTAGACAAGTAGGTGCCTACATCGGCTGGGCTCACGCCCTTCCAGTACTTCAAGTCCTTGAACTCGGCTCCGCCCCAGACGAATGGCATTAAGTAGTTGTCTGGATCCAGGTAGTCGGGTATCCAGCCTATTAGAGCCACGTCGAAGTTGAAGTGGTCTACTTTGCTCAAGTACTCGGGCCAGCTGTAGACCTCTACGTGGACTTTAAAGCCCAGCCTGGTCCACTCGTTTTGAAGCAGCGCGGCTATTTGGGCTCTAGCAGTGTTGCCGAGGTTGTAAATAACCGTGATTGTGTACTTGGATGGGTCAAAGCCCTTTTCCTGCTTCAGCTTGTCAAGTATCTCTCTGGCTTTTGTCGTGTTGTAATCGTACTTGACTATGTTGTACTCTGTGT
Source organism: Desulfurococcaceae archaeon (assembly GCA_049970695.1). GTDB lineage: Archaea > Thermoproteota > Thermoprotei_A > Sulfolobales > Desulfurococcaceae > UBA285. The sequence goes on from JBMFML010000009.1 coordinate 25,045, forward strand.
AGCCAAACATGCCCTTTGGTACAATAGTGTAGAGCTTCGTGTACAGCCCTCCGAATATCTGGTCTAGTATTGTCCCGTAGGGTACGGCCCAGGCGAGCGCCTGCCTGACCTCTGTTATGTTGAACGGCTCTTTCATGGTGTTCATGAGCACGTACTGAATAGTCAGCCTGGGCTTTGTGGGGTCTGGCTCGAGCACTAGCCTGAACTTGCCGACTGGGGTGCCATTTACGTCTTTCCACCTAGCTGGCGTGACCGCGGCTATGTCGACTGCGCCTGACTTGTACAACTGTATTCTAGTCATCTCGTCATTCGCAATAATGTAAAGTACTCTCGTGTGCAGCTTGTACTTAGCAGGAGCCGGCGTGGGAGTTGGTGCGGGTGCTGGAGGAAGCTGAGTCGCTATGTAGGCTGCAATGGCTGCGACAATTACTATAACGGCTATTATGATCGCCAGAGTCCTGGTTGCAATAGCTCTGTAGCCCCTTCCCACGGGCTCACCCAGGAAGTAAAGGGGGCCTAGCTGTTAAATAAATTTTTAGCACGAAGGCCCGCTCAGCTAGGCCTTAGTCGTGGTCTCGAAGTCCACGCCCTCTAGTGGGAGGGTCGTCAGGCCGTACTTCTCTATTCTTTCAATAAGCCTCTTAACAGTTCTAGACACGTCTGTCCTGGACTTGGCCTCGGCGAGGTCGATCCACGCGACTTCCTCGGCATCCGAGCCTGGCTTGGGCTCGCCCCTCACGGTATCAGGGTCGAAGAGCACGTCGACTATTAAGTAGTGGTAGAGGACTCTGCGGTTTTCGTCGTAGACCACGTTGTTGAGGATCCAGAGCACTCCTCGTGGCTCCGCCTCTAGTCCCGTTTCTTCGAGTAATTCTCTGCGCGCTGCTTCGACGAGCTTTTCGCCGGGCTCGAGGACCCCTCCGGGCACAGACCACTTGCCCTTGCCGGGCGGGTACCTCCTCTTGACTAGCAGTATCTTGCCATCTCGTATCAAGACAGCCCCCACGGCTGCAATGGCATGGCGGGGGTATTCCCTGTTAGAGCCCACAGTAGGCACCAGTGCCAGCAATTACCTGGTTAGTTTTTAGGGCGGTGTCTAGTTTTATGTGGTCCCTTGGGTGACTGTTTATGAGCGAGAAACCGCAGGTCTTGATCATAAATGCCTCGCCGAGGAAGTATGGGTCTACAGTTAAGCTCGCGCTCGTAGCCGCTAAGGGCGTAGAGGACTCTGGCGGCAGGGCAGAGCTGGTCCACCTATACGACTACAGAATAGAGCCCTGCCTGGGCTGCGTGTCGGATGGCGAGAAGTACTGCAGGTTTCCCTGCCTGCTGAGCAGCGACGACTTCAACAAGCTAGGCGAGAAGGTGCTTGCTGCAGACGGCCTCATACTGGCAACGCCCGTCTACTGGTATGCCCCGAGTGGCCTGCTCAAGAACTTCATTGACAGGCTCACTAGCATGGAGAACATGATATTCCACAGAGGGAGGAGCCTCTTAGAGGGCAAGGTGGCGGGCTTTATCGCGGTGGGCCTAGACAGCGGCGTAATGATGGCTATTGCCTACCTAATGACCGTCTTGAACAGCATGGGCGTTGTAATAGCTCCCTGGAGCATGGCTTACAGCCACTCAGAGAGCGTTGAGTCGGATGAAAAGGCCCTGCTAGACGCGTACAACGTTGGCTACCTCGTAGTAGAGACCATCAAGGCCCTGAAGGGCTACGGCAAGCACGTGGGCTACAACCCGCGCATCGACGTCAGAGAGCTAGCCAAGGTAGCTAAGGCAGCTGAGAGCTCTGAGGAGAGGGCCAAGAGAATTGCCAGGCTCTCTGAGCTCGCTAATGCCAGCCTACTCCCGAGAACACCTGCACACGCTATTGTAGATACTTGAAGAGCTCCACGGACCAATTCTGCTCGGAAGCTTGGTTACTTTCACGCTGTGAAGCCCCCGCTTTTCGAGCATGGCTTTCAGCTCCTCCGGCGTAATCCACTGGTCAGGCCCGAGCAGGACTATGTCCGGCTTCTCCTCTTCAATGGGCTTTAGGAAGTCGGCGAGGTCCCCCAGCCTGGCGCGAGACACATACTTCAAGCTTTCAACGACCCTTAGCCTATCCCCCTCGCTCAGCGCGGGCTTCCTCCCCTTGAACTTCTCGAAGTTCGTGTCCCTCGAAACCACTACGCAGACCTCGCCGAGGCTCCACGCGTACTTCAAGAGCTCTACGTGGCCCGGGTGCAGGAACTCGAAGCTTCCCGCGACGAGGACCCTTGGCCTCTTGTAGAGCCGGCTCAGCGGCTTCCAGCTAGCGCTCTTAATGAGCCCCTGCAGCCTCAGCGCGTCTAGCAGCCCCTCTGCATAGGCAATGCACGCCAGGCTCGTGAAGTAGTCGCCCCTCTCGAAGTAGTAGCGCGAGTCTGAGAGGTACGACTTCGCCAGCTCTACGATTTCCGCGGCCTCAGGAGGCAGCGCCTCGCGCCTGGCTTCTTCGAGAAACTGCTCGACGTTTAAGATGTAGGCCTTAATTCTCTCAGCGAGCTCTTCCAACCTCGCAGTCACCGGGCTCCTATTTTGTGTTAATAGTTTCTTAAAGCGTGAGTAACATACCAACACGGGTCCTAGGAGCTCTAGCTACGAGCCGGTAGCTCAGCTTATAAACTCGCTTGGACATGTCTCATCTTACAGTGCCTGTGGAGAAAGTGCCGCAGCCCCCGGGGAGGCCATTGCTTAAAGCAACACCATACAAGCGGCCCGAGGCTTGTGTGCTTGTCTTAGGCGATGTTACAGAGAAAACAGCTAGTAGGCTTCTCAGGCTGCTCAGGCTTTATGGGACTAGGGGGCTTAAGCTAGTAGTAGTCGCCTCGGAGAGCACTCCGAGAAAGCTGGAGGCCCTCAGGGACTTCTTGTTCAGCAACTACGCGTTTACTCTCGAAGTCTACGTAGTAAGCCCCGAGGAGCTTAGTAGAGTAGTGGGCGACCTCAGTCGCGTAGATGCTGTGCTAGCAAGCAACAGTGAACTCCTTTTGCAACTACCCGAAGAACTGAGGAGCAAGGCCGAGGTGGTTTAGGCTGGTCTTCGAAGTCGTCATAACAACTGACAGGACCATGATGACTAACCACCGCGGCAAGGAGTTCTTGGGCTTCGTGGCAACGGGCCCGCCTATAGGCATGCCGGAGTCCCTCTGGCTCGCGATTTGCGCACCAAAGATTAAGGTCGACGAGCTTGGAAGGCCCCGCGAAGCCCCCTATGGATTGAGGAAAATAGAGGCGGCCCTCCAAGACGCGGGCTTCAACGCGGCAGTAGTAGACCCCGACCACTTACACAAGCACTTGGACACTGTAAAGGTCATTCTAATAGGACACCACGACTACTTCGCGTACGGCCCACCTAGTAGTGAGTGGTGGAGCATAACGGGGCTAGAGCCTGTTAACAGGAGGAGCTTCATAAAGTTCATGAACAGCCCTGCCGTGAGAAAGGCCAAGGAGAAGAAGGCCAGGATAATCGTGGGGGGGCCGGCGGCGTGGCAGTGGCTCTACGAGCTAGAGCTGGCCGAAAAGTGGGGCGTTGACACCATTGTAGACGGCGAAGGCGAGAAGGTAGTAGTAGAGCTCGTTGACAAGGCCCTGAGGGGAGAGCAGCTTCCAAAGTACGTCTACGTTGGAGTTGACAATGTGCCTAAAGTCGAAGAAATACCGGTCATCAAGGGCGCCAGCGTAAACGGCCTAGTGGAGATAATGAGGGGCTGCCAGCGCGGTTGCAAGTTCTGCAGCGTCACTCTGAGGCCCCTCAGGTTCATACCACTAGAGAAAATCATTGCGGAGATAGAGGTGAACTTGAGAGCAGGCGTTAAGGGCGTGATACTGCACAGCGAAGATGTCTTGCTATACCACGCAGACGGCATTAAGCCGAGGCCTGAGCCCCTAATAAAGCTCCACGAGGAGGTCATCAAGAAGATTGGTGAAGAGAGAAGCCTTGCGTGGTCGCACGCAAGCCTCGCGGCAATTAAGTACGCTGAGGAGAGCTACAGGCTGGTGTCAAAGCTGATGAACGAGTACGTGCTGAACGAGCACAGGAGGTTCCTCGGCGTGGAAGTAGGTATCGAGACGGGCAGCCCAAGGCTTGCTAGGAAGATAATGGTGGCGAAGTCCCTGCCGTACCCCCCCGAGCAGTGGCCAGACGTCGTTGAAGACGCCTTTAGAATCATGCACGAAAACATGATAATACCGGCTGCAACAGTCATACTCGGGCTCCCGGAGGAGACCCCCGACGACGTTGTCAAGACCATAGAGCTCGTCGAGAGGCTGAGGCCCTACAGGAGCCTCATAGTGCCAATGTTCTTCGTGCCCATGGGCGCCCTGAAGAAGAACAAGTGGTTCTTGAGAGACAACTTGAGGCCCGAGCACGTGGAAGCCATTATGAAGATGTATGAGCACGCGCGGCGCTGGGTTCCAGACATCATGAAGATCTACATGAAGTCGCCTGTATACGCCCCCGTGAAGTTCTTGCTCAAGTACTTCCTCTGGTACGTCGACAGGAAAGTCGAGAAAATGCGGCACAAGCTCGAGGAAATGATTAAAAAGTAAAAGTTGTCTATTACCCAGTAAAGTCCGTAGATGCCGGGTGAAGCGCTAGTGGAGACGTTTTACATCACGACGCCAATTTACTACCCAAACGCACCGCCGCACGTAGGCCACGCCTACACTACGGTTTTTGCAGACGTAGTAGCGAGGTACAAGAGGCTGCTGGGATACAAGGTGTTCTTCTTAACGGGCAACGACGAGCACGGATTGAAGCTGCAGAAGGCGGCCGAGGCTCTCGGAAAAGCCCCCAAGGACTTCGTAGACGAAATGGCGGCGGTATTCAAGAACTACTGGAAGAGCCTCAACGTAGAGTACGACCACTTCATAAGAACGACTGACAGCTACCACGAAGAAACAGTCAAGTACGCGTTTAGCTACATCTACAAGAAGGGCCTGATATACAAGGCAAGCTACAGCGGCCTCTACTGCGTTGAGTGCGAGAAGTACTACTCGCCAGGCGAGTACGTGCTGGTTGATGGAAAGCCCTACTGCCCGCTCCACAACAAGCCGCTCGAGTACATGGAGGAGGAAACTTACTACTTCAAGCTGAGCGAGTTCAAAGACTACCTCTTAGATGTCTTGAAGAACAAGGACATAGTGTACCCGAGGAGCTACGCAGATGAAGTAGTCTCGAAGCTCGAGAAGGAGGGCCTCAGAGACATATCAGTGGCTAGGCCCGTGGAGAGGGTTTGGTGGGGCATACCGGTACCCTTCGACGAGAAGTACGTGATATACGTGTGGTTCGACGCGCTTCTAAACTACGTGAGTGCAATAGGCTTTCTCAGCGACAGGGAGAGGTTCAGAGAGTACTGGAGCAACGTGCACCACGTAATAGGCAAGGACATACTGTGGTTCCACACAGTAGTCTGGTTCTCGCTCCTCAAGGCACTGGACCTCGAGCCCCCGAAGAAGCTGATAGTCCACGCGTTCCTGACCATGAAGGGCGCCAAGATGAGCAAGAGCGTTGGAAACGTCGTTACAATAGAAGAGCTGCTCGAGAGGTACGGCTCCGCAGATGCTGCGAGGTACTTGCTAATGAGGATTTTCAACATGGACAAAGACAGCGAGTTCAGCTTCGACTTGCTCGACAGCATATACGAGAGCGAGCTGGCAGACACCTACGGAAACCTCGTGAGGAGGATTGGCGTACTCGCCCAGAAGAAGGCAGATGGCAAGGTCTACAGGAGAAGCGTCGACTCCAAGATAGCAGAAGTCATCGAGGAAAAGCTCGGCGAGTACGCGGAGGCCATGAGCAACTTCGAAGTCTCTAGGGCAGCCGTAGCAGCGATGGACGTTGCGAGGGCGGCCAATCAGTACTTAAACGAGACAAAGCCTTGGGAGAAAAGCGAGCCAGGCAAGGAGCTCTACAGCACTCTCGAGGCGGTGAGAGCAGCAACCATAATGCTCTACCCATTCACGCCTTCTGCTTCAATGCTCGTGGCCAGGTCTTTTGGCTTCTCAATAGAAAACCCGTTTAAGGCCAAGCTCGAATCTGTCGAAAGGTACAACATAGTAAAGGCGCCAATACTCTTCAGGAAGAAGGAGAGGGCGCCGGCGAAGAAGCAGGTAGAGCAGAGTTGAAGTACTACATTGCAGTCGACGTGGGAGCGACAAATACTAGAATAGCCCTCTGCAGCGAGAGTAAAGTGCTCGATAAAGTCGTGGAGCCCACTCCCAGGTCTGGAAACGAGTACACAATTGCAGAGTTCATTGCTAGGAAAATTGAAGAAAAGTGGGGGGAGTTCTTAAACCGCGTGGAGTCTATCGGGGTCGGCACTATAGGCCCCCTCGACATCAAGAGGGGTATTGTGGTCTCGGCAGCAAATCTTCCAATACGCACTTTCCACTTGCTAGAACCCCTCGTTAAGCGGTTTAAAAAGCCCGTTTACGTGGCTAACGACGCAGTTTCAGCGGCTTGGGGCGAGAAGCACTATGGTGCTGGCGTAGGCTACGAGAACCTGGTCTACGTGACGCTGAGCACGGGCATCGGTGTTGGAGTAGTAGTAGATGGGCACCTGCTACTGGGCAAGATGGGCAATGCCCACGAAGCGGGGCACTTAGTAGTGAACTTCGAGTCGGAGCTTCCCTGCGGCTGTGGGGGGCGCGGCCACTGGGAGTCCTATGCAGGTGGGGCTAACCTGCCGAGGGTTGCCAGGTACGTCTACGAGAAGACTGGCGTGAAGACGGAGCTCGCAGAGCTCATTGCAAGCGGTAGAGAGGTGACCGCGAAGACCATCTTCGACTACTACAGGAGGGGCGACGAGCTGGCGAGGAGGGTAGTAGAGCTCTTCTTAAAGGCGACGGCTGCCGGGCTCGCGTCTGTCATAAACGCCTACGACCCAGAAGTCCTGATTCTCGGTGGCAGCGTCTTCTTAAGCAACGTCGACATACTCTACGAAAAAATAGTCGAGCTGGTTAGAGAAAACGTGGTCACGGAAATGCCCGTGATAAAGCCAACGAGTTTTGGAGACGACGTTGGGCTCTATGGAGCACTCGCAATTGCAGCCCACACTCCGAGCGCGCTGAAGAAAGTTCAGGATCCCTTAATAGCCAAGTTGCTGAGCGGAAAGTAAGCGGCCTGTCTCAAGCCGCTGTCATTACTCGGAGCACTTTTCAGCCCGCTGCAACCATAGTTGCTACTTCTACTAGGGCAGCGGCAGCCAGCAGTACCACTCCTGCCGCAGAGTACGTGGCCAGCTTCCTCCAGCTACCGTAGAAAGATGATGCTGCCAAGAGCACAGCGTAGGCGAAGACCTCGAGCAGCGCGTGTGGATACACTAGAACAAGTATGGCACTCGGCTGAGCAGCCCCGCTCATTACTAGAACTCCGAGCATGGCACCAGCCGTGTAAGCACCATTTATGAGCGCAATACTCCCAATGAGGGGCACTAGGGCGCCGGCTGAAATCGAGAAGTTGTTCACGAATATTACGAAGAAGAGGAGTAGGGGCCCTGCGGCCCTCAAGGCCCTGAGCTCTACTGCTACGTTGAGCAGGAACCTGTAAACTTCGTAGCCAGCTACGCCTGCCAGGAAGCCCGAGAACATTGCCAAGTAGAGGAGTCCATAAGCTACCAAGACCCTAGCTGTAAAGCCCTTTTCGCGCATAACGAGTGGCGTAGTTGCCAACAGCAGCCCAGCACCGCCCATTACGTACGGGCTGGGCAAGATTCCTGCGTACGCTACCACGATGCTGAGCCCTACTGCGGTCAGGTAAAGCCCCACGACGAGTCTCGGCGTGGGTTCGCGGATCTCTCCAAGGCCCCCAACGGCTGCTGCCTCGGGGGGCTCCGGGTGCCTGCCGTGCACGTCATCTACGTGCTTGTTAAAGCCTCTTGCAACTCTGTAGCCCATGTATGCTACGTAGAGCCCCATGGTTACTACTGCTAGTGCTAAGTCCACTGCCGCATTTAGCCACGTGTACTCCTTTGTGAGCTTTTTTCCAAGCAATACTTCTTCTTCGCTTGCAGCGTGCCTTCTCAGTGCTCTCTCGGCCAGGCACAGCAAGACCGGGTACGAGACCCCGCCACTCAGGAAAGCAAGGAGCAGGGCTGTGGCGGGGCTTGGAAGGAGGCTTCTCTCAATCATGCTCTTTAAGTAGTGTAGTGCGCCAGTGTAGTCTACGCCGATCTTCCAGTAGTATGTGGTGAGCGCGCTCTTGTAGAAGTGCTCTCTGAGATCCCGCATTAGCAAGTAAGAAGCCGCCATAGAGGACGCCGTGTAGCCAAATAGAAGTACTGAACCCCACGTGAGCATTTGCGACGCGACGAGCTCTTCAACAACGCCACCTCCCCCGAGCAGCAGATTAACGGTTTTCGTAATGCCCAGCATTAGTAGTACAAAGGCGGGTGCGGCAAAGAGTGCTGGAAGAGAGAGCACTCCTGCGCTAAGCTTCTTGAATTCAAGTGACTTCACAACTTGCCCGAGGACGTCTTGCTGCTCTGGTTGAGACACCGAGGGGCACCTCGCGTTATTTAAGGCCTGCCCGAATTAATATAGGGCCCGGGATCTCAATGGTTAAGGCCCTCATAGTCCATGGAGGAGCAGGAGCGTGGAGGCTCAGGCCCGGCGTTGAGAAGTCTATTGAAGCAGCCAGAACTTGCGCCAAGCGCGGCTGGGAAGTACTCGAGGCCGGTGGCAGCGCGCTAGATGCTGTTGTGGAGGCCGTTAAATGCATGGAGGACTCTGGGTACTTGAACGCGGGCTATGGATCCGTCTTGAACCTCCTCGGCGAGAGGGAGCTAGACGCCGGCTTAATGACCTCCAGCGGCCTCCTGGGCGCTGTAGCCGGCGTCAAGGCCACTAGAAACCCTATACTGCTTGCCAGACTTGTCGCGGAGAAGACCCCGCACGTGCTCTTAGCTGGAGAAGGCGCTGATAGGCTTGCAGTACTCAGCGGGCTGCCGCCGCTGCCACCCCCACCACAACACGTAGTAGAGAGGTACAGAGAAGCGCTGAAGAAGCTCGTTGAAGAAGAGCCAGCGGACTCTTACTTCAAGGGAATAAGAGGCTTCGTGGTCAACAACAAGGCTTACTACGAGCTCGTGAAGAGCATGGCTGCGGCTTTTGATACCGTGGGTGCCGTGGCAGTGGATGACAGCGGATTACTGGCGAGCGCTACAAGCACTGGCGGTGTGATACTAAAGCTGCCGGGGAGAGTCGGCGACACGCCAATACCTGGAGCCGGGTTCTACGCAACCAGCAATATTGCCTGCAGCGCTACTGGAATAGGAGAGTACATTATAAGGGCTATGCCGTGCATGAGGCTAGACCTCGAGTACTCGGTGAGCGGCTCGCTCGAAGAAGCCCTGGCAAGAGTTCTCGAGCACGTTAATAGAGCAGTTGGCACGAACACGATGGGGTTCATAGCAGTAGACAAGAAAGGCCGTGTGGGCTACGCCTACAACACGGAGGCAATGCTCGTGGCCCACGTCGTGGATGGGGAGGCCAGGGCATACTTGAAGCCAGAGCCTAGAGTGGCTGTTTTGAGTTGAAGAGCGAGTGCACTTTAATAGTAGACATAGACGGCACACTAATACCTGTCCTAGTAGACTTCGAGGAGCTCAGAGCAAGAATCCGCAGGCTCCTCGGAGTAGACCACCCGCTGAGGCCACTTGGAGAGAGCATAGAGTCCCTCGACGTGAGTACAGAGCTGAAGAAAGAAGCGTGGAGCCTAATTGAAAAGGCCGAGGAAGAGTCGCTGTCCAGGCTCAACCCCCACGAGCTCGAGGATAATGCCAGGGCAGTTGTAAAGGCCGTGGAGAAGGGGGCAGCGGTGGTTTTCGTCACTATGCGCAGCTCCAAGACAGCCTCCAAGATTCTCGAGGCGCTAGGCCTCCATAGAGTAGCCAGGAGCGTTGTAACCAGAGACGTAGCGGCGTCCAGAATTGGGCAGTTGAGGTACGTCGTTAACACGGGGCTTGCGAGAGGCAGAGTGGTCTTTCTAGGGGATACGCCGTATGACGAGCAAGCAGCGAGAGCCCTTTCCATAGAATTTTTGAAAGTCGAGAACTACAAAATGCTGCAACACGCAGTTGAAAAGGCACTCGAAATCTGCGGACTTGCCTGAGGCTTTCTCACAAGACAGCGCTAGGCTCTTCGGTGTAGTAGTCTTCGCCCCCTGCTACGACTCTCTGTATCGCCGCGTACAGGTCGTCAAACCCCTCTCCAGTGACATTTGAAACAGCAACGTAGTCGAAAACCAGCAGCTTTTCCAAGATGCTCTCGACTTCATGCGTCTCCCAGATAAGCCTCGCAGAAGCCTCTTCAGCCACTTTCGAGGCAAGGAGCTCTGGGTCCTCCAGCATTTCAATGGTTTTCGAGGCGGTATCAGGCTCCAGCAGGTCTACCTTGGTCAACACGTTTATCTGCGGGAGCCCGAGCCTCGCGTGCGTTGAAGCTGCCAGTAGCAGTGCGGAAAAGAGGTTTGAGGGGCTTGAAGCATACGTCGCGTCTACTAGGAAGAGGGCAACTGCTTTGGCGTTTCCAATCAGGGCTTTGAGGACGAGCGGGCCGGCCTGCCTAAAAGCGAATATCTCCATCTGGCCGGGCGTGTCTATTATCACGTAGTTCGACTTGTAGCTCCACACTTCTTCAACTATCTCCTCTATGTTTGCGAGCAGCATGTCTATCGAGGCTATTAAAGCCCCATTGGGCCCTAACCCTGTTTTTCTCATCAATTCCCTGGCGTCAACGTAGTCCCTCACGTCTACGTCTGGCTCGTAGGGCAGGTCTTCGACAGCTGGATCCAAGTTGACTAGCGTGGCATCGAGCTGGTGACTACTCAAGTACGTGTGGAGCACGCTGGCGAGGGAGGTCTTGCCGCTACCCGCAGTCCCCAAGACCACTACGAAGTACGGCACTTAGGCGTCACCAAAATAGGCTTCTTAAACCCACTCCGTGGAACTCCCCGCGGAAGTTGAGCTTGTAGCCGCAGTTCGGGCACTTGAAGTCGTCTAGGAGCCTCCACCTCGTTATGAAAAAGCCCCTCCTCTCGACTACCAGCGTGCCGCAGCGAGGGCAATAGGTGTTTTCGAGCCTGTGCCCCCAGACGTTGCCTATGTAGACGTGCTTTAGCCCCTCTTCCATTGCCACTTTCGCTAGCTTTTCGAGAGTCTCTACCGGGGTTGGCGGGAGGTCTTGGAGCAGGTAGTCTGGGTGGAACCTGAGGAGGTGGAAGGGGGTTTCTTCGCCGAGGTTTTCCACAATCCACTTCGCCAGCTTTCTGACGTCCTCTGGCTTGTCGCCTACTTCTGGTACAACGAGGTTTGTTACTTCAATCCACCAGTTCTGCTTCTTCATCTCTAAGAGGCTGTCAAATATCGGCTCGGGATCTGGTACTCCCATGTACTTCTTATAAAACTCGGCGTTGCCCCCTCCCTTGAAGTCTACGGTTGCAGCGTCGATGTAGCCTCCTATTTCCCGGATAGCCTCTGGCGTCATGTAGCCGTTAGTGACAATAGTGTTGAAGAGCCCCGCTTTCTTGGCGAGCTTTGCCGTGTCGTACATGAACTCGTAGAATACCGTTGGCTCGTTGTAGGTGTAGCTAATTCCGTGGCTGCCGCTCTTCTTTGCTTCTTCGACGACTTCTTCGGGCTCGTAGGGCTCTCCGAAGACACCATCTCTCCTGCTCTGGCTCAAAACCCAGTTATCGCAGAACTTGCAGTAGAAGTTGCAGCCGGCTGTTGATATCGAGAAGACTGCCGCGCCCGGGTGGAAGTGCATCAGCGGCTTCTTCTCAATGGGGTCCACATTGGCTGCCGTGAGTAGCCCGTAGACCAGCGTGTACAGCTTTCCTTCGTGGTTGTACCTGACTCCACAGGCTCCATACGCGCCGGGGACTATTACACAGCGCCTGTGGCACAAGTCGCAGACTACTCTGCCGCCACCCGCCTCTCTCCAGAACATAGCTGGCTTAACGCCGGGCCTGCTCGCGTCAAAGGAGCTCTTCAGCTTATACACGGCTGAGAGGCACCTCAGCTCTATATAACCTCTTTTACTCCGTTATATCCCTGTGAGGGTGTGCTCGTTGGTCGTCCTCGTACCCCTGCCCGGGTTTGAGGCAGGCGCTTTGCTTGCTTCTAGGCTCGAGGCAGCACTACTCAGAGTATCTGAAAAGGCGTTTCCGGACGGAGAGCTCTACGTGAGGATTGAAGACTACGATAAGCTCAGCGGCGAAGACGTCGTAGTAGCCTCCACGCTCTACCCAGAGCAGCTGGAAAAGCTCTTCAAGACGCTAATTCTCATCAACGCCGCTAAGAGCAATGGGGCAAAGCGCGTAGTGGCCTACGTGGCCTACCTGGCCTACGCCAGGCAAGACAAGGTCTTCCTCCCAGGAGAGCCTGTTTCTGCCTGCGTAGTCTCGAAGGCCCTAAGGACTAGTGGAGCAGATGCCCTGGTAGTTGTCGACGCTCACAGCCCCCGCGCTCTGGAGTGCTTCGAGGGGCCTGTAGCCAATGTCGCCGTATCCCACGTCCTCGTTGGAGCTGCCTTGAAGTACCTCGAAGACCCCGTTGTCATAGCACCTGACAAGGGGGCTCTCGAGAGGGCTGAGTATGCGGCTAAGCACTACGGCCTAGACTACGACTACCTCATTAAGCAGAGAGACAGAGTCACGGGAGAAGTCTCGTACGTGCCGCGAGAAGTCAGCGTGAAGAACAGGGACGTAGTGATAGTTGACGACATAATAAGCACCGGGGGGACGATTGCAGAGGCTTCTAGAGTCCTGCTCAGGAGCGGTGCGCGGCGCATTGCTGTTGCAGCATCCCACGGCCTGCTGGTAGGCGAGGCGCTTAGAAAGCTGGAGTCCTCGGGCGTGGCTAAAGTAGTGCTCGGCAATACTCTAATGACGAGGCACGAGCACCCCCTCGTCGAGTACGTAGACGTAACCCCCGTGGTTGCAGAAGAGTTGAAGAGGCTGCTTAAGCCGAGTTGAAGCAGAAGACATACTTCCTGCTGAGAGGAGACAACGAGCACCTGGCGCGCGGAGAGCTGAGAGCGCTCCTCGAGCTGCACTCCGTAGAACCCAGGCTAGAGTGCTACACAATGCTGTGCATCTCGAGTGCCAGCAGCGAGGTAGCGGTCGAGGTTGTCTCGAGAGCAGGCTACATCAAAGAAGCCGGTGTAGTGCTCGGAGTATTTGACGCGTATTCCCCCAGCGACGCGCGGGAAGCCGGCGCGCTCTTGGACCACAAGGCGCACGTCTCAGTGCTGAAGTCCACGGTCTCGGCTGAAGCGGTCCGAGAGTTCGTCGAGAGGGCTGGACTAGTGCACAGGTACGGGGGCTTGCCGGAGAATAGGCTCGTGTTCACAGACGGCCTGGCCATAGCAGCTGTAAAGCTGGCTGAGCAAGACACTAGGGGCATGGCCCTCAGGGCCTCGCAGAGGCCTTTTAAGCGGAGCATAGCACTGACACCCGAAGTCGCGAGGGCCCTCGTGAACCTGGCGAGAGCGCGCAGAGGCAGCCTGCTCCTCGACCCCTTTGCGGGCACGGGTACTGTGCTCTTAGAGGCCTGGTCTATGGGCATCAGGGGCCTAGCCGTAGACGTCGACTGGGAGCTCGTCAAGGGCATGAGGGAAAACTTCGCGTTTTTCAAAGCCAACGTAATACCAGTAATTGGAGACTCGAGGCAGCTTAGCTACGTCGAAGTAGACCACGTAGCAACGGACTTGCCGTACGGCAGGGGCGCCAGTACTCACGGTGTAGAGATAAGAGGGCTTTACAAGGAGTTCTTTGAAAAGCTCTCAGAGTACTTGTCGAAGAAGGGGTATGCGAGCTTCATGGCCCCCCTCTGGCTGGAGGAGTACGTGAACGAGCAGCTGGACCTCCACGGCTTCAGGCTCGTGGGGAGGTATTACGACTACGTCCACAGCGGGCTTACGAGGGTTATCAGCGTGGTGACGCGGGCTTGAACGCAAGGATATACTTTCTCGGAACGGGGGCAGCAATGCCTGTTTTGAGGTCTCTCCCATGCATAGCCCTGAAAGTAGACTCCAACATATACCTCTTTGACGTTGGAGAGGGCTGCCAGTCATCAATGTTCAGGACTGGGCTGAGCCCCCTGAAGGTAAGGGCGGTGTTCATAACTCACGAGCATGGAGACCACTTCCTCGGGCTTCCAGGCCTACTCCAGACAATGACTCTCTCGAAGAGGACTGAGCAGCTGCACATCGTAGCGCCAAGGGGGCTCAAAGAAGCCCTTGCAAGCATGATGAAAGCCGGCTTTGCAAGACCGGGCTTTAAAGTAGAGCTAGTAGAGGCCTCGCCAGGCTTCACATTCGAAGACGGGAAGGTCGCTGTCACGGCGTTTAGAGTCAGCCACGTAGGAGAGTCCTACGGGTACCGAGTAGCCGTGGGCAAGAAGTCCATTTGCTACACAGGCGACACCCTACCCCTCGAGGCCACAATTGACAATTGCCGCGGAGTAGACGTGCTAATACACGATGCAACGTTCACTTCTAGAATGAGCGAGGAGGCGCGAGAACAGGGCCACTCAACAGCAGCCGATGCAGCCAGAATAGCGCTAGAGGCGGGGGCCAAGCTGCTCGTGCTATTTCACGTGAGCGCTAGGCATAGCGCTGAGGAGGTGTTTTTCGATGCCTACAGGTTCTTCAAGAACACTATTGTAGCGGAAGACGGGCTCGTACTCATCTTGTAGAGCTACTCTTCTGGAGCCAGGTAGTCAATTAGCTTCTCTATTTCTTCCTCAGTGCCCTCGATTTCTACTCTCACTGGTCCTAGTGGAGATTCCTTGTCGCTGTCTACTAGAGATAGCTTGCCGACAAAGGCGGCTTGCTTGTGTAGTAGAATAGTGAGCGCGCCTCCTCGCCTGTACTTGTACAAGTAGCTCCTGAAAGCCGGCTCTACTTGCTGGGCCCTTGCCATGTTTCTCAGGGGCTCGAGGGACTCGATACTGCTCCCCCTGGCCCTGACAACCCTGTAGCCGCTGCCCAGTTCCTCGACTTCCACGGACTCCGGCTTTATGACGGAGAGAATCGCCTTCTTGACTTTCTCGAGGTCCTCGGTCGGCCTTACCTCGGCTTCAACGACAATGTTCACCACGGCTCTCTACCAGGCTCCTGAGTACTCTCTTCGCCTCGCTCTTCGCCTCCTCCAGGGATCCCTCGTTAACTATCATGTAGTCTGCGAGTGCTATAACGCTTCCAAGCCCGAAGCCCAGCTCGACGAGGTCTCTCTTCAGGAAGTCCTCGTACGTGTTTGGGTCTCCTGGCCTCCTCCGTTCCAGGAGCCTCTTAAACCTGGTCCTCGGCGAGGCGTGAACAGCCACTATGACAACTTCGCCAAACTTCCTGAAGACCCCCACTTCAGCTAGGCTCCTCACACCATCAATTAAAACCACGCAGGCGCCAGGTGCCTCCCTCTTCACTCTCTCAATAGTCCTTAGCGCAATTACATCCTCGCCGTGTTCCTCTCTCAAGTCGCGCGAGGTCTTCACCATCAACTCGGGGGTTATCATGCCATACCTCTTCAGGGTCTCCTCGCGCACGACGTCTCCCATCGTGAAGGCGGGTATTCCGAGCTCCCTCGCTGCTTCAACTACCACGCTCTTACCAGAGCCTGGCATGCCGGTTAAGAGCACGAAGAGCACTCGCCGACACCGAGCTGGCTATTATTCCCGGGAAGCTATATAATCAAGCAACGCTGATGCTAACCACGTGGTGGCCGCCTCTTGAGCGAGCTTGTGAGGACGTTTATCGCCGTTGAAGTCAAAAACCAGGAGGTGCTCAAGAAGCTCATTGAGGCGAGAAATGCCCTAGTCGCGACTGGCGCTGGCTTGAAGCCTGTTGAAGACGAAAACATACACTTAACGCTTAGGTTCATAGGCGAGATACCACAAGCGCTCGTCAGGGAGCTCTGCAACCAGATATCTAGGCTGGAGTACAGGAAGTTCGATATGCACGTAAAGGGCATTGGAGCCTTTCCATCCCCACTCAGGCCGCGCGTTATTTGGGCTGGAGTAGAGGAGGGCTCCGAAGACCTGAAGAAGCTCCACGATATGATCGAGTCGATTGTGGCGAGGCTTGGAATACCCCGCGAGAAGGAGGAGTTCGTGCCCCACATAACGCTAGCCAGAGTTAAGGATCAGAGAGGCATTGACAAGCTGGTGAAGCTCATTGCCGAGATGTCTGGACTCGACTTCGGCTACACGCCGGTAGACGAAGTCTACGTCAAGAAGAGCGTGCTAACGCCCAGGGGCCCAATTTACAGCAATCTCTGCAGCAAAAAGCTCTCGTGATTAGTGGTGAGAAATGGAGCTCTCGCAACTCGAGCTCCAAGTGCTCTCTCAAATCAAGCCCAAGCCCGAGGAGTACGAGCTGGTCAAGAGGGCCTTTGCGAAGATAGCTGAGGCCATAGAGAAGGTACTCGCAGAAGCGGGTGTCGAGGCGGAAGTCACGCTCCAAGGCAGCATAGCACACGACACGTGGCTGTCTGGAGACAGAGACCTCGACGTCTTCGTGCTCTTCCCGGGAGAGTGGAGCAGGGAGGACTTGGAGAAAAAGGCACTCCCGCTCTTAATAGAAGCAGCGAAGAGGCTTGGTAGCTACGAGCTCAGGTACGCCGAGCACCCTTACGTGAGGGTCAAGCTCGAAGAGGTAGAAGCAGACCTCGTGCCAGGCCTCAAGCTCGCCGATCCAAGCAGAATTAAGACAGCTGTCGACAGAACACCCTTCCACACGAAGTACGTGAACTCTGTCTTGACAAGTGCTCAGAGAGACCACGTGAGGCTCTTAAAGAAGTTCATGAAGGCCATTGGAGTATACGGTGCTGAAGTAAAGACCAGGGGGTTTAGCGGGTATGCAGTAGAGCTCCTAGTGGCAGTATACGGGGGCTTCAGAGAGGTCTTGAAAGAGGCCTCGAGCTGGAAGCCACCGGTATTCGTCAACACCCTTGGTGATAAGCTGACCCCCCAGCTGAAGAATGCCCTACTCAGGAAGTACCCAGATTCCTGCATTTACATGCCAGACCCCGTGGACCCGGACAGGAACGTAACGGCCAACGTCAGCTTGAAAAGCCTCGCAACGTTCATACTCGCCGCTAAGTGCTACATGAGCAGGCCCCACCTAGCGTTCTTCCAGGAGCCTCCAGAGCCGAGTGTCGAGGAGCTCCTCGAAGCGCTAAAAGGCAGGTGCGTGTTGTTCTTGACTTACAAGCTGAGGGAGAAGCTGCCGCCCGACGTTATCTGGGGCGAGGCGTGGAGGATTGCGTCGAGGCTCTCGAGCTTCCTCGGAGTGCACGACGTGAAGGTCGTGGACTACTCGGCCTGGACCAACGAAGAAGACCTCGCAGTAGTAGCTGTCGAAGTCGAGCAATGCAGGCTGCCGGCCTACAAGCACTACAGGGGCCCTTGCATAGCCCACGAAGAGCAGCGCATCACGAGCTTCGTGTCGAAACATGCAAGGAAGGGCCTTGGCCCCTGGGTAACGCAAGACGGCTGCCTCGAGTCCCTCGATCCAAGAGCTTTTGGCAGCGTCGCGGAGCTCCTTGAGCACAAGTGGAGCGAGTACAGTGTCGCACCGCACTTCAGGACCGTGAAGCCGGTGATTGAGGAGGCCTCTCCAAGCGTGCTGGAGTCTCTGATTAGGCAAGGGGGCGGCAAGTGGCTCAGGGACTTTGTCTTGAAGAAGCCTGCTTGGATGGAGTACTGCACTTCTTAGAGCCGCAGCCAGACGACTACATTGCCCGCATCTTGTGCTACCCCCGCAAGGACTGCCAAGTCCTCCAAGAAAGGCTAGAAACGCTGCTCGAAGAGGGCTTCGTGTACTTCGTCGAGTGCTGCACTAACGTGATGGGCCTCAGAATTCTCGGCAAGGGCTACACGGGAGTTACTGTCCTGGCTTTTCACAAGTCCCACGGACTCGGTGCCTTAAAGCTGCTGAGAGTAGATAGCAGGCGCGAGAGCCTCGCCAGAGAAGCCGAAATGCTCACCCGCGTTCAGCCATCTGGGCTAGCCCCCGTGCTGTACTCGTATGGGGACTTCTACTTGTTTAGAGAACTCGTGCCCCTCCACGCCTGTGCCCCCATAGACGAGTACTTGGCAAGGCTGCTGAGAGGGGGCATGCACGAAGAAGTAAAGAGGGTTTTGCTGGAGGTCCTCCACGGCTTTTACAGAGTCGACTTGCTCGGAGTAGACCACACCGAAATTGGGAGGCCGCGTGGCCACGTGTTTTACTGCAAAAGCGGCTTGAGAGTCATTGACTGGGAGAGCGCTAGGGTTTCGAATAAGCCGGGGAACCTCACCTCATTTACTTCATTCCTCATTTTTAGGTTCAGAGAGGCGGGGAAGCTGCAGCAGGTACTTAGCTACGACGCGCGTGAAGTGCTAAAAGCATTGAGGCTCTACAAGCAGAGCTACTCGGAGAGCGCGTTTAGAGGTGTTCTTGCTTCCCTAAGGCTACTGCAGTAGCTGCCGCGCCTATACCCGGCTCTACTAGCGGCACAAGCCTGCGCTCTCTGACTATAATGTACTCTTTGAAGTGCCTCCCTGCTGGCACGCTCAACTGGGACTTGCAGTGAGGACACACATAGCCAAGTAGCTTCGCGACTTCGAGTGGTGACAAGAGGCCAACACTGCTTCCAATCTTGTTGAACTCGTAGATGACATGTCCACAGCTCCTACACACGTACTTAATCGGCACTAGAGAGCACCTCTTTAGCGGTCTTGTGTGAATAAGCAGGGCTTTTCAGATAGGCTATGCGTTGAGTAACTCGTTAAGAAGAGCCATTAAAGCAAGCCATACGTACTTTTTTGCTCATCAAGGAGGGCTTTAAACTATTGTTGAAAGAGTTACTGGATCCGGAACTTAAGTAGAGAGAGACGTGGCTGAAAGTAATCTCCCAGGATATTGGGCATGCTTCCTGCTGCGGATTTGCAGGTTTATAATAGCTCTTATAATTGCATAGAGTGTGGGGGCCGTCGTCTAGCCTGGCTAGGATGCCGGCCTGGGGGGATTAACCCCCGCGGCGCGAGTCCCGGAGCGCCGGTGGTCCCGGGTTCAAATCCCGGCGGCCCCACTCCCCGCTTTCAACTACTACGCGGGTGACCTTCCCTCTTCATGGCGATCCGGGTCTCCGAGATTTCCCTGTAATTGGCTCTCCAGCCTCTCCTCAAACTCCCGGGCGTGAGGTCACGTCGAAGCCCATTTCAGCTGGTAGCACTAGCCTCACGAAGCCAACTCCGTCCAGGTACTTCACGCCTCTGAACGCCTCGGAGACTGTGGCGACGTCTACGCCGCTCTCTACCACGTAGCCCCCCTCGCGTAGCTCCAAAGGGGCAAACTGTAGCACACAGCTTCTCGGCGAGGTCTTCGAGCACTTCGAGGAGTTCTTCACGGATCTTTAACAGCTCTCTCGACCTCGCTAATGACGGCCCCGGCCGCTTCTAGGGCTTCTTGCGCGTGCTCTACTGCCACCTCCTCGTGGGGCCTCTCTGTTCCAGCATTAGAGTGCCCTGCAAGCGTGCAGCAAGCCGGCAGCCTAGCAAGAGAAGCCTCGCCGAGTCTTAGATTGGCGCGCACCTTTACCTTTGTAAAGCCTAACGAGGTCGCGCCCCCCATTCCTCTAGGAGGTGCACTATTGGAGCATTAGAGCCCTTAGCGCCTTCTCGGCTGCCTGCTGCGCCGCGAAGCGAGTCCAGCACACCCTCTCTGACGAGCGCCGCGAGCATACCACGATATTCGCGTTGAGGGCTTTCCTCATAAAGGTCTGGCTAATGTGGTTGGCTGACGCGGGCTTCGGGGCATACTAGAGAGCGTCATGTGGCTATTGATCGTGCTGGTTTTAAACGCTTTTAAGAGCCAAGCACACTACTTCTCAGCCTGGTGCTTCGACTTGAGTAGCGAAGAGAGAGAAGTAGTGTTCATTGTTAAAGTTAGAGACAAGGAGATTGAAGTAGACGAGAAAGTGCTGTCTATCGTTCAAGAGTACTTGAAGACCCCAATGAGCCTCGAAGAGCTGGCCGAGAAGCTGGGGCTCGAGAGCTGGGAAGAGGCCTATGAGTTCTTAAAGGCTATGCCCGCCTGGATTATGTGGACTCCACCGTCTCTGTGGAAGTACAGGAAGAAGTGGGTTGCGGATAAGCTAGCCGAAAAGAAGCCTACTTGACCTTTGCTACTTTGCCGGGTTTCGGCATGTAGATTTCTCCGCTCTTCCTCAGCTCATTGATCATTTCTTGCACGAAGTCCTTCTCAAAGCCCTCTTCTCTTGCGCGCTTTACTAGTTCGCTGAGTTCTATTTCGCCACCCACGCTGTCGAGGAGTTTGTTGAGGAACTCCATGAACTTCTTCTTCTTGGCTCTTGTCGTGGAGGAAACGCCTGTCTCTATGACGTCTATGTCGAGCCTCCCGCTCTCGATGTCTATGCCCACTCTAGCTAGGCTAGACATCATTATCCTAATAGCGGCCTCCACGTCTTCAACCGTGGCCTTGCTCTTTAGCGCCATTCTCGCGTGAGCCTCGGCAAGCCTAATTATGGCCTCTAGCTGCCTAGCCGTAATGGCTATTGCAGAGACCCCGCCCTCGGGGCTCAGGGAAGCCTTTCTAAGGCTCGTGTAGAAGGCCTCTACGAGCTTTGCCGCCTCTGGTGTTAGCTGAGGCCTCACGTACCTCCTCGCGTAGCTAATGTACTTCTTCAAGAGCTGCGGGTCTATGAAGCCCCTGGCTCTCTCAGCGTCTGTGTGTATTCCGAGTACGTGCTTGGCAAGCCTCCTGTCAAACTCCTCGCTGGGTATGTCCTGCACTACGAAGACTAGGTCGAACCTCGAGAGTATTGTAGGCGGCAAGTCGATGTTCTTGCTTACTGGTAGTGTCGGGTCGTAGCGCCCGTGCTTCGGGTTTCCAGCGGCTATTACGGTCGTCCGCGCGTTGAGGCGTGCTACTATGCCTGCCTTAGCTATGCTAACAGTCTGCTGTTCTAGTGCTTCGTGAATAGCGCTCCTGTCCTCCTCTCTCATCTTGTCTATTTCGTCAATTGCAGCTACTCCGCCATCCGCCAAGACAAGAGCTCCTGCTTCCAAGTAGTACTCGCCGGTAACCTTGTCTCTGAGGACAGTTGCAGTCAGCCCAGCAGCTGTTGAGCCCTTGCCGCTCGTGTAAAGCCCTCTCGGCGCAATTCTCGCCGCGAACTGGAGCATTTGAGACTTGGCAGTGCCCGGGTCGCCTATTATCAGGACGTGTATGTCCCCTCTGATTCTCGTGCCGTCTGGAAGTATTTTTGGCGTTCCGCCGAAGAGGGCCAGTGCTATGGCCTCCTTGATGTCCCAGTGCCCGTAGATGCCCGGTGCTATGCTGGCAACTATCTTTTCCCTAATCCAGGGGTCTCTGGAGAGCTCTCTTATCTTTTCTTCGTCCTCCCTTGTAATGAGTATTTCTTCGAGCACCTTCTCCTGGACTTCCACGTGGTTTACGTCTATGTAGAACGAGAATATAGTGCGAGAACCCCTCTTCTCTATAGACGCAAGCGGGGCTACTCTCAAAATCCCAGTCACGACTACTCTGTCGCCGGGCCTAACAGTGTCTACAATGTCCCCAGTTAGGACGGCTTCTATGGATCTGGGTATCTGCCCTCCGGGCACTTCCTCGGGCTTTTCCTGTATAACCACTTTTTGCCAGTCAACAAACTCGCTTGCTTCAGTGACAAGCTCCAGCTTGGCCGGCCTGTGGCATACTAGGCAGTAGGGGGGCTTCTCCAGTCTATCAGTGATTTCAGCACCGCTCTCCGGTGGCGGGTAGTCGAATTCGTGCTTCTGGCCGAGCTCATCTACGTGCCTGTAGCGGGCCCGCACGAGCTTCGCGTCTACTCTCGTTATCCTCGTTACAATGCCCTCCACAGCGACCAGCTTGCCTATGTACTCGCTGCTCATTTCTCTAATGCTAAGTATCTTCGGCGGGTTCCTCACTCTAACGTAGAACTTCCTGACGCTCTTCGCGTACTCTGGGTTCTCCCTCTCGACTATGGCCTTGAGCGCGCTACTAAATGCCTCGAGAACCTTAGAGGGCTCTTCAATTAGCTTTTCTGCAAGCTCTGCGTTGTAGAGTATTAGGTCGTCGAAGTCCACTACGAGGCTCTTCTGGCCCATTCTAATCATTTGCCAGACTCTCTCGTAGTACTTCGCGTAGCCCTCCGGCGTCTTGAAGTTCTCGACGAAGTTGACGAAGAGAGCTGCGTAATCTACTTGACGCTCCTGGACTTCACCTGCCACCTCCCCCCACCTCGAATACTCTCGCATTGAAGATTTCGAGCAGGGTCCTGAGCGCCTCGTACAGCTGCTTCTCTTCTTCACTCAAGTTTGCAAGCACGTCGGGGGGCGCGTCTTGGAGTGTTAGGAGCGTCATTAGCTTAGATAGCCTATACCTATAGAGGTTTCTCGTGTTAGTTACTAGCTTGTTCAGCCTGTCGAGGAGCTCTTGCGCCTTGGCCACGCTGTCAATGCTCTTGTGGCTCTTCAACATCATCTCGACTTCGAGCTTAACAAGGCTGTAGAAGTATCCCTCGAGCTTCTCGAACTTGAGCTGGCTCCTAGACCTGCTCTCGTTAAAGGCGAGCCTGCTCACCTTTGCCACGTCTATGCCCTCGCCTGCGAACCTGGCGTAGTTTTTCTCCACTAGGTACAGGGCGAGCCACCTTGGGAGGGTGTACTCAGAGCCCCTGACGAGCTCTACGTAGTCGTCTTCTACAAAGACCTTGAGAGGAGGGCCAATGTAGGCTACTCTAACCTGCTCTTCCTCGAACTCTCTCTTTAGAGAGCTGTGTATGAGCGCTCCAACGACTTCAATAAGCCCGCTCAAGCCAGGCCCACTCTCCTTTCTAGTCACGCCCCTTTATTACCTGACTTTTAACCAGTATTGTTAAGGAGTAGGGCTCAAGGAGGTGTTTAGGTCTGAGCGAGCTCCTTTGGGCTGAGAAGTACAGGCCCAAGACCCTCGACGAGGTGATTAACCAGAAAGAGGTAGTTGAGAGGCTTAGGAGGCTGATAGCCGAGAAGAACATTCCACACATGCTCTTTGCAGGGCCACCTGGCACTGGCAAGACCACAGTTGCACACGCCTTTGCCCACGACTTGTATGGCGAGAACTACAGGCAGTACATGCTCGAGCTAAACGCCTCTGACGAGAGGAGCATAAGCGTAATTAGGACTAAGGTCAAGGAGTTCGCGAGGTCTAAGGTCGTGGGCGACGTCCCCTTCAAGATAATTCTCCTTGACGAGGCAGACAACATGACAGCAGACGCGCAGCAAGCACTGAGAAGGCTAATGGAGCTGTACTCGGCCAGTACTCGCTTCATATTAACAGCGAACTACCCGAGCAAGATAATTGAGCCGATACAGAGCAGGTGCGCGGTCTTCAGGTTTGTAGCACTGAAGAAGGAGGACGTGGTGCCCAGGCTCGACTACATATGTAAAAACGAGAAGGTTAAGTGCGCCGAGAGGGCGCTCGAGCTCATATACGAGCTGTCGGAGGGGGACATGAGGAGGGCAATAAACATACTCC
This sequence comes from Desulfurococcaceae archaeon, assembly GCA_049970695.1. Classification (GTDB taxonomy): domain Archaea; phylum Thermoproteota; class Thermoprotei_A; order Sulfolobales; family Desulfurococcaceae; genus UBA285. The sequence continues at coordinate 48,619 of JBMFML010000009.1, forward strand.
AGGCCGCAGCAGCCCTCGGCGAGGTGACGGAAGAGTCTGTTTACAAGGTCGTGGGGCTTGCCCACCCCAAAGAGGTCAGGGAAATGCTGCAGCTGGCGCTAGCCGGGAACTTCCTCGAGGCCAGGAAGAAGCTCAGAGAGCTCATGATAACCTACGGATTGAGCGGCGTAGACATAGTTAAGCAAATACACAGAGAGATCTTCAGCCAGGAGCTGAAGCTGCCGGACGACCTAAGGATACTGATAGCAGATTACACCGGCGAAATACAGTTCAGGCTCGTCGAGGGGGCCGACGACGAGATACAGCTAAACGCGTTCTTGGCGAGGCTCGCGCTCCTCGGCAGGAAAATGAAGGTGTCCTAGCTCTTTGAGCGAGAGCCGCCTACCCTGGATCATAAAGTACAGGCCCAAGACCCTCGACGAGTACGTCAACCAGGAAGAAGCCAAGCAAAAGCTAGTTGCTTGGCTGAACTCCTGGCTTAAGGGCAAGGTGCCCGAGAAAAAGGCGCTCTTACTCTACGGTCCCGCGGGCTGCGGCAAGACAAGCCTCGTAGAGGCAGCCGCGAGGACCCTCGGCTTCGAGATTTTCGAAATGAACGCGAGTGACAACAGGAGGAAGGCGGACATAGAGAGAATGGCAAAGACGGCGTCGATGACGGCCAGCCTCAGGGGCAAGAAAAAGATCATACTGCTCGACGAAATAGACGGCCTGGATCCGAGAAGCGATGAGGGCGGTATTGAAGCAATAGCGCAAGTCATAGCAAACACCAAGAACCCAATCATAATGACGGCAAACAACCCGTTTCAAGAGCACTTGAGGCCCCTGCGTGACTTAGCAGAGCAGGTACCAATGAAGAGGCTGAGCGAGTCGGATGTGGTAGCAGTCTTGGATAGGATATGCAAGTCCGAGAAGCTTCAGTGCGACCCCCAAGCCCTCAGAGAAATCGCCAGGAGGTCAGAGGGGGACCTCAGGAGCGCCATAAACGACTTAGAGGCTGTGGCTGCCCTGGGCAGGAGAGTAACGCTCGAACTCGTCAAGTCGTTTACTACTTACAGAGATAGGGTCTACGCGCCGTGGGAGGCTCTCAGCAACCTCTTTAACGCAAAGTACATCTTCCAGGCCAAAGACGCCGTGACGTCAACAGACCTTTCCCCAGACGAGTTCGTGACCTGGGTAAATGAGCACATTCCAACCTACTACGAAGACCCAGTGGAAGTGTGGAGGGCGTACGAAGCACTAAGCAGGGCGGACGTGTACATGGGGAGGATCATGAGGACCCAGAACTGGGACCTGCTGAGCTACGCGCTCGACTTGATGGGGCCTGGCGTGGCCTTTGCTAGGCTTCAGTACAAGTGGCGGTGGAAGCCCTTCAAGATGCCCGAGAGGATCAAGATGCTCGCCGAGACTAAGAAAGCCAGAGAGTATAGGGAAGCCCTTGCAGAGTACCTGGCTAAGAGGCTCCTGACGAGCAAGGCAACAGTGAAGTCTGATGTAGTCCCCTACTTGAGAGTTATATTTATGCACAACCCCAAGTACGCGGCTGCAATAGCGAGAGAGTACGGGCTGCCCGAGGAAGTCGTCAAGTGGCTTGCAGGGCCGCGCGCCAGGGAGGTCCTCAGCTACATGAAGAAGCGCTAGCTAGTAGCAGGGAGCTTGCAGCCCTTCAATCCGTGCTTAAGGCTGTAGGCCTTGTAGCCCCTGTCCCTGAGTTCTTTTGCTATTACGTAGCTCACGCTGCCTGTTTCGCAGACAACTACTATTACCCTGTCTCTCGGGAGGTTTTCGAAGTCTACTTCTTCGAGTGGTACGGCCCCGTGGAGGGGCGCTTCAACGCGCTCAGCCCTCCCTCTGGCGTCTATTACTAGCGCGCCGCTTGGAATAAAGTCTATTTCCACATCGCTGGGCAAGACAGCGTCTTCGGGGCTCGCTGAGAGCAGGTCCACCACTCTCATAGTGCTGAGCGCCTTGTCGATAACCGACGCGCTTACGCGCTCGAGCTGCTTTTTCAGCTCAGCGGGGTCGGCCCTCGTCTCAACCCTCGATGGCGCAATGGCGCACGCCTCGGCCACTCTCGAGGAGAGCTCGTAGAGGCCTATCTTCCTCGACAGCTCGATGATTTCTTCCTTGTCAAACCCCAGCAAAGGCCTGAGCACTGGGATCCCGGTGTTGGCGACTGCTTCTATAGACACGAGGTTCTTGAGCGTCTGACTAGAGGCCTGTCCAATGGACTCTCCTGTGACCAGCGCGTCGTAGCCCCTCTCTCTGGCAATTCGGGCAGCCACGATGTACATTAGCGCCCTGAGGACTACCTGCCTGAAGCTCCACTCGACTTTCTCCGAGACCTCGGCAATCACGTCTCTGAAGTCAACTGAAATAAAGAGCGGGCGGTAGCCGTGCAGCCACTTGCTGGCGAGCTCCTTTGCAACTAGGAACGCGTTGTAGGATATCTGCGTAGACCCCATGATGTAGTGAAGGAAGTCCACTCTAATGCCGCGCTTAGCGCTCAGCCAAGCTGCGACAGGCGAGTCGAAGCCCCCGGAGAACAGGACTAGCGCCGAGCCCTCAACGCCTACTGGAAGCCCCTTAGGCCCCTCGGCCCGCTCCACGTACAAGTAGGCCTTGTGCCCCCTCACCTCGACCTCGACGACGACTTCCGGGTTTTCCAAGTCAACGCCAGCCGAGTGGGGCTTTAAGAGAGCTCCGGCTTCGCGCGCGACGTCGAGCGATGTAAAGGGGTGGTCTCCGCTCCTCTTAACCCTCACGGCAAACTTCCTGCCCGAGACCATGGCCTTGGCGTTTTCGCTTATCCACTCGGCGAGGTCCTTCAATTCTCTGAACTCGTACTCTAAGACCCTGCCAGCACTGTGGACTCCGAAGACCCGCGATATTGCTGAGAGAGCCTCCTTATCTGTAGACAAGTATATTTTTGCATCAACGACTCTGCACTCAACTACTCTTATGCCCTCTCGAGACAAGGCGTCTTTCAAGTTCTCTATGAGCCTCTTGTAGAACCTAGGCCTAGACCTGTCGGACTTCAGCGGCAGCTCGCCAGCAACTGTCACTAAGTAGGCTGGCAACCCGGCCACGCCACCACGTCTCTACAGCGTATCAATGAGGTAATAGCCCTATTAACTAGGAGAGCAGTGTAAATTCCAGAGGTAGCCTTGAGACCACGAGTTGCCAACTCCCCAGCCTAGGCAAATCCCGGGTTGATTGCTAGGAGCAGAACTCCTGCCTCAGCCTAGTGGGATCTAGCATATTGTCAGCCGTGCCGCGTTCTTTTTGCAAACCTCTCCAGCTACTTGTCTATTGTTGAGAACAGGAGATTTCTCGTGCGCGCCGTGCTGTACAGCAAGTTGTCAACGAGACCCCTGCGGCCTCTAGATACATTATCTACCTAGTTTACTAGCTAGTTTTACACTCTCCCAGCCGATCTCTAGGTGCTTAAACGCTTCTTTCAGCAGCCTCACACTTTCGACAACGGCCTCTACTTCTGGAAAATACTCGAAGCCGTGATAGTGGCACGAACTTCGGCGCGGCGAAGCCGCCTAGGAACATGATGGGGGGCGCTGTAGCGCTATAGAGCTGAGACCGAGCAGAGGCTTTTAGCTATTTTATTGGTCTTATTCTCCAT
>JBMFML010000010.1:0-40521 GCA_049970695.1 Desulfurococcaceae archaeon
GGTGGTCGCGGGTTCAAATCCCGCCGGCGGCTTTCTTAAGCAACACTCAACCAATAAAACCTCAGTGCTTTGGGCTCTCGCGAAATTTAAAAACAGGCAGCAATCGTAACTGAGAAGTTTACTTTAGGGACCTACTAGATTGCAGTTAACTTACTTGCTCGGTTTTCTAACCTTAGCGGGGGCAGGGTTTTGGGCTCGCTGGAGAAAGCCGATCTGTTGATTACGTGCAAGCTCGGCTTCGAGAAAATAGTGGCTTCCTATTTAAAAGAGCTTGACGAGCGCTTGGAAGTTATTCCTGCGCCGCACGGTTTCCTGGGCTTAGTCCTAGTATCTGGTGCTAGCGATAAGTATGGGCTCGCTAAGCTCGTTTTAGAGAAAGTTCCAGAGGTCGAGAAAGTCTACGTTGTTGAAGGCTACTCGAGGGCTTCGCCAAACGAGATCGCGAGCGTTGTCAGAGAACTTGTCAGGGGCAAGATTAGCAGTAACGAGACTTTTGCCGTTAGAACTACGAGGAGGGGTAAACACGACTTTACGAGCATAGATGTAAACGTCGCGGTCGGCTCTGTTGTTAAGGAGGTTACTGGGGCCGCGGTTGATCTAGAAAACCCAGACAAGGTAGTATCCGTACAAATCCTGCAAGACCACGCTTACATAAGCATCGTTAGCGGGAAAGATCAGCCCAAGAAGATGAAGCCGTACAAGTACCCTATGTACAAGGTCTTCAGGCTTTTTACAGTAGCTCACGAGCCCTACCTGGGGCCCAGAGACGCTGCATACAACATGGGAGTTAGAATTGGTAGAGAAGTACAGACCTACGAGGTCGGCGAGCTAGTAGTAGCCCCTGTTGGGAGAGTTGAAGCAGAGCCCCTTATGGAGTTTCTCAGAGGGCTAGTAGAGGGCATCGAGTCCAGGTTCGAGGTACAGAAGAGGAGTTACGGTAGAGAAGTACACAGAGTCAAGGTGACGGTGCAAGACATGTACCAGTTCGTGAGAGATAGAATGGGCGACACGCTAATAATCTTCGAGCCTGAGGGGGAGCCCATATCGAGAGTGGCCGGTGAAGTGAGGAGCACTATAATGGAGACCCTGAAGAGAGGTAAAAGAGTCTATCTAATGGTCGGTGCTAGGGAGGGGGTTCCGCTAGGCTTGTTCAGGTACGCTAAACACGTACTTGACGTGGCGCCGGGTATAGTAATATCAACGGAGTACGCGCTGGCATCGGCACTAATAGCCATAGCGACAATACTGCACGAAGCACTCGCGGAGGCCGGGGCTGAAAAGCGAGAAGAAACTTCAAGCCCTGAAACGGGCTAAAAGCGTGGCAATAGACCCGCTAAACTAACGTCCAATACTCGTTAACCCCGACGACCTCGCCGATAACTAACAACTTCGCGTAGTAGTCTAGACTCCGACCTCGGCCCGATTGCAGCTCTTTTCCGCATTTCTGCGCTTCCTAGTGCGAGTGGCATCTATATACAGGAAAGGCGCCCACTTGGGTAGCGACTCATTTTATACGATCAGCAGCTACGTAGAGGTGCTTTACATCGCGTCAACGCTACTCATATGCTGGGTGCCAAAACACGTTCTTAGTGAAAATTTAATCAATAATGGAGTCAGCTGTCCTGACGTGGCAAATAAAGTTAAGAGCGTTCAGCTCGAGTCGTCCTCGAGAAGTATGGCACTTTCTAGCGACATAGAGTTCGGTAAAAGTGCCGAAGAAGGCCTACAGGTCAAGAGAAACGGTAGACGAGCTGAAGCACGAGCACGCTTTTACTCAGAGAACAGCGGATTGTCAGCCTGGGCTACGTACTACTAGCTGAATTACCCAACTGGAAGTCTAGTATGAGAATATTCTCATCTTATCTGCACAAAACTTGGTCTAGGCCGAGTAGAAAAGCGAGGCGTGTCCAGGCACAGTCATGAAACCGGGTGTGGTGCAATATCGGAAGAGAGAGTGCACGGCTTCCTCAAGCTAATATGCAATGAGCTGGAAAGCGGGCACCTTGTGATGGTTATACCCCTCAATACAGTTGTTCGCGAGCCAATAAAGTTGTGCCGACTCGACCACGCTAGAAAGGTGAGGACGTCTGAATCGTGGAAGACCTCAATCAAGGAGGCTCTTGAGCGGGTAGCTAGTAAATTGTCTGGCCGCTTTATTACACATACGTACCTTACTGAAACGGCGAGACGTGTTACTCACTCGGCTGATTGTCTGAGCTTCTAGTCGCTTCGTACTCTTCATGCGGGGGGGCTTCAGTTGCTTCTACAGGTTTTCTTCTCCTTAGTGTTCTAACCGCGTACTTGTAAACCGCAACAGGGTTCTTGCCCCCTGGGCATTGATCTTCTATTGGGCATATACCCGCAGACTTCATTTTGTCGCAGTTATAGGGCATGTACTTCCTTCTACTACCTCTCAAGCCTAGTATGTGCTCTACCTGATACCTCGCGATTTTCTCATTATAGTCTGCCGTTTTCTTAAAGTACTCTAGTATATCATCAACGCCTAGTCCGATTTGGCCCAAGAAGGCTGCTAAGTTAAACCTCTCAACGTGGCTGGGGTTGCCACCGGCTTTTAGTTCGTTTAAAATTCTCTTTATGCAGGGTGGAAAGAGGCTTTCGATTACTTCGCCTGCTTCAGTCACGGGTGCTGTAGAGGCCTCTTCAGGCTCTCTCTCGGTCGTGGTTGTGGCTATGGTAACGGGCTCTTTGTAGTACTCCTTGAGTACCGCTTCTTGCAGTACTCTGGCTATTTTCTCTACTCCCGCTACAGGGCTCTCGAGCTGTTCCTCGGCAGACCCCAGTACTACTTGAAATACTTTCTCTTCGAGGATTCGCGTAAACACTTGGTTGTCTAGGTATACGAGGCCCCTGCTTACTACCATGTTTGAAAGCGAGTATGCTTCGTCGTGTGCGAGCCTCTTAGAAACTACCTCTAGGTAGTCCTCTACTGGTAATGCGTAACGCAATTGCTTAAAGCCTAGTACTTCTTTCTTTCCACGGCTCGTGACCACGGGTATTCTTGGTGCCTCGTGACTTAGTACTACTCTTAGTCCAAGCTTCGTGGCGATAGTTGCTAGAACCTCGTCGTCTTCGCTTTCTAGTTGCTTTTTCGCCGTTTTTGAGTAAGCAAGTGCTACGCGGGCTGCGAAACGCTTGTCTTCCAAGAACCTTGCGACTTCGAGGAGCGAGTAGTACACTAGTATGCTTTCTTCGTAGTTGCTGTAGGAGTCGACTGGCACTTCCCCGGTTTGTAGAATGTTTCGAACCGTTTCGACGAGCTTAGAAAGGAGGTCCGTGCTTTCTGCTACAACAGTGCTTGGACTCGTTATGAATAAATGTGGAAAGTCTCTGGGAGAGGCAGCAAACGGGAACTTCTTGTAGTGGTCTATACGCCACGGCATAGGCAATCACTCGAGCTCACTAGCACAGGCTTTGGTACTAGCCAATTGCATATTCGGCGGCTAAGAGGCTTAAACCGCGTGCCTCTTGGCGCGTGCTTAGTGTTCACCGTAAATCTGGTTGGGGGTTTTCAAGTCGCTTAGTCGCCCATGCGTGGTTAAAACCGGGTTAGTCAGCGCTTTGGCCCCACATCACTGCTCAGGCATCGTCTTTCGAGGTCCCCATACATCATCTAGGGTATTTGTATTTCATCACGCCTTAATAAGGAGTGTGGCTGTCTACCTAGCCCAGCTCGAAGTCTATTCTCTCATACCCCTTTGTGCGCGTGCCGGCTGCGACTTTAAACGTCAATATTCTTCCTCCTCCGAGTAGGGTGTAGGGTACTCCTACATCGGCTTTTAGAACCCGGGCTTTCAGTGGAAATACCCAGTAGACTCTATATTCGTACTCGGCTACTTCGGGCTCGTAAGCATCTTCGTAAGTGTTCACCCCTCTGCGGAGCTCTCCTTGAAACACTATGAAGAACGCTATGTACGGGTGCTTGTAGTCTCCGCGAAAGCCTACTTCTACGTCTACTACTCTCGGGTACGTTGACTTGCCATTTATCCGCACATCTTCAGAGTCGAGAAATCTCTGCATGTTTTCTGCTAACGTGGCTTTCTCCTCCTCGAGCCTTTTGGGATCTGAGACTACGCTCCTGTACTCCTCTGCTTCATCGTAGTACTCGAAGAGAACTATTTGCTCCACCAAGCCGGTTTCTCTCACAAAAAAGTAACCGAGGCCGTATAGGGGCTTCAAGTTATTCGCTCCCTGCCCTCTTCACTAGATATTTTCTTGTACAGCTCTATTCCTTTAGGCGTTAGCACAAGGTAATTGGTTTTACCAACGCGCTTAATCTCTACTAAGCCGTCTTCTTCGAGCCTCTTTAACCTTCTACTCACACTCGACTTTGGAAGCCCTGTCTTCTTCACCAGATCCGACTGTGCTAGGCCTTCTTTACCGGCATCGCCAAGAGCTTTTATTATAAGTCTTGATGCGTGATCCGTAACGTAGTCTCTGTACTCTACTGTCGGCTTGAGTGCCCTTCTCTTCACCACTAGGTAGTAAGCTACTATACCTGCTACTGCTACTACTAGTAGTAAAGCAAGTACCACAGTAGGTATAAGGAGGGGGGCAGTTGTTCCAGTTGCTGGTACCCCTGTAACCTCTAATTCTAGTTCAAATAAGAGCTCTACCATTGCAAACCCGCTAATGACAACCCTCGTTAAGTTGCCCACCACTGTTGGAGTAAACGAGGCGTTGCCAGCAAACCTGTTGACGTAAACCTTGTAGATCCCCGGGACCACTATCTCGAGAGAGGCCTCTCGCGCAATGTCTTTGAGCACTGTGAGGTCCACTAGCATTGAGCAGTAACTCCGCGTTCCCTCAAGCAGGTTGCTTGCCGAGAAAGCGACTTCGAGCAATCCGCTACCGTAGACATATGCACGAACACTATTTGTAGCATTGTCGTAGTCTAAGCCAAGTACTGATAGATTTCCAGCTGTTGTGTAGTTGAGGTATTCAAAATAGCCTGCTTCGAATACCGTTAGTGGAATTTCTAGGCTTGCTATTTCACCGCGCGTATCTACACTTGCTCTAATTAGTAACATTCCCGTGTCTTCGATAATATCGTACCAGAGAACGTACTTGATGCTTGCTACTTCAGTGCTTGCTTGTCCGATGGCTGCATGCGCTAGTAGAATGAGCCAGATTAGGGTTAAGCAAAGCGCTGTGTAGTGGAGTAGGCCCCTACGGGTGTTCACTTTCTTCACCCTCATGCAACCAGCCAAAGCCAACTAATTGAGCAATCATGTGCATAAAATCCAGTACTGGGCTATTAGTTTTTACGTAAACACTAATGGTGCACTGGTGACCGAGGCTCTTGTGGGCTTATAAGGAGCTCTACAGCTGTCCACTTACTCTAGTTCTTGGAAAGTTTTTCTACAACGACATTCAGGGGTTGACCGTACTGCCGGTAGCAAACTACAGAGCCTCTATACTCATAAACGCCCGTGGAGAGCAGAGGGTGGTATCCAACATCCCTTTCAAGAAGTGGCTCGACCACGCACTACACATATGCAAGAGCGTTGCTAGTGGAAACATTAACGAGCTGGCACCAAGCGAACTAGCAGTAGCCTATGCAATGATGTACGGAGGACTTGGAACGTACGCGATAATTGAAAACAGCGTATACGTCGTGCTACTAGACTACGTGAATACGGCCAAGTTCCGCTTTTATCTTCGCTATTCAGAAATGCCAAGAGAAGTTTCTGTTTACGACCTAAGGGACATAGTCTTGCTCCACGTGGCTCTGAGAGAAGGGCTCAAAGGCGTTCTAGCTAAGAGCCTGTGCAGAGGCTCTTCACTAGAACCCGGAGTCTTTTGTACTATTGAGACGAGCCACGGGGAGCTACTCCTGGCAGACAGAGATACCTACGTAGGCCGAGGCGTGGTGAGAATAGTGCCCGATAACTCCCCATTGAGGCACGTAATTGCACTGAGTGAAGAAGGCCGCGTTAGCCACATGCCTGGTCAAGCGCCTTCTCAAGAGCGCTGAGCGGCTCGTACCCTTCTTCAAATATGTGCTTATATAAGAGCTCGTAGTGTTTCCTTACCTCGCTCAAGTACTCTTTAAGGTCATCCCACGGAGGTTCTGCAAGCTCTCCTCTGCCAACACCCGGGCACGCTGATGAGACTTCGAGAGAGTCTTCAACGCGCGGCGCTATTGGTATAAAGGGGTAAAGCCTACACCGCGCTGGCCTAGCAGGATATACTGTGCAAGTTGGCAAGTTGTTTACGTACTTTAGAAATACGCATCTTCCTCCTATTCCTCTCAGTACTATTACTGGGACGTAGTCTGCTATGACGACATAGAAGCTCTTGCCTGCGAGCTCTCTCCAGGGGGCTCCAAGATACTTGGCTATTCTGCAGACATCAAATACTGTTAGCGATACGTTTGGGCCACTACTACAGCACTTACCACACCTTATGCACGTATACGCCAACCTTTCTCCCAGCTTAACCACTGGATTGGGGCTCATGACCTTACGCCACAAATTACTCTAAATATGCACTTTGAGCACTGAGATTTTTCGACTTTTATACGTGCAGACTGCGGCTTAATGAGGCCCGTGTTTGTCACGATTACAAAGTCTTCTTTCTCTCTCAAAATTCGATACCTTGCTTCGAGATCGCTACTTATGAGTGTTTTTTCAGAGCCTATTATGCCTATTATCTCGTTCCGTAGGAGATAGTAACATGGGTGTAACTGTGAGCCTCGACTACTATGACGTTGCCGACTACAAATATATCGGGTCTGACAAGGTCTCTGCAATAGGGCTTGGAACTTACGGAATAAGGTCTTACGACAAGGCCTTCGAAGCCCTTGTATACGCCGTCCTCCACGGAATAAACCTCATTGACACAGCAGAAATGTACGATGCTGGAAGGGCCGAAGAGCTCGTTGGCAGAGTAGTAAAGGAGGTTGGGAGAGATTACGTTTTCATAACAACTAAGATGCTCCCAAGCAGGCTCGAGAGCGTGGACAGCGTTGTAAAGGCCGCGCAGGAATCCCTTAGAAGGCTTGGTGTATCTTACGTAGATCTCTTCTTGATACACTGGCCCAACGAGAGGCTGAGCATAGCGCAGCAAGTGAGAAACTTCGAGGTAATTGCCGAGAGGGGCTTTGCAAGGTACATAGGTGTTAGCAACTTTGACCTGGCCCAGCTGAGAATAGCGCTGGAGTCGACGAGGCGACACGAAATTGTGGTTGACCAGGTTCACTACAGCTTAGCAAGCAGGCACTATGTAGAGAAAGAGCTCTTGCCCTTCTGCATTCAAAACAAAGTAGTCATACAGGCCTACACACCGCTTGAAAGGGGCTCCGTAGCCCTGAATCCCGTAGTTAGGGCCGTGGCATCTAAGTATGGCAAAACGCCCATACAGGTAGCACTAAACTACCTAATCAGCTACAAAAACGTAGTCGCTATTCCGAAGTCCGAGCGCGTAGAACACGTGCAGGAAATACTTGGTGCAATGGGCTGGAGACTTGACAGGGAAGACGTCGAATACCTGAGGAGGCATGCTTAGTAAGCGTGTCCTAACAAGAATGTGTTCTCTACCCACACGTTTCTAAGCCCGTTCTCCTTTGCGATTCTAACTGCTTTTTCAGCATGCCGCCAGCTCGTTGTCGGCAAGTCTAGCAGCATGTAGTCCGGGTGAAAGCCGAGGAATATGTAGGGTATTTCGGGGTTTATACCTGCCACGAACTTTGTCATTTGGTCTATTTCGTACTCATCCACGTAGCCAGGCACTAGGAGCGTTGAGACAACTAGTATTGGTGGCTTAGACCTGGCTTTGAAGTACTCTGCCACGAGTTTGATGTTGTCTCTTATAAGCCTCACGTGCTTTTCCTCAATGCCGCAGAGTACTCCATAGACTTCCGGACTCCACGCCTTGAAGTCTATCTTGACTATCCCACCTGTCTTAAGGCTCAGCTCTGTTGCTCTCTTCAAGAGCGCTGGGTTCCACAAGCCATTTGTTTCCCAGCATACTCTAAACACCCTCAGTCCGATCTGCCTAGCGCGCTCAATCATTTTCTCAGAAGCCATTATTGCGTGTGGAGCAAAGGGGCCTGGGTCTCCGCCAAAGTAGCATACGCAAGTCGTCCTGGAATTAACAGCCTTAACTAGGTCTTGTACTCCTAGTAGGGGCTTTGCTTTACTAGCCATTTCTCTATACTCCCAGTTCTGGCAGTATATGCAGTCTAGGTTACAGCCACCGTAAAACACTGCTATATTGTAATAACCCCGCTCACCGTTTTCTCTAAGTGCATAGTCTGGATAGCCTAGCCCCGTTGCAGCCGGGCATACGGGTAGCGCCACGCAGTTTGTGGGGTGGGGATCGTAGTAGTACAAGCCCACAGCTAGCTCGTAGCTACCTGTCGAGGCCTTAACCGCACTGCCTGCTCTCACTCTGTAGCCGCAAAAACCGCTTGAGCCGTCTGCTATAGAACACCCCCTGCCACAAATAGTACATGGGAGCCCACTCGCACTTGAGTAATCGAGCGATAGACCAAACCTGCTTCTAGACTCTACATGGAGGTCTCGTGGAGGCCTCGAACCAGCTCTTATACAGTTTACACACAAGCCAATTACATCACTTACTACTACACCCCTTGCTCCACACCGCTTGCAAGTGCCCAAAAACTCCACCGCTGGAGTTTTCGGTAAACCACCTTATTTTAGGCTCCCCAGAGGGGCTGATTAGCACGGTGTTCTTCAACGAAGCTCATTTAATAGGGATTAATGAACTACGCTACAATGGTGCTAATTGTGCCGAACAATGTAGACAAAGACGCTAAAACCATTGCCATAATAAAGGAGCTCTCTAAAAACCCCAGAGAAAGCCTTAGAAGCCTATCAAAGAGGCTAAATCTCAATTACTTAAGTGTTTGGCGCAAAGTTCACTCAATGATTAAGAGTGGAAAGATATCGTTTTGCTTGCAAGTGCCCGCAGAAGTTCTTGGAAGAGAAGTAGCACTGGTTAGAGTGAAAGCCCAGAACTTGAGTGCTCTTGACAAGTTTGCAGATAAGTGCTCAAGAGTCATGCTCACTATTAGGATAAATAGCAACGAGCTACTATTCGTTATAAGAGCCCGTACGAAGCAAGAAGCACTCTATATAGCAGAAGCACTTAGATCCCTTATTAGTGAAGCAAGCGAAATACTTCTCGAGTATGGAACTCTGCCGCAAGGCACTTACATCATCGTTAAAGACAACGGCCTAAACAACAACGAAGGCCTCGATTGCGAGCCTCAGAGAGACTGCATTAGGTGCATCAAAGTTCTCATGGTAAAGTAGTGCCGCAGGCTAAATGCTACCTGGGTACTAATTAGAACAAGCCTTTTCGGCTTCGATTCTCAGCATTGCCATAATCTGTTGCAGCATGCTAGTAACGACTTCGTAGCTTGGATTACTTCTAATTTTAGCGAGTGCTTTGCGTATTTGCAAACCCCTCCTTGCAAGCACTTTTGAAACCACGCCTACTTTCTTCCAGCCCTCGCTGTTTAAGTATCCTCTTGAGAAGTAGACTTCGGGCTCAGAGAGCAGTTCTGAAATAAGCCTCTCTGCATATTTGAGTACACTGCAATATTCGTCTTTACTGTCGCGCATTAAAATGCCCGTGGACTTTACAGCAACTTGACTTCTCTACAGGGCTTGAGCTTGAGTATACCAAGGTCTATTAGCGCCTTTTCTAGAACCGGCGCGACCTCTCCAATGGGCTTGTCGGCGTTGACTTCGAGTAATCTTCTAGTCTCTTTGTAATAATTTATTACTGGAGTGAACGTTTCGTAAAAGACTCTGTACCTCCGCCTCACCACTTCAGGATCGTCGTCCCTTCTTCTAATCAACTGGGCTCCATCGAAGTCGCACAATTCATCTACTTTAGGTTTAGGCTCGTAGTATATGTTGTATATGCGACCACAGACGGGGCACACCCTTCTTCCACTAAGTCTCCGAACGGCTACTTCCTCTGAAACCAGCAGGTGCACTGCCACGTCTATTTGGGTTATTTCATCGAGAGCCCTGGCTTGGTTCAATGTCCTCGGAAACCCGTCTAGTATAAAGCCGCTGGCTGCATCGGGTTGCTGAAGCCTGGCTCTCACGACTTCAATCACTATTTCATCAGGCACTAGCAGCCCCTGTTCAACGTAGTACTTCACTTTCTTGCCGAGCTCGCTGCCCTTTGCTATTTCCTCCCTGAAAATGTCGCCAGTGCTTATGTGCGGTATGCAGTACTTGTCCTTGAAGTACTGTGCATAAACGCCTTTGCCGGCGCCAGGCGCGCCAATGAACACTACTTTCATGCTCATCACTAAGTACTAGTACTTGCTTCTCCGGCTGCTAATTAGTATCTCGGGTCTCTTAATCCTAGCCACTTTAACAGCAAGTCGAATGCCTTAACTTTGGATACGGCCTTGCTACCAGGGGGCCCTGGTTTCTTCATGTAGAAGGCGTTTACTTCGTAGACCGTGCCAAACTGCTCTTTATCTACGGCGATTTTTCCGAGCCTCACTAAGTCGACGAGTAGTCCTGCTAGTGCTGGGCTGTCGTTTATTCTCGCTACAATGTATATTTCGTCTTTGAACTCGCCAAAGCTCAAGTACTCTATGATCATTGCAACAAACTTCTTATCGCCGAGGGGTTCTAGGTAGCCAGTAGGCCTTATGTAGCTTGGGGCATCGTATCCCAGAATGTCCCTTATCATTGAGCTCTTCGTCACGGCCTTCATGACGTTTCTCTCGGGAAGAGTAAGTGCCAGGAAATCCGTGTTTCCGCCAATATTAAACTGTGCTATGCCGAGCACTTTCCTGTTCCTCTGGTAGAGGTGCTCGAGAAGGTCTGCTGTTAGTGGAGTTGCACCAGTTGCTCCATCGTCTCCTATGATCACTCCTCTGCTCTGCCTGTATAGCTCTACAAAGGCCTCGTCATTAGCTAGTGGCGATGGTATTGCATTTATGAAAGCTGCGCTCTTGTACTTGGCTGAGTATAGGGCAGCGGCGTACGCGTAGACTTGAGAAGCCGTTAAATCTCCTGCTTTAAACCTTGAGTGCAGCTCTTCTAACTTATGCACGGGCTCGACAGGCTCTGTCGTCATGATATTGACTACCACGTCGACGTTGAGGTCTTTCCACTCGTCAATAAGTCTACTCACTGCAGCCTCGAGCCCCAAGTCTTCCTCCAGCCCCCTAGCCCTCATTCTAAGGCCTCTTGTACTTCCCAGGTGTATGCCCCTCCTGACAGCAATTTCTTTGAGCCTGCCTGGTATGGGCCCTGGGCCGTTGTAGTCTCTCTTAGCCAGCTCGTAGACGGTTTTCCCGACTTTCGATTCGTCAACGTCGTAGGCCGCTACTATTTCTATATCTGTATACTTGTATGGCAGGGCGTCTCTAAGCGGCACGCCGTAGTCTGGTATCTCGTTATTTTTAAGCTTTTCTAAGCCCACCTCAAAGTGGAGAGCTACAAGCCCCTGCCCGATTATCGCCACTCTAATCATGACCCACTACACCCCTAGCTTCAGCTTAGCGAGGGTTTCCTCGATGAAGGCGAGCCCTGCTCTATAAGCACTTAAACCCCTCTCGGTGACGGAATAGACAACGCCTTCTCCTCCTCGCGTTCTCTCCAGCAAGCCGTCCCTCACCATTCTATACAAAACGGTGTAGACGGTTACAGCTGGCGGGTTAATTCCATACTTCTCTCTGAGCCTTACCTTGATGTCATATGCCTTCAAGGGCCTACCTTCAGACTTCAGAATGGAAATAACGTAGAGCCACAGGTTTTCGACAGTCAGCTTCTTCTTCAACCTAGCGAGCGCCCGCGGTTCCGACATCTCGTCACCACTTCATATTTACGAGCACAAATATATAACTCTTTCAGCAGAGAGCCCGTCGTGGAAGCGAGAAGCACTGATCAGACACGCCAAAACGGCGCCAAGATAGCTCTCGAAAACTGCTTGCACGCTACAGCGTCTGGGGGCGCGTAAATAGAAGCATTTGCTAAAGCTGAGCGCGAGTAGTCCGTATTGGCTATGGAACGAGCCTCGTTCTGTCGCGCACGAAAAGTGTCGCTTCTCTAATGTTTTCTAAGTTCAGCAATTTCATTAAGAGCCTCTCAACACCCAGTCCGAAGCCACCGTGTGGCGGCATACCGTACTTAAACGCCTCCAAGTAGAACTCGAAGTTCTCGGGGTTAAGCCCCTTCTCCTTAAGAGCTTCTACGAGCCTCTCGTAGCGGTGCTCTCTCTGCCCACCGCTCGCTATTTCAAGTCCTTTGAAGTCTAGGTCGAACTTCCTCGTGTACACCCCGTCTTCTTCTCTCATGTAGTAAAAGCCTGTTGACGCCCATGGGAATCCTACTATGAAGTAGAGGTAGTGCCCCTTCTCCGCCATAATTTCTCCGAGCTTTCTCTCGGCGTAGTCGCTTAGATCTTCGTACTCGCTGACCTCAATGCCCTCGCTTCTGAGTATGTCAACGGCTTCTGTAAACTTCAGCCTCTTGAAAGGTACTGAGACTTTGAGCGGCTCGACTCCGAGGAGTTCTAGTTCTTCTTTGAAGTGCTCATTCACGTAGTCTATCACGTACTTAATCAAATTTTCTAGGGTGTTCATGACGTCTTCGACTCCGCTTATAAATGCCTGCTCAGCATCAATGCCCCACGACTCGTTCAAGTGCCTTGTAGTATTGAATTTCTCCGCTCTAAAGTACGGCGTTATTTCGTAAACCCTCTCGAAGCTCGACATCAGCATCTGCTTGTAAAGCTGGGGGCTTTGACTCAAGTAGGCCTCTTTTTCGAAGTACTGGACTTTAAAGAGCGTTGCGCCCCCTTCCGCACCTGCTGCTACTATCTTCGGCGTGTGCACTTCTATGAAGCCGTTGGACTCAAAGTACTCTCGCGCTGCTTTGATGACGCCTGCTCTTATCCTGAAAATAGACTTTTCCAGGGGGTTTCTCGCGAGCAACCACCTGTACTTTATTCTGGTGTCGAGAAGCGTGGGAACCTTTCCAGACACGTCAACGGGTAGGGGCTCCGTGGGCCTGCCGTAGACTTCTATTTTACTCGCAATGTACTCTACTCCACGCTTGCTCCTTTGGAGGGGGGCAAGCTCTCCTTCAAAACATATTGCTGAGCCTACTTCCAGCTTTTTCGCCAGCTCGTAGAGCTCTCTCTCGCGGTCTTCTCTCAAAACCAAAACGTGGGGCTTTACGTTGTTACCGCACACTTCCAATATGGCGATTTTACCTATCTCGGCTTTGCGTATAACCCACCCGCAGTGCCTGGTCATTGGTCAGCGCCTCTTGCTCCTGCGCTCCTGGCTTAGTTCAGCTAAGTGCCGTCTAAGTAATTAAGGTTTCTGAGCGAATTTAGGCGAAGCCCAATCACAGGGTGCTCGCGGCTTTTTAGACGTGCAATGTAGTTGTAATGTAAAAGGCCGCTAGGAAGAGTGGCGGGGTCCGCCTTGCGGCGGAGTAGCGGGGGGTGGATTTGAACCACCGACCTCGGGGTTATGAGCCCCGCGGGCTACCAGGCTGCCCTACCCCGCTGCCCAGCCCCGCCACTTGTATTATTTAAAGTGTACAGGCTTAAAAACTCTATTCTATCCTAACAACCCTCGCGCCCTGAAGTAGTCAACTACTTTTTTAGCAATATCTATTCCAGCCCTTTCCTGCGCTTCTTCGGTACTTGCCCCTATGTGCGCCGTTAATACTACGTTTTCTAATCTTGTGAGTGGGTGGTCTGGTGGTAGTGGTTCTTCTTCGTAGACGTCTAATCCCGCGCCAGCTATCCACCCCTCTTTAAGGGCTTTCACTAGGGCCTTGGTATCTACAACGGGGCCCCTCGCCGTGTTGATTAAGATAGCGCTTTTCTTCATTAGCTTAAGTCTTTCTTCATTAATTAAGTACTTAGTGCTCTCTGTTAGTGGAACGTGCAGACTCACCACATCGGCCACTCTCAGCAGCTCATCTAGAGGTAGGTATTTCGCGCCGAGCTCTTCCTCGAGCTTGGGGTTTCTTGCTAAATCATAGTACACGATGTTCATGCCCAAGCCTAGCTTGGCTATCCTTGCCACAGCCGACCCTATTCTGCCTGCTCCAACGATTCCCAGGGTTTTTCCATATAGCTCCATACCTACTGCGTGCTTCTTGGGCCACTCGCCAGCCCTGATCTTCCTGTCGCAAAATGCTATCTTCCTGGCAACTGCTATCATCAAGCCTATTGTGAGCTCTGCAACGCTCTGAGTGGTTGCTTCCGGCGATGTTAGTACTTCTATGCCTTTAGCCTTGGCAGCCTCTAAGTCTATGTTATCTACCCCCACGCCGGCCCTTCCAATGACTACGAGGCTATCTGCCGCTTCTATTACCCTGCGGGATACAACGGGCTTGCTTCTCACTATTAGTCCGTGCACTCCTTTGATGAGCTTTATTAGCTCTTCTTCCGGCGGCTCCTCGGCTTTAAGAACTTCTGCTCCGGCATTTCTCAGTATCTCGATGCCCTTTTCGTGTATTCTGCTCGCAACAAGCACCTTCACCACTGTCAACCACCCGGAGGCTTTGTCATTACTGAGGACTTAGCTGGTTTAAAACCAAGGTTCTTGAGGACTTCTTCGAGGTTTTCGAAAAGCACTTTTATGTCCTCATCGGTTATGTAGCCCATGTGCCCAATCCTGAACGTTACGTCCTTTACCTTGCCATACCCCTTTGCAATTTCTATGCCACGCTTCCTGAGCTCCTCGTAAATTACGGGGCCTTTTACCCCCGGCGGGTTGTAGACAACTGTTATTGTTGGGCTGTAGTAGCCAGGCTCTGCGAAGAGCTCTAAGCCAAGCTCGAGAACGCCCTTCCTAATCTTCTCGGCTCTATCAGCATACATTTTGAGCCACGCTTCTTTACCACCCATTCGCTCAATTATCCTCAAAATGACGTTGAGCCCTGCGATTTGGGGTATTGGCGGCGTTGTTGGTGTTGACCACTGCTTTTCCAGGAACTCTCTTATCTCGAGCAGGTCGAAGTATAATCCTCTCTCTGGTATCTTCTTAGCCCTCTCGAAGACTTCTTCGCTTACTGCCGCCATGGCCAGTCCTGGTGGAATTCCAAATGCTTTTTGGCTGCTCGAGAACACTAGGTCAAGGCCCCACTCGTCTACTTTAATGTCTGCAGCCCCCATGGCAGAAACAGCGTCCACGAAGACGAGCTTGCCCCTTTCCTTGGCCACTTTCGCGAGTTCTTTAAGCGGGTTCAGGACGCCGGTGCTCGTCTCGTTGTAAGTTATAGTTACTGCCTCTACGTCCGGATTTCTCTTCAACGCGTCGTCTAGCTCTTCGGGAAGAACTGGCTTTCCGAGGGGCTTTTCGAGCACAACCGGCACTCTGCCATTCTTCTCGACCGCTTCCTTGTACCTATTGCCAAACTCTCCTATTACAGTGACGAGCACTTTTCCGCGTGGTGGTATGGCGTTTCTTATGCTGGCCTCCATAAAGCCCGTTCCGCTCGAGGGTATTAGCAGTACCACGGACTTCTTGGCCTCCAGGAACTTCGCGAGCCTCTCCACGGTGTCTTTGTGCAGAGCTCTGTACTCGTCTGACCTGTGGCTCACCATTTGGATTCTCATAGCCTCCAGGACTTCTGGAAAGCACGCAACAGGCCCTGCTGTAAATAGCCTGAGTGGTCTCGGCCACAGTATTTTCTTGACTTCTTCTACAACCTCAGGGTACATCATTGTCTAGCACCTTTGTGCTACCATAGCTAGGAAAAGAGTTATAAGCCTTAAGCAAGCGGTCCCCGTCGCTCCACCTTACATCACGAGTCAGCACGTTCCTGCTAGGTCATCCCAATAGGCTATATTTTGCCGGGAACCTATTATACCGAGCTACCAGGGAACCTGTTTTCGAAGGGGCACCTGGTACTAGGCTAGCACGTGCGTACCACGGGTGCACGGCTTGAGGGTGTATTTAAAGCTCCGCAATGGAAAGTGGGTACTCGTGAATAAGAAGCTCGAATATGCCAGCTCGCACGGAAAGAGGAAAGTGGTTAAGCGCATTTTAGCTGGAGAAGTAGTTGAAGAGCCGCCTGCGCTCAAGAGCGCGAAGTCTGTTTTAGTGCCTTCTTCGAGTGTTACAAAGCTTATTTCAAAGCTCCTCGACGAGGAGTCGAGCAGCGTGGTACTAGTAGAACCCCACGACACTACTTACTACGTAGTGAAGGCTGAAGAAGGGCTTATACGGCTGGTAAATCGGCTGGTTCAAGAGCTCGTGCAGAGTAAAAAAGCTAGTGAGAGTAGAGAATACGCCTAATGCTAATGCCATCTCCTACTCTGCTTATCTCGAGTCTCTCAACGTCCCTCCTGTAGCTGCAAGTACTGCACTTGTAATATATGGCGACGCGTGTCACTCCATTAACGAGCTTCTCCGACTCGTATATTAGCATTAACGTGTTGCCGTCTCTCGGGCACTTCAAAGCCTCCGTGGCCACTCTATACACCACTACTCGAGTTGCTGCGCTCACTAGTGCTATTTGCTTTATATGCGGAAACTCCTTATAATCCCCCAGCGGTGGTGCAGCTTGGGGCACAACTTCGCTAAGCTACGTGAACTGTCTGAAACTCGCGGGCTCGACCTCTTGATTGTCCAGGCACCGGACAACATCGAGTACTTTACGGGAGTGCGCACAATTGGCGACGCCACGCTGCTGCTCACTTATAGTAGGAGGGATGATGTTGCCCGGCTTTACGTGCCTCTTCTCGAGTACCACAGATATAGAGATGCCTTGCCCGGCTTTGTCGAAGTGTATGCCGTGTCGAAGTTCGTCAAGCCCGGTGGCATTCCAGTAGTAAGCATGGATTGGAAAGAAATAGTGGTTAAGGCAAGCGAGGGGTTCGAAAAAATAGGAGTTGACGTGTCCCAAGGAGGTCCACTTCAACTAACTATTTACAAGGCGCTGGGAGAAAGAGCCGTAGACGTTTCCCAAGACATATGGAAAGCGAGGATGATTAAGAGCGAAGAAGAAGTCCTCGCAATAAAGGAAGCTGTTGAGGTCACGACTAAGGGCATACAAGCAGTAGTAGCTGAGCTTAGAGATGGCGTTACTGAAGCCTTTCTTGCAGGGGTATTTGAGCACGCTACGAGAAAGCGCGGTGCAGAAGGCGCGGCCTTCGAGCCTATAGTCGCCTTCAAGCCTAATAACGCATATCCCCACACACTACCAGGTAATAGAGTCCTCAGCAAAAACGACTTAGTACTCGTAGATGTCGGAGTTAAGGTTAGAGGGCGGTGTAGCGACATTACTAGAATGGTTCTCTGGGGCAGGCCTAGTGAAGACGAAAAGCGGGCTATAGAGGCCGTTGTAGAAGCCGCAAACACGGCAATCGACGCCGTAAAGCCTGGCGTCAAGGCGAGTGAGGTGTACGAAGTTGCTGCTAAGGTCCTCGAGAAGTATGGACTGCGTGAGAAGTTTATCCACGGGCTTGGACACGGCATCGGCATACTAGTCCACGAGCCGCCCTACCTTAGAGCGGGGAGCGAGCACGTCTTAGAGCCTGGCATGGTATTTACAATCGAGCCCGGCGTTTACGAGCCCGGTAAGTACGGTGTTCGCGTCGAAGAAGACGTTCTCGTGACGAAGAGCGGTGCTGAGGTCCTCTCACGCGGGCTAAATTTGGTAATTGAAGCAACGTAGTAGCCGGCTCGCGGGTTCCTCCGAGGCGCTCTCCGGCTTAAAAGTGCTTGACAATGTTCACTAAATCGCTATTTTTCACTGAAATAGCAACCTTCTCTATGTTGTAGACACCGTCGACGCGCACATTTACAGGTTCGGTATAGAATCGGGTACCCAGACTCTCCGCTAGTGCTAGTGCCACTGCTATATCAACATTTCTGAGCTTGCCGGTTACGTGAATAAAACCACCTATTAGTCCTATAGCCGCGTATGCCGCTTCTAGTGCTGCAGACCCCATTGTACGAGTCTTGAGCTTTACACCCCTAGAAGCAAAGTACCTTGCCAGCTCCTCAAGGTGGCGCGCGTTCTCCGTATAAATAGATACCAGCTCCGTACTTAGCTCAAATGGTCTTTTGAGGTGCTTGCCATTAAAGAACGGCTTGCCTTTGCATATCTCAATAGTAGTCTCCGTGAAAATGCTCTGTACTACTCCATAAATTGGGCGCGTTATTAAATAGGGGCTCTCGTAAACCGCTATGGAAACTGATGCGAATGGTATTTTCGAAGCGTAGTTCAAGCTGCCATCTAACGGATCTACTAGCACATAGTAATCTGGCTGCTCCGCGAGCTTCCACAGCCCCTTTTCCTCGCTAATAACCCACGCCTTCAAGCCTAGGCTTCTTACCTGGCCTACAATATACTCCTCTGCCAGCAGGTCTATTTTTCTCATGGCATCTCCCGTTACATTGCTTCCGAGGATCTCCATGTATTCCTCTTTGTCGAAGTATTCTCTCAAAATTCGCGCCGCATTCTCAGCAACCTCGCGGAGGTCTCTGCAGGTAGAGCCCTCCTCGCCGATTTTAACCACCACTTACTAAGTGCCTTCACGGTAGTAGTTTATGGCAGGGCTTTAAATGACCGCCGAGCACCAGCCCAAGCTAATAGTGACTTGTAGAGCTGGTAACGAGGAGCTCTGCATACACGAGATATGCAATGTCCTCTACTCAAAAGACCCCTGCGTCAAGGCAGAGAAGACTAAGTACAGTGGAGTGGTGTTCGTATACACTAGCTTGAGTGCGGACAAGGCCTATAAAGCGTCTTCGCTGAGAGAGTACGGCTTTGTAGAGAACATCGTGCCTGTTCACTGCGTGCTTGATTACCCAGTTAACGAGAGTGCTCTCCTAGACTGCCTAAAGTCTATTGTCAAGTCACCCGCAGTGAGGTTAAAAGTAAAGGCACGAGGCGTGAGAGGGGCTAGTAGCGCCTTGTTTTCGCTCATAGCAAGGCTTTTAGCCGGCATAGGATCCGCACACACGCCAGAGTCTTCTACGTGCCTCTACGTGGAGGTCGTGGAGTCTAAAATGTACGTGGGGGTGGCTCACTGTCGCTCGGTTTTTAAGCACAGCCTATAGTATCGGAAGAGTGAAAGTTTCGGTGCTACTTAATGGGCGTGAGCGATACTTGGAAGATTATCGAAGAAGAGCTCAACAGGCCCTCTATATTCAGGAGCAGAGAAAGCCTCATGCCAGAGCACTTGCCCGAAAAGCTCCCCCATAGAGAGAACGAGCTTAGAAGTCTCGTTTCCTACTTCAAGCACCTGGTTACAAGTCCCGGTAGCATTTCTCAAAGAGTTCTGATAGTAGGCGGCGTGGGTACCGGGAAAACTGCCCTCTCCAAGTTATTTGGCAGAGTTTTTACTAGAATGGCGAGGGAGAAGGGCTACAACGTCTCTTACGCCCACGTCAATTGCCACAGGAACAGGACTTTATTTAACGTAATATACGACCTTTCGAGACAGCTCGGAATTCCACTGCCTTCAAGAGGGCTCTCGGCAAAGGAAATGTTTGATGCCGTGCTTGCATACCTCGAAGAGCTAGACAGCTATGCGATCATAGCGCTTGACGAGTTCCACTACTTTGCCAGCGTATCTGGTAGCGAGGCTGTCTACTTCATTTCGAGAACGTATGACGTCTTTGAAGGTACAAAGCGCGTTAACTTCATATTCATAGCATCTGACACGTCTAAACTAGCCTTTCTAAACCCAGCAACGGAGGGGTATTTGCTCAGGCACATAGTAAAGCTAGAGCCCTACACTTCAAGTCAGCTGTTTGACATACTGAAGTACAGGGCCGAGCTATCATTTTACGAAGGCACGTACGACGACGAAGTGCTCAAATTCATTGCCGAGTACGAAGGCGTAGACAAGGGTGGAGGGGGTAACGCGAGACACGCCCTTGAAATACTGCTCTTTGCGGGAGACCTCGCTGAGAAAGAAGGCAAGAGGAAAATTGAGCTCGAGCACGTTAGAAAGGCGATAATGTCTCTTTCAAGAGACATTGTAAGCGTTAGTGATGCAATAAAGTATAGCACGCTCCACGAGCTCCTAGTACTCCTTAGCATTATAAGACTGCTCAGGAAAACTGGGAAGCGTGAAGTTAGAATGGGGGAAGTAGAAGAGGAGTACAGAATAGTTTGCGAAACTCTTAACGAGGTTCCTCGGAGACACACTCAGCTCTACGAGTATGTACGAAATCTAGCGAGGAGCGGCATTATACGAGCCGAGCCCAGCGGCAAGGGCTACAGAGGGCGCAGTACTCTAATATCGCTACACTACGGCCCACTAGACTTCCTCGAGAAGTACGTGCTAGACTTAGTTAAGAAGAGGAAGGAACTTGGCTTCTAAAAGAAGAATCCAAGTAGAGAGAATCATTGAGGTACTCGAAAAACACAGAGAGTGCAACTTAAACGTGCTCAGGAGGGAAACCGGCTTAAACTACTACACACTTGTAAAGCTGCTCGAGGAGCTAATAGAAAAAGGCCTTGTAGTTGAAAAGCGCCTCGGTAGGCTCAGGCTCTTTAGGATAGTTGAGAATCGGCGTAGATCTTAAATGGGCAGCTCCTCCAGTACGCAACACACTTCCTAGTCGCAGAAGCTGTGAGGTACCTACCAGTTGCATTGCACTTTGCTATGCAGACAACTTCGACTTCCTTCTCTAAGCGAATAACCTCGTAGTACGGACACTCGCTTTCCTTGTTGCACGTGCCGAGCGCGTGTATTGGTAAATAGACCTCTCGCGGCTTACTAGTCGACAAAAATCTCCAGCCCTCAAGAGTGGAGTGAGCGTGCTAAGTACTTTATAACCACCTTGACGCATATAATACCTTGCAGTGGGCCCGAGCTGCCAAGTGATGATCCCAGGCCACGCTATGCGTAGAGTGGCCCGGGTAGCTCAGCCTGGATAGAGCGCCGGGCTGTGGACCCCCGAGATGATGGGGGCGGAGACCCGGAGGTCCCGGGTTCAAATCCCGGCCCGGGCCCCTATACAACTTCTCTGCACTACCTGTAGTCGCCACGGCTAATTGCAGGTCTTCTACTAGACTTCTTGCGTGCTTCTTCGCACGCTCTTCTAGCTAGTTCTCTGGGATCCCTTACCTTGATGATGGGTGCCAACATTCTATTGTCTAAGTACGCTGGCCACGCTTCTACAAAATCTGTTGGGTAACCCGTTGAAGTCAGCAGAAGTACGGGTTTTCTCTCAGTATAGGCTGTGACGAGCTCCTGAATACACCCCGCACCGCCACCAAGCACTACTAAGACGTCGCTTGTTCTAACGAGAAAAACGCTCCTCACGCGAAACGAAGACCCCGTTTTGATGACTATGGCCTTTTCCGGGTACTCCACGTCTTCCATTTCAACTGGCGGAACAATTACGACGGTAAAGCCCCTTCGTAGCGCCTCGTCGGCAACCAGCTTCATCAACCCCCAGTAGCCACCGAGAACCAGCCTGGCTTCACTACAGTGCCGACTCAGTTCTTCTAGGAATATCCTAGCTTTTTCCGAAATTGCTTCGTTCGGCTCTTCGCTATGGGCTGCTATGCCGATGTACACGCCACTCACCTAACTAGCTCGTTTAGCATTGCAGGCACGCCAAACTTTTTATGTAACGAGGAGCGCTGCAAGCCGCCGCCGGGATTCGAACCCGGGACCTCTGCCTTACCAGGGCAGCGCTCTACCAGGCTGAGCTACGGCGGCCCCCACTCACGTGGTAATCTACTAGCCAGGGGTTTATATTCCGTGCAGCAACGGCAGGCAGCGCCTTTTTCTTGCCACGAAGCAGCTTGATTAGTTACATTGAGCTTTAGAGACGGGCTGCTTGGAAATTGCTTGAAAACTTATGAGACTCTAGAAGCTCCAGTGACGTATCCCATGTCTTCCAGCTGCCTGTAGATCTCCTTAACGACTTTAGGCCCAAAGTACGGAAGCCTCAGCAGCCTCTCTGGCGGTGTCTTTGCAAGGTCTTCTAGAGTCTTTATGCCGTGTTCTATGAGCACGCGGGCTCTTACTCTACCAATGTATCTTAGGGATGCTAGCTCGAGTGCGTCTTCCCTAACGCCCTTGTCGAGTCTTTGAGAGAGCTTTAGTAGCTCCCTGTAGTATGTGACGTCTCCTATTACGCCCGATACTCTACTCAGAGCCCCCGCTATCCAGCTCGCAGTGTCCTTCATGCTGTAGAGATCTCCGGGCCCTAGACCGTACTTCTCGTATATTTCGTCTTCCCTCTTCTCGGAGATCCAATCATGGAGAGCCAGCGCCGCAACGAAACCTCTGAGCCAGTCATCGTAGTCGTACGTGCGCGCCTCCATTGGTGGCGTTAGTCTGCTTTCACAATAAGCCTCTGCCAGGTCTTCCAGCGAGTACTGCATCTTGACTGGTATATAGGGGCAGCTCCTCGTGAAGTCTGGTGTCAGCGCAATGAGGTGAAGCATGTAGAAGCTGTTGTACTCTCTAGGCCTCAGCTCTAAGTACATGCTTACAGTAGCCGGATCCAGGTAGCTGTGTGAAGTGACCCTGCCGAGCCTAGTTATTCTAACCTCTTCTCCATGCTTTTCAACCATTTTGAGTTCTTCGAGCAAGCTCAGAGTGCTCTCTACCACGCGCTCTACGCTCACGCTTCCCCGCCTGGCAGAAAAAGTCCCCTTGAGCAGCTCAACTAAATCACCTGCCTTAGTCGCCTCTCCAGAAGCAACTGCTGCTAAAACGTGTATTCTAGCACTTCTCTCCTCAGCCAGCAGCATACCTGAAACAGGTTCGGGTTTCGACATAATGTACTTCATTCCCTCGGACAGCGAGCCTGCATCTACTATTATGGCTTCGCCGACTTCGTCATACTGAGGTCTGCCGGCTCTACCCGCCATTTGCTTGTACTCTGCAATACTGATGTTCGCCTTTCTCTTCTTGAAGGGATCGTACCTCTTGATTGAAACAAGGACCCGTCTAGCAGGCAGGTTTACTCCTGCTGCCAGAGTAGGCGTTGCATAGACGACTTTTACGAGCCTTTTGCGAAAAGCCTCTTCAACTACCCTACGTGCAGTAGGTGATAGGCCTGCGTGGTGAAATGCAACACCACGCTCCAGGAGCTCTGCCAAGGCTTCTCTTTCAAGCCTTGTGGGCGCTTCTTCAAGTTCTTCTAAGAGCTCGCTTAGCTCCCTGCTCTTACTAGCAATGAACTGAGATGACGTCTCTAGTGCTAGTTCTTCGACTCTCTTCCTATTATGCACGAACACGAGCGTCTGCATGTCTCTGTCTAGATTGTGAAGCACCAAGTCTAGTATCGAGTCTCCGCTTCTCTCTTCAACGCTTTCTCTCCTGCCATCAACGAACTCGATAAAGCCGTCTTTACTCACGTAGACTCCTTCTACGAGCTTAACGGGCCTCCACTCCGAGGTCACTAGCTCACCGCCTATCCACTCAGCCAACTCACGCGGGTTTCCAATTGAAGCAGAAAGCCCAATTATCCTCATGCCTCGCCTCCTGGCTCGCGTAACGATCATCTCTACTACAGGCCCCCTCTCTGGATCGCCTATGTTGTGAAGCTCGTCTACAACAATTGTTGAGACCTTGCCAAGCCAGGAGGGCTTTAACCGCATTATGCTATCGAAGCGCTCGTAGGTGGCTACTACGATGTCGGCGCTACTCAGGTACTCTGCTGGTTGCTCGTAGTCACCAGTAGTTATTTCGACTCTGACACCAAGCACCTCTTCGAGCTGCTTAAACTCCTCGTATTTTTCGTTTGCAAGAGCCCTCAGCGGAACTAGGTAGATCCCCATTTTTCGGCTAATGGTGCTTTTGACTAGCGCTAGTTCGGCGATTAGAGTCTTACCGCTAGCAGTAGGAGCTACGACTACAATGTTTTTGTCTGTAAATAAGCCCTTGCTAATGGCCTCTACTTGAACGGGGTTCAGCGCCGAGATTCCTCGCCTCTTTAGGTAATCAACGTAGCTACCTGGTATGCCGAATTCTTTTAACTTATCTACGTTCATAGCCGAGTACTCTCTCACCAGCAAAACGAGTTATGTGGATTTCTGAGCTATATAGCTAATGGGTGGGGCGTTCTGGCGGAGTTGCCGAGGAAGGTCTTCCACGAGCTTGTAGGGTTAGATCAGGCAGTGAGGCTCGTCGCTAGCAGGGTTAAGCTTAGCCCTAAGGGGCTCGAGTACGTTGAGCTCGAAAAAGCACTCTATAGGATCCTAGCCGAGGACTTATACGCTCCAGTAGACTACCCTCCGTTTGATAGATCGGAAGTAGACGGCTATGCTGTTAAGAGCACTGCTACTTTCGAAGCTACGGAAATGCGCCCCGTAAAACTCGCCGTTAGAGGCGACTCTGTACCAGGCGTAGATCCTGCGAGCCTCGGCCTTTCTTGCAGAGAAGATGTCGCTGTTCGGATATCAACTGGAGCCCCCGTACCAGAAGGCTGCGACGCCGTGGTAATGGAGGAATACACCGAGGAGGAAGGGGGCTCCGTGGCAATCTACAGGCCGGTCTCGCCTGGCGAAAACGTGTCTACTGCTGCAAGCGACGTGTCAGCAGGCGACTTCGTGCTACCCAAAGGCACGTTGCTCAAACACCAGCACATCGCACTATTAGCAGGCTTGGGCTTCTCGAAAATCCCAGTCTACGTTAAGCCGCGCGTAGCCGTCTACTCAACTGGTATTGAAGTAGTAAAACCGGGCGAGCCGCTGAGGCTGGGGAAGATCTACGATGTGAACGGCTACCTCGCTTCTTCTTTCCTAAGAGAGCTAGGCGCCGACGTGGAGTACAGGGGCATATTGCCCGACGATTTCAGCACTATTAAGAAGGAAGTGGAGGAAAGCATCGAGCACTACGATGTTGTCATAACTAGCGGGGGGACCAGCGCCGGCGTCTCAGACCTCGTCTACCGGGTTTTCGAAGCAGTAGGTGAGGTGCTAGTACACGGGTTAAAGACGAGGCCTGGAAAGCCCACTGTAATTGCAACTGCCGGCGGGAAGCTCTTGATAGGCCTACCGGGTTTTCCGCTGTCTGCTTACATGATCCTGGTAAGAGTTGTAAAGCCCCTGATTTCGGCTCTAACAGGGCTCAAGTACTACGAGAAGCCAATGTACGTCAGGCTGCCTCTTAGAGTGAGGAAGCAAGTAGGTCGAGCCTGGCTCATACCCTCAATACTCGTCAAGTCGGGAGAGGAGTACGCTGCATACCCCGTCTCCATGAGCAGTGGCAGCATTTATGCAATAGCCTACAGCGACGGCTTTGTAGAGCTCCCAGAAGATGCAGAAGTAGTCGAGGAGGGGGCAAAGGTTCCCTTCTACTTCTTTGCCGATGTGCGGCACTACGAGAGGCTCACGATAATTGGCAGTAATGACCCCCTGCTAGAGGACTTGCTGAAAAAGACGGGGCTCGTGTACGCTAGCCGAATACTCAACGTTGGTAGTACTGGCGGCTGGTTGGCTGTGCAACGCGGGGATGCCGATATAGCTCCAACACACCTCTTAGACCCCGCCACGGGGAAGTACAATACGCCGTTCCTCGACAAGTATGGGCTGCGGGGCAAGGCTGTCCTGATCAGGGGTTTTGACAGGCTAATAGGCTTTGTAGTAGCTAGGGGAAACCCGAAAAACATAACGAGCTTTAGAGACTTCTTTAGAAGCGACGTGCGAATCGTGAACAGGAGCAGGGGCTCTGGAATTAGAACATTCATAGACTTAAACCTTGAAAAGATCGCTCCCGAGCTGGGGATTAAAGTAGAGGAAATACCGCGCCTCGTTAAGGGATATACCTATGAGGTAAAGACGCACACAGCTGTAGCACTTGCAGTGAAGCAGGGAAAGGCCGATGTCGGCGTTGCCTCGGGCTACGTCGCGGAATTGTACGATGTAGATTTCATCCCCCTGACTTGGGAAGAGTACGACTTCCTAGTACCTAGGAGCAGGCTCGAAAAGCCGCTTGTTAGAGATTTCGTTGAGAGCCTCAGGAACAGGTCTCTCTTCGAGGACTTTAAGTACCGGAAGTACTACAGATTTCCGAGCGACATGGGCTATGAAAAGAGCTAGTGCGGGTAGCATCTACTTGGAGGCGGAGGCCGAGGCGGGGCTGCTGTACCCCGCGGACTTGTAGGGCCCAAGCGACCTCCCCCAGTTTTTTACCCATGGTTCTCGTAAAGTAGATCCTGGAGCGGGTTCGCGGTGTCTGCTTTGAGCGAGCTCGTAGTTGGTATAGTCCAGGCCGAGTTTGGCACTAGCCCTACGGAAAACGCGAGCAAGATTACGCAAATAGTCAAGAAGCAGTACAGGGAGGCTGACATAATCGTACTGCCAGAGTACAGCATGCTTAACCCCCTGGCCATAAGAGACCCTCAGAGAGTTTACGAGCTCTCCGAGCCTATTGTGGGCAGCAAGTACCTTAATGCCTTGAGTAGGCTTGCCGAAAACCTGGGAGCTGCCATAGTGGCCCACTTTATTGAGAAGACAGAGAAGCCCCCGCTCGCGAAGAGCACAACTGTGCTAATTACTAGCAAGGGGGAGCTAGTGCCTGTGTACAGTAAGATGCACTTGTTCGATGCCTACGGCTATAGAGAGTCTAGCTTCTTCGAGCCTGGAGCTTCGCCCAGTAGAATAGTCTCGATCGAGGGCATTGAAGTAGCGTTCGCGATATGCTACGACTTGAGGTTCCCCGAGCTCTTCAGAATCTACGCTACAGCAGGGGCTAAAGCGGTCTTTGTGCAAGCCGGCTGGGTTAGGGGGCCGCTCAAAGAAGAAGTACTGGATGCGCTGGCTGCTTCGCGAGCACACGAAAACACGATGTACGTAGTGGTTGCTAATCAGACTGGGCAGATGTTTACAGGCAGGAGCGGCGTGTATAGTCCATGGGGCTATAAAGAACTGGACCTTGGATTCGGCGAGGTTTACGCCGAGCACGTTTTGAGAGCGAAAGACGTAGAAGAAGCGAGGTCTTCGATTCCCGTCGTTTTCCAGGCAGCCGAGAAGTGGGAGATTAAAGCCAAGAGCTAAAATTATAGAAGTGGTGATGAGGGAGGTTTCGGCGCGAGCCGTGACGAGTGCTATCTGGGTCCTTGCTGACGCCCCCCAATACTTCTCTACTCGGCGAGAGCTTCGAGCACGTTAACTAGCTCAACCACGTTTTTCGCTTTAATAGGCCAGTCATATCCAAGCCCCCTGTCTAGTAGGACCGTTTTGGCGCCCAGCCTGCTCGCGGGTAACAAGTCGTATTCTATGTAAGCCGACACGTGTATGGCCTCTTCTGGCGTTATTGATAGGATTTTGTAGGCTCTCTCGAACGCCTGGGGGTTTGGCTTGTAAGCCCTGACGTCTTCAGCTGTGATTACGTAGTCTACTAGGCCCTTAACGCCCGAGAGCGTTACGTCAATTAAGTCCCTGTCTGTATTGGACAGTATGCACGTCTTGTAACCCGCCTTTTTGAGTAGCTTAAGCCCGTATATGGTGTCTGGGAAGGGCGGAGACTTCGCAACTGAGAGCACAAATGCCTCGACAAGCTCGTCGCTAACCACTACGTTGTGCTTCGCAGCTACTTCAGCCAAGCACTCGCCTAGTACTTGCTTATACGGCTTGTAACCCGACTTTACCTTCTCTATGTCGCACTTGAAGAACTCGCCTACGGCGCTACCAGACACGTAGAACTCCAAGAACGAAGATATAGCGTGCTTCCAGTCAACCAAAGTACCGTACAGGTCAAAGACAACTACGACGCTCTTTTTCGGCTCCTCTTCGCAGACGGCGCAACGGGCAGCCCCCACCTAGAAGCCACCTCACCAACTCTGCTCTAGCGAGTAGACCTAAAAACTCTTGCACAGGCCTTGTACTCTACTCGGAGAACTTCACTCAGCAACTTTACATCGCACTTTTTACATGCAACACCTACAACTAGTTCTCCCCCGGTAAACTCTACGGACTCCGTGGTTGCTCCAAAAGCTTTTAGAATCTCCGCGACTTCGCCCTCCTCGGGCTTCTTCAGGTTTCTCGCCTCGAAGCCCATTTTCACCATTTTCCAGCACACAAGCCCGTGTGTGTAGAGGTTGGCCATGCACGCAGATGGAAAGAACACTAGTCCCCTCCTCCTCGCGTACTCCGCCACCTTCTTCTTAATATCGCTCATCTCAACGTCGTACTGAACGCCGGGCTTCATTTTCTCGAGGGGGACCTTGAGCCTCCTAACCACTTCTTTGATATCCACGCCTGCTTCTCTCAGTTCTTCTAAAATCCTCTTAGTGACCCTCAGCGCGCCAGCTACTACGCCAACGGCTCCGTACTCTGCTGCCAGATCCAGTATTCTAGTGTACTCTGCCTCCACAACACCGGGTATCATCGGCCTCAAGAACAGAAACGGCTTTAGGCCCGCCTCCTTCAAGTTTCTCATCGCCTCTAACCTCCTCTCTGGGCTCGGAGCGTGGGGCTCTAGCTCCCTGCTCTTTTCAATAGACACTATGGTGATGAGCGGAGACACCCTCCCCGCGCTTACTCTTGCTAGTTTTTCTGCATCACCCTTCGTTATGTAGGCTTTTGTCGAGAACTGCACGGGGTTTTCGAGGTACTTGTAGACTGCTTCAATGTACTCGAAAGTCCTGTTCTTGACAGCCGGGTGGAAGGGCTCAGTAACGCTGCCGAAGGCTAAGTACGTGCCACCTATGCCTGGTATGAAGTACTTGTTTTCCAAGAGCGCGTAAACCAGCTGCAGCCCTGTTAGCGGGTATGGCTCGACTCTGCTGGTAAATCCCATGTCGTATATGTAGCAATACCTGCACTGGTATGCACAGCCTATGGAGGTGTGCACTGTCAGCCCACAGGGCCTCGGGGGCCTTAGTGCATGGTGGTCCCTCTTGGCCTCGGCAGCCTCCCTCTCGCTGAGGAGTCCTCTAACCTCTGCCTTTAGCCGCTCCTTACGCTTAAGCGC
Organism: Desulfurococcaceae archaeon; assembly: GCA_049970695.1. Lineage (GTDB taxonomy): Archaea > Thermoproteota > Thermoprotei_A > Sulfolobales > Desulfurococcaceae > UBA285. The sequence continues at coordinate 28,894 of JBMFML010000010.1, forward strand.
CTCCAATACGCCGGCCACGAGAGTCGCCGTGATGTGTGTGTATAAAGGACTGGTATTATTTACTATGGTTTTGGATGAAGAAGAGCTGGCGAAGCGAGTGGTGAGCGCATACCTCCTAGCTGACGAATTTTCAAGGATTAAAAGCCCCTCACTAGGATAGAGTTCGGTAGAGGTGCGGGGGTGCCCGAGCCTGGTCAAAGGGGCCGGGTTGAGGGCCCGGTGGCGTAGGCCTGCGTGGGTTCAAATCCCACCCCCCGCACTCTCCTTGCCTATTCTCTAGCCCAGGCGCTACTGCCTTGCTTTTATTTCCGTGAACAAGCCTGACTACAGTCCGGTGGTGATTGCTTGAAGCTCTACGAGTACGAGGCTAAGGAAGTGGCCACTAAGTACTCGATACCGGTTCCAAGGGGCTTTCTTGCCAGCTCTCCCGAGGAGGCAGAGGCCATTGCAAGAACACTCGGCACTGCCGTGGTCTTGAAGGCCCAAGTTCTCGTGGGTGGGCGTGGGCTTGCTGGCGGTGTAAAAGCAGCTAATACGCCCGAGGAGGCGCGCGAAGTCGCGAAAGCCCTGCTTGGCATGGTGATCCGCGGCGAGAAAGTAGAGAAATTGCTCGTAGAGGAGAGGGTGTGCATTTCGAGAGAGCTGTACCTCTCACTAACAGTCGACAGGGCTGCTAAAAAGCCCGTGTTCATCGTGTCGGAGCTCGGTGGTGTTGAAATAGAAGAGCTCGCGAGGAAGCACCCCGATAAAGTGCACAAGATATATGTTGACCCCGAGGAAGGCTACTCGGACTACATGAGCAGAACTGCTGCCGTTTTGCTGGGCCTTCCCTGGAGCCTAGTGCAGGAGCTCGGTAAAATCATGAAGTCTATGTACGAGATAATGCTCAGCTACGACGCGGAGCTTGTAGAGTTCAACCCACTTGCCCTCACGTGTGAGGGCAGGCTCGTCGCGCTGGACGCGAAGATAATCATAGACGACAACAGCCTGTACAAGCACCCAGAACTCGCTTCAAAGTATGGACGAGAGCTCTCTGAATACGAGAAGAAGGCTAAGGAGCTTGGTTTTAGCTACGTAGAGCTCGACGGCGATATAGGCGTTATAAGCAATGGAGCCGGGCTGACAATGGCCACCATGGACTCCATTCTGTACTACGGAGGAAGGCCCGCGAACTTCCTTGATATTGGTGGGGGTGCTTCTAAAGACAGAGTTAAGGAAGCCGTTAAGCTAATGCTAAAGCACCCAAGGTCTAGAGTGCTACTGATCAATATTTTTGGTGGCATTACGAGGTGCGACGAAGTAGCACGTGGCATAGTAGAAGCCTTAGACGAAGTCGGCATGACCAAGCCCATTGTGGTCAGGATGCTTGGCACCATGGAGGAGGAGGGCAGGAAAATCCTGGCAGAGCGCGGCATACCCGTATACGCTGAAATGGACGACGCGGTTAAGAGGGCTATTGAGCTCGCGTCTAGGTGGTAGTTCATGGGCATACTCGTAAGCTCTAAGACCAGGGCCATAGTCCAGGGAATAACTGGGAGAGAGGGCAGCTTTCACACGAAGCTAATGCTGGAGTACGGCACGAAGATTGTTGCCGGCACTTCGCCGGGCAAGGGCGGCTCGTACGTCCACGGAGTGCCAGTATACAACACCGTCTACGAGGCCGTGAGGGAGCAGGGGCCCATTGACGCCTCAGTAGTCTTCGTCCCAGCCAGGTTCGCACCAGACGCCGTGCTCGAGGCCATTGACAACGGAGTGAAGCTCGTAGTCGTGATTACTGAGGGGATACCTCTCCACGATGAAGTAAAAATAGTGAACTACGCGAGAAAGCGCGGAGTCGTAGTAGTCGGCCCGAACACGCCAGGCGTGATGACGGTGGGCGAGTGCAAGCTCGGCATAATGCCCGCGCACGTCTTCACAAGGGGGACCATCGGCGTCGTGTCGAGAAGCGGTACTCTCACTTACGAGGTCTCGAGAGAGCTCGCCAAGGCGGGATACGGCGTTTCAACAGTTGTAGGACTTGGCGGAGACCCCGTTACCGGGCTCGACTTCGTAGACGTGTACAAGATGTTCGCCGAAGACGCCGAAACGGACGCCGTGGTCCTCGTCGGCGAAATAGGTGGCGATGCCGAGGAGAGGTTTGCGAAGTACTACGCGGGGCTGTCCTCGAAGAAGCCAGTAGTGTCTTACATAGCCGGCAAGACGGCGCCTCCAGGCAAGAGAATGGGGCACGCCGGCGCAATAATCTCCATGGGAATGGGAGACTACGCCTCCAAGAGGAGGGCTCTCGAAGAAGCCGGGATACCGGTTGCCGAGACGCCGTCGCAAGTAGCACAGCTAGTAAAGAGCGTCTTGAAGAAGTAGAGGCGCCCCGATCTTCTCCTTTTTACCCCGCCTCCCATCACACTACAGGGGGTGGGGCTCGTGAGCGTGCTGGAGAAAATAGGCCCTGGCGAGAAGGCCCCGGAAGAGGTAAACGTGCTAATCGAAATACCCCTGGGAAGCGGCGTCAAGTACGAGGTGGACAAGGAAACAGGCGTTCTGTTTGTCGACAGAATACTATACACTTCAATGGTCTACCCCTTTAACTACGGCTTCATACCTGGAACTCTCGAAGAAGACGGTGACCCCGTAGACGTTCTCGTGATCTCCCAAGACCCCTTAATACCTGGATCTGTCATCAGGGTTAGGCCTATTGGAGTCCTGGAAACCGAGGACGAGAAAGGCTTTGACGCCAAAGTAGTTGCTGTCCCAGCACCCAAGATAGACCCGAGGTTTGAAAACATCAAAGACGTAGCCGACTTGCCCGAGTCTGTGAGGCAGAGAATTGAGCACTTCTTTGCCCACTACAAGGAGCTGGAGAAGGGCAAGTGGGTCAAGGTGCTGGGCTGGAAGGGCCGCGAAAAAGCCATTGAGAAGATAAGAAAGGCCATTGAAATGTACAGGAAGAGCAGGGAAGCCCAAGGACGCTGAAGGAGCCCCCAATGGAGAAGGGCTTTGCGACAACTCGCGAGAGGATAATTGAAATACTCGAGTCTGCCGAGAGGCCTCTCTCAGCTGAGGAAATAGCTGCAATGCTGGGCGGGGGCTTAACAGCCAGGGATATTTACGAGCACTTAAATCACGTAGCGAAGAGCCTGAGCGCCAGGACCCGCGGCGGGAAAGTGCTTTTAATGGAGCCCCCGGTCTGCAGGAAGTGCGGCTACGTGTTCAAAGACCTGGATAAGCCGAAGAAGCCGAGCAAGTGCCCTAGGTGCAAGAGCGAGTGGATATCTCCACCCAGGTTTATTATATCCACTAGCAGGTAGTGCGTCTCTTACTGGGGTTTTTAACCGGCCTTAGTTAGGCTGCCCGAGGAGGCCTGCTCGATTATTTCCCTGTACCTCGATATGGCATAGGCCCTTACTAGCCTCTCGAGGCCCTCGTCGCCGTAGAGCACTCTTAGGCACGTAGGCAGGTTCCTGCGCTTCAAGTAGAGGCAGCCTCCGTGGCATATTGGCGCGTAGGGGCAGTTCTTAGTGCAGGGCGGGTTGCTCAGGGCTAGCATTGTTCTCTCAACCGACTGAACTACCACGCCGCCGCTCAGCACCCTTCCTGTTATGTACCTGTGGTCGTACATGTAGCCCGGGCAGGGGTAGAGGTTTAGCTGCTCGTCAACCGAGTAGCCGTGTAGGCTGCTGCATATGCAGGGCCCCCTCACGAAGACCTTGGGTATTTTGAAGCCCCTTTCAACGGCGTACTCTACTAAGTCGACTATTTTCCGGGAAATGCTGGTGAAGTACTCGTAGTAGTTCTTCGAGGTCTTGAGCGGGTTGTAGAGGTCTGCCTGGTCTGGTATTACAGGCGAGAAGTCTATGCCCACGAGCCTGCCCGCGAGCCCCAGCTCCGCGAGGAAGTCTACGAGCTTCCACGCCTCGTCGATGTTGTGCTCGTCTACATTTACTCTCACGCCAACTCTCTTCTTGTACTCGTCAACGAGCTTCACAGTGTTCCTCAAGATGGTGCTGAAGGAGCCCCGCCCGTCCTTGAAGGGCCTTCTCTTGTCGTGGACTTCCTCGACGCCGTCGATTGTGACCTGGATCGTCAGGGCCTCTGATACCACGTCTTCGACGTCGCTGCTCAGCACAGTGCCGTTCGTAACTATCGATATCCCCTTCTCGACGCCATACTCCTCCTCGAGCTTCCTGAGGTCTCTGACAATGGCCTTGGCTACCTTCGCGTTTAGCAGGGGCTCGCCGCCGTAGAACGCCACGTACACTCTCCTAGTCCCGGCCTCCACGAGCTTCACGATGTATTCGTAGAGCCTGCTCCACTCCTTCTCGCCCATGTCTACTCCCTCGACCTCCCGCCTGTACGACTGAATGCAGTATACGCAGGCCAAGTTGCACCTGCTCGTCAATCCAATGAAGAACTGGGCAGCGTAGTTGCTGAGCCTGCTGGCGACGTGCCTGGCGTAGCGCTCCTCTTCGCTGACATCATCACTCAGCACAACGCCCTCTCGCACTAAAACCCCGAGAACCTCGGGGTCTCCCGCGAGCCTGGACAGGTCCCCACTCCTGAGGAGGGAGCTGGTGCTCTTGTCAACCAAGAGGAGAGAGCCGTAGAGGGTATTGTAAACGAGGTCGTAGTCTGAATTAAACGAGAAAAAAAGATTGTATTTCGAGAGCTTCATTGTTTACACCTAAATTTGGCCGCGACGTTTTATATTATATTTGCCATTAATTGTGCTATATTAAACGTTAAAATACTTGCAACCAGCAGAATATCTTGCAGAGTGTCCAGCAAATGCCATTTGGATCCACAGCTGCTCTCTCTAATACGACGACCTTGGACTTCATGCGTTCACCCTCTTCGCTTAGTATGTAAGCATTACAGCATTATAAACCTTTCGTGTTTCGACGAAAAGCGAATCAACTAATTAAGGTATAAACGATTTTTATAAAATAGGGGTGAAACGTGGTGATAGAGCGTGTTTGCCTCTGATGTAGTTAGCTTGTATGCTGAAAGGGTGCATTTGTGGATTTATGGTACTGCTCCTCGGCTTTTATCTATAATAGAAAGCCCTACTAGGAGGGCCATAGTTTATGTACTAGCTATTCATGGGCCTTTAACCCTCAAGGAAATATCTGAAAAGCTCAAGTTATCTCCCTCAACAGTCTACGAACATCTTAAAAAGTTGAAAGATGCTGGCATTATAGAAGAAGCCCGTGAGTATCCCAAGAGGCATAAAATGGAAGTATATTACCGCTTAAAAATGCCTTTCCTACTAATTAGCGAGTGTAGTAATCTTGAAGCAAAAGCTGCCCAGTACACTAAGGCTCTCGAGGAGCAGATCAATGAAACTTTTAAAAAGATCAAAGAAATCGTGGAGAGTTCTGGCTTAAGATTCATCGAGCTCTTGCCTGAGCGGTTAAAGGAGGAGGCCGTAAGGAGCCTTTCGTTTTCTTTGCTCGCCACAGTAATTTCAAATTCGTTATGGCAAATTGCTAGAAGTGGGCTCGCAGCATACCTCATTATAAGGGATGTAGACTAATAAAAAGCCCAGTTCTAAGCATGGGTGTTCATGCTTAGTGTGACTTGAATAGCCAGCTCGAGTCATATGGGTTTGCTCTCTTTACCCCGCTGCTCAGCAGTCCGTGTGCTACTAGTGGTAGTGCTATTGTCGCGTCTACGTGCACTGTCTTCTTCCTCGCCCTCGGCGAGACCTTGCCCCAGCTCACTGCCTCCTCCAGCGTTGCGCCGCTCAGCCCGCCCCACTGCGGCATGTCTGTCGTGAACTGAACGACGTACTCTAGGCTCTTGTAGTAGTCGCGGACTCCCTCCTCGTACTCTGCTATGAGGGTCTGTGCTACTGCTACGAGGTTTACGTAGTCCTTCGGCACTCCGCCTCCTATGTATATTGCCGAGAGCTTCTTGGACCTCCTGCCTATTTCGACTAGCTGGTAGAAGTCCTTGACCATGTCGACCACGACCCTCCTGCCCCTCCTGTAGGCGAGCAAGAGGCCCATTCCATAGGCGCTGTCGACGAGGGCCGGGGAGAAGACGGGGACCTTGGCTCTGTAGGCTGCTGAGACTATGCTGTCAATGCCCCTCTCGTCGAGGTACTTGCCGAACTCGTAGAGGAGTTCTGCTGAGGAGTAGACCCTGTCTTCTGGGAGAGTCTCGGCGAAGTCCCTTATGAGGAGCTCTACTCTCCTGTAGTCTTCTTCGCAGGCCACTGTGTCGTAGAACCTGTCGTACTTCAGCTTCAGCAGCAGCTCGTCGTCTATGCAGGGGTGTACTTTGAGGTACTTAAAGCCCAGCGCCTCGTATATGTCCTCGCTTATGTTCGCGCCGGTTGAGACCACTACGTCGACGTACCTCTCCTCCACGAGCCACTTGATTATCTTCCAAATGCCAGCAGTGCTCATAGAGCCCGCGAGCCCGAGGAATATCGTGTTCTCCGGGTCCTGCACCATTTCAAGCACTACTTGGTACGCCTCGCCCAGGGCCCTGCCCTGAAAAGACAAGTTCCTCATTTCGAGCAGTAGCTCGTGTACGCTCCTCTCCTTGACCTCCACGGCTCTTACTTCTCCATAGGCTAAGTCCAGCTTCTCGCAGCCCACGAGGCCCCTCTAGTAGCTATGTCGAGTAGCTTAAAAGGAGGGCTCCGCGGGAGCCGAGAAGAGCCTGTAGCGAGCGAGAAGAAAGCCTATATTTCCAGCGGCTTGCCGAGTTTTCTCGAAATTTTTATTAGCATGTCTCTTACCATTGCTTCAAACGTCCACTCGGGCTTCCAGCCCCACTCTTCTCTCGCCACGCTGTCGTCTATGGTTCTCGGCCACGAGTCTGCTATTTGCTGCCTGAAGTCGGGCTTGTACTCTACTTGGAAGTGGGGTATGTACTTCCTTATCTCGTCTGCAAGCTGCTTTGGCGTGAAGCTAAATGCCGCGACGTTGTAGCCCACGAAGAGCTTCAGCCTCGACCTGCTGGCTTTCATGAGGTCTACTACGGACTTTATGGCGTCGGGCATGTACATCATTGGCAGCATTGTGTCCTCTCTGAGGTAGCACGTATACCTGCCTTCTGTCAGCGCGTGGTAGAACATTTCAACGGCGTAGTCCGTTGTCCCGCCGCCGGGCATTGCCTCGCTGCTTATTATCCCAGGCCACCTGACCCCCCTGATGTCGAGGTCGTACTTGTAGACGTAGTACCTTGCTAGCAGCTCGCCAGCGTACTTCGTTATCCCGTACATTGTCACGGGCTCTATTACTGTGTGCTGAGGGGTGTTGTACTTTGGCGTTGTTGGGCCGAACACCGCTATAGTGCTTGGCCAGAAGACCCTGAACCTGTACTCTCTCGCCAGCTCGAGCACGTTGTAGTGTCCTATCATGTTTACTCTCCAGGCGAGCTGGGGGTTCTTCTCGCCGGCTGCCGAGAGTACTGCCGCGAGGTTGTAGACTTCGTCTACGTCGTACTTCTTAATAACAGCTTCGAGGGACTCCCGGTCCGTCACGTCTACGTACTCAACGGGCCCCTCGAGCAGTACACCCCAGGGCTTCTTGGAGTAGTAGCCCGCGACTACGTTGTCGGCTCCATAAATTCTCCTGAGTGCTGGTACGAGCTCGTAGCCTATCTGGCCCGTCGAGCCTATGACGAGCGCTCTTGTCAATAACTACCGCCCTCTATACCCTCTATATTATCCCGAGCTTCTTGCCCCACTTCTCGTAGGCTGCCAGTGCCGTGTTTAAGTCGTCTTTGGTGTGGCCGGCGTTCACCTGGTTCCTTATTCTCTCAGTCCCCCTTGGCACCATTGGGTAGACTATGGGCACGACGAAGATGCCTTCTTCGAACAGCCTCTTTGCGAGCTCCCTCGTCTTCTTCGTATCTCCTATTATAGCGGGGATTATTGGCGTCTGGCTGTTACCCGTGTTGAAGCCCATTGACTGGAGCTCCTTTCTGAAGTAGTTCGCGTTTTCGTGCAGCTTTCTTATCCTCTCCTTGCCCTCCGGGCTCATTACTATTTCTATGGCCTTGATGTTTGCTGCCACCACGGCTGGCGGCGGGCCTGTGCTCAGTAGCCACGTCCTTGCCCTGTTTCTAATGTACTCTACAATTTCCCTGTCTGATCCTATCATTCCGCCAGAGGATCCCAGGGCTTTTGAGAAGGTCCCCATGTGTATGTCTACTTTGTCTTCTACTCCGAAGTGTGCTGGCGTGCCGTGTCCCTCTCCCAGGACTCCGTCGCCGTGGGCGTCGTCGACGTATAGTATGGCGTTGAACTCTTCTGCTAGCTTGGCTATTTTGTCTAGTGGTGCTATGTCCCCATCCATTGAGAAGACCGCGTCTGTCACTATTAGCACCTTGTTGTACTTGTCGCGGGCTTTTCTCAGCTTGTCTTCGAGGTCTGCTACGTCGCAGTGGTTGTATATCATTTTCTCGGCCCTGGAGAGCCTCACTCCATCAATAATGCTCCCGTGGTTGAGCTGGTCTGATAGTATGAGGTCTCCCTGCTCGACGAGGGCTGGTATTGTGCCCGCGTTGGCTGCAAACCCCGTTGGGAAGAAGAGCCCTGCCTCGGTCTTCTTGAACTCTGCTATCTTCTTCTCGAGCACTTCAAGTATTTCGTGGTACCCCGCAATGGCCCAGACCGCGCCGGGGCCCCACCCGTACTTCTCCATGGCTTCTACTGCTGCCTGCTTGAGCCTGGGGTCGTTGGCCAAGTTTAGGTAGTTGTTTGACGCGAGGACGATCACCTCCTTGCCCTCGACAACAGCACGCGGGCCTGCTGGGCTGAGGAGCCTCTTTATCTCCCAGTACTCGCCCCTCTCGTAGAGCTCGCGGAGCCTTGCAGCGTAGAACTCTCTAACCTGCCTCTTAGCCAAGGGGCTCCACCAAAAGCAACTGTAAAGCGGCTCAGGTTATATCTTTACCAGCAATAGCCCTACGTACTAGTCTATACAGTGTAGTCGAGTATGTAGCTATGTAGCACTGCTGCTGAACGCCCCTGCGTAGAAGTAGCTGCAAGGAGGTATGGGGAGTGCCGCCGCCGGGATTTGAACCCGGGACAACCGGATCTCTCCTGGGCCGACTTCGCGAGCCCCTGGTGCCCGTATGAGTCCGGCGCTCTGCCGGGCTGAGCTACGGCGGCACCCCCATCGATTACTAGAGTGCCGGCCTTTAAAAGCCTAGACCGGCTTCCCAGGGGCCTGGTACTCGAAGTCTACTAGTAGGAGGCCTCTCGCGGCCTCTACTGAGAGCAGCCTGGCACCGAGCCCCTCTACGAGGCCTTTCACGAACTCGAGCACGGCTGCTGTTTCTTCCTCGGATAGGTTGTTGCAGACGTACCTCAGCCTGTACCTGCCGCCCTGGCCTCCGATGGCTTCTACCGAGACTTCGCCCACGTCCCACCTCATTACTTCGAGAAATGCCTTGAGCGTTTTGAGCGGTTCTGTGGACTTCTCCCTTATGTACAGCCCATACGTCCTCCCGCACTCGTACCAGGCCTTGAGGGAGTCTCCTTCTCTCCACAGGCTCCTCGCGCGCTCTAAGACGTGTATTGGGAGGTACGCTCCTCCAAGTACCTTGAGGGCCTTGAAGGACTTGAGTACTTCTAGGGCTTCTCCAGTGTCGTACCCCAGCTCGCTGAGGCTTAGTGTGAGCTCTATTGAGTCCTCCACGAGCTTGCTCAGCGCAACGCCCTTCTTCCTAGCCAGGTTTGCGGCTTTGTCAACGAGGCTTTTTGAGACGTATACGAGCTTCTTCTCCTCTCGCTCAGCCACTGCTGCCTCCACCCTGCTTCTCGAAGACCGCTATGGCGAGCGCCCCCGCCTCGACTAGCTCTACTTGCTTAAACCCCTGGGCTTCTAGAATGCCCCTGACTAGCTCTAGGAACGCCCTCGCGCAGTTCTGCGGGGCCGCCGTGCTCGCAATAGTCGCCTTGACCACCTTTTCGCCCTTGACTTCGAAGCTCACTTCACCAATCCACGAGAGAGCCCTCTCAGCATCTCTCAGGAGCAGGCTCAAGCCCCCTCCCGCGTTCAGCGAAGCGTAGTACTTCGATATCCTCAGCCCCGCCTCGAACATGGACTTCGAGAAGCCCTCTTCGCCGCACTTCTCTCTGAGGGCCTCTAAGAGGGGCTCTCGGGGAATTACTGCAAAGCCCGCGCTCAAGAGCCTGTTGTAGGCAAGCAGCTCTTCTCTAAGGGCCTCTAAGGGCACGCCTACCTCTGCGAGCTTAATGTACGCCTCGAATATCTCGTTGACCAGGCTGTAGAGGCTGTAGCCCCTCTTACTGGCTATAGAGAGGAGCTTGTCAACGAGGTCTCTGCGCGCGAAGAGCGCTTTTCGCTCGGCTGCCACGGGCAAGAGCAGCACCCTAGCCTCAATTAGTACACGCGGGCCCCGAGCATAAATCCTTTAACTCCAGGAGGCCCTGGGGGGCTTGGTGGCTGGGCAGGAGGGCGGGAAGCGCGGGGTGTAGTAAAAAAGGGTTAAGGTTTAGAGTTAAAAGGGCTCGTGGCTAGCCGGCTATCTTCTTTCTAATAGTTACTACGGAGTATGCTGCTAGTATTGCTGAGATTATTGAGAACACTACTGCAATCCACACGGCTACTGAGATTGTTGGCAGCGCTCCGCTGGCCTCTTTAACCGCTGCGACGTCGGACTTGGCGGCGCTGACGTCGGTCTTGATAGCGCTCACGTCTGTCTTAATGGTTCCAACGTCCGTCCTGATTACTGCCACGTTTCCGTTAATGGTGTCAACGACTCCCCTCAGCGTTCCGAGAGTCGTCTTTATCTCGACCACGTCGCCTCCAATCCTAGTTATGTTGGTTATTAGAGCGCTCACATCGGCCTTTAGAGTGCCCACGTCTGTCTTGATCGTCGCTACAGTGCCGTCGATTCTCGTGATAACGGGTGCTATTGCAGACACATTGGCCTTGATTACTCCCACGTCGGTCTTAATAGTTGCAACGCCGTCTCTGACTTCTAGTAGTGTTGCGTTGTACCTTTCAACAATGCTTCTTAGAGTTGTTATGTTGGCGCTGATCGTGCCGATACCGGTCTTGATCTCGGCTACGTCTCTGCTAATGGAGGTTATGACTGGTGCAAGAGCGGATATGTTGGCCTTTATTACGCCTACGTCTGTTGAAATTACTGCTACGCCGCTCTTGATGTCCGCGAGAACGGCGTTGCTGCTTTCAATGAGCTTCCTTATATCTGACAAGTTAGCAGTAATGATGCCAATGCTCGTCTTGATCTCAGCTACGTCTTTGCTAATGGAGGTTATGACTGGTGCGAGTGTAGATATGTTGGCTTTGATGGTTCCAACGTCAGTCTTGATGACCACGACGTCGTCTAGTATTGCGAGCACTCTGCCGCGGACATCGAGCAGGAGCTCGCACATGGCGTCGCCGTAGCACGCAACTGCAAACACGCCGGTAATTGTTGGACTAACCGATCCGACTAGCCCATCTTCGTATATTGACACTACGTGCAGCCCGGGCCTGAACCCTGCTGCCACAAACGTCACGTTAAGTACTCCACACGCATCGCAACTGGCCTCTGGGTACATTAGCTGGTTGTCGACTAAGACGTGGTACCTCTTAGTAGTGTTTAGCCCGTAGAACGTTGCCGTGACAAGATCGCCGG
>JBMFML010000011.1:0-30906 GCA_049970695.1 Desulfurococcaceae archaeon
CCGTCTCTGGGTCGTTGCAGAGGGCTGCCCTGACTCCAGGCACTTTGTTTGCCGCAATGGACACTCCAGTCCCCGTGTAGCAGACCAGGACCCCGAAGTCCGCCTCGCCCCTAGACACGGCAAGCGCTACTTCAAGAGCTACGAGAGGCCATGGCTCGGGCTTGCCCGTCTTCAAAGACCCAGCTGGCACTACTTCAAAGCCCTTTTTCCTCAGGTACTCGGCTGCCTCGCGGGCGCACGCGTAGAGGTCGTCCGAGCCGACAACTACTCGAGGCACCCTCGACCACCACCCCTTGGTTGAGGCGAGGAGCGGTATTAATGCCCTGCCGTGCTGGCTAGCAGGACTCGGCTAGCGTCAGAAACCCACCGTTTCCTCACTACTCGGGCCCAAAAGTCCTCATCACTCAAGAATGCCTAGCTCTTGGCCGCTTAATTAACCTGCGCTTACCCGGCTTCCCTCTTCCCCCGCGCAGAGAACATCGTCACGAAGCCGTGCATTGAAAGCCCGAGGCCTACTATAGATATGAAGTAGCTGAGTATCGAGAGGTATATGTCGGGCGCAATGACTCTTATTGTCATCAAAAAAGCCAAGATCCAGCCCGTGAAAAGCAGCACCCCGCCAACGACTATTTCTACTAGTTCTTGCCTTCCGTAAATGGTCTTTGAGCTAGGCATAGAGCCAGCACTTCACTTGCCTTCCGTCTTGTAGCTCGATGAGCGGCGGTTCTTCTCTCTTGCACTTTTCCATGGCATATGGGCACCTCGGGTGCAGCCTGCAGCCTGGCGGCGGCTTAATCAGGTTCGGCGGCTCGCCCGGCAGCGTCTTCTTGATTGTGAACCTGTTGCTGGGATCGGGGTCTGGCAGCACGTTCATTAAGGCCTCCGTGTATGGGTGCTTTGGCTTGTTTATGACGTCTCTAGAGGGGCCTGTCTCGACTATTTGGCCAGCGTACATTACTAGTATCCTGTCGGAGAAGTGCTTTGCAGTGGCGAAGTCGTGGGTGATGTAGAGGACTGATGCCTTGTACTTCTCCTGGAGCCCCCTGAACATCGTCAATATCTCGATTCTCACCGAGGCGTCTAGCATGGAGACGGGCTCGTCCGCCACGACGAGCTTTGGTCTTAGCGCGAGCGCCCTGGCTATTGCCACTCTCTGCAGCTGCCCGCCGCTCAGCATGTGCGGGTACTTGTAGAGGAAGTCCTCGGGCGGTGTTAGCCCCGTTTCCTCCAGTAGCTGGCGCACTCTCTTCTCCCTCTCCTCCTTTGGTACTTTGTGTATGATCATGGGCTCTTCGATAATCCTCTTAATAGTCATGAACGGCGGCATCGCGCCGTAGGGGTCTTGCTGCACGAGGCCTACTTGCGCCGAGTACCACTTCCTTATCGTGGACTTCGGCAACTTCGTTATGTCAACGCCTTCGAAGAGTATGCTGCCGCTGTAGGCGGGAATAAGGCCCATTATTGCCCTGGCAAGCGTTGTCTTGCCGCAGCCCGACTCGCCGACAATTGCGGCAATTTCGCCTCGCTTCACGCTCAGCGAGACGCCGTCTACGGCCCTCACGTAGCCTACTACCGTGAAGAACTTCCTAATTGGGTGCCACACTCTCAAGTCCTTTACGACCAGGAGGTCTGGCTGCTCGCTCACGCAGACCACCTCACTTCTCCGCGTAAAGCCAGCACTTCACGTACTCACCAGGACCGGTCTTGACTACCGGGGGCTCTTGCTCGCAAATAGGCATTGCGTACTTGCACCTAGGCCTAAACCTGCAGCCTTTTGGTGGGTTGATGAGGCTCGGCGGGGTTCCCGGTATGAAGGTTACTGGGGCGTCGCTTCTCAGGCGCGGCACGCTTCCGAGGAGCCCCTTGCTGTATGGGTGCATGGGGTCGACGTACACCTTTTCTGCAGGCCCCAGCTCGACTATCCAGCCGGCGTACATCACGGCGACTTTGTCTGCAAGCTCGCTTGATACTGCAATGTCGTGTGTTATGAATATGTAGGACAGCTTCATCTTGTTCTTGAGGTCTTTGAGCATGTTGAGTATGTTTGCCTGCGTCATGACGTCGAGGGCCGAGGTCGGCTCGTCTAGTATTACTACCCGCGGGTTTGTTATGAGCGAGAGTGCTATTACTACTCTCTGCCTCATGCCACCACTAAGCTCGAATGGGTAGCGCCAGAGGAAGTCTTCGGGAATTCCAACCATTTTAATCATTTCAGCAGCCTTTGCCACTGCCTCTCTCTTTGGCATGTCGAGGTGTATGACCAGGGGCTCTATTAAGTGGTCCACGACCTTTATCACGGGGTTGAGGGAGTTTATTGCGGCTTGAGACACGTAGGTTATCTTCTTCCACCTGATCTTCTCGTTGAATTCCGCGTCACTCATGTTTATTGTCTCGATGCCATCAACGACTATGCTTCCAGAGAGCTCGGCGACGTTTCTCGGCAGGAACCTAATTATGGCTCTCGCCAGCGACGTCTTGCCGCAGCCGGACTCCCCGATGAGCGCTATGGTTTCTCCCTCGTTCAGCGTGAAGGTCGCGCCCTCAACTGCCTTAACAATGCCGCTCAGAGTCCTGTAGTAGAGCTTTACGTTCGATACTTTAAGCACCTCGCTCACGCCGAGCCACCTCTACCCGGGCTATATCTCCCTTAGCCTCGGGTTGAACACCCTGTCCAGCGTGAATCCTATCATTGCAAAGCCTATGCCCATTAAGAACAGCATTATCGATGGCGCTAGTATCCAGTGGTAATACCCCTGGAGCAGCGCCCCCTTCACGTATGCTTCTTGCAAGACCTTGCCCCACGTTATGGTCCTGGGGTCGGCTATTCCAAGCACCGCAAGCGCCGCCTCGAGAAACACGAAGCTCGGAATAGCTGTCACTATGCTTGGTATAATTACTGGTATTACCCTGGGAATCATGTAGAGCAGCACTATTCTAAAGCCACTGGCGCCGTAGGCTTTTGCAGCCTCTATGTAGGGCATTTCCTTTATCTGCAGGAACATTGCGCGCGAGGTCTTAACGCCGCCACCCCACGCGCTGAACAGTACAATGACCCACAGTAGGGTCCAGAGGTCAAAGCCGTAGAACATCCAGAGCATGACTATTGTCGGCAGGAAGGGCAGAACCATGAAGATCTCGTTTATCCTTTGTATTACCATATCTACTGCACCGGCAAACCACGCACTAATAGCGGCAATGGCCATTTGCAGTAGTGCCGAGAGCAGGGACGCCGTCAAGCCAAACGCAATCGCTACTGGTGCGCCCCACGCAATCGCCATGAACAGGTCTCTGCCTAGGAAGTCCGTTCCCGCGAGCCCGTAGACCGTTCCCTGGATCACCAGCTTCAAGTCTACCGTGGAGTTTATGTCCGAGCTAAAGGTCTCTACTCTAATTTGGTAGTTGCCTTTCAGGACTCTCAGCGCACCGGTCTTCGCGAAGTACTCGTCATCGCAGAACAGCAAGTGTGTCGGATTTACGTTGCTGATGTTCACCGTGGTTCCATACGCCTTTTCAACCGCTTCCACGTACCTCAATACGAACTCTGGCACTTCGCCCGGCTTGGGCTCTAAGCTCCTAATGAGCTCTCCCGACGCGAAGTAGCCCTTCTCTATTATTATTTCAACACCATTAGGCTTCCTCCACGTTAAGTTGACAAAGACCCTGTCTGTGGTGTTCACAAATATTGTGTAAACAAGCCTCGCGGGAAATGCGTCGTAGTCGTACGTAAACCCAGCGCTCACCTGCTCTATGACTGCAAAGGGCTTGCCAAACCTCTCCAGCACTTGCCTGAGCTTTACAATGTTCTTTGCCTCAAGCCTAGTGTCAATTATTAGCGAGCCTTCTAGCTCCTTCACGCCCGTGAAAATTGTTATCCAGCTGGGTTTAGCGTTCTTGGGGTAGTCTAGCCACGCTGCCGGGTTGTTCCACTTCGCAATGGCCTCGCTGTAGGGCCACGTCACCATCGCGTATATTGACAAGGCTATGAAGAACGCTAGTATTACCACACCCGCTATGAACGACTTGTAGTGTACTAGCCTCTTGAGCTGGGCCTTTATTCTACTGGGGGCTCTCGCCACTCTACTCACCTCCAACTCGAACTCTCGGGTCTAGAATTCCGTAGACGAGGTCTAGGGCTATGACTGTTACTGCCAGCAGGTAGGCGTATATAGTTATTATGCCGATGATGACCGGGGCGTCTGAGAAGTTGACGGCCTCGTAGAACTTTGTCCCGAGGCCCGGCCACTGGAACACCGTCTCGGTTATTATAGCGCCCATCCAAGAGCCTATTAGCATTAGCGCAAAGGACGTTATGATTGGCGGGAGAGTGGGCCTTAAAATGTACCTCCTCTCAATAATCCTGCTCGGCACGCCTCTGGCTCTAGCGTACTCTACGTACTCCTCGGTTGAGAACAGCAGGAAGAACGTCCTGTAGTAGTAGACTCCTATTGGTATGTACGCTATCATCCACGAGATTATTGGCAAGGCCATGTGCCACAGGACGTCCAGGGCATACAGCCACGGGTCTTCGGGTGGCGGCACGCTGACCATGCCTCTGCTCGGGAACAGCTTTAGCCAGAACGCGAATATCATGATCATGAATAAGCCGTAGAACCAGCCGGGCATTGATGAGAGCGGTGCCAGGGATACGGCGAGCTTGTCGAATATGCTGCCGTACTTCCTCGAGAGCGCTAATCCAACGAAGAGCTCTGTGAAGAAGATAACTATGTTTGCAGTGGTAAATAGCAGGATTGTCTGTGGAAGCCTCTCTGATATTATCGCCCACACTTCTCTCGACCCGGTGTCGCTGTATATCCTCTGGGCCCTTCCAAGCCTCAGCGACAGTGCGTCTCTCAAGTAATAAAAGGCCCTGATAGCGAAGGGCTGGTCTAAGCCGTATGCCTTCATTAGGATTTTCGTTTGCTCGTCAACCCAGTTCTGTAGGCACTGGGCTACGCACTGTTTGAGTGCGCTCTCCTCCGTTACGCCCATGCCCTTACACGTTGCCTCGCACGAGGACTCTAGCTGGCTCTTGAACCTAGGATCTTGGAGCTGCATGTTAACGGCCAGCCTGATCTCCTGCTCTACTATTTCGTCTATTTTGCCACCGAGGTTTGCCACGATTATCACGAGGAATATCGCTATTACCAGCGAAGCGCCTATCGAAACCGTTCTAATAGCCAAAAATCTTGCCAGCCTCTTTAAGCCTCGCATCCGCGCTTTAGTCCGCCCAGCCGACACTACCCGACACCACAGGGTTCATTCCAGCAAGGCAGCCTTTATTTTCAACAATCGCAGGGATTAAAAGCATTTCCCCTCTCACTGGAGGCAACCACTACTTCTACGCCATAGCCTCGGAGGCCCCCTTCTCGAGGGAAGAAGCCAGAGCACGCTGGCTCATCCCTGGGGGCGACTACCACGGTGCCGGCTTGCTTTTTCTAGTCAATTTAATGAGCCCCCAAACCTCCTTTATCCCAGTCGAGCCCGCCGGCGACGTCCTTGGCGATTACGTGCTTGGCTCGCAAAGAGCGCTCCTGGCGCACTCTTTAAGCGAGGACAAGCGCCTCTCCGAAGCGTCTTGAGCGTTGTTGCCAGCTTTAGCAGAGATGGCGATCCTCCTCAAACGGGTATGCAAGCCCCTGGCTAGCCTACCGGGCTCCGACTCCGAGATGTAACACTTGCCATGGGTGTTGATAGCCCTAACCTTGCCCTGCTTAGCCCACTTCGCTGCTGCACGACGGCTAAAACTAGCAACTCCGGCGAAATCGCTGAGCTCGCGCAACCCCTCTATCTCTCGCTAAGGTTGCTAGAAGGCGATCACGATATAGAACGGAAGCGGCCTTGAGGGCTGTTTGACGTGGAAGTAGCCAGAGAAGCGGGCATTGTAATGAGGTGGGAAGCATTGAATGTAAAAGGAAAAAACTGCGGGTTTGGGGTTTGAAAAGGGCTAGGCTGGCTTCCCTCTCCTCGCGAGGATGAAAGCTACAATAGCGGCTATAATTGCTAGGACTGCTACTGCTATTGATGCCGTGACCATGGTCCTCAGCGACTCGACCTCGCTCCTCAGCTTCTCGATTTCCTCGGGCTTTATCATTCCCCTTACTTCGCTGATCTGGGTCTGGAGGTCTCTCTTGACTCCCTCTATTTCTAGCCTTACTCTGCCAATCATTTCTGCAATGTACTCTGTTACCGGCGCTATTGTGATGTAGTCTTTCTTAATTGTTGGTATGCCAACGATTTTTGAAACCGCTATGAGCGTGACTTCTATTGGCCCTGCAGGCAGCGCTGCCGTGGTCTCTGGGCTCAGGACTATTCTGTAGTACCCGTCCCTAACGGGCTCTGCGAGACCTGTTAGCTTGCCGCCTGGGTAGACTATTATGTATCTCACGAACTCCATGTAAGCGAGCTTATATGGCTCGCCTGTTGGTGTCGCAACTCTGATTCCAATTTCGGCTTCGAAACCTGGCACAATCCTGGGCGGAGCCTCAATAGTGAGCGCCGGTGTTGGCGGTGCTGCGAGCCCTGCGTACCTGTCAGCCGTGTCGATGTACTCCCTGTTAGCCCTAATGGTCACGGTCTTTGCCGCGTAGTCGACTTTGTGCAGGTAGAACGGCCCAAGACCTATCATGAAGTGGCCGTACTTGTCGTACCAGCTCTTGAGGTTCCTCCACCTTGCAAGTGCCTTGTCTTCGGTTATGTACGCACTTAGGACCTCCTTGTACGGCACGTACTTGTTTGCAATGGCCCAGTCTAGGTAGTCTGAGAGTATCTTTAGCGAGGTGCCGCCAATTAGGTTGACTTGGTCAACTTTTAGTTTTGTAGCCTTAGCTGCACTGAATGCCAGCTTTCCATCTCTCTCGGCCATTGCACCTAGCTCAACTACGTGCCATGCTCCTGGACCATAGCTGTAGTACGGCCATATGACTGTTGCTCCGTCTGCAGCTATCCACTCAGCGTCTAAGTACCAGGTGTCGGTGTAGTACTCTATTACTAGCGGGCTGGTGCTCACTATCTTAATGCCTTTGAATGTTGGGAACCACGCCCTGAAGCTCGGAACAACGCCTTCATCGTATAGTGGGCTACCGCTGCACGCCCTGTCGAAGGTTATTATGAATGCGTAGATCATGTCCGCTAAGTCAAACGGGCTGCCATCGTGCCACTTGTACTCGCCAGTTAGTATTCTGGGGTCGTAGTACACAACCACCTTGGCGGTGGCGTTCTCGAGTGTCTTCGGATCGTAGCCCTTAATGCCGAACAAGGCCTCAACTAGCGTTGCATTTGCCTTAACTTCTCCCACTGTGCGGATCTTCTTGGCCTGGCAGTCGTAGAGCAGTAGCGCGTCTTCAGGAACCTTTATCTCGTCTACAAAGCTCAAGGTAACCCAGTCGAGGGTCTTAGTCACTGGCAGGCCCTTCTTTACGTAGACCTCTGCCTTCTGCACTCTGTGAGGCAAGTAGAGGCCGGAGTAGGGGTCTGGCAAAACGGCAGACTCGCCCAGGGCCCTGATAATCGTCTGGTCGAAGATCCAGTTTGTTCCGCCAACAGGGTTCCATGGCTCAACCAAGATGTTTCTCATCGAAGCCCTTAGAGTTCCACCGACCTTGTCCTTGATCCTGATAGTGTAAGGCCACAGCCAAGCTCCCGAAACTCCGCCAGCCAAGTCTGACGCGACTTGCACGTATGGCCTCATCGGGAATATTCCTATTCTGTTTACCAGGAATATCCTCTGGTTCTCCTCCTTCATTGACAGCCACAGGGCCTTCTTCATTAGCTCGTTTCTCTCCTCTATGCTGGTGAACTTGAGGTAGTAGAGCTTCTCAGCGACCTCGTAGAACTCGGGCGTGTTTATGTAAGACTGCCACAGCGGCCTCGCCATTCCGAGCTTAGTGTAGAAGAAGCCGAAGTTGCTACTTTGGTCTCTCGCGACAACAGTTGTAATCCAGCCACCAGTGTATATGTGGAACGGGCCTTCTGCCGGATCAGCCAGTAGCCAGTACCTTGCTAGGGCTCTTGCATCGCCGTAGTGTCTTATTACAGTGAACCCGAGCTGCTCTAGCTGGGACGAGACGTAGTCGCCGATCTGCTTTCTCAGGTCTTCCGTCCTGATTAGGAAGATTACGTAGACCTTCTCGCCCTTGTATTTCCACACGCCCGCCTCTAGAGTTGCTCCAAGCCTCAGCATCTCTTCGAAAATCACTGACCTGGCTTTTTCGAAGTTATACTTGTAGTACTCCTCGATCTCCATTATTACGTCGTAGAATCTGCCGTAGTCTGGGAAGTTAGGCGTGATGGCCGTGTACCTGGGTACTGCCAGCCCGCCGAATACCTGCTCAGCAAGGAACTCTCTGTTTACAAGCCAGTGCATGGCTTCCCTGATTCTCCTGCTGCAGAACGGGTTGAACAGTATTTTGCCACTCACTTCTGGGTTGGGGTTAATGCTTGGCTTTGGAAAGACGGGGGTTATTATCTCGCCCTTCTCCGTGGTGTTGCAGACAGTGTTGAATGTCAATTCGTAGTATAGGCCGTAAGACACCGTGTAAGATAGTCCAGCGGCCTGTATTCTCTTGAACTGCTCGGGATCTTCTATTGTGTCGTGCCACCAGTCTATTTCGCCTGCAATCAGCCTCTCGATACCTATGGCTGGAGCGTCCATTTGGAAGATTATTTCGTCAACCCATGGGCCCTTGGGTGCTTGCTGGGCAGTTGCTGCAGGAGCTAGTGCTACAACTAGGCTTAGTAGTACGAGGACTCCGAGTACTGCTCCAACGACCCTACCCAACCCGCACACCCCAGTGTTTAAGAAGAGGCCGAGGCTTATAAGCATTAAAACTGTTAGGAAACACATTAAATTTAAATTGTAAAATTGGCTCAAGCTTGTGCGGAGATCGCCTTGCCAACACGTGAAAGGAGCCTGCAAAGGAGGCGGCGCCCACCGCTGATGCTCGCTGTACTCGTGTTGTTCGTCATTTCCGCTGGGGCCTTAGTAGCCTACTGGATCTTAACGGGGCTGGGCAGTAAGGAGCGCGAGAGCTCTTGGAGCACAGAGCGTGCTGCTCTTCCAGGAGAAGTCGTCGTAATTAGTGCTTATGTCTTATGCTACAGCTACGAGGAGCGTAACGGCTCTCTGCTAGCGCTAGGCGACTGCGAGCTAGTAATTGACGTGCTGAACAATAGCACGCACGAGCTACTCGTTTACGGCGTTGTCCTCCCCGATGCCGGGGTCAGCGTGCTAGTAAACAAGACCATTCAGCCAGGCAAGGCAGAGAGGCTGGTAGGACGCTTCAGCCTCGCAACTGCAACGCCGGTAGAGCGGCTCCTGCGGGGCTACCTCGTGACCTCAGCTGGGAGAGTGAGAGTAGAGTTCAGTATTCCTGCGTAGAGGATTTGGGCTAGAGGAGGAACAGCCTCTTAAGCAGTTCTAGGCCCGCGTAGGACGCTGCAAAGACTAGAAGAGAGGCCCCTGCAACACCTGCTGCTATTGCTGTGATTGCTTTTTTCCTGTCCATTCCCAGGACAAATGCTATTAGCGTACCGGTCCACGCGCCAGTAGCAGGCAGTGGAACGGCCACGAACACTGCTAGCGCCGTGTAGCTCGCCTTCCCCAGCTTACCTGCCCTCCTTCTACCAAGAGAAAGCAGCCAGCTGTAGGCAGACTTAACGAAGCCGGGCGCAAGCCTGCTCTTAACGGCCCTGTCCAGTAGGTCTAGCAGCTTGTATCCCACGACGGGGACGACCATGTTCGACAGCGTTGAGACAATAACCCCCAGTGCCAAGTCCCAGTGGGAGTTCGAGAGCGCCACAACTAGTGGTATGGCCCCTCGAACCTCTGAAATGGGAGCTATTGCGAGCAGGGCAGCCAAGAGCAGTACTTCTACTTTCAAAGAGCCCACCAAACCGCATTGAACCCGGCGGCGAGCTTATATGCCCCTAGACTTGGCAGTAGGCTCTGATGAGCTAAGGACGTCGATGCAGCACCAGGCCGAAACTCATTGAAGCACGAGCTCCTCCGACGACTCCACCACGCGGAGTAGCCCGAAGACCCGCCTCTCGGCCACTAGCTTTAACTTCAGCCGAGGCGCTATGGGGACTTGCGCCTCGCTTGCTAGTTCCACTAGCTCCTCGAAGCCAAGCCCTTCTTTGCTACCCAGGAATAGCCTGGTTGTAAGCGGATACTTTAGCGTGTTCTCCACGCGCCCAGCCCCCGAGGCTTCTACAAGCACGGTGCAGTGCTTTAGGGGCTTCTCTGAGCAGAGCAGAAGCCTAACTAGCTTCACGCGCTCCGACCGCGCCGGCTGCCCAGGGGTTAGCCAGTCTAGGCGGGCTTCTACAAGCCCCTTGCTTACTGAAATAGCTGCGTGAATGCTGAGGCCTTGATTAGCTAGGCTGACAACTCCACGAGTATTGATCCTTGCTGTATCAAAGCAGGCCAGCACCAAGCCGCTGTACTCGCCTTGCTTTATCATTACAGCTGGCAGTTCCACGTAGAGGTAGCCATGCCCTCTCACTACCGTGGGGGGAGACCTGCAGACTTCAGCTAGTGGAACAACCCTGGCTTCCCTGGCCTCTCCGAGCTTTACCCACTTCGTGGCTACCGATACTCCACCGAAAACGCTCACAAAGCGCCTGTACTGATAGTGCCCGTGCTCGACGAGCACTTCGCTGGGCAGTATTATGCTGTAGCGTGTCAGCTTCACTTCTAACTTGAGCTTGTCCAGGGCGCTGGGCCCTGCTCTTGGTGCTACTCTTCTACGTCTCCACGCGTACAAAAGGCATGCCAGGGTGGCGACAAGCACTACTACTAGTAGCTGGGCAGTGGAGCTGTCGATAAGGCCCAGCTCGGAGCCGGAGAGGGCGGGCAAGACGGACACTTAGCTCGTCTCTGGTGCCTCTTCCCTTTTTCCGTAAACCACGCTACTTATTACGCCTTTCGAAATCGCAATG
This sequence comes from Desulfurococcaceae archaeon, assembly GCA_049970695.1. Lineage (GTDB taxonomy): Archaea > Thermoproteota > Thermoprotei_A > Sulfolobales > Desulfurococcaceae > UBA285. The sequence goes on from JBMFML010000011.1 coordinate 10,939, forward strand.
GCTTTTGAGAGGTCTGCATTACTCAAGTTCTTGTAGACGTCTCTACTAACGTAGATCGTGACCAGGGCCTCCGGCTTTAGCCCCGTCTTTTCCGCAAACTCGCCTAGGTTTATCGACTCTGTGTACACCACTCTGCCGTCTTTTACATCGACTACTTCAATAGTACTCGCTATCTCGGCTCCAGCCGATGGGTACACGTCTATCTTGTCTACTACGACCTCGACGTCGCTCACACTAACGCCCTTGTGCGCGAGCTCGCTCGCCACTTCTTCCTTTATCTTCCTCTTAACGACTTCCTGAACTATTTCGCTGGAGATCGCGCGAGCTTCTCTCAAGTCGTATGTTAGCCGCACTACTTGCTTCCACGGCGGCTTTCGCTTGTAGAAAATGGATTCGAGCGCCTTCTTTGCCTGCTGCTTGTCTTCGCACTCGTACTCGCTGAGGCTAGCGAAGAGCAGTTCCTGCAGTTTTGAGTAAATGGAGTGGTCCGTGAGCTTTAAGTACTCGGCAGCCCCCTCGGGCTGCTCTAAGACCCTCTCTAGGATGCTGGTAATGTAGCTCTTCACGCAGTGAAGCAGGCTACCAATAGTCTCTATAAATGCAACGTTGACTGGGTGTAGGTAGACGTACTTGTACATGAGCTTTCTTGCATCAAACATCCTGGCAATCTCGTCTAGGACCTTTGAAGCCACTGCTATAGCTGGCTTCCCACCTCTCTTCAAGACGTAGGAGTTCCTGATTATCCAGTCATCGTTTATTTCGCCTATCGGAACGCCAGTGAAGTAGCTGTCCCTCTTCAAGTAGTCCATTATATCGCTCGTGTAGACGTAGTCTCTCACAACCATCCTGGTTATAGTTCCCAAGTCGCTGCTGCGCTCAGGCTCGAAGAAGTCGCTGCCGCTCAGCAGACCCTTCGATAACAGCTCTGTAAACCTCTTCATGCCCCGCGGGGGCTTCATGCCCGCATCTAGCAGGTCCAGCAAGACCTCCACGTCTACGCCAAAGCTCGCCTTCTCCTCCGAGAAGGCCTTTTTAATCAGGTCCCTCAGGGCGTTTCTGTAGATCAAGTAGCCCACTACTTCGTGGTTTCCAACCCTGTAGCCCAGGAAGGACTTGTTTGCATAGACGTGCTTGTCGAATGCGTGGCTAAAGGGGCCGTGCCCGATGTCGTGCAAGAGCCCGAGAAGCCTAGCGGCAAACACTGCCTCGCGGTAGTGCTTTAACTCGAGGCCTTCACCCACTACCACGGACCTTAGCAAGTGCGTGATGTACTTGTAAGACAGGTGCATGACGCCGAGGGCATGGGAAAACCTCGTGTGCGTTGCGCCGGGGTAGACGAAGTGGGCCGCCTGCAGCTGGTATATGTACCTGAGCCTCTGGAGAGCCCAGGAGTCTATGACGGCCCCCTCCGAGCTCTTTACGAAGTCTATGTAGCCGTAAATGGGGTCTCGGACCTGCCCAGTAAAGGGCGTGAAGAGCCAGGGCGCGTGCTCTTCCAGCGGGGCTTCTGAGCTCAAAAAGCACCACCGCGCTTAGCCGGTAGACTAGTGCTCAGCTCAGCGCAGAGCGCTATGTCGTAGTTTTTGCCAAAGCCCTAATAAGCACGCTGCTCCGCAACCGAATGGCTCCAAGTGGGCACTACGCGAGAGCCTGCTTGGGCTTAGCGTAAGGGTCTTCGAGGAAGAAGCCCTGCCTGCACTTAGGGCATATAACTAAGACAGGCCTCTCTCTTTCTTCGGGCTCGACTCTCGAGTCGTAGACAAAGAGCGTGACTTCATACATGTAGTAGAAGTCCGGTGCCTCGCCTTCAAAGCCGCAGTGGGGGCACTTGAGCTTCTTCGCCAAGGCTCAAACGCCTCCAGCTATGTTTCTGGATTCCGTCTCTATAATATGTTATCCACCACGCTGCCGCCTACCGAACGGCCTTCTAGGCGCTGAAAGAGCTTAGAAGAGGTCTCTGTCCTGCTCGTAGTTCCTGCCCAGCTTCAGCGCGGCCTCGGCTTTGGCCAGCTCGTAGCCGAGGTAGAAGAAGTGGTCTGCTCTGCTAGCAAGCCCCCTCTCTACTATGGCTTTAAGTATTGCGTAGGGGTTCTCGCCCCTTATTTCAACAGTAGGGGCCTCTGCGCCGTACTCGTAGTGCTGTACAACGATTTCGCCGTTCACGTAGTCAACGGCTATTTTGAAGTACCCCCTCGGATCGGGCGCCCACGAGTGCTTTTCCACTGCCTTTACAACGAGCGGGGCCCTTGGCAGCTCCGGCGTGTACAGCTTCTTGCTCTTGAGAAGGAGGAGCTCGATGGCCGTGTCCTTCGGGGGCTTCTTCAGCTCTCGTGCAACAACCGCCATGTCGAGGGCTCTGCGCAGCTCTCTTACGCAACCACGGGTTTTCGCGCTGGCCTCCGTGGTCAAGTACAGCTCTATGCCCACTTCAACGCCTATGAAGGCTAGGAGCGCGTTTAGGCCATGGCTATCGACATCCGAGAGCTCCGTTACGTTGCCCACCCCCATTAGAACCGGCGCGGGGGAAGCCTTTTTCAGCTCGAGGTAAGCCCTCATGGACTCTGCCAGGCCCTGGAGTGGAGGCGAGAGAACCGGGTCGAGCACCAGCTTGCTAAAGCCGTGCTTCCTCGCCTTCTCTAGTGCTCCGAGGAGCTCTTCAACCCTCTCTTCGCACTTGCCCTGGCTAGCCGTCAAGACCACTGGCTTGTCTCTAAGCACGCCGCCGTGCTTTACTAGCCAGTCAACGTTGCCTGCTGGAAAGCTCGTAATGAAGTCCACGGCGCCGGCGAGCTCCACGACTAGGCTGGGGTCCGCCGCGTCGAGCCCCAGGGGCTTTGAGACCTCCCTCCTCAAAGCTTCGATGAACTCCAGCACGGTGCTCGCGTCAACGCCCTCGCCGACTCCAATAGACACGAGGTCTGCAGACTCAGCCGCCCTCCTCCAGTGAGCGGGGAGCACTTCGCCTCTACCGAGTAAGTACAGCTCGAAGATGACTAGTGGGTAGTGCGGGCTGACAGGGGCCTCTCTAATGTTGAAGTGCCTCTCTGCAGCAGCCCTCGCCCTGGCCTTTTCAAGGACTTCTCGCTCAATTGCAGCTCTATGCTCAAGTAGCAGCTCGTCTGCGGGTTGAGTGGGCGAGAGCTCTGCACCACTCAGCAGGGCCTTTACGGCGAGCAGTATGTCACCCGCGTGCTTAGGCCCCTTTACAACGCGAAGCCCCAGAGCGCTCGAGAGCCCTGATGCATCCCCCTTGGTGTAGCCCGGTATCATGACGACGTCTGCGCCTGCGAGGACTTCTGCGTGCTTGGGCAGCTCGCGCTCGAGGTATTCCGTAGTCATCATTGCTGCCACTGGAATGGGCAGGCAAAGCACTCTTGCTTCTACGCCGAGCTCTCTTTCCAGCTTCTCGGCGATTTCCTCGATGAGCCTGCAGGCCGCTCTACCCGTTACAAGGACCAGCTTCAGCTTCTTCAACAATACCCACCAGCTTGCTGGGGCTTTCAATAATCTTCACGCAGGGTATGAGCTCGAGCCTCCGCAGCAGCTCGGCGTAGTAGGGGACCGGCTTGACCACCACTTCCACGTCGAACTCTATGGCTCCGTGGGGGCATGCCTTCAAGCACTCGTAGCACCTAGTGCACCTAGAGGCGTCTACTACGACTTTGTAGTAGGCGTGCTCCGCGAGGGCTCCTGTGGGGCAGGCGCGTGCTGCGTAGCACGTAGTGCACTGAGCGCACTTGGACCTGTCGATGACTAGTGGGATGTAGCTCTTAACCTCGTAGAGGTCTACGGGCAGGATGTACACGGGGATTCGGGCCTTCACGGCGTGTATTGCGAGGTTCGGCACCAGCGCGTCTGCTATTCCGTGGAGTATCTTAGACGCTGTGTTGAGAGTAGCCGGTGCAACTACGACTAGCGAGTAGACGCCTAGGTAGAGCCTCCCCGTAGTGGGGTAGCCCGGCGGCTCGAGGCTCTCGTAGACTACTCCAACTGGGTAGGGGCCTCTCAGGGCTTCTTCGAGCTTCTTCTTCAAGCCGTAGGCCTCGAGCACTTTCTCGCCTGCTCTGGAAACGAAGGCCGTAATCCTGTGGCCCCTTGCAGATAGGCTCAGCAAGGTTTCCACGGATTCCCTGAGGAAGGCCCCAGCCCCCGTAATGCCCCAAGCAATGTTCAAGGCTCTTCCTCCAAGTCCTCTATGTAGCCGAGGGTGTAGCCCAGCTCTGGGATGTACTTGAGGCGCGCCTTTACTCTACTGCCCTTGTAGTTGACAACCACAGTCAAGTCCAAGTGCTCTGGCCTGAGCGTTGTGTAGTCGTAAGGCGGGGGCCTCTTGGGGAACTCAACGCTTATTTTTACTTCGACGCGCTCTCTACAGGGCTGCGCCATTAGAGACCTCTTAATGAACTCCTCGAGCACCTTCACGTCTTCCAGGGACTTGAGCGGCGTGCCCACGAACTGGTGTACTGCTGTTCCTATAGCTATGCCTGCTTCAAATACGGCCCTGTCTCTCCTAGTTACCTTGCTCGAGAAGTACTTCTCAGCGGGGTCTTCGACGCACTTCAAGCACTAGGCACCCGCTTCCAGGCTTCTGATGGTGCACTTGGGCAATTATGCACTCGCGCACGAACCCCCGGGAAAGCCTATATCACCAGTCTACAAGCCCGTGGACTACCTCGACGCCCCTTGACTGCAAGAACTCCACTAAGCGCCTGGCGACTTCGAGCTTCCTCTTCTTGACCTCTGGGTTTAAGCGCGCCTTTCCAGGGCACTGCGAAGGCTTTTCAAAGTCGAAGCCTAGCAAGTGAATCTTCCTGTAGCCAGCGTGGTACAGTATGAAGGCCGCCCTGTCGCCGTCTGTAAAGCCCCCAAAGTTGTACACGTGGGGCCTCGGCTCAACCTGCGTCGAGCCCACGATTCTGCCCCTAACTGCGCGAACTCCCGGGAGCCTATCGACATTGTCGCCATGCGCGTGCACGACTACCACCGAGCCCAGCCCTGCCGACCTAGATATCGCGGCTAAGTCGCCGTCTAAGTCCGTTGTCACGAGCCCTGGAATTATGCCGCGGCTCAAGAGCACTGCTGTAGCGCCATTAGCTGCTGCCACGAGCACTTTCTTGTTGGAGCCCAGTGCTTGCTTTAAGTACTCGGCATCTCTCTCCAGCGCTTCACTGCAGCCAACAACTACCGCCACCTCGTAGCCGCTAATGGCTTCGAGCAGTCCTTCGAGCTCGATTGTGCCCTCGTGCTCTTCCAGCAGCGCGCTGAGCACTTCAGCAGAGTACTGGTCTCTCTCGAAGTTGAGCCCGGGGAGCACCTTCTTTATCCAGCTGTAGAGCTCTAGCCACTCCCCCCTGTCAATAACCCAGCTCAACTCAACCGCCAGCACTACGCAAATGAAGCTAGTGGGTTCGCACCAAGGGCTATCCCTATTTCCAAATCACACACAAATAAAATTGCTGTAAAGTGGAGAAACGCGGCTTGCAGAGATCCTCGGCGAAAGCCGGCAGGCGCGCTTTAGCGGCTACGCCCCTGCATCTTTGTAGTGCACCTAGGCTCGAAGCTAAAAGCCCCGACTTCTAGCGGTAGACGCGCTTGCGAGAAGCTTCTTATACCGCTGAGTACAGGTGAGTTGAGTGAGACTGGTGTTGCCGCGTTGAAGTAGTCAAAACTCGCTACTAAAAGAATCCACAGGGCTTTAATAGCGTGCTCCGTGGTGATATGCCTTGCAGTTTTGGCAACTGCGTTCGCAGCCTACAAATACCCCGATCTCAGCAAGACATGCAGGCCCCTCGTTGGTGGCAGCCAGATTGTGATTGGTTGCGGTTTCCTTTGCCTTCACAAATGTACTGCTGGATTTGCAGCTGTGGCGCCGTCGTCAGACTTCTCGAGAGTTGTATCGTATGGAATAACCACAGCCGGGCACTACGGATCCGTTGGGAACTACGTGTATCAACCTGCGTGGAGTCTTTTCGTGGACAATCACGTGGCCACAGTAGCCAGAGACAATGATTTGCAGATAAATGGGCTGTACGCCAGGAAACTGGGCAACGTCAATATCACTAACAAGGTCCTCAAGTGCTCTCCCACGGGCTATGCCCGCGTAGTGGGCTTTATGCCCTTCTTCTCCGAGATTAAGCCAAGAGTCGATCGAGGCGAAAGAATTCTAGTAACTAAATACGGGGCAGCCACTCGGGAGACTAGTGGTTACATAGTAGGAGCTTTCTACAATATTACTTTCAACATAGAGGGAAGGCTGGTAACCCGTTACTATCAGCTCATCATAAAGGGAGTGAGGGCTGAGAAAGGCGATAGTGGAGCACCTGTTTACGAAGACCCTTACTATGGTGGGCGCGCGCCTTTTGAGCCTTGGATCAGGTTAGTGGGAGTCGTCTGAGGAGGGGCCGATTCGTTGGCCGTGTATGCAACTGCCATTAAGGGCTTTGTCGAGTTCCTGAGGGTGGAGCCCTTCACGGGGTGAAGTGTGGTGGCCTCCACGAGGTTCCCAAGTAGCGCGGTCGCTATCCTCCTCTCGGCGCTTCTGGCGGTGTGGATCTTACCTCAGGTAGTATTGGCTCAGAGTGCTGAAATCCCCCGCGGAGTTGTTGTGGAGGTGGCCCCAAATGTCTTCCTCTACGTGGATCCAGAGCCGATAGCTGTCTACGTGGACGAGTGCGGGCGCGTGCCCATATACCACTACAAACTGGCGCCGTACAGCGCCCTCGTCAGCCCCTATGACAGGGCTATATCTGAAGAGGCGAGGCCTCTATTTGAGTTTGAACGGCCAAGGCCTATCACTGAGAGCGAAGTTGAAAGGATAAGGAGCACGATAAGGGGCATTCTCGAGAGCATAGAGAGGATCCTAGTCAGAGCAGGCGTCACTCGCAGACGCCTCAGCTCTCTACACCCGCTGAATTACTCCATTTTAATTATGGAGATCACCGAGAGAGACGTCGAGAAGGTTCTGGGCGTGAGCAGAGAGCTGAGTAGCATTGTCTCGGCGCTCAATTCAAAGCTATTCATACGGGCAGCGTCGCCGGAGACCTTCGACGTTGACAGCTTCATAACGTGGGACAAGAGGCACGGCGAGGCCGTGGGCGAGATAATAGCGAAGTACGGCGAGAAGATAGGCAGGAGGCTTGGCATGGGCCTCGGGTACTCCGTGGGCAGGCTGCCGAGCATAGACATATTCCACGACCCCTCTGACGGCAAGGGCGACCTCGCAGTGGAGCAAGTCATTGAGCTCGGCTTCCAGCTCGCGAGGGCCGTGAGGGAAATCTCAGGCTGCAAGCTATTCGCAATAGAGTACATGGGACCTGTGGTAATTAAGCCTGAATCGCCCACCGTAGTGGACTACAGGCCGCACGTGCTGGCAGCAGTAGCGGCGACAGCCGCAGCCGCCTTGACGGGCTACTTTACAATCAAGAGGCGGCGCGGTTCCGGCACTTAGCTTGCGAGCGAGGCCTTGAAATCCGCGGCTTTTTTCCTCTTTGTTTACGTTGCTCCCACAAATCGTAGGCGCGGCCTGGAGACGCCCCTACAGTTCCTAAACTGCATTTAGGCGCGCCCGAGCGAGGCAGTTGAGTAAGCCACGGCGCTCGGGAAGCGGCTCCCTGAGCGTCCTGCTTAATGGCCTCAGGAGGCCGGGGCCCAATCGACTAGGCTGCAGTTGCAGCGCTCTTTGAGAAGGAAAGCCCGCGTTCAATAGAGTTAACTGCAACCCTCGACTCCACATGCTTGGGCCTCTAATAGGAGGCTGCAAGCCTCCTACTAAGTCTACCTGGTGGTGCTTCGTGGAGTTGAGCAGGTTTTCACTGTGTCTACGAGCTCGCTGTACGAGAATACTTTCCATCCGCCGGGGAAGTATGTTGCGTAGTGGGTCAGTACGGCCCTATCTCCCTCTACGTCTAGTTTCACCCCAATCTTCAAGTACCCGTCGCGCACATCTCTCCACAGGAACAAGAGGACTCTCTTGCCGGGCGGGAACTCTCTCATCCAGTTGCTCTCTAGGCTTGTAATGCAGAGCTCCCCCGGGGTGGAATTGAATGTGAAGTGGAGGCAGCTCCCAACCCTCACCCAACCCCCCTCCACGTCGACATCGCTTCTACTCACGCTCATCTTCGGGGGGTTCAGCACCTTCTCGACCCAGCTCGTGACGCCATCGCTCTCCACAACTGCAACAGCAGGGGGAGAGGCCACTAATGGGTGTTTTACGACCATGAGGTAGCGCCCCCTACCAGGCGCGAGGAACCAGACATACCCGCTTACCACGCTCTCGTTCGGCGGCTTAAACACCTGTAAGACCTTAACAGTCACGTTGTAGTAGAACTCCAGCTCACTGGCTTCAGAGTCGTAGCGGTACAACTCCTCTGCGCCAACGACCTCGCCCTCGAGGATGACGTCGTCTAGGCGAGAAAAGTGGCAGAAGTCTAGTGGAGCTAGCATGACGCCGACGACCTTTCCAGGCCCTTCCGAATAGCTCGTCGGCCTCTCTAGGCTGACGTAGTAGGCAATGGCGAGCGCCGACGCGAGGACCGCCAGTACTATTAGCAGAGGGGCTGTGCGGAGTAGGGAGCTCGCCACCAGGGTCACCCATATTGAACGTTATTGTCGCCCTTATTATGTTTAAGATAAGCACCACCAAAGGAACCAAAGAGTGCAGTGCCACTCGATGTAAGCAACAGCGAGGTATTGCCGATCAAGCGCTTTGGCATCTATGACATTATCCGTACGAGTCGAGAGAACGGGGTTACCGACCAGGCCCCAAGATCGTACAATGCCGTTCCATCTGCTTGCACCAAGCCATATCTCCCACACAGGATCCACACTACCATAGCGCGGAAGGTTATTGATAGAACCACCTACCTGATATGGCATGTAGCAAGAACCACTAATACAGAAAAATTCGTCGGGGTGTTCGCGTATGTCCCAGTAATAGCCAGTCCAGTAATCACAGCTCTGGGAGTAGACGTTAGTAGTAGCAGTAGCCACCAGTATAATGAGAAGATCAATGACAAAGATGCTACTGATTTCAGAGACCCCTTTACAATGCTTCCTCCACTAACAAGTCATAACAAGTTATGTCAACCAGCTACATAAATGTTCCGGCCACGCCGACTCAACTACTCAGCGCTGCGTGTTGACAGCCGTGCGACTGGTGTAAGAGTCTCCTTAGCTAGGCTCTACTAACCCTAGGCACGCGTAGTTTCTGCGCGCAGTGCAGGCTTATTAAGCCCCTGCTCTCAAATGTACTTACTTGTATGTATGTCTAAATTGGCTATAGAGTCTATATAGGTGGCTGCGTGCTTGGATGCCCTGCTGTACTTGCTAATTGGCTGGATCCTCGCAGTCTTGGTAGCGTGGATTGATGGGGCAAACAACGCTGGGAACTCCGTTGGAGTACTAATTGGAGCCCGCGGCTTGAGCCCCAAGAAGGCCCTCGTTGTCGCGGCGCTACTGGACTTCCTGGGGGCAGTGCTCGCGGGAGAGCACGTCTCCAAGACGGTTGCCCGGGGCATTGTGAATCCGAGTGCTGTAAGCAGCCCCCGGCTGGTTGCGCTCGGCTTTATACTAGTGCTCGCGTCTACGGCAGCATGGATGCTGGCTGCGACTCTGGCAAGAGTCCCCATCAGCGTTAGCCAGGCCACTATTGGCGGCTTAGTGGGCTTTGGCCTCGTAGCTGGTGGACTTGGAGCAGTAAACTGGGCTGTCGCGTCTGGTGTTATTGCTTCTTGGCTGCTCACGCCACTAGCTTCAATGGCAGTTACACTACTGCTCTACAAGGCCTACTCTAGGCTTAGAGACGAGTACGGGGCTCTAGGCGCGGCTGCGTTTACTGTTCTCGGCTCGTTCCTCGCCTGCTTTGTCACGCTGTTCCTCGCACTTGAGAAGGTGCTGGGGGCTTGGATGGGCTCCTTGGCTTCGCTCTCGGCAGCTCTTTTAGTAGCGGTACTGGGCTTCTTCCTAGTTACTGCGTCTTCGCTGCGCGTAGAAGAGCGGCAGTGCACGAGAAGCTTCCTCTTGGTGGTCTCGGCTTCAATGGCTTTTGTGCATGGAGCAAACGACATAGCAAGCTCAGCTGGGCCTCTGGCAGCCCTCTACTCGGCTCTGCTTGGAGAGCCCCTTGAGAGTAGCGAGCTAGAGCTCCCGCCCGTGCTTTTACTGACGACGTCTGCAGCCCTCTCAGCTGGAATAGTGATGTGGGGTGTGAGAGTCGCCGAGACTATTGGAGCTGGCATAACGCCGTTAACGCCTGAAACGGGCTTCGTCTCGATGCTCGGGGCCTCGGTGACTATGGGGCTTATCGTGAGGCTGGGTGTTCCGAGCTCTACGACGCTCGCTGTTGTAGGAGCTGTCGCGGGAGTTGGGCTGGCGAGAGGCGTTGAGTACCTGAATAGCAGGTCGCTCGCGAGGATATCGTCTATGTGGATTATCGGGTTTCCCGCAACGCTCTCTCTATCCGCACTACTCACGTGGCTTGCTAAGAGCCTAGCAGCCTAGTTAGCAGGTAGAGCACTGGCGCGTCTCCCAGCAGCACGTAAGCAACGAAGCCCAGTAGCATGTAGAAGACCAGCGGCTGCCCTGGAGAGGCCCATATGTAGTCCTCGCGCGTGAGCCCGGCAGCCTCGGCCAGCTCAACGCTGCAGCCGCTGTTCAGCCTTACTCCAACTCTGTACTTGACTACTACTCCACTACTTGTTTTCTCGAAGCACTGGACTGGGTAGAAGTGCTTAGCCCTTCCCTCTACGTAGTCTCCGAGCTTAATGGGCTTCGCGAGGAGGGGCACTAGGACCTTGTAGACCCCGGGCAGGCTCCTTACGAGGCTCTTGTACTTAGCGAAGACTACCAGCGCCTGGGCGAGAACAGCCACGAGAGACGCCAGGACGGAGTACAGTGTTATCACGAGTGCAGGGGGGAGTAGGCCGCTGCGTGGAATGGTCGTCGCGTACGAGAGTGGAAAGGCGTAGGATAGGCCCACGGACAGCGAGACAAAGACGTCTCCATCCCCAACAAGCCCTGCCCTGTACGTCGAGTAGAAGAATGCCGGCAGGATTAGTGCTGAAAAAGCAACGTAAGTAATGCACAAGCCGTGCGGGTACTTCTCGAGAGCTAAGAAGAGCGAGGCCGTGAATGCCGCGGCTGAAAAGCCTAGGTAGGAGTACACTAGCTTATCGGGTAACGACCTAGACTTGTAGTCGCAGAACCCGAGTACTGCGAGAAACGCCCCCGCCGCTGCGGACTTCAAGAGTTCTAGTAAGAAGACGTAGTCCAAGCCAACCGCCCCCCACTCAGCAAGAAGCCTCTTAAAGCGCTACTCTGCGCGCTCTACTAGCGGCTTTGTTGAGCAGGCTTAAACCTGGTTATTTCGACGAGGTTGTTTGGCCAGGGTGCGAGTGTGTACCTTTCAAGCCACTCATCGTCTAAGTCCAGCTCCTTCATTACATTTACTATCTTGTCAATGAGCTCTTTGGGTATTCTGCCTTCGCGGGCTGCTGGGCAGTCGAGGTCTAAGTATACAACTCTCTCTCGCGTCTCGAAGTCTATGTAGACAAGAACGGGCCAGGCCCTGCAGTCTAGCGGCCTCTCCTTGTAGACTAGGCAACGCCCGCTCGGGTCTAGGTAGGGGCAGGGTGCTCCACTATGCGACCCCAGGCATTTGACGGGGCCCTTGGGCGTCTGAAGAGTAAACGAGGAGTCCTTGAACAGCTCTTCTTCTTCCGGCAGGAGTACTGCATAAAACCTCTTGCAGCAGTTCGATGTGCAGCCAGCACATATACTGCCGAAGTCTACGAAGCCTAGCTTGTAGGCCTTCCTACTCATCAGAGGCTCTCTCCTTGCTGCCGCTTAACAATGAAGGCGAGGTGACTTATAAGCCTTGGGCTGCTGGCGCAGTAGCACTATATAACTCGCTCAGACACTGCTAAAAACACGGTGGCGTAGTTGAGCATTACCGCACTAGCCCTATTGCTGTTTGCAGTGGGCTTCGTAGTCATGCTAGTTGGAGTGCTGCTGATTATGCTGAGCGCCCTTAGAGAAGCGGGAAAGAGGAGTGAGGGGGGAGAAGTGGAGGCCGGCGGGGTTTTAATTGTGGGGCCTGTGCCAATAGTTGTCGGCTCTAGCCAGAGAATAGCAAAAATCCTCTTGGTGCTGGCAATAGCGCTTACGCTCCTAGTACTCCTGGTCTACCTCATTACCTCGGGCTTGCTCAGGGTGGCGTGGAGTTGAAGCTTTATAGAACTGGGCTCGTGCTCGTGTTTATCGGCGTAATACTGGCGTTTGCTGCCGCGCTGCTACCACTTCTACTAGTTGCCCTCTCACCAGTTGCCGAGGGAGGCAAAGTAGAGGTCGCTGGCGGTGGCTGCATCGTCATAGGCTTCATACCAGTCTGCTTCGGCTACGGCAACCCCCTGCTCGTAGTAGTGCTCTTAGTCGCCGCGCTAATTGTCGTAGTAATATCCTACGTGCTCGTGAAAAGCACGCTGAAAGAGCTCAAAGCAGTAAGTAGTGCAGTCGCTTAGGATACACCGTACTCGCGTATATAAGGCTTTGAAGACTATTCAGAGCGTGAGGCCCCGGGGACGAGCCGAGAGTCCCTCGGTTGAGTGATCCGGGGTGGGTCCCCCTGGTCTTCGCACACCTCCTCGGCTTTCAAAAGCAGCAAGGGCATGCTACATACTCGCAGAGTAGATCTCTCAGCTGGGTGGTTGCTTGGCCTCAGAAGCCTACAGCCAGCTCGAAAAAGCCTTGAGGTTTAGCCGCGAGCTGGCCGGCGCTGTTACCAGGAAAATCGAAGAGTACTGGGACTTGCTTACAAGAGCTAGTGGCGCTGAGCGAATAAAGATAATGGACTTTTGTGGAACGCACGAGTGGACTATAACCTACTACGGAATTAGGAGCGTTGTGCCAGGTGGACTAGAGCTCGTGGCGGGCCCCGGCTGCCCCGTTTGCGTGACTCCATCGCACTACGTAGAAGAGCTAATCAGGCTGGCCCTCGACGGCGTGGTTGTCTACGCGTATGGAGACGTGTACAAGCTCAGGGCCTATAGGAGCGTTAAGGGGGCCTACTCGCTCAGCGACGCGAGAAGCCTCGGTGGAGACGTCAGAGTAGTCTCGGACCTGCTTGTCGCTGCGAGAGACGCCGCTAAGCACGGAAGGCCCTCGGTTTTCGCGGGTATAGGCTTCGAAACCGTTGCACCGGGCTACGCGCAGGCCATTTTAAGAGGGCACTTGCCGCCAAACCTGAAGCTCCTGAGCCTCGTCAAGCTAACGCCGCCTGCAATGTTCTACTCGCTGGAAGTCAGCAGAGAAAAGCCCACCGAGCCTCCAATAATGGGAGTCATAGCACCAGGCCACGTCTCTACAATAACGGGCGCCAAGGCCTGGGAGCCCGTGTCAGAGAACTACAAAATTCCAGTCGTGGTTTCGGGCTTCGAGCCCCTAGACGTCTTGGTCTCCCTACTCGAAATACTCAAGATGCTGGTCAGCGGCAGGGCAGAAACCGTAATAGAATATAAGAGGAGCGTTTCTTGGCACGGAGACTTGAGCGCCCAGGCAGCAATAAGCAAGGTGTTTGAAATAGTAGACGATGCCTGGAGAGGCGTGGGCTTCATACCGAAGAGCGGCCTGAGGCTTAGGGAGAAGTACAGGATCCACGACGCCTTCTACGAGTACGGAGTTAAAGAGCTGGCGCCGGGCATTTGGGAAAAGGACATGCCACCGGGCTGCAGGTGCGCCGAAGTGGTGCTCGGCAAGGCCTACCCGACCCAGTGCCCGCTTTTCATGAAGGCCTGCACGCCGAACAGGCCCATAGGCCCCTGCATGGTCTCTGTAGAGGGGACTTGCGCTATATGGGCTAAGTACGGCTCTCGAGAGCTCCTATCAAAAGTCAGCAAAGTGCTCAGAGCAGCCGGGTGAGCGCGGTGTGCCTCGCGGCACCAGCCGTGGTCCTCGAAGTGGACTACAGCGAAATGGTGGCTGTAGTGGACTACGGGGATGGAAGCCCGAGGAGGGCACTAATAGGCATATCGCAGGACAGGGTGAAGAAGGGAGACCTGGTAATGGTCCACGCCGGGGTTATCGTGACTAAGATCAGCGAGGAAGACCTCTTGGAGCAAATAGAGTTCTTCAGAGAAGCGCTTGGAGAAGAGGCAGAGCACTTTGTTGACGCCTACAAGCGACTGCTTGAGGCGTCCAAGAGGCTAAGCGGGGGTGAGTGAGTTGGAGAAGGTCACGCTGGCCCACGGCTCTGGAGGCGTTGAAATGCTAGAGCTCCTCGAGAGGCTGTTTTTCAAGCGCGTAGAAGAGCCTTTGAAGAGGGTTGAGGGAGGCGTTGGGCTAGAGGCGGCTGACGACGCAGCGGCAATACCTATTGGCGGCGGAAGGTACCTGATAGTCTCAATAGACTCCTACACGGTTAACCCCCCGTTCTTCCCCGGCGGCAATATCGGAGTACTCGCTGCTGCCGGCTCAATAAACGACGTCTTGATGCTGGGCGGCAGGCCAATAGCAATGCTCGACTCAATTGTAGTTGAAGAGGGCTTTCCGCTCAGCGACCTCGAAGTAATAGTCGAGTCCATGGTAAGCCTGCTCAGGCAGGAAGGCGTTGCGCTCATAGGTGGGGACTTCAAGGTAATGCCGAGGGGCCAGCTCGACAAAGTAGTCATAACCACGACTGCCCTGGGAATTTCCGAGGGGCCTCCACTAGTTGACAACCCCAAGCCGGGCGACAAGGTAATTGTGAGCGGCCCCGTGGGCGAGCACGGCGTTGTCATACTGGCATCCCAGCTGGGCCTCGCCGAGGCTGGGGCAGGCTTGCTGAAGAGCGATGTCAGGCCCCTGACCAAGTTGATGCTGCCGCTCCTCTCGAAGTACAGGAGCTGCATTACTGCCGCGAGAGACCCGACGCGAGGCGGCTTGGCCGGTGTTCTCCACGAGTGGGCTTCGAGAAGCGGCGTAATGATAGTTATTAGAGACGCCGATGTGCCCGTAAGAGAGCACGTTAGAAAGTACGCCGAGGCCCTTGGCATAGACCCGCTCTACTTGGCTAGCGAGGGAGTTGCAGTGCTGTCCGTAAAGCCGGAGTGCGCCGAGGAGGTCCTCGAGCTAATACGCCAATTGGGCTTTGAAGAAGCGAGAATCGTGGGCGAAGTCCGAGAAGCCGACTTCTTCAAGGGCTACGTTGTGGCGGAAACCCCCATTGGAGGGTTGAGAGTAGTTGAGCCGCCCAGGGGGGAGCTAGTGCCGAGGATTTGCTAGGAGGACTTGAATGCCCAAGAGGCTGCTCATTAAGGGAGTTAGAGTCTCGAGGAGGGGGTTTGCCGGCCTCCTACTGGAATACAATTCGAGGAGTATCTGCATAGACCCCGGCAGCGCCTTGGAAGGCTGCGGCGTAGTCTTGTGCACACACAGCCACGCGAGGCACTGCCTACCAGACGTTGTGGGCTCGCTGTCCGAGCTCGTGTCGCCTTTTGCAGGCAGGCTGGTCAAGCCCGGCGGCTCTCTGGAAGTGAGTGGAGTGCGCGTGTCGGCATTTGATGCGTATAATAGGCCGGAGCTCTCTGGAGAGCCCGTGCCGCATCCCAGGGGTCTTGGAGTGGGGTTTCTCCTCGCTTTTCCAAGTGGGCTTAGAGTTTGCTACACTGGAGATACCGACCTCGTTGAAGAAGTCGTCGAGGCTTGCAGAGGCGTGGACCTCTTAGCCGTGCCAGTGGGCGGGGGCTGCGTGATGGCGCCCGAAGAAGCCCTCGAGCTGATTAGGAGCGTCAGGCCTGCTATAACACTGCCTCTGCACGCCGAGAAGCCCGAGCAGTACTTCAAGCTAAGAGATATGGCCCAGCCGTACACACAAGTGGTGATTTTGAGAGAGGCGTAGCCGCGTGTGGTTCCGCGAGGTCCTCAAAGAGCTCTACACCAGCGAGAGAGTAGTGCCACCAGTAATGAAGTGGAAGGCCGTTACTCCAAGCGAGTACTGGAGAGTGTACGAGGAGAGCGTGAAAAACCCAGTTGAGTTCTGGTCGAGGGAGGCGAGAGAGCTCAAGTGGAGCAAGCCCTGGCAAGCCGCCGCTGAGGGGGCGCCTCCTAAAACCAGGTGGTTCGTTGGCGGCAGGCTTAGCGCGTACTACAACGTGGTGGAGAAGCACAGAGAGACCTGGGTTTGGGGAAAGCCCGCTGTTATATGGGAAGGCGAGGAGGGAGACGCCAGGGTAGTCACTTACAGCGAGCTGGACGAGCTCGCGGAGAGGGCCGCAGCGGGCTTGAAGGCTTTCGGGCTTTCACCCGGAGACTGGGTAATCGTCTACTCGCCTCCACTAGTAGAGTCCATAGCCGTCATGCTCGCTGCCACTAGGCTCGGAGCGCCCTTCGAGCCCGTCTTCACCGGGTTCGGCTACTACGAGCTCGCCAAGAGAATCAGGAACAGGAGCCCCAGGGCGGTCTTTGTAGCAGACGGCTTCTACAGGCGCGGAAGGCTCGTAGACACGCTCGGCACAGCTAGGAGGGCCCTCGAAGCAGCGGGCTACAGAGGCCCCGTTGTGGTCTTCGAGAGAGTGGGGCCTCCTAGCCTCAGAGAAGGCGAAGTGGCCTTCAGCGACTACCTGAGGCTCAGCCGGGAAAGGGTTGAGAGCTACGCTGCAGAGAGCAGCCACCCCCTGTTTGGGCTTCACAGCGGCTACGAAGAGGACTTCAAGCCGATAACCCACGGCACAGGGGGCTTCCTAGTCCAGGTGTACTCGACGAGTAGGTGGATTGGGCTGAGGCCCCACGACACCTACTTCTGCACTGTGTGGCCCGGCTGGATAACGGGAGTGAGCTACGTAGTCTTCGGCCCGCTCATGGTAGGCTCCACGGTCGTGCTCTACGATGGAGGCCCCGACTACCCCAGCTGGGACAGATGGTGGAGCATTGTAGAAGACTACGCCGTGACCCTCTTCTTGACGACCAGCGCGGCGCTCAGAGTGCTCTCCAAGCAGGGAGACCACCACGTGCTCAAGCACAACATGGACACCCTCAGGGCCATTCTCGTCACGGCAGAGCCCCTGGAGGCCGACACGTGGCGCTGGGCGTACAGGGTCGTGGGCACTGGCAAGACTCCCTTCATAGAGTCCGTGCCAGAGGCCCTGAGCGGTAGGATACCAGTCGTTAACTTGTACATACAGAGCGAGATTGGCACCTTCGCCACGGGCAACCTCGTCAACTACACGTTTCCACCAATAGCCCCGGGCTCCGCCGGCATCCCCATACCAGGCTTCCACGTCGAAGTAGTAGACGAGCAGGGGCAAAGGCTGGTCGAGGAAGTAGGCGAGCTCGTGATTAAGAGCCCGTGGCCCTCAATGCCCATCGAGTACCCAGAGGAGTACGCTGCCAAGTGGAGGCGGGGCTACTACAGAACCGGCGACTACGCATTTGCAGCTAGAGACGGCTACGTGTACGTCCTGGGCAGGAAAGACGCTGTGGCAAAGGTCAGCGGCTACAGGCTGAGCCTGGGGGCCGTTGAAAAAGCCCTCAAGGAGCTGGGCGGCCTCGAAGAAGTCTTCGTGGCGAGGTGCAGAGACCCCGAGAGGCTTGAGGGGCTGGTAGTGGTCTACAGGGGGAGCGTGGACCCCGACACCGTGAAGCGGCGCGTCAGGGAGCTGGTGGGGCCTATTGCCGAGCCCAGGCTCGTGGTGAAGACGGATAGTGTAATACGCTCTCTGGAGCTCAAGCAGCCAGACAGGTTTATTGGCAGCTGCAAGGATGGTGAAGACCTTACATACTTCCTCGAAGCCTCGCCTCAAACTCCGAGGCACTCAGCCGCGGGCATGAAGCCTTCTGCGCGATAATGCTTCAATCCTATGCTATAAAGCGGCTTGTGAGCAGAGCTTTTAACTGGGGCTTGGGAGTGCTCAGCTCCAACGGCTTTGCTGAGCTGCCTCTGCACGAGGGTGAGGTCCCCGAGTGGCTCATGAAGAGGATGAAGACGCTCGGCTCCCTCATAGCCAGGTTTGTAGTGGAGGAGTACGGGCCTGGCGAGCTGGTTAGGAGGCTCTCAGACCCCTTCTGGTTTCAGGCATTTAACAACGTCATTGGAATGGATTGGGACAGCAGCGGCTCGACCACTGTGGTCCTCTACGTGCTCAAAAGCGCCTTTCCACCCAGCGGGTTCAGAGACCACGGCGTTGCCGTGCTCGGCGGAAAGGGCAGGGATGCCCGCGAGGTCCCACGCGAAGCCGGCTTACTGTCGAGCGCCCTAGACCCCGGCGAGCTGGTAAAGGCGAGCAGGCTAGCGGCCAAAGTCGACTCAGTGGCCCTGCAGGACGGCTACTCGCTCTACATACACGGAGTCGTGGTGTCGGCGAGTGGGGAGATCCTCGTCGTGCAGCAGGGCATGAACACGAGGCTCAAGACTGCCAGGAGGTACCACCTGCGCGTAGAAGAGCGCGGGGCTCGCAGCCTAGATAGGGATCCCCACAGCGGCGTTGCCTCGCAGAGGATTGCACCAGCGCTAAATCTGGTTGACGGCGAATCCGGGGAGGCTAGGAGGGCCATCCTAGACATCGTGGAGTCCACGCCTGTGGGCTCGCTCACTCAGCAGTTGTACGAAGTCAACAGGCTCTTGAAGAGGGCTCCCAGCCTCCTGGCTTATGCAACTGGAGCCCCCAAAGCCCCTCCAAGCGAGCTTGCCGAGAAGGTGCGCAAGTGCCCCTCTTTCTACAGGCCGGTTGCAGACGTCAAGAGGGTAGAGTCCATTGCCGAGGAGATAAAGAAGCAGGCGCCCAGGGAGTTCGGCGAGCTACTGCTCGTCCAGGGCCTGGGGCCGGAGGCAATGCGGGCCATAGCACTCGTCGCCGACTTGATATATGGCTACGAGCCCTCGTTCAGGGATCCCACGACTCTCCTCGTAGACCCCTTCCTCTACGCCTACGCTCATGGAGGCAAGGACGGCGTTCCCTACAGAGTGAGGCCCAAGGACATGGACAAGACCATAGAGTTCTTCGCAAGAGCAGTAGATGAAGTGAGGGCTGGTGACTGGGAAAAGCGGCTACTCCTCCGCAATTTCTCGAGGTTTGTCAGGAGAGTTGTGGCGAGCTACGGCTCCCTAGCGAGGAGCGCGCCCCCTAATTAGCTAGTAGTTGAGAGAAGCTGTGGTTCGGGCCAGGGGCGAGGACATGCAAGGGCTCTTGTCTGCTCTGTTGACCACAATCAACAGACTTGAGGACCCAAAAATGCTCTTCCTCCAGGAGTGGGGGGCCGCCTAGACAGCTCCGAAGAACCTGAATGCCATTATCTTCGCCGCGTCTGTCAACATAAGCGTTACAGCAACCGAGTACAAGAAGCCCACTACCACGGCGTGTGGTGGTATCGCGGGTATCACCCAGCCCTGGTAGACTAGTACCGTGCCCACAATTATGTCCCCGATTATCGAGAGGGCCACGGGTAGACTGGGCTTACTGCTCCAGAACCAGCCGGTCTCCCTGAAGTTGAGTATGTTGAAGAGCCCCGACAGTAGCAGGACGTAGAAGACGAACGTCCTTGTCTGGTCGAGCGGGAGGGCCAGGTAGTCGAGCGCGATGTAGAGCGCCAGGAACAGCTCGAGAATCTTCACGAGGCCCAGGACCACCGATACCGTTACCAACTTGCGTATGTTCCACCTCTCGGGCCTCTTGCTGGGCCTCAGCCTGTCGGTGCTGATCGAGAGGGTTACGAAGTCGTAGAGGAACAACATGAGTATCATGTGGGTCGGCGTGAGAACGGGGAGGCCGAGGAAGAGCGTGGATATCGCGACGAAGTAAACGATCTGGAACGTCTTAACGACCTTGTTCAGAGACCAGACAACGATCCTCCTGTAGACCATCCTGCCGAGCTTGATTATGTCAACGATGTTCCTTAGCCCCGGCTTTGTGAGGACCACCGACGCCGACAACTTCGCGATGTCTGTGGCGTTGCTCACGGCCACGCCTAGGTCTGCCCTCTTCAGTGCGGGGGCGTCGTTGACGC
>JBMFML010000012.1:0-30451 GCA_049970695.1 Desulfurococcaceae archaeon
CAGCGTGTCGTACGAGCCCCGCAGGTCCTTCATTGCAGCGCTACTGGGCGTAGAGCTGTGGATGCCGCACCTCCGCATCTGCGTGTACAACAAGCTCGACAGCCCCGCCACCTTCGACATTGAGAGCGTCGAGATAAGAGCTGGGAGCAGCTGGCTTGGAGGCGACTTCGTTGCTGGCGGCGAGGGCCCAGGACTGCCCCTGAACTTAAAGCCCCGCTCCATTGACTGCACAGAAGTAGAGCTCAACAGGTGGAACAGAAACCACTTCTCAGACCCCGACAAGAAGGTCCTGAAGCCGGGCACTTACACCGTGGTCGTAACGGGCATGCTCGAGCGCGAAACAGAGCCGGGCACTAGGGTGGCCCTGAGGGTATCACTGAGATACGTGTTCACAGTGCAGCCCTGACCAGGCCTCCGCCACGAGCTGGAGAGCCCCTGGCCCCGGCGCCTGTGAGCCTGTGCTGCCGCGCGGCACAGAGCCTCGAAAAGATAAAAATGGCTGGGCTTTGAGAACGTATTGGGCAGAGAACCGGGGGGCTATTGTGCCGTGGAGCAAGTCGTATGCTTTAAGAGCGCTCATCATAATTACCCTCATAATAATTATGTACATTATCCCCTTGACTTTCGCGATAGGGTTCTACTTGTCTTTCGTGGGAAGCGGCGCTGTGTATGAGTGGGTTACCTACTTTCTCATCGGGCTGCTGGCCCTGGGAATAGCGGCAGTAGTACTAGTTCTCGTTAACAGCATCGCCTACGTCGAGGTATCTTCAATGGGTATTCGCATAGTCAAGGGGTTCGTAGGCGGGAGGGAGGTACTAATCTCCCGGGGGGAGGTCAGCGAGGTTGTGCTTCGGGCACAAAAGTTCACGTGGCTTTACCCCCTGCTAGCAGGCGAGAGCAGCGCGCCAGTGCTCGCATCAGCGGGTGCAGCCACTGTGACCATAAAGACCGCATCTGGGCGGAAGTGGCACTTCGTGCTGGATGCGGAAGATATCCTCGCATTTGCAAAAACCGTGGAAGAAGAGCTTGCAATAAAAGTAGCCACGCAGCAGTAGCACTGCGCTCGCCGGCACGAGGCTCGAGCCCGCAGCCGCGTCCTTCCCACAGCTCTTCGCTTCGCCGAGCCCTCTACTCAGCTGAGCACTGGAGTAGCGCCGTCGCTGAGCACTGCTTCCACGTAGAGCGCGCCCAAGGCTCAAGACCGCTTCTGCTAAGACCCCCGCAGCCAGCTTGTACTCGTCTTCACCGCTTTACTCAGAATGGGGTGTAAGCAAGGGCGGAACTCATGAAAACTCAACTGCGCAAACTCCTCGAGTCACGGAAGCGGGCTTCTCGAGGTTTAGAACAACACAAGCCCACGGACTACTAGCAGCTGTCGAGAGCCGAGATAATGCCGCAGCGCGCCCCCAACAGGCTCCCGAGACGCAACACCTCGGAAAGCCCAAACCCGCGCCCGGGGCGAATTCGGGCTGGCGCACTGCGCCCCAAGCTCGCGAAGGACAAATCCTCAGGCACTTCTCTACTAAGCTCGGTCAGGGCCTGCCTGGGCCTACGGCTCTTCGAAGGCCAGCTCGCGGCCTCGACTCGGGGCTCGCCGATTTTAAGCTTCAAAAGCTAAACTTGGGTTTGAGGGATGATGTGAGCTTGATTGGCCGATGAGTGCGGACGGTTTCTGGTGCTGACCCAGGTGCGCGGGAAGGCCGCCGAGTTCGAGGCCGCTGATGTGGCCTCCTCAGGGAGCCGCGACAAACAAGACTAGGGCAGTAGCCAGCGCGGCCAGCTCAGAGGCAAAGACGTCTTTGTATGCTGATGTTAGCGGCACTCCAAAGTACTGGGCGGTGTAGACGTAGCAGAGGTGTGCTGGAGAGGCTATGTAGCCCAGCAGGGCGGCAGTGTACACGAGCGAGGCCCAGTCGCCCGCGTGTCCCAGTGCCTGGGCAATAGATAGCCCCACGACGATCCCCGTGAGGGGCGAGCCCGTGGCGAAGGAGGCAAGGTAGGGTGTTGCAACAGCTAGTGCGAGCGCCGCCAAGCCCCCGCTGAAGAGAGAGGACACGAGCCCTGGTCCTCCCAGGGCCGTGAAGGCGTTTTTCAAGAGCATGGAGGAGAAGCCTGCTACTAGTAGCTCGCCGGTCTGCCTCGAGAAGGCCGCTCTCGCGACGTCCTTCAGACCAGCGCGGGAGAGCAGCAAGAGGAGGCACGTGCCGAGCAAGAGCCCGAGAACCATGGAGAGCCTGGCAACGGGGAATAGGCTTGTCCACGCGCTCAAAAAGGGGTCAAGCAGCACGGCCACAGATATCGCTACTAGCAGTGGTGCCAGCGTCTTTGCGAGCTCGCGCCCGCTGCCACTACTGCCCAGCGCGGCGCCCGAGCTCTTCGCGCCCTTGAAGCCGAGGAAGTAGCCCGCGACCACCATGGCCGCCATTACGGGCAATTGCCTCAGTGCAAGGCTCCACACGCTAGTACCAGCCACCGCGGCGGCCGTCGCCATTACAGCACTGAGAGGGTAAGCCAGGAATATCACGTGGCGAAACCACACGTTAACATAGAGCATCTTCTCTCTGCTGAGCCCCATTCTGCTGCCAACGGCATCCACTACTGGGGCGGACATGAGCGCCCCGCCCGGCACTGGGAGCAGCCCTATTGCAGCGGGCACGAGGGACGCCACGAACTTGGGCTTCTTCAAAGCACCTACGAGGGCCTCTCCCAGCTTGTTGATGAAGCCCGTTGCGCGGTAGAGCCCAACAAAGGTGGATATCAAGAACATCACGACCAGCAAGTCCACGGTGGCCCTCTCGCTCGCCGTCTCGGCCAACAGCTCCAGCGCGCCGGGGCCCATGCCAACTAGCGACATCGCAAGAGAAGCCAGTAGAAGCGCCAGCCAAACAGGCCTCTTCAAGGCCAGAAACGCTGCGAGCACAGCAAAGCCGGCCACTATTCCAGCTACGCTCGTCACGCCAGCACCCCTGCTGGCTCTTGCTTAGGCTGTGTTGAAATACGCCGGCTGCAGGCTTAATAGCTCCAATTCCAGTGCACTAGCGCGCCACGAAGCGGCTTTGTCAGCTGGTAGCGCCCGGTCCAAGCAGCTGGAGTTACAGCTGCAAGTGCGCGAACGACTTGCAGCTCGGCCCTTCACTTTGTTCAAGGCACGGCCGACAGGCCGGCCCAGCCTCGTGGAAGCCCTCTACGTGGAAGCACCGTGCAGCGCCCCAGGCCCCTCTCAGCCACTCGCCTTTGGTAGTGCTCAGCTCTCCCACAGCCTCTTCTAGGTCTCGAACGCTCCACCACGCCCTTCTTCAACCCTCGCTACTATGCCCAGCCCGTAGCACTCTGCGAGGGCCTATTCTCCAGCCGCCTTGCACGGCTCTTAGCCGGCTTGAACGGGGTTGTAGTCCAGCACGTTCGCCGCTTCATTTAGGCTCTCAACGGCCAGCTCGACGTGCTTGCTAGTACTGCTCCTCCTGGTAAGCGCCGCGGTGCCCAACGCGGGCACCTGACGCGCAAACCAGTCACGCCGTCCAAGCGGCCTTTAAGCGGTTGCTGGTAGCTAGGCACCAAGCCTCATGGACTCCGTGAACGCCTTCTTGAATAGGGGGTCTGCCGAGAGCTCTACGTACTTGACCCTCTCCCTGGCGAACTCTTCTACCTCCCTCCTCGCGTCGATAGACTTGAGCGCTACTTTAGCACCTACTATGGCGCTCTCACCCACGAACACTACTCTGCTCTTCTCGACAGGGGGTATCAGGCCGAGCTCAATAGCGCTGTCAACGCCGAGGCTCGCCCCAAAGGAGCCTGCCACGTAGACCCCCTCCAAGTCGCCCGGCCCGACTCCCGCCTTCTCGAGAAGGACCCTCCAGGCAGCCTGAACAGCGGCCTTGGCCAAGAGGAGTGCTTCAACGTCCTTTGCAGTCACGTATATGTCGCTTCCAGTAGCGCTCTCAGCTGCTGGGACCACGATAAACCTGCACGGAGGAGGCTCGCACACGAGCCTCGGGTGGCTCCCCCTAATAAACCTCCCCTTGTAGTCGAGAACGCCACTCCTGTAGAGCTCTGCAAGCAGCTCCACCAAGCCGCTGCCGCAAATACCCCTGGGCCTCCCGCCGCCTATAGTCTCGTACTCGACGCCTCCCCCGGTAACCTTCACCGAGCTTATGGCGCCCGGCACCGCCCTCATTCCATGCGAAATGTGCATTCCCTCGAAGGCCGGGCCTGATGGTGCTGAAGCAGCGTAGGCGCCGCTCTCGCCTCCGAGCAGGACTTCCGTGTTCGTGCCTATGTCTATGACCAGCAGGGGCCCCTTCTTCTTGTGGAGCTGCGTCGCAAGGATGTTTGCCGAGGCGTCAGCACCGACGTATCCTCCAATGATGGGGAGGGCGTAGACGCGCCCGCGGGGGTTCACGTTGCTTAAACCGAGCTCTCTGGTAGAGCAGCTGAGGGACCTGGATACTGCTGGGACGTAGGGCGAGTAGGCGAGGCCGCTCAGCGGTATGTGGAAGAGCAGGTGGTGCATGACGGTGTTTCCAACTACCACCACTTCGTAAACGCGCTCTGGGCGCACTCCAGCTTTTTTCGAGAGCCTCAGGGCAAGGTCGCTGATTGCAGAGAGCGCTAGCTTGCTAAGCTCTGAGAGGCCTTGTGGAGACTCCTCTGCAAAAGCCATTCTAGACACGACGTCTGCTCCGCGAGAGAGCTGGGGGTTCTCCACGGAGTCCTCGGCCAGCGTCTTACCGGTATTCAGGTCTACTAAGTGCGCAAGTATCTTCGACGTGCCGACATCTACTGCCAGGCCGTAGAGCTCGCTCCTGGTGTCCCCGGGCTCTAGAGCCAGGAGGCTTTCGCCATACAGCACCGCAGTGATCCTCCACTCGCTGAGCCTGAGTAGCCTCGGCAGCTCGCGGAGCAGCTCCAGGGGCGCCCCGACCTCGGCGCCCGGCTCAAGCGCGCCGACTTCTACCAGGGAGTCCACGAGCCTCTCGAAGTCGGGCCTGTTGTCTTCCAGGCTTGGTGGGCGGAGCTCCAAGTACACCTTCCTCACAGCGGGCTTTAATGGGTACACGTCGTCCCTGAGCGCAAGGGGCTTTGCAACCAGCCTCTCACGCGTGAGCAGGGACTCTGGCGGCACTAGCACTACAACCCTGCCGGACAAGACGCGGGCCTCGCAGGCAAGCCTAGACCCCCTGTCCAGGAGCTCCCCGAGCACCTCTTCTTCGCGCGGAGTAGGCCTGCTGAGGTTTTCAGCCCCCTCCTCCACTACCACTCTGCACTTGCCGCAGAGCCCCCGCCCACCACAGTAGCTGGCAATTGCCAAGCCCGCCCTGCGGGCTGCCTGCAGGAGCGTGAGCCCTGCCTCGGCCTCCACCTCGAGCCCCCAAGGCCTTAGGAGCACTCTAGGCACTTCCAAGACCCCTCGGGGCTTGATAGGGGCTGAGCGCTGCAGGGGCTTATTAGCAGTCGTTCCAGCTGCTTGAAACGTCCTGGAACAAATGCTCCTTGGTGTTTCAAGCGGGTTTCAGGCTTGTCCCTTATTTAAAACCATGCAGTAGGCTAGCCACGGGTGATGCAGGGTGAGGCTCGCAGCAGTAGCACTAGTAGCCCTAGTAGTGCTTGGTCTGGCAGTGCCGCTAGCTGCCTTTGCAGAGGCGCAGACGCCGGAGCCGGAGAAGTACATGCCAGAAGTAGATGTCGTCTTCAGAGGCGGCTGGGGGAGGCTCAGAGTACAAGTCTTAGACCCAAGTAGGGCCATCGAACTCGCCTACGCCATGAGGAACTTAACGTACGACTTGTTCCAGTGGGAAATAGGCTACAACGTAACAGCAGCGCAAGTGCAGCTGTCTAAAGCAGACGGGTTTTTGAATAAGGCGCTAGAGCTCAACAGCACGGCACCCAGGAGGGCAGCGGTATTCGCCATTGTGGCTGCAATACACTACAGGCACGCCGCGCCAATAGCAAACGTCGTCCTGCACAAGGTGGTCAGGAACTACATGGTCAACGAGACCATAACTAGAGAAGCCGTTGAAGCAGCCATCAAGGTTGCTGGAGAGCTGAAGGAAATACTGGTGTCAGCAGTAAGCAAGGCCAAGGAGAGCTACAGCATCAACACCACTCTCGCTGAAAAGATCATTGCATGGGGCGACGAGAGGCTGAGCAATGCAACAGCGGCGCTAGAGGAAGGCAACATCACGCTTGCATTTAGGTACGCTGTCTCGGGCTACAGGGCTTACGTGAGGGCGTACGACCTGCTGCTGAAACAGCTACTAGTCAAGTACTTTGTCGAGGCGGTGTACGAGCGCTTCCAGCCACCGGCCGGGCTCATTGCCGAGGAGCTGCCGAGCGCTATTAGAGAGCTCATTAAGGCAAAGGTAAGGGCAGGCGAGATCAAGAACATTAGCGAGGTAGTTGAGGAAGTCAGAGCGCAGGCCGAGAAGGTTAGGGAGCGCGTGCGCGAGCTAGAAAAAGCGAAGCTCAGAGAAGTGCTTGAAGAAAAAATCAAGGCAGCAGCAAAGTACGGTGTTCCAGGAGAGCAGCTAAAGGAGGTAGTTGAGAAGGCGCTGAGAGAGCTTGAGGGCAGGGGGCTCAAGGGGCTGAAGCTCGCCGAAGAAGTCGTTAAGCAAGTAAGAGAAATGCTGAAAGAGCGCATTGGCGAGAAAGCCGAAGAAGTCGTGAAAGTACTGCCAATGCCAAAGCCTCCAGTCACGCCACCAAGGCCACACAGGCCGTAGCCGGTTTTCCAACCTCTTTTTTTAACTCACAACCTTTTTCTTCCACCCCCATGTCTGGGCTCCTAGCCCCCTATTCTCGCCGCAGTGGTTACTGCTACGGGCTGCTTTACTCTATTCAGCACGCGCGGTTCCAGCAGGCCCCTCTGAAGCTTCCTAATGCCAATGAGCGCTGCAAAGCCCAGTAGTGCGGAGAGGAGCTGGCGCACTACTGGGGGCGCTCCCGAGGTCAGGCGCCTTGAGAGGCGCCTTATCTTGGTCATGGCATCGTAGACTGCTAGTGCTACGAGCTCGAGGTTCCTGCCACTCGGCGCCAGCTCGCTGAACCTGAGGCCCTTCGCCCTCCTCAAGCTACCAGATGGAATGAACGGGAGGGGGAACACGAAGACGTCGTAGTGGCTCAGCCTCTCCACGAGCCTTATGTTGGCCTCGACATCCTCAGGCTCCTCGCCCGGCAGCCCAACTATTATTGTTGCGCACACCCACCAGCCAGCTTCGTTGAGGACTACTACGGCGTCTTCAACAACCCTGGGCCACTCCTCGGCCTTGAACGGCTTGGGCTTGCCCGGCGCTATCTTGCTTATGAGCCGGGGACTCGCGCTCTCAATACCGACTTGTATTATCGACTTCCTGCGCTCGCCCAGTCCAAGCACGTCGCCCGCTTTCTTTACGAGAGAGGGGTTAGACATTACCGTAGATGCCGTTGCAAAGTCCACTGAGACCTCCTCGACGCCGCGCAGCGACACGACCCTGCTCAGCAGGTCGAGGACCTTGTCTTCCCGGGGCTCGAGCCCAGAGGATCCGTACCTCAGGAAGTCCTCGGAGTGGAGCGTTATGCGCGTCTCGCCGCCTGCTAGGTTTACCTGGACTTCCCTTAGGATCTTGTCTACCGGTATGCTGCGGAACATTAGCAGCGTTGGGTTGCAGAACTTGCAGCCCCTGCCACAGCCCCTTGTTATCTCCACGAGGCCCCGCGAGGGCGTCCTAATTACTGGAATTTTGTCTGCGGGCACGGGCGGGCCCCTCACGTAGCGCGGCAGCGGCTCTCCGCGGAGGGCTTTGGCAAACAGCTCGGGGGCCACGCCCTCTCCCTCGCCCTCGACCACAGTGTCTATTCCGAGCCTGTCCTGGAGCCCGCTGTCCAGGATTTCCCACACGCCCTGCCCCCCGACAATAACCCTAATGCTCTTTCTGTGCCTCCTTATCGCGGGGTGGTTCAAGAGCTTCATTGTAGCCCAAGACATGTAGGACTGCAGCCTCGCCTCCACGCCCATGAGCCAGAGCACGGTCCTCAGAAGCGCCGTTCCATAGCTAATGCCGAGGGGGTCGAGGACCCCAATGCCAACAACCCTGGTCTCGGGGCCCACGGCTTCTCCAAGCCTCCTAGGGTCTGCGATGGCCACGTCGTCTCTGCTGAAGCCGGCCTCTAAGAGCGAGGCCTCTACTTTGCAGAGCCCGTACTGCGACGTCTTTGCCCTGCCGTGTCTACCGCTCTTAGTTGGGAACAAGAGCTCGCCTAGCACAGCGGGGAAGACGTCCATTGGAAGGGCAGAGGCGAAGCCTAGGTATGTCCCGTGGTAAGTGCCCACGAGGCCCTCATCGCCCGTCAGGACGATCTTAAAGCCCCCGAACACGGGCCCACCTGTGTTAAGGTATCTGCGCGGTTCTTATCAGCTTTTCCAGCACTCGCTAAGTGTTATTTGCGGGCAGCTCGGCTACAGCACAGGGGGGCTTGGAGTTGGTCGAGCGCGCCCTATTCATAGGCAGGTTTCAGCCGTTTCACAACGGGCACTTGCACTCGGTTGAGCACATACTGGAGCGCTTCGACGAAGTAGTCGTGGTAGTGGCCGCTGCACAGTACAGCTACACCATTGACAACCCCTTCACAGCAGGCGAGAGGATAGAGATGATCAAGGCAGGGCTTGGGGGGCTCTACGAAAGGGCGTACGTAGTCCCCGTGGACAACGTGCCGAGCAACTACGAGTGGCCTAGGCACGTCATGTCCTACGTGCCGCGCGCAACCACTGTCTACAGCAACAACAAGCTGGTTAAAATGCTCTTCGAGTCCTACGGAGTGGAAGTCCGCGAAACCCCGGTGCTGCCGGGAGTTAGTGGAACCCTAGTTAGGAGGCTAATGGCCGAGGGCGGTAACTGGGAGCAGCTGGTCCCGCCCGGCGTTGCAAGGGTGATCAAGGAAATCAGGGGCGTCGAGAGAGTGAGAGAGCTCTGGAGGGCCTCGCCGAGGATACCCGGTGAGAGGTTTTGAAAGCGCGCGCAGCCATAGTCGTAGTAGGCTCGGAAATACTCAGAGGAGTAGTCCAGGACACGAACTCCCACTACCTGGCTAAGAGGCTCACGGAGCTGGGCTTCAGCGTCACTAGGATCATAGCCGTCCCAGACTCCCACGAAGACATTGCGTGGGCTCTTAGAGAGTCCATGAGTGCTGCCGACGTAGTAGTGGCGACCGGCGGCCTGGGCTTCACGAGGGACGACATAACGCTGGAAGCTGCAGCAGCGGTCCTGGGCAGGAGGCTCGTGCTGAGCGCCGAGGCGCTTGAAATGGTGAAGTCTCGCGTCTCGGGCGAAGTGACGTACCAGGTGAAGGCTGCCTACATTCCCGAGGGCTCCAAGCCCCTGTACAACCCCGTGGGCGTCTCGCCAGGCGTATACCTCAGGGTTGGCGAAAAGCACCTGTTCTTCCTGCCTGGAGTCCCGCGCGAAATGGTAGGCGTGTTCGAGGAGTCGGTGGTGCCACTACTGCTAAAAGCCTTCGGCGGCGCCTTCTCGAAGACCATTACTGTTGTGACGAGGCACGAGAGGGAGGCCGAGGTAGACGAGCTAATAGCACCGCTGAGGAGCAAGTACCCCGACGTCTACTTCAAGACCCACGCCACAACGCCTGTGAGGCTCAGCGTGACCATAACAGCCGAGTCCAGGGAGGAGCTGGAGGAGAAGTGCGAGAGGGTAGTGAGGGACTTGAAGTCTGCTCTGAGAGTCGAAAGGGTAGAAGCCGGCTAGTAAGAGGCCTCAGCGAGTTGAACGTGGAGAAGGTCAGGCAAGTAGTACTTGAGTGGTGCTCCGAGAACTGCGACTTCGAGCTCCCGTGGAGGCGTGCCAGAAGCCCCTGGCTAGTCCTCCTAGCAGAGCTCCTACTGAGGAAGACCACTACTAAGCAAGTCGCAAAGGTCTACGAAAAAGTCGTGGAAGAGCTAAGCAGCCCCAGTGCCGTTGCCTCCAAGGACGTTGGAGAGCTCGAAGAGCTCTTGAAACCCCTTGGAATGGAGCATAGGCGAGCAAGGCTCTTCAAGCGGCTTGCCGAGTACCTGCTACAGAAGCACGGCGGCTCCGTGCCGTGCAGCGAAGACGAGCTACTGGAGATCCCGGGCGTCGGCAAGTACGCCGCCTCGGTAGTACTGCTAGTGGCCTGCAACGAGCCCAGGCCTTTGCTCGACACCAATACTAGCCGCGTCCTCTCCAGGCTGGCAGGGCTTCGGCAAGTAGGCCAGGACCCGTACAAGGATCCAGCTCTGCTAGGCCTGGCCTGGGAGCTCACCCCCAGAAACCCCGAGGAAGCAAGGCTCTTCTGGCTGGGGCTGCTGGACCTCGGGAGGAAAGTCTGTAAGAAGAGGAAGCCCCTGTGCAGCGAGTGCCCCCTGAGCAGCCTCTGCCTCGCTAGGAGGCAGGGCAGGATCTAGTGCTCGCCTAGACTTCTACGAGCTCTCCCGGCGACTCCGAGGTAGTTCCTCAGGTACTCGAGAGCCCTGAGCCTATATGGCTTCAACAAGCTTGTACTCCAGAATAAGCTGGCAGTACTGCTCCAGGCCGAACACTGCTAAATCGGCTTCTCCCTCGTTTAGAAGCCCCGCGGCATTCCTGAGAAAGACCTCGGCTCTTTTTCTCAGTACTTCTGCTTCCCCAAAGCTCACGAGCAACCAGCTTACAGAGTGCTTTGTAGCGCGGCTTTAATTAACCTTGAGGTCCTGCAAAGCCGTGCTCGAGTGCTGCGCGTTCTCGCAGCGTGCTAAGGCATTAAGGGCCGTGGCTGCCATGACTCCGAGTAGCAGCGCGTTTCGAGCCATGGCAGTCCACTGAACGGGGCTACTGAGAGTCCACGGATTGAACTCTACTGGCAGCCCGAGGAGCCTCCTGATATCGGCGTCTTTGAAGAAGAGGAGGATTATAGCGGCGTTCAGAGCGTCCGCCGCTGCGTAGGCCTTCAAGAGGTCGCCTGGTAGGAGTAGTAGTGAAAGGGGGGCGAGCATCAGCATCATCTGAGGCGAGAACACGTAGTTGAGGACTACGAGGGAGTAGAGCGAGAGCAGCAAGTAGCCCTCGAGGCGCTGGCACGGGTTTAGGAGCCTCGAGCGGGTCATGAACAGCCACGTGAGCACTAAGAAGCCCACGAAGGAAAGCCTGTGGACGTCGCTGTGTATGTCTCTCTCCACGATCATGTATATGCAGTTTTCGCAGTACCAGCTGGCGTGGTGCTGCAGGAAGTCCACGAAGCCCTGCCAAGACGCCGCAGCCACTAAGGCGAAGGCGCCTCCGGCCACGGCCAGCGTGCCTGCAAGCAAGGCATTCCTCTCCTTTCTAAGCCCCTGCACGTCGAGCTCGAAGACGAGCCAGGCGGGAATCCCCACAGTTAGGAGCTTTGATGCCGCCGAGAGCCCGAAGAAAACGCCGCTCCTCGCATAGCGCTTCTTGTAGTACTCGTAGAGCCCTGCCGTGGCGAAGAGCGCGGCCAGCACATCCCAGTTGTAAATCAAGTAGACAAGTACTGAGGGGAGCGCTGCCAGTAGTAGAATCCTGCGCCTCGACATGCCCAGCCTCCAGGCGTAGGCAAGCAGTAGCGCGTAGGAGGCGCCGAGGACTGCTGACTGAGCGTAGTAGTGCACTCTAGCGGCAATGTCCAAGAACTCCCTGTACGAAGCGGGCTTGTAGCTGCCTGCTACTTTGAAGCCGAGGCACGTAGTGGCATACCACAAGAGGCCTGTTAGCGGTGGGTACTCGTACTTGTAGTGGACGTAGGGCATGGGGCACCAGCTCCTAGTGGCAGCGAAGTCCACGTAGAGCTCCCGGCTGAACCACCTGTCTGGCTTCTCGAACGTGGGGTAGAAGACGCCGTAGACTACGTCGCTGTACTTAAAGCCCCAGTTGCCCAGTAGCGTGGGCGTTGAGGGGTCGTGAATGTATAGCGAGGCCGCATAAACAGCGGCGGCTACCACTGCAACAGCTACTACCCAGAGCCTCTCCGCCGCCGGCTTCCTAGCCAATAAGAACACCACTGCGCCCTGCTACGCGCCAAGCTGGCTCTTAGCAGGTACTTCAATGGCTTTGAAGCACGCGTGAAAGTACACGGGGAGGGCGGCAATAACCGAGACAAGCTCTGGTACTGCAGCTCCTCTGGGGGTTTTGTAGGCCAAGTGGGCAATCCACGACGCGAGGGCAGCGGTGAAGAGGGCCAGTGCAGCTATCCTCAGCTTAGCCGACTTTGAGGCAAATCCGTAGTAGAGCACGGCAGCTCCGAGCAGGGCGAAGAAGAGGACTGACACGGCGAAGTGCAGCCTTCCGTAGACCTCGTCGAAGACGGCTACTAGTATTAGTGCGTAGCCATCTAGGGCCAGTATGGCTGCCAGGGTTTTCGAGAGCCTTGTAAGCAGCTTCACTGCCACTATGGACATCAACAGGCCTCCAAGCGAGAGCCCGGTGTTGAACACCGGTGCCACTGCGCTCCTAGTAGCGTGGCCCAAGTCGCTGAGCGCGTTGCTAAACACGTCGAACCACCCGGAGAGCGCTGCTGCTACTGCAATAGCCGCTAGAGGAGCTGCAACAGAGGAAATGACCAGTGCAAGCCCGAGAGCCTTCTCAGAAGCCACTCTAGCCACCACATCGTTGAAGGCCCGAGCGGGCTTAAAGGCGTTGCTCAGCCGGCGCCCAGAGTCACTCCCCGGCTGCGTCGCCTGCGAAGCCCGGCCTGCAGGTAAGCCCGTACTCCCTGCACAGTTCTAGCACCATGCTGCGCACTCTCCTCAGCCACTCGAAAGACGTGGCCTGCTCGGCTGCAGCCTTGAGGGGGTGGCCTGGGCTGTGCATGAATGGCTTAACGCGGAGTGGATCGTAGTATAGGACGGAGCCCGTCTCCGAAGCAAGCTCAGCTACGCTCTTGGCAGTTGCGTAGTCGTCGTTCAAGCCGGGTATAATGGGGCCGTAGAACACCCACGTCTTAATGCCCGCCTTGCTGAGCTTCTTCAAGGCCTCGGCCCTGGCAGCCGGCGGCGGGGCCTTGGGCTCTATGTTCTTTGCAACCTCGCTCCTGAGGGTTGTTATAGTGAAGCCCACGTCTACGAGCTTTTTGTAGCTCGCCAGGACGTCTAGGTCTCTGAGGACAAGCGGGTTTTTTGTCTGAATACTCACGGGGAAGCCGTGTCTCAGCAGTACTTCAATGCTTTTCCTAGTAATCTTGTAGACGGCCTCTACGGGCTGGTAGGCATCGGTAATGGTCCCCACGCCGACTACGCCGGGCTTCAGCCTCTTCACCTCGTCCTCGAGCACGCTCGGCAAGTTCACCTTGACGACCACCACGCTGCCCCAGTTCTTGCTGGCCCTCTCGTCCCTCGTGTAGAGCCTGGCATAGCAGTAGACGCAGCCGTGGCCGCAGCCTAAGTAGGGGTTTAAGGCGTACTCGATGTCGGGAAGGCCGCTCTTCGAGAGGCCCGACTTTACCCTCGCGTAGTAGACGACAAGCCCCCTAAACCTCAGCTCGAGCACCCGCTCTCAGCTCTTTCTGAAAAACTCCTCTATTCTCCTCGTAGAGGCAAGCCTCTTGAGGAGCTTTGAAGAGCTAAACCACTTCTTGCAGCCAAGCCTCGTGGACTTGTCCAAGTGCTCGCAGACCTCTCTGAGGCTGCTTGCCCTGAGCACGGGGCCCTTCTTGAACATTTCTCTGCAGGACTCCCTCACAAACCACACTCCAATTGGCAGGTTGAAGCCGGGGTATATCTCGCGGAGGAGAATAGCGGTTGCCTGGCGCCTCGCCGAGTAGAGGTACTCGAGTGTTGCAAGCATGCTCGCGTAGTAGCAGCCTCCAATGCTTGGGTAGGTGGTCCTGCCGAAGTAGTCTTCGTAGTCTCCCTCGACGACAACGCCCATTCCGCCTGGATTCCACGTCGAGCCAGGCCACCAGGCCTCCATCCACTCATAGCTCCACTTGGCCGGGTAGAGTATGCCCACGAAGAGGTTGTCGTGGATCCTGTGCTCGAAGACGAGGATTTCGCTGACTGGCTCGTACTCCTTTACGCTCTTCAGCAGGTACCTGCTCAGCATGCTATCCACGGCCGTTATGCTCCAGCGCGTGGGAACGAGCCTCCTCTGCCCCTTAACTCCCAGGGCTCCAATGCTCAGGGCCTTCTGCACGTGGGATACCGGCACTCCAGACTCGTACAGGTAGACAACGGCCTCGGCTGCCGGCATGTCCGTGTCGTAGTACGCCTTTTCGAGGGGCCTCGGTATCTTGGGCTCTCCGAGGACTCTCAGCTGGTAGAGCGGCGCTCTGGGGCCTTGCGGGGGCTCGTGCTCGTTCAGCGTTATGATAGGCCGGGGCCTCTTCTCGAGAACCATTCTCACGTCTACCGGCTGGCTGCTCAGCACGAGGAGCCTGACTTCCTCGAGGAGGTCGTCTTCGGGCTTCCTCACGTCGTACTGCCTATACCCGGTTATCAGCGTCCACCTGTACTCTAGGATGTCTTCTATTCTCGCAGAAGACCACATCTCTGGGTAGTCGAAGAGCCTCGTGTCGCCAGTAACTGGGGGTACCGAGGGCCCTGCCCTGACGTGGGGATACCCCACCCTCCCGACAAAGACGGCGGGCGGCGTAGAGCCCTCAACTACGTTTGAGGAGTACGCAGGCCTCAAGCTCGCGAGAGCACGCGCCCTAGCTATAATGGGGCAGTAGGCGAGCCCGCAGAGCCCCCTGCCCCGGCAGAGAACGCAGAGGCTCGGGTCAATAGGCAATACAACCACGTCTAAGCAAGCCTACTGAGATGTATTTCAGGTACTTCCTCGTTATAAAGAGCCGGCTCGGAGGAGCCCTTCTAGGTGAGTGGCCTGAGGACTCCGTGGTCTGGAACTAAATATATTCCGCCCTTCCTCGCTTCCAGCCGCGCCCTCTCGGCGTAGTAAGTCCCCGGCTGCAGCTCTGCGTAGAGCTCTCTCAGGGACTCCACCACCACCTCTCTGCCGCCAACACGCGCAGAGTATCTCGCTGGCAGTACGTGGGGGTTTAGGGGCCTCTCAATAGAAACTACTCCAGTATAGTCCCCGTAGCTGTAGACGTAGTCCACGCAGGTGCCAAAGCCCTTTTCGTACTCTAAGAGCTTGAGGTTTACGTGGAGGCCCCCGAAGTAGAAGTGCAGTATGGTGTTCTTCTTCAAGTAGAGGTAGTCCTCGAGCTTCAAGTAGCCGGCGTGCTTGTCCAGGTACTCGGAAACCAGGAGGCCCAGAGGCCTCTTTAAAACGCCCTTATTCAGCAAGAGCCTCAGCCTGTCCACGAGCCACGCAGGCGCTCCGTATACTGCGAAGTCTAGGTCTCTGAAGCCCTCTGAAACCAGGGAGGAGCCCGTGGGGTGCAGCTCTACCTCTAGGAGCGACTCCAGAAAGCTCTTCGCGTACTCGACCGCGCGGTTCAGGGGCCTAGGAGAGTACTCGTAAGCCTTGCTCAGCGGAACCACGGGCACTCTAAGCTTAATGCAGTCCCAGTAGAGCTCGCTGATCCGGGCAGCAGCTTCGTGCTTCTCTAGCTTGGCCTGCTGCAGTGCCTTGTACCTCGGGTAGGCAACTACGAAGCCCTCTGGGTGCTGGTAGCCCTTTACGAGGTATACCACGCCTCCGTAGAGCAGGGCTTCTCCTTCGAGTAAGCGCACTCCGAGCCGCGCCCTCAAACCAGGCTATTGTGCGCGTCTACCCTCAGGCCCGCCAGCTCGCCGAAGAGGCGCGCCTCTTCGAAGACGTCTCTAAAGACCACTACGTAGTGGCCTTCAATGGGCTCCTCTAAAATGGCCTTTGAAGCGCTTTCTGGTACTTCGAAGAGGACTTGTGTCCTGCACTTGTGCCTGCTAGTAGGCGAGCCCCTCGCGACTCTGGCCTTGATAACCCTCCAGAGCTTCTTGAGCGAGTTGTAGCCTACTATCGTGGCCTCTGAGCCCTCCTCAACAAAGCCCCTAATGGAGACTGGAAGCCCCGACTCGAAGTGTGTTGTGAGCTCGTACGACTTGACAAGCCTCCTAGATATCACGCAGTGAGATAGCTCGAGCTTTCCAGAACCAACGTAAGACACGTTTCCAACCCAGGGGTCTGAGCCTGCCAGGTGCTTTAGGGCTTTCATGGCTACTGCTGCGTGGATGTCTGCTTCGCAGGCTGCTATGCCATTTCTCGCAGTAAACTCTGCTACTCCAATGCAGCCCGTAAACCCGAAGTCTTCGAGCATGTCAAAGCACTTTACTGCGAGGGCGTCTGTCTTGTACTTCTCGGCGAGGTCTCTCAGAGCGTAGTAAAAGCCCGACGCGGCCTCAACGCCCTTCGCATCAACTTCTACTTTAGAGGCCCCCGCGGCCAGCTCTTCGGCGAGCTTCTTCGCCTCATTTGCGTGTTTTTCCAGGAGTCTCTTGGCCTCAGACATGCTTACCACTACCACCTCTACTCCGAGCTGCTTTTTGACCTGCTCGTCTGCGCCCGTCCTCGCAGTCCACCTCGGCAAGCCGCCTACTACGAGAATCCTGCTCCTGCCCAGGGCTTCGAGAGCCTTCACGGCCCTGGAGAGCCTTGGAGCCAGCCGCTCGAACTCCTCGAGCGACAAGAGCCTAGCTGAAACCCCGTAGTAGCCGAGCATTGAAGCAGCGTTAGTAGCTGACGCCAGCGAGTTGTGCTCTTCGTGGTATACTAAGTAGGCCCTGCTAGCGCTCTTAGATGCCTCAAAGACAGCAGTAGACGTGCCTCCAGAAGCCACGAAAACCACGGCGTTCTTGGCCGCCAGGTCCACTAGTTCGGAACTCGAGTAAGCCCCGAGGTAGTAGTCTGCGAGCCCGGCTTCTTTGACTACCTTCTCAAAAGCACTTAAGTACGCCCCGATCCTCGAGTACTCGTGCAACTTGCTGTAGAAAACCGCTACTCTTAAGAGCTTGGTTTGTGTGGACACTGCGAGACCCCGCTTCGGGCTATTAGCGCCACGGGGGTATATAGCCAGCCCCGCTCGGAGGACGCGCTTCCGTTGAGGGTTCAACCATGCAAGCGTTGCTCGGCGCCTTCCTCAACAGCTGGCCCCCAGAGCTCTACTCGCCTCTTGCGCGAAGCAATGCGTTGACAGCGCGAGTTCGCACTTCCTAGCGTCATCAGCTCTTCTAGTGCCTTAATTCGCGTCCCCATTCAGCTCTACTTAAGCACATCTTTGCTGAGTGAAGCGGAAAAGAGTTCGTGGCGGGGCTGGACTCGAGCAGTAATCTTTGGGCCTGCAGGCGGTAGACCTCTTAACGTGGCAGCGAGGCAAGCAGTATTAAAGGAACAGGGAGCAAATATGTCCTGCAGGGAAACTGAGGTTTAGGAACTCGCGCAGCTCTTTGCTTGGCGCTCGCCTCCCGGGCGGTGGTTAATGGCGCTTTTAGAAGAGAGGATAAAGCTCGGCCTCTTAGAGCCTCCTGTTGAGAAAGTCGAATGCATAGATGAGTACAGCGTGGGGCCGCCCGGAAGGGCCTTCTACGTTGTCTGCATATCGAGGGGCAGGTACCTGGTCTACGACGCTATTGCGGGCGACCCGAGCGCTCGCAGAGAGCTCAAAAAGCTGGAAAAGAGGCTCTACGACGTCCTCGTTGGAGAAGAGTCGATAACGGACTTGCTGGATAGAGTTAAAGACGAGAGGCTCAGGCACGTTGTTGAGAGGCAGTTCCTCGGCTACGGGGTATTGGAGCCCTTCTTCCTGGACCCGAACGTAATTAACGTCCACATCATGGTCAATAAGCCGCTGCAAGTAATGCACAGAGTACATGGAAGGCTCTCAACAAACGTAGTCCTCAGCGCCGAGGAAGTCAAGGAGTACGCAATGAGGCTGGCAGCAGCTGCCGGGAAGCCCCTCTCAGAGGCCATGCCCCTCTTCAGCTTTATAGAGCCGCGGTACGAGTCTAGAGTGACAGTAGTCTACTTGTCTGACGTGACTATGAGGAGAGACATGACTATTGATATAAGAAAAGTTGTTGAAAAGCCGTGGACTATTCTGAAGCTACTGCACTTCGGCTCGCTCAGCTTCGAAGAGGCAGCCTTCCTCTGGCTAATGGTCAAGTACAAGGTCCCAGTGGTAATAGTCGGCGAGCTGATGAGTGGAAAGACCACGCTGGCAGCAGCACTACTAGCTCTTATACCACCGGGCTCGCGGGTCTTCACAGTAGAAGACGCGCCGGAAATCAGAATACCCTCGGACTACTGGACCCGGACTACTGTAAGGGAGTACGGCGAGTACCCAGTTAGGGTCTTCGACTTGCTCAAGACTAGCGTGAGGCTCTCAGTGGACTACATTGTAGTAGGCGAAATAAGGGGGGAGGAGGCCAGAGAGTGGGCTCACGCCGTGCTACTAGGCCACGGCACAGTGACGACTTTCCACGCCGAGAGCCCCGAGGCTGCTATACTGAGGCTGATTTCGCCCCCCATATCAGTTGACCCGCAGGTATTGCGGCTACTCAACGTCTTCGTCAAGACAAACGTCTTCGAGCGGGCGCCAGGCGTTAGGTCTTTTAGGCACGAAGTCTACGTCTACGAGGAGAACGTTGTAAAGCCCCTCTTCGTCTACGACCCCGCCCGCGACAAGGTGGTGCCTGCGGGGGGCGCGGGCAACCCAATTAGGGAGCTGAAGTTCATCGACAGGATAGTCCTGGCCCACAGAGTCCCCCGCGAAGCACTCGAAAGAGAGTACGCTGCCATGGTGGAGGTTCTGAGGGAGGCCTACGAAGAAGCCGCCTCGCGGGATCCAACACTGGAGACGCCAACGTATAGAGAGCTCCCCGCTATACTCTATGGGAGGCTCTACGAGAAGCTAAAGGGCACGGTGGCTTGAAGAGCCCCGCTTCCTCGGCGGCTTGGCTGAGAAGGCTTCTCGGCGGCAAAGCAGAGCTCGCGGCATCTCTCGCAGTGGCTATTGCTACGCCTGCTGCAGCAGGCTTTTCAGCCGGGTGCCTCAACCCCCTCTCGCTCCTGCTATCAGCCGCGGCGGGCGTACTCGTAGCTGCCCTCGGCAGGCTCTTTGACAAGTACGAGGAAGGGGCCAGGAAGCTCATGGTCGAGTCGCTGCTGGTAGCCGGCAAGGGGCTTAAAACAGAGGAGTTGGAGAAGCTCAGGCTCGTGCTCAGGCTTCTCGCTGCTTCATCAACCGCTCTCGCCTGCTTTACCGTGGTCTACGCCGTAAGCGCGGGCTTCAACTTGCTGCTCTTCACAGCCACGGCATCAGTTCTCGCAGTTCTAGCCCTAGCTGCACTGGCACCAAGGCTCCTCGTCTACTACTGGTCTTCTCAGAGGAAGGTCGCAGTAGAAGTAGAGCTCCCCTACCTCTTAATACTGCTTAGAGTGGTTTCAGCGCTCCGGCTGCCCATATACGACGTGCTGCAGTTAATTGAGAGCAGCGTGGCGCTTCCAGCGTCTGCCCGCGAAGTCAAGTTCGCCAGGAAAGTGGCGTCTTTCACCTCCACGTCGCTCCTCTCGGCTCTGGACATGGTCTACTTGCACAACCCCTCGAGCAAGGTGAGCGAGCTGCTCAGGAGAGTGGTCATCTCGGGCTCTGCGCACGGAGACATTAAGAGCGTCGTAGAGAGGGTCTTCGAGGAGGTCTACTCGTGGTTCGAGGCGAAGCTCGCGGGCCTCGTAGAAAAGTTCACCATTATAGCCGGCTCATCGCTCCTAGTCTACGTCTTCGCCCCCGTGGTAGTAGCTACCGTAGCACCCTTCTTCGGTGGCGGAGTCTTCGCGCTGCTAGGCCTGGTCCTCAGCGCCCAGGTCTTCGCGTTTTTCGCGCTCTACGCAATGATATCCAGCCTCTACCCATCAAGCCTGGTACTGCGCCCCACAACTAAGACTACTGCGGCCTCCCTCGCTGCGCTCGCAGCCTCCTACGCCCTGCTGGTTTACAACACCTTCTCCCAGCCAGCGGGACTGAAGCCCCTGGGGCTCTTAGAGCTCATCGCGCTGCTCCTCGCAGTTTCGCTGCCCCTACTCGCTTTCACAGAGCTCGAGCTCAGGCGCGCAAGTACCTATGACTCCTTTGTGAGGGCTGCTTCAGACGCCCTCTCGCTCGCCGCCGCCACTGGCGAGAACCCTGCCAGCGCGGTTGAGAGGCTCTCGCAGAGGTATGGAAAGAGGGTCTTTAGGCTCGCCAAGACGGTTACTACTAGCTACGTGTCGAGCGGGCTGAGGCGGAGGCTCGTGGCGAGAGCACCCAGCATGTTCCACGCGTCTTTCCTCGAGACCCTGTTCGCCGTGCTCACGCTCGGCTCCACTCCCGAAATGCTGAGAGAGTTCTCGGCTAGCTACGAGAGGCTGTTCAACACTGCCCAGAGGGCCAGGGGGCTCTTCAGGACGCTTGAAGCCCTCATGGCGGGCCTCGCCGGGATCTTGAGCGGCTTCTTCACGTACCTCCGCAGAGTCCTCGCAGAAGTGGCGGCCTCGATCTCCGGGGTTCAGGGGGTTGCTCAAGTGCCCATTGGGCTCGGCTACTTAAACGCGGGCTTCGTCTATCAAGTCTTCGCGCTCTTAGACAACCTCGTGCTCGCATCGCTCCTCTTCATGGCGCTGATAGTAGCCAAGGTCAGGACAGGTTCTCTCGCCTACTACGCGAGGTCCTACGTGCTCATGCTAGTTCCGTACATTGTGCTAAGGCTGCTGCTGGCCTGACTGTATTGCTTCTACTGCAGCACTGAGAACCTCCTCGACGAATTTCGCGACGCCCTCAGGACCTATAATGCTGGGCTCGCTGTGCCTCCTGTACACGTAGAATACGGGCTCGGCCCTGTTCTCCCTGTAGACTTCTTTCTTTACTACTGTCAAGTCGGATATAGACGCTTCTCTAGAGCACACCTCTTCTCCCTCAATACAAGCCCCCACCCTCACTACTGTTATCCCCCTGCTCTTCAAGTACAAGACCTCGTTGAAGAGCTCTTTTATGTGCCTCTCCTGGCTAGCAGTGGCGCGTGGTAGGTGAACGCCGTCAAAGACCACGACGTCTGGCTTGACATCCTCTATTAAGCCGAGCTCTTTGTACACCAGCTCCGAGATGCTGTATGCAAATGGATTCAGCGCTTTTATCGTAATGCGCCTCTTAACTTCCTCCTCTGCTAGGCTTCGATCCACGCCGCGCCTCGCTAAGGCGTTTAGCATGACATCGTACAGTGCTTGAGGGGGCGTGGTGTAGCTGATCACCAGAATCCTCGCTTTGTGCTTGAGGGCCAGGGCTAGTAGCCAGTAGTAGATGTACTGCTTTCCAGACAGGTGTGGTGGGTGGAAGTAGTTTATTACAAAGCCCCTGTGGACGTGGCCTGCCGCCTCTTTAAGAACACTGCTTGCGAGTGGAACTTCCTCTGCTTCGCTTGGAATTTCTTCGAGTAGTGGTGGCGCGTGTGCCACTATCCCCTTGCCCTCGACTATTGAAAAGTGTACTTCGACTAAGTGAAGCGGCGCACCACGCGCTTTCCTCACTTCAGCCTTCCTCACTATAAAGCCGTCTTCGATTTTGTGCTTGAGCACTACTATGGCATCTACGGCGAACTCCAGCGAGCTGGCGGCCAGGGCTTCTGCTCCCAGCGGGAGCTCGGCTACCAGCACGAGCAACCCGTCAATGGCGTGCGGCAACTGGTAGAAGTAGTTTAGTAGCCAAGCCCTCTTCTCGGCCTGCCCGCCCACGGCTTCGAGGAGCGCGTTAATAGTGTCTACTGCTACTACCTCGTAGCCCTCGCCCAGGATCTTGTTCAGCTCTCCAATGAGGGGCTCTACGTCTGTGGATATGGGCAGCTTGACGAACTTGAACAGCCCCTTTTCCTCTACTTCGCGGAGCCCTAGTCCAACGCGCCTCATGTTCTCGTAGAGCTTTTCCTTGTTCTCGTAGAAAGTCACGTAGAGGCTCTTCCTGCCTCTGAGCGCATTGCGGTAGCAAATGGTTGAGGCGAGGGTCGTCTTGCCGGCGCCTGGGTGGCCTAGAATGAGGAGGGTGTAGGGAGCCCTCAGAGGCCCAATGATCTCGTCAAGCCCCTCAACGCCTATTGAAAACTCCTTGCTCAACTTAGCCAGCCTCTCGACTTTGTGGGCTCGGCGTGGGCTGCCCGGTACTGCCGCAGGATATATGAGTGTGCGTGCTTATAAGCCTTGCGACTCATCAGTACCCTGCTTGCGTAGAGCGCTCTAGTGCTTTAGCCTAGAGGACCTAGGATCACTCAGCTTAGTCAGCAGGTCTAGGAAGTCGGGGTCCCTCCCCAGTTTTACCAGTTCGAGTAGCTTGCCCGCCAGCCCAGGGTCCCTCGCCAGCAGGGCTATTGGAGAAAGCACGGCTATTGTGAAGGCGTAGTCGGCTGACAGCGCATCGCCCCTGTAGTACGCGAGGAAGACCAGGTAGAGCCTGCTCGGAGACTCGAAGAACAGCGAGAGGCAGTCCTTCCCGTACCTAGTAGTGCAGATCACGTTAAGCAGGCTCAGAAAGCCAGGAACTCTCTTTGACACGTAATCTGAGAGATAGGTCTTGAGATTTTCCAACATGGGAGGCAACGCCCCCACGCTCCACGGTAATGATTTACATTGGATGGCATTTTATACTTTTTTCGGTTTTCTGGAAAAAACCGAAAGTGCCAAGTAGCTATGTCCGTCGGTCTTCCAGGGACTTCCACCGCCACCCCAGCCTGTGGCTAAAAGCCCCTTCTTCGAGAATAAGGAGTGGAGCGCCTTGAGCGCGGCTCTGGTGTAGGGCAGTGGGAGTTGCACACCCCTACTTAGCAATAGTAGCCACTATTGCCCTTGTAGCTGCTGTTACTAGTGCGCTCTTCTTCTTCATCTACACGTACACCGAGGTGCTCAAGTCGCCAGTGGTTTCAATCTACGCAGAGGCCTGCCTCGCCCCCAGCCACGCCCAGGTGGTAGTCACTGTGAGGCTTGAGAGGGGGCTCCCCATCGTGCTCCAAAAGCTAGTAGTAAACACAGAGGCAGGCGCCGTGGAGGCGTACCCGAACTCCACTAGCGGAGTCTCAGTGAAGCTAGAGGGCTTCGACGGGGTCCTGCTGCACGGGCAGGTCGGAAGAATAGTAGTGCAGCTCCCGCCAGAGTACTTCGTGCTCAACAAGACGTACTGGGTGCTCGCGCTCTTCGACAAGGCAACGGCACCAGCGAGCTTCAAGCTAGTGGAGTGCCCAGCGACCCCCATATCCGTAGGTCCCCTACCCGTAGGCATGGCGGTGCTTGAAGCACTAGCAGGCGATGGAACAGTGACTTGGCTTGGGAAACTAGCAGTAGTTGAGCGAGTTGACAGAAAAGCCGTGTTTTACGACGCGTTTGACGACAACCCCCTGGGCTCAAGGGTCATCAGCTTATCGTGTAGCTGGGCGTGGGATCCAGGCTACAGAGCACTAGTGCTGGATGCGAGGTGGCAAGGGCCTTCAAGCTACAA
Organism: Desulfurococcaceae archaeon; assembly: GCA_049970695.1. GTDB lineage: Archaea > Thermoproteota > Thermoprotei_A > Sulfolobales > Desulfurococcaceae > UBA285. The sequence goes on from JBMFML010000012.1 coordinate 23,386, forward strand.
CGGCAGGTGCATAGCAGCAGCGAACATCAACATTTCAGAATACGCGTCCAAGGGGAGGAGGGTTTACGTTGCAGCACTGGCCTGGAGAAGCAGCTTCGCTGCCACCGGCAGCCCCGAAATCACGCTAGCAACGGCGTACACGCGAGGCGCAGTGTACTACGAAGTAGGCTTTAGGAACGTCATTCAGAGTGGGAGAGCGGGCGACAACATCCAGTCTGTAATAAACTACTGGGACGGCAAGACCGAGAAGCAGCTAGGCTCAAAGCCTTTGGGAGGCCTCACTACTGAGGAGTGGTACTTGAGCTACGTGGCTTCAATGATAGACTTTACTGCGTGGCTTGCAGTGCACTGGAATCAAACCGTAATTAACGAGGCAGTAGTAGATAGCAAGTACCGGTTCTACCCAGATATGGCTGGCGTGAGTTACTGCCTCAAGGTAGGCAAAATAGATAGTGGCTACGTTTACTTCGACAACCTAGTTATAACCGTTGACGCGCCGCCCTGGTTCGTCAACGTCACTAACGTACCGCCCGGCTGGAGGGTGGTTCTGAGGAGCAGTGGAGGCAGCGTAGTTGCGGAGGCTGTTGCCGGGAGCGATGGAGTAGCCGTGCTCAACGTGGCGCCGCCACTAGTGGATCTTCTAGCGAGCCCCTACTGCGGGGACTGGTTCATAACAGCGAATGCCACTGTGGAGGTCTATGATGCTGGTGGGAGGCTTGTTGCAAGCAGCTGGTTTAGTGAAGTCGTTGGAGGCGACGTCTACTCAATGAAGGTGCTTCCCGGCTCCGTGCTGCTAGTAGGTGTTGGGGGCTCTCAGCAAGTCCTGGCATACAACGTCACTGCAAGTGAGCGGCTCGTCCTCGTCAAGTCCATTAACGCCTCAACAACCTTTGATGGAAGCGCTGCAATAGCTGCTCTCGGCGGCTCAATATACTTGCTAAATGCAACAGGGCTTTACATGTACAGCTGGGCTACTGACAGCTGGGTGCTCCTCGCAGGCACGAGCACGAGGCAGCTCGCCAGGCTCGAGGCCTGCGGCAACCTCTTAGCCGTGGTCAACAGCACTGGCACCAATGTAGTCTACGTGTACAACGTGACGGCGCGCTCTTGGAGCAGAATTGGCCTGCCAAGCTACTACATGACCACGGAGTACACGTCCACGGCTGTTTCCGAGAACTGCACGCTGTACGTGTCCCTAGTGAAGTACGAGGGCGGGCTCTACAAGCCGGTAGTAGTGGCAGTAGACCTGAGGAGCCTGAGCGTGGTTGGCGAGGTGCCGGTAACCGGGTACAGGCTCTGTGGCTTGGCCTACGGCGGCCCTGAGTACTTGTACTACGTGCTCGAGCAGGAGGGTGTCTACAGAGTCAGCACTACTGGAGTGGTAGAGCAGCTGCCGGTGTACTTGCCGTTTGCGCCGCGGGGTATCGGAGACAGGCTCGAGTACTATGATGGAAAGCTGTTGTTCGTGAGAGGCGATGGCACGGCAGAGCTCTACGTGATTAGGCTCTAGTGCCAGTCTGCGATGTGCACGTGCTTTTCTACTTCAATAGCGCACTTCTTGTAGAACCTGCTGAGCACCTCGTACTTCACGATCTCGCTTGGCGGGCCGTGCTCGTGCCGGCCGTAGCCGAGCAGCAGCAGCTCCTTCGTGTAGCTCAAGAGCAGCACTGGGTCGTGGCTCGTCACAACCAGTAGCTTGCTGCTCGAGAGCTCTCCGAGGAGCTCCGCCACCTCAACTCTACCCTCTGGGTCTATGTTGGAGAAGGGCTCGTCGAGTAGCATTATCGGGGCGTCTGTGGCGAGGGCCCGTGCTATGAGAGCCCTCCTCATCGTGCCGCCCGAGAGGCGAGTCAGCCTCTCGCTCCAGAGGCTCCGGGGTATTCCAACTAGCTCGAGGGCCTTCCTGGCCCTCTCCTCCACGTCTACTCCTACCCCCCTCTTCTTGGCCCAGAGAACTAGGTAGTTCTCGACGAACTCGTACGTTGAAACGGGTGCTTCTTCTGGGAGCTCAAAGCTCTGGGGAACGTAGGCTACAACGCCGCTCGCCGAGCCCCATGGCTTGATAGAGACCCTGCCTGCCGCCGGCTTCAAGACGCCCATCGTTGCTAAAAGCAGCGTCGTCTTTCCAGCGCCATTGGGCCCTATTACCTGGTAGAGGCCCGGCCCCTTCATGCTCATTGACAAGCCGCTTATTACTACGCGCCCTCCCCGCACCACTGTCAAGTTCTCGTACTCTATCTCCAAGGCCCCTCCCTTGTGCACAGGATATTTAAGCCCCCTTAATAATCTATGCACAAGGTGCCTGCCTTGCGCTTGCTAGCACTAACACTGCTGATAGCCTGGCTCGCAGCGCTGCTGAGCCCCGTGGCGACCGGAGAGGAGCTGGTCATAGTGGTGACTTTTGCTCCGCTGAAGGGCGACGTAGAGAGGCTTCTCTGCGGTTACGGCGTAGTCTATGTGCTGGTCCCAGCCGGCGTAGACCCCCACGAGTACCAGCTCACTCCGAGGGACGTTGAACTGCTTGAGCGTGCGAAGCTCGTGGTTTCAACTGGGCACACTCACTTCGAGCTCAAAATACGCGAAATGGTGGAGAGCGGTGAGCTGCGCGCCGAGCTCCTAGAAGTCACTGGCATAACCGGGCTCAAGGTCCTTGCCAACCCAGTTACGGGGCAGCCGAACTACCACATGCCTATTAGAGACCCAGTTAACTACGTGCTCTTCGTGCTCGAAGTGGCCAAGAAGCTCTCGCAGGTAGATCCGGCGAGGAGCGGCTGCTACGCCGAGAAGGCCCTCGAAGTCGCTCGGGAAGTCCTGAGCGCTATTCTGCCGGCAAGGGGCTCGCAGAGGGGGCTGGTCGTGGCTGACAAGCCGCACGCTCAGTACGCTGCTGAGTGGCTCGGCTACTCGGTGGCCTGGATTGTGAGGTACGAGGAAGAAGCCCAGGTAACGCCCGAGTCTGCTCGGAGGGCTGAAGAGCTCGCCGAGTCCGGGTCTCTCGCGGCTGTTTTTGTAACCGACCCCCCAGTTGCGCAGGAGTCTCAGCTACTGCTCGAGATAGCCCGCGCACACAAGTTGCCAGTAGTCTACGTGCCGAGCCCCGCGTCAACTACAAGCACGCTAGAAGCGCTGAAGGCTATTGCCGAGCAGGTCTCTAAGCTGAAGCCCCCCGAGCAGGCCTCGCAAGCAGGGCAGCAAGCGGGAGTGGGAGCCGGCACCCCGCTGGCACTGGCCACGGGACTAGTGGGGTTTGCCGGCGGGCTCGTGGCGGGGTACCTCATTGCCAAGCGGGGTGTGAAGAGGGCTTGAAGCCTGCCCACCTATTCTTGCTCTTGCTGGTGCTTGCTTCTTCCGCCTACGTGGTTTACCTCGATGCCTACAGGGGGCTGGCGTACGTAGCCATGGGCCTGGCCCTGGCTGCTGTTAGCTACGTGGTTTACTACAAGAGGCTCGAGTTCCTCGCCGCTGGCTCAACGCACGCAGCCCTCTTCGCAGCCGTAGTAGGCCTGCTCGCAGAGCACTACACGGGAGTGAGCTACCTGGCCTTCTCGCTGCCAGCAGGCCTCTCCCTCGTCTACGCTGCCGGCTTCATGGTCAAGAAGGGGTCTTCGCCGGGCAAGGCGGCTGCCGTAGTTGTTTCTGCCGCCTCGGCGCTCGCCGTGCTCTCAGCGCACTACGTTTTCGCGAGAGTGCCGGCGAGGGTTTCGCTTTCTGCACTAATTCTCGGAGACCCCCTGCTGCTCACTAGGAGCGAGGCGCTCGTGGCTACCGTGGTGTCGGCTGCCCTGGTCTCGGCAGCCCTGGCCGCCCGCAGAGTGGTAGTAGAGCTCAGCGTGGATCCCGTCTCGGTTGAGCTAGCAGGTGTGAAAGCCGGCCTCTACGAGCTTGCCTCCTACACGCTCGTCGGGGTTGCCGCAGTGGGGCTGCTCAGGCTTGCGGGCTACGTCATGGAGCACGTCTTACTGCTCCTCCCGGCGATAGCTGCCTCGGCCTACTCTAGCTCAACTCGCGAGCACATGCTCCTCACGCTGCTCCTCGGGGCCTTCTCGGCTTCGCTGGGCTACGTAGTTGGAGTGGTCTTCAACACAGTGCCCACTGGTGCAAGCGGGCTGCTACTTATTGGAGCACTGCTACTCCGCTACTTAATGGGGTGGGTGAGGAGTGGCAGGTAGCAGGAAAAAGAGGTTTGGAGTAAGCATTCCAGCCGAAGTCGCGGAGAAGCTCGAAGAGCTGACAAGCCTGGCTGCCAGCGACAGGTCCGCCCTCGTGGTTAGGGCTCTCGAAGAGTACCTCCACGAGGAAGTCCACTACGATAAGGAGCACTCGTGCTCGGGGCTCCTCATACTACTCGGAGTCGGCGGCCAGGAGGTGGCCGGCCTGGTCAGCGCGCCGGTAGTCAAGGCTTCTTGCACGGCGAGAGTGGGGGGCGAGCTGGTGACGGTGCTGTTTGTCGAGGGCCCCTACCTGGAGATAAAGCAGCTGAGGAAGAGCCTCAAGAAGGCCTTCAGAGTGAGCAGGTACGTGCCACTCTACTGCAGGTTCGCCCCTGAGGCCCGCCCTTCCCGAGGCTAGGCGGTGTCGAGTACTAGCTGCCCCATGGGCTTCTTGTGCTTGAGCTCCTTCAGCGCGGCGTTGGCTTCTCTGAGCGAGTAGAGCCTGACCTCTGGCTTCACGCCGTGTTTCAGAGCGAGCTGGAGGACCTCGGCGACGTCTCTCCTAGTCACGTTTGCAACGCTCTTCACCTCCCTCTCGTGCCACAGTAGGCTGTAGGGCAGCCTCTCAACGTCGCTCATGTATATCTCCGCAAGGACAACCCTGCCCCCCTTATCCACCTTCTTCAAGGCCTCTACAAACACCGAGGAAACCGGGGCGTAGACTATGGCCGCGTCGAGGGGCTTTGGAGGCTGCTCGCTAGTCAACCCAGCCCAGTCTGCACCGCTTCTCAGCGCCTCCTCGACCTTCCAGGGAGACCCCGTGAAGACGTATGCTTCCAAACCCAGCTTCTTGGCCATCTGCAGAACCAGGTGGGCTGCTGCACCATAGCCGAAGAGCCCCAAGACGCCCTCGCCGCGCTCTAAGAGCCCGGTTAGCTTGAGAGACCTGTAGCCTATTGCGCCGGCGCACATGAGCGGTGCTGCGTGCTCATCGCTCAAGCCGCTCGGTATTTTGTGCACGAAGTCTGCGGGAGCCACTACGTACTCCGCGTAGCCGCCGTCAACGCTGTACCCGGTGAACAGGGCGTGGTCGCAGAGGTTTTCCAACCCCCTCCTGCAGTAGCGGCAGTTACCACACGACTTGTACAACCAGGGAATGCCAACTCTGTCGCCCCTGGAAACCCCTTCAGCCCCCTCGCCAACCTCCACGACGTAGCCAACTACCTGGTGCCCGGGGATTAGGGGGAGCTTCCTCGGCTCCAGCTCGCCCTCGACAATGTGCAGGTCTGTTCTGCAGACGCCGCACTTCGAGACTCTCACCAAGACCTCTCCCTTCCCAGGCCTAGGAGTGTCTACATCTACGTAGACCAGGGGCTCCTCCTCAATGGGCCCTGGCTTGTAGAGCACCATAGCCTTCACAAGCCGGCACCCCTAGTAGCGTGCCTGCACCAAGGCTAAAAGAGTTTGTGCTAGCGGGTAGTGCGCGAGTTGCGGTTTTCGGGGCTCTAGTGCGCGTAAAGAATCCGGAGCGCGTGGTTGAGCGTCGGTCTAGTGCCAGACCCCTCCAAGAGGGAGTTGAGGCCTGTGAGGGCTTTAATGAGGGAGGGCGGGGACAGAATTCGCCAGCAGCTCTTTAGGCCGAGAACAGCCACCTTTCTAGTGCTTGCTATAGAGCGGGGCCCCACGCTCTTCTCGGAGCCAGCAGCGCTCTCGCTGGCGAGACAGCGCGGAACTGCGAGGTTTGGGGAGGCGTTAGCTTATAAGCACGTAGTCTACATAGCAATCATGCCGCCCAGGCTTGGTGGTTCGGGTGGCGGCAGGGGCGCCCAGTCGCGTTGAGAAAAGAGCCGGTGCGACCGGGCCAGCGGTGCTCGCGCTGTGGCTGGCCCTTGTAGCGCTCCTCATTTCCTTTGCCGCGGGCCACGTCGTTGGAGCGCTAATCGCGGCGTTCGAGGCAACGGGGGTGGTGACCTACTTCTTCTTACTGGAGTTCGCAGTTGCGCTGCTTTTTGCGCCCATTTTCGCAGTGTTTCCCATTTACTACTACGCAAGGCGGCGAGTCGGCACCAAGCTGGGTAGAGTACTGCTCAACGCGGTGCTGGTACTCGCCCCCTACATCCTCGTAGACGGATTGGCCTTGTGCCTGCTGGGCCTCTCGCTCACGTCCCTGCTAGCAGGTGTCAACAGCGCCTTTTACTACGCCACAGGAGCAAACCTAACAGACCTGGTATCCAGCGCCTCAACGCTGGCTCTCGGCACTATGGCGGTGCTCTACATGCTCCTCCAGCCATCCATATCGGTCTCCGTAGCCTGCCTCAAGGAGGCCTCGGCTAGGGCGTTCTACAAGAGCCTGCTGGAATTCTCGAAGAGGACTTGGCGTAGGTCGCTCCTGGCTTCTGTGGCAGGCGCTGTGCTGGCCAGTGCAGCAGCTGCGGGGCTCTACTACCTCCTGTCCCCCACGCCACTGAGTTCTGTGAAGATAGTTGCATACGAGCCTGGCGACTACCAGCTCGCGGAGTTCTTCAACGCCCTGACCTTGAACCCCGTGGAGGCTGCGTCAGCTGTGCTGTGGCTTGTAGTCTACTCGCACAGCTCACTAGAGCTGTTCACGCGGCGAAACCCGGAGCCCACGCGCCTCTGCCAAGCCTAGGGGCATGCGAGGGGCAAAAAAGCCCCGAGCACCTTTCTGTCCCTAGGGTGGCCTAGTTTATTGCAGAGGGGCTCGGTAAGTACAGGCTGCTCTTCAAGCCCGTGGAGGGCTACTGGTTTACGTGGTTCTTAGTCGAGTGGCTGAGGGGGAGGAGCGGCTGCTTCGAGGCGACGCTGGACATCGGGCTCTCCAAGAGAGTTGTCTGCGTAGAGGGCAGCAGGCTCTCCTTCGAGGGGCTCATGGTCTCGCTAGACGAGGTGGCGCC
>JBMFML010000013.1:0-30164 GCA_049970695.1 Desulfurococcaceae archaeon
GCCACGAGCACCAGCGTCCTCGCGCGCTTCCACTGCGAGGCCAAGAGCACGGGGCCTGAGAACAGCAGTACGGCCAGTACGAGGCTGTGCGTAACCCACCGGTGAATTCTCAGTAATGCATCTACATCGGGGAGCAGCCCAATAAATGCTACCAGCAGGGCTTCGCGCCTACTCAAGGCCCTGCTTGCCACTAAGTAGCTGAGCGCGTAGTGTGTTGCGAGGTCGGGCAAGCCCTATCCGTATATCCTGTAGTGCAGTGGGCTGTTCAAGTAGAAGATTCCGAGGGTGAGTAGCCTAGGCACGTCCCTGAGGATCTCTGCAAGCTTCTCAAAGTGGCTTTTGACGGCCACTACGAACCCGTAGAAGAGGGCCCGGCCCCTGAGCGTGTAGAGCTCGACCTCGACAAATATCTCCCTCAGAATTGAGAGGAGCACGGGCGACTTCAAGGCGCTCTTCCACCTCCTCAGGGCTAGGAGCAGGGCCCGAGACTCCTGCTTAAGCACTCTCCAAGCGCCAGTTCTAATGGCTTTCCTAACATACTTCTCGACCACAGCGCCAGTGACTGTCTTGGGCACCAGCAGCTCGGCAACGAACTCCCTAGCCCTAAGCGCAAGGCCGCTACTCAAGCCTTCGCCGGCTCTTTCAACAAGGCTTGCCACAAGAACACTCAAAGTAGAACCCTTGAGCACAGCAATTAATATCAGAGCAGCCCACGGGGTTTTAAGCTTAGTAAGCGCTCGGGTTCCTGCTCGTCGTGCCGGGGCTCAGCCCAGCCCACTCCACGACCTCGGCTCCGAGAGCCCTAAGCTTGCTCACTACGTTTTCGTGAGTCAAGTAAGCCCTGTATGCTTGTTCTAGGTCCTCGTAGTCAAGCCAGGGCTTTGCTGGGACGACCACGGAGACTCCGGTTTTCTGCCTGTTTGCCTCGTCGACAACGTCTAGGAGGAACCCGGTGTTTTTAGCGAGTGCGGACACGTAGAATACCCTGCTTGCGCCCACCAGGACGTCGCGCACTCGGGAGACCTCGCGCCTGCGGAGTGCCAGGTTCTTGAGCAGCCTCTCCACCTCGCTCTTCGTCAGGGGCTGCGCGAATTCGTAAATGTCTGCATCGCTGACAACGCCTGCTTCGAGCACTCTCGAAACAAGGTGTGCCAGGGCTGCCTCGGGGCTTGCATAGCTGTAGCCTCGCTGCTCTTGCACTTCAAATACCGCTACGGGAAGCCTCTCTCTGCAAGCAGCTATGACGACTGAGAGCGCGGCAGAAGCCACTTTATCGCAGGTGTACCTGCCCGTGCAGCTAGAGTCGTAGAAGAGTGCGAGGCCCCCGCCGGCCTCCTCGCGGAACTCCTTGACCATGAGCTTACCGGTCCTCGCAGTGGCCTTCCAGTCAACTCGCCTCAGCGAGTCGCCAGGCGCGTACTCCCTCGTCTGGTAGTACTCTCCCGCCGAGCTCCTGAGAGCACCCATACTGAGCCCGTAGTAGCCAGTGCCAAGCCCCCTAAAGCCCAGTAAGCCCAGTGCTGCTATGACCCAGTACAGCGCCTCGGGCAAGACCTTGTACTCTACGGCGAGCTCTACCTTCGAGTGCACGCTGAAAAAGCCGAGCCTGCTCCGCCTAGAAGCCGCAATGGAGCTGGTAGTGTAGCTCCCACTGTACTTAAAGCTCGCCTCGAAGAGCACTTTGCAGGTCTTGCTACAGCCCTTTAGCGAGGCCTTGAGCCAGGCTGGGGCGCCCTCTATGCCATCTAGGCCCTGGCACTCTAGCTCGACCTCGAAGCTATCCCTCTCCCAGACCCACAACCTCTTCTTAACAGAGCTCGGCTTGGCCGTGCACTCGGCTTTTTCAAGCCTCCGGGCCTCGAAATAGTCGAGCAGCACGATGAGCGCCAAGGCTACCGCGGCAGCAGCCACGTAGGCGTCTCTGAGGATTGAGGCGAGTACAGTGAGGACCACGAGTGAAGCAGCAACACCAGCTCCACGTGGTGTTAGCCTAATCAAGCCTTGGGAACCTCGACTTCCTTGAGAGCGGCCTCTACTATGTCCTCTGGCTTGACGCCCTCGGCAGCGTACTCGGCCTTCAGGACTATCCTGTGCCTCAGGACGTTGCGAGCAATCTTCTTGACGTGGTCTGGGACTACGAAGTCCTCGCCTTCCATAGCCGCCAAGGCCCTAGAACCCCTGTAAAGCCATATCGAGGCCCTAGGCGATGGACCCACCAGGACTTCCCGCCTCTTCCTCACGTAGTTGACGAGATCCACGATGTACTTCTTCACTCTATCCGAGACGTACACGGACTCTACTTCCTTACGAGCGGCCAGGACGTCGCCTGCTGATACCACGGGCTCGACCGCAGCCCTCTCCACGGTATCGGCCACTTCCATTATCACCATTTCCTCGTCCGGATCGGGATACCTCGAGGCGTACGAGTAGGCAAACCTGTCGAGGAGGACGGGTGTTAGTGGGTACGTTCCCTCGCTCCCAAAGGGCATTTGCGAGGCGACTACGAGAAAGGGCTCTTCAAGCGATATGGTCTTGTCCTCGATAGTCACCTGCTTCTCCTGCATTGCTTCAATAAATGCTGCCTGAGTCCTCGGAGGGGCCCTGTTGAGCTCGTCAATGAGCACTACGTTGGCAAATATCGGGCCCTTCCGCAGCACCCACTCTCCTCGCTTCACATCGTAGTAGTAGGCGCCGAGAATGTCTGATGGCAGCAGGTCTGGAGTCATTTGCACTCTCTTAAAGGAGCCGCCAATCGAAAGGGCCAGCAGCTTGGCGGCAGTGGTTTTTCCAGTGCCTGTGGGCCCCTCGATCAGCAAGTGGCCGCCACTGAGTAGAGCCACTAGCATTAGCTCTACGAGGTCGCTGTAGCCAACGAAGTACTTCTTGATATTGCTCGCTACTTTTTCAGCGACTTCCCTCGCTTTCCCCAAGCTCGAGCACCTCTCTAGCTACGAGCCTGACGCTCTCGGGATCCCACTCGGGGTGCTTTTTCAAGAGCTCCCTGATCACTGATTCAAGCCTAGGTTTTAAGTGCCTGGCTCCGCGCCGGGTGTAAAGCCTCTTTGCTGCGAAGAACGCCCCAATTGAAATGTAGGCTGCAGCCGGGTACTTGAGGTCCGTACTGAAGACAAGACTCACAAAGCCCACGAGCGCTCTTCTCGCCGAGGTGTAGGGGCCCACGCTCCACTTGTCGGCAACAAGGTAGAGCCTCCCGCTCAGGACCTCTCCGAGGAACTCCTGGTTTAGCTGGAGCATAGAGTTCAAGGCAATGCTGGAGTCTGATACCACAACGACTTTGCCAGCCCCTACTTTAATGCATGCAGCCACGCAGAAGGGCCCCGCCGGCTCGCCGGGGTCTGGAGCCCCATTGTTATTCGAGTCCAAGTAGCTGAAGTGCGAAGACCACGCAATGCATTCTCCCCCGCTTACTCTCAACGCTGCTGCGTAGTTCAGCACGAGCTGAGCGCCACTGGAAGCCCTTGCTCTTGGAAGCGCGCTAGCCTTGTACTTGAAGAGCGGGTCTCTGAGAACACCGCTCAAGGGCTCTACGGGCACTCCTATGAGTCTCAGCAGCTCCCAGCCACTGCCGTAGTCGTCCATTACTACGAGCACTCCACCAGAGTAGACGAACTTGAATATAGACTCAGCTTCTTCCCGGGTAAAACCGAGCGAGGGCCCTATAACAAGAAGCGTTGAGTTCGGCGGGAGCCTGGAGGCATCAATAGCGCTGACCAGGCTAACTCCACGCGTATTGACAAGCCCTGAAAGCCCGTTCCACAGCGGATTATCTGGTGAAAAATCGTCTGTTGAGGGTATTGCAGCTACTAAGAGGGCGTAAGCGGCGAGCGCTGCTACAAGCCCGTAGAATACAGCCCTCCTCAGCCTCCACCACCTCCAAGCATCTCAGCAGCTTCCCTAGCAGCCTCCTCAGCCTTGCTAGATGCGGCCTTCGAAGCCTCGGGCCTGCCGTAGAGAACGATTTCAACAAGCCTAACCAGCCTCTTAATCAGCTCGTAGAGCTGCTGTGGCAGCTTGCCAGCAAGCTTGCGCACGTATTCTCTCAAAGTCTCGCTCTTCTCGAGGAGCACTCCATAGAGCCTAGCAATGGCCCCTACAACCAGGGCAAAGGCCCTGACGGCCGGGTCTACAGCCGCACTCGCATACGCCGGCTGAGCAGCCGGCGGGGCTACAGGGGCTCCTGAAACACGCCTGGCACGCATCTTCAGAGTTTTAATCGCGTAGTAAGCTGCCACCGAGAAAATCGCTGCGAGCATTACTATGGAGGTGGTATTGTAGACTGGTATCTCTGCGATTAGCTCTGTCTTCTTGTACCTCGGATCCAGCGGTTCCACGGAGACCTCGACCCGGCATTTGCTAGACTCGTAGAAGTGGGGTACTGTAAAGTCGAACTCGACTACAGAGCCTTGGAGCACTAAGGCCCCGCTGGGAAGCACGACAGTTACTCTCGACGCAGGCTCTACAGAGATCTTAGCCCTGTACTTAAAGCCTGTTACAATGTTGCTAGGTAGCTCAACAGAGACCCTGGGCTCAAGCCTGTAGACAGTAAATAGGGCTGCAGCCGAGGCAGGACCGTAAATCCCCACGGGCTCGGTTTCTGCGACTACCCTGTAAACGCCTTCCTCGGCACTACCCGGTACTACGAAAACTAGGCTAGCTTCGCCCGTGGAGCTGGTTTCTACGGTGTGTTCTCCAAAGGGCGTTTTAATGTGCACTACTAGCCCGGGCATGGACTTAACTACTACGCTAATGCCCTCTGTGGGCAGGACCCTGCTCTTGTCTAGTGTTAGTTGAAGCTCTGGCGTGAAGAACAAGACATTTACGTAGAACTCCGGAGACCTGGAGTAGGAGTAGACGTACTTGTCAGCCCCTACTGGCACGTACTCGGCGTAGACTCTGAGCTGCCTCACATACTCCCTGACTCTATAGGACGCGTTGAAGAAGCCTTCTTTACTCGTCTGGGCCTTAACTACGGTATTACCAAAGTACACGCTGACCACTTTGCCGGCCAGCGGCGTCCCGTTGACAGCCTCTAAAACCCCCCAGACCCTAACTTCTCCACCCACGTAAACCGTTTCTGGCTCGACGCTCAGCACTATCTTGGTACCCACGGCAACAACTCTTCTTAGCAGCTCGAAGGCTCGCCTTACCATTTCATCGAGCTTGTCAATAGCCTCGCTAACGCGAGAAAGCCTATCTAAGAGCTCTCTAGGAAGTCCGGCTCTCACTACTTCACGTGCAGCATCAACGAGCTCTCCGTAGAGGGCTCTCAGCACAGGTATTTCTCTAGAGGCGTTTACTAGCGCCTTCTCTGCTTCAAAGTACATGCCGGATTCTATGAGCTTATAGGCGTAGCTAATAGTAGTGTGAGTCTCGTTCATTTTGCTCATTACCTTGTCAAGCAGCTCGTTAAACCTAGAAAACACGTACCTCAGGTTCTCGGGTATGTAGACTTCTCTTAGCACCTCTCTAACAGACGCCGCACCCGTAATGTTTAACTCGCCTATCTTACCGAGTAGTTCGTAGTAGAGTAGAGCAATGTTTAAGCCAAAGAGGGGCTCTTCGGGAGTACTGGCCGGGTCAACGTGCCTTGGCATTAAAATAGCAGGCGCTGCGCTGGTTGCGAGGGCGAGTAATACCAGCACTAGAGCGGGGAGCAGGAGCTTCTTCAAAGCCCTACTAGCACCTGGTAGATTCTGTAAGACGCGATTACGAAGAACACTACCAAGAGGGCTACGAAGAGCCAGTCCACACCCCTCCGCCTAGGCCTCAGCACGGCCTTTATGATGGCGTACTCCAGCACGTACAGAGCCACGTAGGCGTCAACCCTCTGCTCTCCCACAGACCAGAGAGCCCAGGTAGACACGGCAATCATGGATGCTAGTAGCGTGTTTGCGAGGGCGCTTCTATCTGGTGCTGGCAGGCTTCACCACCACTCTCCTCCCACCGCTAGAGGCCTCGTCTACTTCCACGACGTAGGGCTCTTTCCTAATTAGAGCAGCCGCTGAGGCTGCTATAATGCCGTAGATACTTCCCGCGACTTTTTCGAGCCTACCGGGAGTTGAGAGCTTCGGATTCCTCACTTCAATTGCTACTGTGCCCCTCTCTTCTACGCACTCAATGGAATCGGCAATGTCTAGTAGCTCTACTAGTACGTGGTCTATTGCAGAGCAGGGCTCTGCAAACCCCTCAATCATGCTCCCGTGCAGAGGAGACCTAAAGGCCAGTACTACTGCGCCACCAGACTCTGTAAAGAGGCTTCTCGGCGGCTCGCTGGGCAGTTCCCGAACAGGCTTATCCGAGACAAACAAGTACACGGAGTCTCTATAGGCTTTGTAGACGGTCACCGAGCCTACTCCAACGCTTTCTAGTATTGCCGATATGTTCGCAAGCGCGTTGTTAACTAGCGCGGCCAGGTGTCTCGAGGTAAGGGGCTCGAGAGGCGTGAGCGCCATAGACACCCCAACTACCAAGAGGCCAATCCATAGAGCCAGTAGTGGGTGCAGTCCAAGCGTCACGTAAGTAGCCAGTGCTAGCGCACCCGAAAAGACGGCGAGAAACACGCCAGCACTTCTGTAGAGCCTCGTCAAGCAGCCTCACGCACGGCTACTCATTGCACCTGGTGAGCACTAAGCGAGCACTAGAAGTCCTATATGAGGGATAGGGCTTATTAATTGAGCCGTGCATTCTTACAAGTACGAGTTCTGCCTTCTAGGGCCTCGCGGCCTGCGGAGCTTTATACCGCTAACGGGTGCGCGTGCTTGAGGCTGCTGGTTGCTTACACTGCACTACTGAAGTCCGTAATCAAGAGGGGGGTTGCAGGAGGTTTCGTGGCGTCGCTCCTCGTGGCGTATGCCGTGCTCTCGATAGCCGGTTGCGTAGTCAGCCTCTCTCGGCAAGAAGCACTAGCTATTGCGGGGTCTGCAGCAAGGAGCCATTACGTGGTTAGTGCCCAAGAAGTACCTGGCTGCATTAAAGTAGGGGTACTCAACGCCAGCATCTGCTTTAGAGAAGTGTGCGTAACCACCTGGCAGTACATGCTCGACGAAAACGCAGCAGCCGCGCTCGGGCTCTTTCAAGGTAGCGCTCCACCAGCATACCCGGATATATCTGCTGGTTACCTACTCGCAGAATACACGGGCGTTCGAGTAGGCGATGTAGTAACTGTCTGCACGGAACTAGCGTGCAGAAAAGCCCGCGTAGTGTCTATTCACAGAGGTGCTTTCGGCGAGTCCATAGTCACTACTCCAGGAGAGCCGGGCAGGAACGTGTGCCTCTCAGAAAGCAGAGAGCTAGCACTGGGCATCGCCAAGGGGCTTGCAGGAGACCTTTCTCGGGCAATGCAGTACGCTGGACTCGTGGCCTCGCTCCTCTACTTACCAGTACTTGTAGTAGCGTGCTTCAAGCTACATAAAGAGCTCTCAACAGAGCTCGAAGTCCTAGTGGGTCTTGGAGCGCTCCGCGCTGAAGCAGCCGCGGCCTTTGCACTAGTAGCGGCCTCGCTCGCCTTGTTTTCAGCCGTGCTCGGCTCAAGCCTCGGCACGGTGGCTTTTCACGCTTCTCTCTGGTTTCTCAAGTTTACTGGAGTTCACGTGCCCTACAGGCCCCTACCAGACCTGGGCGCCGTCCTAGCACCGGCACTGATGCTGGCTGCAGTAGCTACCGTCGCGTCTCTCTTCATCGGCTTGAGAGGTGGCTTTGTTGAAGTGGCTTATTAAGAGCCTCAAGCCGTGGTCGCTACTACTGCTAATAGCCGGGCTTTTCTGCACCCACACTGCCTCGCTTTTCCTCTCATCTCTGATGCTTTCCATGTACTACTTATACGATGAAATGACTCCACATGGACAGCGAGTACTGGTTGTAACCGGGCTCGGATTAGCCCCATTCACAGCGCTCATCAGCATCAAAGACGTTGAAGACCGGCTCGCTGGGCTTCAGGGGATAACCCTAATACCCGAGACCCTGGTCTTGGGGCTGGTCAAGGACAGGCCAGTGCTAGTTAGAGGTGTCGACTTCGACAAGCTCAAAGAGTATGTGCGGCTTGAAGTAGTCGAGGGCTCGGAGCCGGTAAATAGCTGCATTAACTGCGCGTGGATAGGCGTTGAAGCGGCCTCAGTATTAGGGCTAAAGCCGGGCTCCACCGTAGAAGTCTACTCAGTCTTTTCCAAGACCACACTCATGTTCAAGATAGCAGGCATTGTAAATTCCCCACCACCCTACAAGTACGAGGTCTTGGTTTCGAGGCCTGCTGCATCGGCCTTGAGAGGCGTGTCCCTCAGCGAAGCGTCGCACGTCGTTGTAGTCTACGAGCCAGAGAAGGTTAACCCCCTCGTGCTCGCATCCAGGCTCGGTGCAAGCCTAGGTGAAGTTGAGAAGGGGGCCATGGCCCTCTTCGAGAAGGCGCTTATTGTGCTGGCGAGGAGGGGAGGGGCCCTCGAAGCCTATTTGAGCACGCCTTCGGAAGCCTACATGGTTAGGCTGGGCATTAAGAGAGAAGTCGTCTCGGCAGCCTCGCTAGCCCTATCCATAGTCTTCCTCTACGCCTACTACGTAGTAGCACACGTCTACGCGGCTATAAACAAGCCAGCTATTGCGTTGCTCTACGAAATTGGCTTATCGAGAAAGAGGGCAGCGCTGTACATAGCTCTAATAGCAGCAACAACTTCGGCGGCGCTCCTGGCGCTAGGCCTCGCAGCTTTCAGCGAGCTCTCTAGCACCGTGCCGCTGTACATCTCCTGCTACAGGCTCAGCCTCGCTTCAGAGCCCACTGCAATAGCGATCATAGCAGCGCTTTCAACGCTAGTAGTTGTGTACGGGGCTTTCAGGGGCGCGAGCCGTGAAGAGTAGCAAGCACGCCGTAGCGCTCCTTACAGCGGCTCTGCTGCTGAGGCTACTCCCAGTATACGTCTCGGGCGCGCCTTATTCAACTGACGTGTGGCCGCTTATTAGAGTAACAGAGAAGCTGCTCAAAGACCCTGGTGCCAAGATCTGGCTAGACGAGCTCTTCGATGGGTATAACAACAGGTGGCCTGGTGCACCACTATCAGTAGCCATCGTGTCTGCAGCAACCTCTATTAGTCCTGTGCAGGCCTACACCGTCTTAATGCCCGTAGTGCTCGCTCTAGCGGTATACCTGCTACTAGCGGCTCTACTGCACCGCCTCGGCACACCAGGTAGCCCGGCGCGTCTTGCGGCCGCGTACTTGCTCCTCGCGCCGTCACTACTAGTCTTCACCTCTGCGTGCCTCAAAGAGGTCTACGCGTACCCCCTCATGCTAGTAGCCCTCGCAGCACCGCTACTCGGTAGTAAGCGCGAGTGGCTAGTTGTAATGTGCCTACTCGGCGCAGCCATGCCCTTAGCCCACCACTTAGCAACACTAGCAACAGTAGCCTTCTTGGCAAGCGCGTTTGCCTGGGGCAAGTACCTCGAATTGCTCTACAGGCAGGGCAGCAGCGTGGGTTATGGGAGGCTGGCTGCGGCGTCAATAGTGCTATTGCTGGGTTTCGCAGTATACTACGTTACCTATGGTGGCGGGGGCCAAGGCCCTAGGGTAGAATTTTACGACTTAGTAATGTACTTGGCCTACGCACTACCCGTTTACTCAACTGCTTTTCTCACTCAAAAGCGCTCGAGAGAGGCCTCAGCCCTGGCCTCTTTAGTAGCTACAGCAGTTCTTGCGGCTTCTGCGCGCTACCCGGCTCTCTTGGGGTTCAACTTGGCGGGCTCCAGGTTTGAGCTATACGTGCTCCCCCTCGTAGCACCGCTAGCAATGTATGCTGCTTCGAAGCTGGATGAGAGAGACCTGCCGCTCTACGCAGTGCCCATAGCGCTGTTCGCGGCTTCCTCGGCACTATACGCTACTTTCGGAAACCCCCTTTTGCCTCTTCACAGGGTCTTAAACTACGCGTTCTTCTATATTGCAATGCTAGTAGCGCTACTTGCTAGTAGAGAAAGCCGGCTGAAAACAGGGCTACTCGCCATCACGGCACTCTCTTGCGCCGTGGCATCAGTAGGCTTTACACTCCTGCGGGGAGACTCCATAGGATCTAGCTGGCTCTACACAAAGCAAGAAGAGCTTTTGTACGACTTCCTGTGCAGCCACCTCGGGGAGTACACAGTTGCCGGTGACTCCCGGGTCTCGTACGCCCTGTCCATGAAGCTGTCTGTTGACGTGAAGAGTGCTGTTGAGCACGCCTTAGCCGGCAAAATACACGGTAATAGGCTCTACTTGTACACGTGGTACAACACGCTCTACGGCTTGATGTCATCCAGCGGTCCTATTCCAGTGCGAGAAGAATTCTGGAAAAATCTTCCAGCACTAAGTAGAGTCGTAGACTACGGGCTTGCGTGGGGGTTTGCTCCGTGACTCGTGCGGTCTTGTCACTAAAGAGCGTAGTAAAGTACGTGGGCCCAGACAAGGTGCTCGACAGCGTAGACCTAGACGTGCTTAGTGGCGAGGTAGTAGTCGTCAGGGGCCGCAGTGGTGTTGGCAAGACTACCCTCGCGAAAATAGCAGCGCTATTGTCTAGGCCTGACGCCGGCAGAGTAGTTTTCCTCGGCATTGACGTAACACGCGGTGCGAGCCAGGAACTGAGACTTAGGCACGTTGGCTACGTAGACCAGTTCTTCAGGCTCATGCCGGGGCTCACGGCTTGCGAAAACGTTGAACTACCGCTAAAGCTCATGGGAGTTCCAAAGAGCACTAGAGTGGCAAGGGTGAAGGAAGTCCTAGAAGAGCTGGGGCTGCTTGAAAAGTGCAACAAGTACCCCTCCGAACTTAGTGGTGGAGAAAGGCAACGAGTAGCAATAGCAAGAGCCCTCGTTAAGAAGCCCACGTTACTTGTTGCAGACGAGCCTCTTTCGAACCTAGATGACGAAGCGGCCAGCAAAGTCCTCGAGCTGTTCAGGGGGCTTGCTAAGAGTGGCGCGGCGGTAGTTATAACTACCACAGATCTCTACACAGACTTAGGTGCTGACAAAGACTACGTGCTGAGTAGTGGAAAGCTCAGAGAGGTGGCTTCAAAGAAATGAAGCACGCATACTGGATTGCGCTGTTGCTACTCGTTTTCTGCTCGCTAATTCCAGTGGCAGTAGGCGAGAACCTCGGCGGGGAAGAGCTCGATGCTAGAGTTGGGAAGCTCTTGAAAGACCTCGAAGAGCTCTACTCGAAAGGAGTCGGCATCGAGGGGCTCGTGAAAGAACTCAATAAAGCCATAGACTTGTACTGCAACGGCTCCAGAGACGAGGCACTAGAAGTCATTAACAATATCGAGAAGGAAGTCCAGGCACTAAAGTCCGTTGCAGATAGGGTTGCTCTTGAGAAGGCTCTGATCAAGTACGCCTCAGTAGCGGTGGTTCTCTCAATACCTCTAGTGGTGTACTTCGCGCTGCCCAGGCTCTACCTCTACTTGTGGTACTACACTAGGAGGAAGTGGATTGTAGAAGGTGGCGGGGAGTGATTCTCGACGAAGAAGTACTCGCAGTAGTACTGGCAGTAACGATAGTGGCGTCGGTTCTCGGAGCAGCACTGATTCTGAGGCCCGAGGTCGTGGAGCCCTTCACAGCCATAGCGCTACTCAATGAAGAGTGCAAAATGGGCGATTACCCGAGGTACGCCGCGGAGGGAAGCAACCTCACGCTGTGCATCTACGTGTACAATCACGTGGGCAAGCCTGTGTACTACATGGTCGTGTACAAGCTGGGCTCCGCGGAAACCCTCCCAACGAATACTACGCCGTCTCCACAAAAGCCCCTGGCATCGTGGAGGGGCGTGCTGAGCCACGGAGAAAACACCACGTTCCTAGTAGAAGTACCGGTCCGCGCGCCGAGCCCGGGTGCAGTAAATGCAACTCTAATATTCGAGCTCTGGATTTACGACACGAGCACTAGTAGCTGGTCTTACACAGGCAGGTGGGTGCACCTCCACGTGCAATTAGTGAGCGCACAGAGGGCTTAACAACGCCGGCCCTTCCAAGGAACTTCGCGTCTAAGGCTGCCTGAGCTTAGTAGCCCCTACTTAGAGGTCGACCTGATGAACTCCTCGGCCTCGCTTCTACTCGCAAAGAAGCCTAGGCTCTTTGCAACGTTCTTGACGTACTCCGACGACAGGAACTCAACGAGCTTTTTAGCGAGCTCGACGTTCTTCGAGGTTTTAGAAACGTAGACTGGCGAGTAGTATATGCTCGTATTGTAGCCGCACCTCCACGGGTAAATCACGGACCTGGTTATGTTGGCTAATGTCGAGTTGAAGGTGTTCCATATGAAGGCCACGTCGACGGCACCAAGCTTGTACCAAGTAACTAGCTCAGCGATGTCTTTTGCTACTGCAATTCTACTCAGTATGAGAGGGGCCTTTGAGCTCTGATTGATAATTCTCATGGCCTCGTAGCCTGCTGGAGCAACACTCGGATTTGCTATACCTACTTTAACGTCGTACTCGGCGAGGTCGTCTAGGCAGGTAATGCTATGGGGCACGTTCTCCCTGA
Source organism: Desulfurococcaceae archaeon (assembly GCA_049970695.1). Taxonomy (GTDB): domain Archaea; phylum Thermoproteota; class Thermoprotei_A; order Sulfolobales; family Desulfurococcaceae; genus UBA285. The sequence goes on from JBMFML010000013.1 coordinate 12,504, forward strand.
CGTAGATCAGTACTACCTGGTAGCCCAGTCCCGTTGAAGGCGAGGAGTATACTAGGCCCTCGGCAATGGCCTTATCGCCCCAGTCGCTCGAGGCAAAAACAACGACGTCCACGGGGACCCCTTCTCTAAGCTTAGTGTAAATGCTGCCAGAGGCCTCGTAGGAGACTAGTACTCTTACACCAGTCTGGTTTTCAAAGACGCTCAAGGCCCTGTCTAGAATAGGCTTTGCTATAGGAGCAGCGAGCACTACTAGCTCACTTGGCTGTTCAACTTGCTTAGCAGGCTTCTGGTAGGCATAGTAAGCTAGGCCTGCTGCCGCGGCAGCCACCACAACTACTACGAAGACTATGGTCAAGGGCCTCATAGAGCACAACCTCGTGCCAGCGTAATATACCAGGAGACCGGGAGTATTTATATGTCTGGGAGCGGGCTTCAGTAATAACAAACACGCAGCGCAGAGGTGGAGGCCCGGCAATGGATCTAGCAATGCTGGCGATCTTCTCAGCGGTACTGGCAGTAAGCCTCTACATATTCATCGGCTTAGCCCTCGGTGTGGGATTAGACCAGCTCGCGGCAGCCTTTTCTTCGTGGGAGTTCAGGAGCGCATTAACCCTCAGCTTAGTTGCAGCGTCGCTGGCTACCCTACTTGCAGCACCTCCCGCTATATGCCTGGCGTACATTCTTTCGAGGAGGCGGGGCTTTCTAGCAGTTGTTCTAGAGTCCCTCCTCACGCTCCCCTTCACAACTACGCCAATAGCCGTTGGAAGCCTCGTGCTGCTATTCATAACTCAGACAGCGGTCGGCAGGCTGCTTAATGGTTACCTAAACCTCCTCTTCACCCTGAACGGGGCGGTACTAGTCCAGTTCATACTGGCTCTGTCTACAATGCTGACACCAATGATAGACTCATTCAAGTCTGTGAGCGTGGAGTACGAGCACGTTTCGAGGACTCTCGGCCACGGGGTTTTGAGCACCTTCATTAACGTTGTCGTGCCCATGGCGAGGCGGGGCTTGATATCGTCCATGCTAATGGGCTTCATGAAGGCGTTTTCAGACTTCGGAGCCACTGTCATGGTGGCTGGCATTGTTGTTGGAAAAACGGCTACCCTGCCAGGCGCTATATTCGTGAAAATGAGCACGGGCGAGCTAAGCACAGCACTGGCAATGATACTGCTCTCCATGCTGGTGTCTCTCGTCATAAGCCTGGCTGTGAAGGTGGCTAGGAGTGGAGGTTGGGAAAGGCCTTGAAGTAAGAGACCTCTTCGTCGTTATAGGAGGCTTCGCGGTGAAAGCCAGCGAGCTCTACGTTGAAAGGGGAGAAATAGCCGTTATTCAGGGGCCTAATGGAGCTGGGAAGACAACGCTTCTCAAGGCTATTGCAGGCCTAGTGAAGCCCGTGAAGGGGCTAATTGTAATAGGAGGCGAAGTCGTCTTCAAGGCAGACAGGAAAGTTGAAGTCAACAAGCCTCCCGAGAAGAGGAGGGTTGGCTACTTGCCCCAGAACCTCCTGCTGTTTCCCCACATGAGCGTCTACGAAAACATCGCCTATGCTATGAAAGGGAGGGGGCTTAAGCCCGATCCAAAAGCCATTGGCGAACTCTTAGAGCTTGTGGGGTTGAGGGGCCTCGAGAAGAAAATGCCCGCGGAGCTCTCTTATGGACAGCAGCAGAGGCTTGCACTAGCGAGAGCGCTGGCGTCTAATCCACGCGTTCTCCTGCTAGACGAGCCGTTCTCGAGCATAGACCCCGAGTCTAGGCGCGAGCTCAGGCAAGAAGTAGTCAGGATAGTCAAGACGCTCGGAATACCCACTCTTATAGTATCGCACGACGTCGAGGACTTGTCAATAGCCGACAGGCCTTACTTTATGAACAGGGGAGTACTATACAAAAGTTGATGGCTACCACACTACTTAGAAAGAAGCTTAGCAGAGCTTTTCCTGAAGAGCTCCCAGTCCACGCCGTAGCTGTAGGTCTCTTCGAGTTCTCGCAGGGCCCGCTCTAGGAGCTGGATCCCCTTGGCGAGCTCCTCGCGCTTCACGCTCTTGGAGAGGGGGCAAAGCGGGTCGAGCACGACACCCTCTTCTTCGTCGTATATTAATGGGTAGGACCTGCACCCAATTGGCCTATCTGGGTAGACCCTGCACAGCCCGGATTCGTCTAGAAAGACGCACTTGCCATTCCTATTGACCAGCCTGTAGAACCCGTCGCGCAGCTCGTAAAAGCCCCTGTAGCCCCTGCTCACGAGCCTCTCGATATCGCTCCTAGTCAGTATCATTTGAGTGTCTATGCAGCACTTAAAGCACTTCTTGCAGTACTCGTTGTTCTCCAGCAAGCCTACCACACTCCGATCTCTCCAATGCTGCCCAGGAGATCCAAGAGCCCCGTTTCGGCAAGCCTCTTCACGAAGCTCTCGGAGCTCTCCAAGCCCCTTTCCCTGTAGAACAGCTCTAGCATTACAGCGAAGTCGTCGCAGACGCTGCCTGCGCCAGGGCCCTCTTTCACGGGTTCTTCAATAAACCTTGCAGGCAGAGCGTCGTCGCGATTGGTGAGTCCGAGCGTGTAGTTGAGAAACCTAGCCATGTACCAGATTCTCTCGCCAGCCCTTAGCACGCCGTACTTGTCCAGTTCAATGCCCGTAGCAGCACTCCACACCTTCGCAACGAAGTCGAAGTCTACTACGCCGAGAGTCCCGAACTTGCACAGCCCGGCCGAGTCTAGGAAAGCGCACAAGTTCTGAGTGACGATGACGGCCTTTACTCTCTCAGCCGAGGTCTTTGGCGGGCCCTCAATGCCGTACTCGGGCAGCTTCAGGGCACCCCTGTCAACGTGGTACGTCATTCCCTGCAAGTGGCATGCGCCACGGTTTGAAGTAGCGTAGACGAGTCCCATGCTCTTCCAGAGCCTGGGGTCGTGGTAGGGTACTTCGACTCCCTTGACGTGCAACGCATACCTCTCGGAGCCCCTGCCTACCACCTCAGAGGCTTTCTTAACGCCTTCTGCGAGCAGTGCTCCGAGCCCGCGCCTGTACGCAATGTCCTCCACGAGCTTAAGCACCGCTTCCACGGAACCCCACTTCAGCTCGAGGCCGCCCGCCTCCTCCTTAGTTATTGCGCCCTTCTCGTACGCCTCCATGGCCCACGCCACTACAGCGCCCGTCGAAATGGTGTCCAGGCCTAGCTTGTCGCAGAGCTCATTCAGTTTGATAACGGCTACTGGATCGCTAATCATGGTCATTAAGCCCAGCCCTGCTATGGACTCGTACTCTGGCCCCTTGCCCTCGTAGTGGCCAAATCTCTCGTCCACGTACTCGACTACGCGCTCACATGCAATGCTGCACAGCACCCCCTCTCCACACACTCTTCTGCGAGGCCCCTTTCCGTACTTATCCATGATGTACTGTCCAGTCAGCTTCTCAGAGCCGCTCCACGCATAGAGAGTCCAGTTTTTAATTGGCAGCCCGCCAGTCGCCATGTATATGGACACCATGGCAGCAGTCCCATAGTCGCTGAGGCTCCTGCCCCTCGGGGTCTGCCTCGCTCTTGCAAGCCAGGCCCTGTTGAGCTCTGCCAGCCTACTCTCGTCGTAGACCTTAATGGGCTTCGAGCCCCTGACCACGATGGCTTTCAGCTTCTTGTAGCCCATTACGGCCCCGAGGCCCGTTCTCGCGGCCACTCTCCTCTCGCTCGTGACTATGGCGGCCATCTTTACTAGGTTCTCGCCTGCAGGGCCTATCGCAACAGCCTTGAAGCCCCTCCCATGCACTTTCTGCACGTAGTTGAAGACCTCGAAGGTGTCTCTGCCCCACAAGTGCTCAGCGTCGCGTACTTCAATTCTGCCCTCGTCTACTACGACGTAGACGGGCCTTTCTGCCTTGCCTGTTATTACTATGCCGTCAAAGCCCGCTTTCTTGAGCGATACTCCGAAACCGCCGCTAAACACCGACCAGGAAAAACCCCGTGTAACCGGGGATCTCGACGCAACACACGCCTTGGCCCCGAAAGCGCTAACCCCAGTTAGCGGCCCCGTCATGAATATCAGTGGGTTCTTGCCGGAGAACGCGTCGAAGGGGCCTTCTTTTCTCCAGTAGTTGTAGAATATCCAGGCGGCGTAGCCGTAGCCTCCAATGAGTTTTTCCACGACTTCCCGCTTGGTCTCCTCGACTACTACTGAGTTTGTTGAGAGGTTCACGTGGAGAATTCTCCCGGCAATGCCTCCAATCAAGTGAGGCGCCCCGTGAGCTAGAAGGCGAGTCGCGCTAATTAACGGACTCTGCGGCTACGCCAGGTTCTTCAAGTAGGGATTGCTCTTCTTCTCGATGCTCAGCCACGTAAACTCTCCGTGCCCCGGGAGCACTAAGTAGTCTCCAGGTAGCGAGGCTATTTTCCTCAGCGAGCTCTCCATCAGCTGCGGTGCGCTACCCGGCAGATCTGTCCTTCCAATAGTTCCCTTAAACAGCGTGTCACCCGTAAAGAGCAGCCCTCCTGCAATAATGCACATGCTTCCACGCGTGTGTCCCGGCGTGTGAAGCAGCTTCAGTACCACCTCGCCGAGCACGAGCTCAAGGTCTCCGTACAACGGCTCAACGCTCCCAGGGCTCAAGGGCCTGCAAGGCTCTCCATAGAACACTTCGGCAAACTCGCATGAGCGCTCGATTAGCCAAATGTCCTCGGCATGCACAAATACCTTGACTCCGTAGTAGCCGGCGACTTCTCCCGCGTAGAATACGTGGTCGAAGTGGCCGTGAGTAACCAGCACTGCCACTACTTTCGCGACTCCAGCCCTCTCCACTAGGTGGTAAATGAGCTCGGGTTCCACGCCCGGGTCTACAATCAGACCCGTGCTTCCGCGCTTGAGCAAGTAAGTATTTGTCTCAAGCGGCCCTCCCACGACTCTTAGCCACTCGTAGTGCACGCCTAAGCACCACTCAGAAATTTAGTACTGCAAATTAAATCAGAAGTCAGACTAGGCGTGCGGAAGCAGGAGCGCTATGGAAGAAGGCCGGAGCGGTGGCCAACTACCAGTGATCGGCAGGTTTAGAGATGGAAGAGTAGTCTATAGAGTGCCACCTGGCACTCCGGCACTGGGCTACATAGCATTTGGCGTCATAGACAGGGGCACAAATGTGCTGCAAGTGAGGCCTACAACTATCTGCCCCCAAAACTGCGTGTTCTGCAGCGTTGACGCGGGGCTCACGTCTAAGAGCAGGTGGGCAGAGTACATAGTAGACCCAGAAGTCATTGTCGAGGGGGTATCGCGCGCTATCGAGGAAAAGGGATGCAGCGTCGAGGTACTGCTGGATACCATTGGAGACGTGCTCACATACCCCCACCTCGTGCACCTAGTAAAGAGGCTGAAGAGCTTGAGTGGCGTAAAGAGCGTTGCGCTCGAAACCCACGGGCTTCTCTTAACGAGAAAGCTCGTAGACAAGCTCGCAGAAGCCGGGTTGGACAGGATAAACCTGAGCATCGAAACACTAAACCCGGAGAAAGCAAGAGCGCTGTACGGGACTCCAGCATACGACCTAAAGAGAGTTCTCGATGCCGCGGAATACGCCGTTAAAGAAACGCCAATAGACCTCCACGTCACGCCTGTCTTGCTACCGGGCATAAATGAAGAAGACGTTGTTGAGGTACTGAACTGGGCCCTAAGAATAGGAGCTGGAAAGAGGTGGCCCCCAGTTACTGTCCAGAAGTTCATTAAGCACAAGTATGGGCGTGGAAGGCACATTAGGGAGATGAGCTGGGCAGAGTTCTGGAAGTACCTCGAAAAGCTCGAGGAGAGGCTTGGCACAAGACTGAGGTGGAGTATGAGCGAGTGGGGGATGTACTATGCTAAGAGAATCAAAGACCCGCTCAAGAAGGGCGACGTCGTTGAAGTCAGAGTCGTGGCGCGGGGCTGGCTCAGGGGGAGCTTTCTCGGGGTGTATGGGGACAAGGCGCTGGTAACAGTCAGCCCGGGCGGGCTCAAAGTTAAGGTGGGTTCGAGCTACCTCGTAAAGGTGGTAGAGGACAAGGATGGGCTTTACATAGCAAAAGCGCTGGAGGAGGTGAGGTAGGCTTATAACGAACTAGCACTCTTGTTGTAGCATTGTGGGGGCTCGTAACCCACTGAACGAAGGCTGCCAAGCAATGGACTTGCTCGCACCGATAGCTTCCACAGCAGCGCTGATATTCCTGGCAGAGCTGGGAGACAAAACCATGATTGCAACAATGGCGCTTGCCATGCAAACACGCAGGTACTTCGAGACCCTGCTAACATCTCTGGCGGCCTTCGTCCTGGCAAACACCATTTCCATTGGAGCGGGCTGTTTGGTCAGGCATGCAGTAGACTTGAGCTTAGTGCACCTAGTAGCGTCAGCCCTCTTCGTGGCGTTTGGAGCCTGGATACTACTGGGCAGGGAAGGCGCAGCCCAGACCCGCGTAGGCAGCGGCTTGTTAGCGTGCTTTTTAGCAGTCTTTATTTCAGAGATGGGTGACAAGACGCAGTTGGCAGTGTTTTCTTCGGTACTACTCTACGGCAGTCCAGTGCTCGTTATGCTCGGAGGCGCTTTGGGCTATGGACTGGCATCTGTTATTGGAGTGCTCGCGGCAAAGATCATTGAAACCAGGCTCGGCTGGAGCAAAGTAAGGCTCGGTGCTGGCGTAGCCATGATTGTAGTAGGACTCATCTTCTTCGTGCTCTGCCTCCACGGGCTCTGCGAGTAGCAGGTATGAGTAGCTATAGCCCCGTATTAGTGGGCAGAAGGGCCTCTAACGTGCTTGAGGGGCTTGAAAGTCTTTAAAAGAGCTTCTGCTAGTGAGTATCCACTGGCACGGTGCTTACAATGAGCGAGGGCCACGTCATATCACTTGGAAGGCTGCTTGAGGCATTGAAGAAGGGCGAGGTTGACAAGCTGAGAGAGGAGCTCAGTAAGGCAGAGAGAGTAGTACTCCTAGCGTACAGGCTTCCAAGGCCGCAAAAACTCAGAGTAAGAGCGCATAAGAAGCTCGTAGACTTAAACCCTGGTGTGCTGAGCAGGCTCGAGTATGCACTCTTAAAGTCGGTAGCAGAAGCGGTCAAGAGCAATAGACTCCCTACTTTCAAGGACGTAGCTGAGCTGGCCAGCGACTACAAGGCAGTGGCGAAGTACCTCGAATTCTTGTCAGAGGCCGGGGTAGTAGTCTTCGCAGACCCGGCTAAGGCAGCCAAGCTGGCCGAGGCCAATAGGGCCCTATCCGAGAGCAAGTACAAGAGGAGGATCTCGAAAGTACTGGATTTGCCAATAGTACTGAACATCCAGCTACTAGAAGAAAGGGCTTCTAAAGTTCTCTGCAAGTACTCAGATGGCAGGCTCGTCTGCGGCCTTTATAGCGAGGGGCCTGACAGAGAGCAAGACAAAGTGCAACTAGCCATCCTAAACGAGTACTTGGCAGCCAAGTAAAATCCTACTTCTTGAGCAGCTGGAGTACGACTTCTTCAAAGAGCTTTACGTGAACTCTCCTAGCACCCGGTTTTAGTGCAAAACCTGTTTCAAACGACGAGTCGGGCTTCAAGGAGTTGACCACGTACATGGACTTAAAAGCCAGTGAACCGAGCTCCTTGAAGGCCGCTCTAAGCGCCTCCTTCAAGGCAGCAATGTCTTTGTACACGAGAACCTTACCGGGTGCGACAACCAGCAAGAGGTCTATAGAGTCGAGCAGGCCCCCGTAGGGCGTTACCGCGTCGTTGAAGCTCTCGACAAAGACTACGTCGCTGTCCTTTTCGAGCACGGAGAGGCACTTATCGAGGTCTTCTTCAACTTGACTCGACGTCATGTACCTGTAGACCTCGGAGAACGCCAAAGGCTTCGCACCGAGGGTTTTTGCTAGACGCCTAACAGCTCTCTGGACCCTGCTAGTGGTTTTTGCCACATTTTCGTAGTGAACGTAGTGCTCTACTGCCTCTCCGCGGCACTTGTAAATCCTGGAAAGCACAGCGGTTTTTGAAACGTCTTCAAAGTCGCTGGCGTAGTCTCTAAAACTCGCATAAAGAGTGGGGTCGGGTGGCGCCGTCGCCACGTCTATGGGATTCGAGACCTTGATATCTCTAGCCAGCCCAGCCTCGTAATATGCTAGTATGTCATTCCCCACGAGCAGGGCTAGCTCAAAGCTCTTTCTGAGAGTCCTGGGGCTATACCACAAGTTGTGCCCAGCTACGGGCTTGAAAACAGATACTCTAAACCCCCTCTCCTTGACTACTAGTGCCGTGCCGAGAGTGAGCCAGGTCTTGCCAGAGTCTTCTGGTATTAGACCAGATACTAAGATGGTGAGCGCCACTAACACTAATCCCTGCTGCCGCGCAGTGTGCTTAGGCGCAGCGCTCAGCCTCTCTACAAACCACCGGAGTTTCGTATTGCGCTTTTATAAACAAGCTAATTAAGTCCTTTAGCACTGCCCGGCTCTTTGATAGTATCTGTGCTTCTTTTTCACTAGCCCTTTCTATCAGCTCGTCAATGTAAATTAGTGCTATGGCTAAGTGCTTTACTATACACCAAGTCTTTTCATCTATGAAGGGAGACCCGAGGCCTATCCTCGCCTCGCGAACAGCCTTCATCAGAGGCAGTATGGATCCCGCGTTGTCGGGTGTCAACTGCTCAATTAAGTGAAGCTCGGCGTGGGCCAGGCTACCAAGAGCGTAAACAAGCCTCTCCATCTCCACATCCATGCACCCAACAGTATCAGTGTCCCACAAAGGGGTTTAAGCGTTACTGTAGCGGTGAATAACGCGCTTAGCGCACCCCAGCTTCTCAAGGAATTTTGCAAGTAAAGCAATGGCCGGCGATTCTCGAGGGTATCGTAGTACTGCTTTAAAACCCCCATTAACAATTATGTAGTGTGCTGTAGAGGACGCGGTGTAACAGCCAACTATGAGTTGACTACTAAGCGGTTTAGTTATTAGGAAGGCTAGATTCAGCGACCTCAAAAGCCTAGCCAGGATATACAACGACTCCAAGAGAGAGCTTGGAGAAGAAGACGCGCTAGACTGGCTAGAGGCAGTCCTGAAAGCAAGGTCGAGAAGAGTACTCGTACTAGTCTCGGAAGTAGCGGGCAGAATCGTGGGCTTCATCGTGGCCTACAAGAAGAGGAGCCGAGCATACGTAGACGCCATTGCTGTAGACAGAGAATATAGGGGAATGGGAATCGGCAAGACCCTCCTCAGCGAATTAGAAAGCAGGCTAGCTACTCAGGGAGTTGAGGAAATCTACCTCAGTGTTAAGAGCTGGAACACCAGCGCACTAGACTTCTACCTTAGAAACGGCTACAGTGTTAAGGGCGTTGTCTTTGTAATGCGCGCTACGGCTGATAGAATAAGGGCTGAGCACGTAGCCGGCTACGTAGTAAGCGACGTTTCTGCAAAATACACGAGGAAATACAAGGTTCTGCCTACTACTTGGTGGAGCATGCTTGTAGAAGACGTAGACATGCTGATCTACAAGAAGTTCTACAAAGTAGAGAGAACTATTGTAGTAAAGAAAAGCAAGAGAGTAAAGGCAGTTGCAACATATAGCCTAAACAACGAGCTCGTAGTAGACAGCATACTCTTAGCGTGCTATAGCGAGCTAGAAGCGCTAAAAGTTCTATTAAATGCGCTCAAACAAGTGGCATCAGCAAATCAAGCCAAAACAATAAAAGTACCGGTTGACGCATCGAAAAAGCAGCTCGTTAAAGCCCTCGAGGAACTCGGTTTCAGAATCGAAGAATCCGAGTACCTGCTCTACAAGAACATCTCGGAGTACTAAATACCGAGGAGAGCTTAAAGCACTTCCAATCCAATGCAGCGCTGGGCAAACCCCCTAGTTGAAGGTACGCAATACTGCATTAATGAAAAGGAGTGGTGCATTATGCAAAAATATAAATTCTGCCCGTAATACCACAAAGACTCGTAGGGGGCACATAGCATGTCTAAGGCCCCTGGAGGGTACAAAATCCTCCTAGCCATTGGCATAGCATTTGTCCTAGGACTGCTAATAGGCTACGTCTTGTCAGTCGCTGTGCCTGACCCCGCAGCCCGCGCCGGCGCAAGCGCCTGGTTTAAAGCACTGGGCGACATCTTTGTTAGGCTCATTAGAATTGTCATTCCAATACTAATATTCTTCACCATAGCGGCTGCTACTTCGTCTATAGCGAGTGCAAGGAGGCTGGGAATAATACTTGCCTGGATGCTCTTGCTGTACATTGGAACATCTACTTTGGCGTCTTTCTGGGGCTACTTAATTGGCGTGCTCGTTAAGCCTGGCGAGGGAGTAGGCCTACAGCCTCCTGCTGGCTACAAGCCCCCCACGCCGCCAAGTGGAGTAGACATACTGCTGTCATTCTTCCAGCTGGACTTCAGTAGTGTGCTGACAGTAGGCGGCTCAATGACTATGATCATATTCGCCATGATACTGGGCGTTTCAACTCTACTGCTCGGCGAGGAGGGCAGGAAGATAGCAGGCTACCTCAAAATAGGTAGCAACTTGTCTATCGCGGTGGTCAGAGTGATAATGTACTACGCGCCAGTAGCCATATTCGGCTATGCTGTGTGGCTTATGAGCGAGTATGGTGCTAAAATGCTCGGAGCGTACGGCAAGTTCTTGGCAGCCCAGTACTCCATTACATTATTCCACTTCTTCGTAGTCTACTCCATACTAGTAGCACTGGGCGGCTTAAGCCCCATTAAGTACTTCAAAGCCCAGTTCACGCCATTCATAGTTGCCTTCACGACCAGGTCTAGCGCTGTTACGCTGCCCTACAACATGGAGGCCGCCAGGAGAATGGGCGTGCCAACTGAAGTATACAACATCACCCTACCCATTGGTGCTACTGTAAACATGGATGGAACAGCCTTATACCAGGCGCTGAGCGCCGTATTCATAGCACAGCTATTTGGCATACCCCTCCAGCCGTACCAGGCGGGCTTAATAGTAGCAGCGGCAGTAATAGGGAGCATCGCTACTGCTGCCATACCAGGTGGCGGCACTGTTATGCTTGCATACGTCCTTGCAACCGCGGGCCTCCCCCTCGAAGGCATTGCAATAATGATGGTAATAGACCCCCTTGCTGACGCCATTAGAACAGCCATTAACGCCTCTGGAGACAACGCTTGCAGTGTGCTACTAACGAGAATTATAGGCGAAAAGCTCCAGCCCCAAATCTAGCCACTCTTTTTACCTTTTCTGTTTTCCCCGCTCTATTCCTTGATCGAACAATGCTCGCAAAATACTCATGCAAAAGCTCCTGAAAGTCGAGAGTAGCCCGGCTCTTGCAGTTTTTCGAGGCAATTGTAATCAAAAAGTAAGCAAAATGCGCTCTGCAAACCTCTTCGATGCCTACGGCTGCCTACTTGCTAACACTACGGACTCTGCGAATAGGAGCCAAGGCTTGGGTGCTCTTGGCTGCTGGTTGCGCTTTGCAATTGGAGTTGTAGTGTACTTAGAACCATTAGCACTAAGCCCGTAGCGATGTGTGCGTATATCCAGGGCTCTACGTGCATAGACCTCGCTACTGGCGCTATGTATAGCTGCAACTGCATGAGCGAGAACGAGCCACCAAGGGCCACGAGAAACCCGCTCACCAAGCCGAGTAGGGGAGACCTCTTCGAGCTGAGCACGGGGAGGAAGCCCAAGAAGAATCCGAGGAAAGACAGCAGCCCTGTAGGATAGGGCGGGTCGAGGCACTCTCTCGTAAGCCAGCTAAAGCTAAGCCCATTATACTCTGCAACACATCGCTCAATGTAAGCTTTGGCCCAGAGAAGGGTAAAGAAGGCTATTGAAGCAACCAAGACTACTGCCTGAAAGACCCTAATTAGCCTTAAAAGCGCTCTAGCAGCGCGTTTGGTCTCCACCAACAACCAGCCCGCTGCGAGCATCAACCCAGACTTCAATTGTGCCTGAACTGCTGTAAGGTTTCTTGAATACGACAACCCAGAGAAGCGATGGTGGGCCCTGCGCCATTGGCCTGCCCTCCCAGTAGTAATTGGGCCTTCTAATGCAGAGCTCGACCTTAACGACTTCTCCGATGCTGTAGCCCTTCGACTTCAAGAACTCAGCAGCAATAGCTACTGCCGAGTCGCGCGCTATCTTTGGTTCTACTGGTATGCCCTCTACGTCTAAGAGCTTGACGACAAAGCCCACAGGCCGCTGATTCTCGGGGTCTACTGCGACGATTACGTAGCCGCCAACAACTTGAAGGCCTTTGTAGACTTGCCTCCACTCAACTTCGTATGTTATCTCTTGAACCAGTCCGGCGGCGGGCTCTCTCTTAATCCGCACAAAGGGCTCGGGTGCTAGCAGGTGGGCAGGAACGCCGAGCTTCTCCAGCAGTTTCGAGGCTATTTCCACGGCGCGAGCATGGCTCTTTAAGTTGTCCACTCTCGCCTTGTACCTGAAATCGCGTAGTAGCACGACCTGCCCCGTTTCGGCATCAACCTCGGCGTGCACGTATCCACCACCCTCAACCCAGCCAAGGATCCAATAAGTTCTACCCTCGATCTTGTCTACAACGACTTTGGCTGAAGGAGTGCTTTTAGGCACATCCCATATTCTCGAGACAGCTTCCACAGCTTCTTCAAGGCTCACTTTAACATTGGCCTTATCGGGATCTATAACAATGATGGGCAGCTCGTATCGAGGCTCAGGCATCTCATCGCTTACGTTACGGGGGCCTTGGTTTAGCGACACGGCAGCGTAAGCAACTATGCTTATTGCTAGCAATACGAGTGCTAGAGTTACTAGTGCAAAGACCCTGGGAGACGATCTCAAGACCATGTCAGCGCCCCCCTACTATGACTATATACGATGCTCCATAATAAAGTTATGTTATTATACCCCAGTCTCGAATCGTAGTGAGCATCAAGCCATACATCAGCTACGGCGCTGTGAGCCATAACAACAATTGTTATAATTAGTGCCGTTGTTATCAGTAATGGTTTTCGCGGAAGGACTTGATTGCTATGGTTAGAGTTCGTTACTCCTCACCCTAAAAAGAGGGGAGGCTTATAAGCCTTTTGCTCCTCGCATCTTGCGAGATCTCGCTGCACTGTAATCAGCTCTTTACTTTCGTTGACTCCTGTACCTGGACGCGTCGAGTCTGTTGTTTTGAGCATCGACTATGCAAGTGGCGCCAGGGATGCGTGTAAAGGCACCATGGGCATTAGTGGTTGTTGAAGAATTAGTGGGTTATGCGCCGGGGGCGGGATTTGAACCCGCGCGGGGTTTCCCCCACCGGCTTAGCAGGCCGGCGCCCTACCAGGCTAGGCGACCCCGGCTCCACTAATCTATTTTTGAGTGTGGCTTAAAACCCTGACTTGCTGAGCAGCTGCGAGCGCTCTGCAGCGCTACGCCGAGTGCGCTTTGAACCTAAGTATCCCCGCCACTCCATTGAACGTCTTGCTAAACCACTCTCCCTCCGGTATGTTCTTGCTTACTACGACTACCTTAGTACCGTATTTCTGTGCCTCGTCAAGCCACACAGGCACGTCTTCTCTGTCGTCGCTTATCAGCAGGATCTTCAGCAGGCCTTGCTCGAGCGCGAGCTTTACTTCTTCCTCACCGTAGACAGCCATTCCATCGTCCTTCGCTAAGTGGTACTTGAACTCTTCGAGGCTCCTCAAGGACTCGGCGTACTCCTGGTCTCTGAGGATGTCTTCGGCTTTCATGACGAGCTCTCTCAGCCCAGCTTCACCCTGATAAGACACGTCTACGAGCTTTGGTGCAACAATTTGCCTAATCCTGTAGTCTAGGTACTCGCCCTTCAAGAAGTCGTACTTTGCGTAAGCTGGCCCCCCGATTATTACTAGCTTCAACTTGCCCTGCTCTAGTAGTGGGAGAAACACCTGGTTAGCCACTTCACCAACCTTCTTGTAGAATTCTTCCACCATTTGCTCGATCAGCCTATCAAACCTCCTCTGCGACTGCCCGCCTTTGTGGTGCTTGCCTGGTATGTAGGCCTCGAGCTCTTCAACTACTTCAAGCCTACTTCCCTTAAGCAAGCCTATGGTGGCGGCGTCTCTCTCGACTATTACTAACCCAATTACGTTGCTCTCAGACACCATGTCCTCCAAGAACTCCGTGTGGAAGTACTTGTCTGTCCTGTAGAAGAAGACGGGGACGGGCTCGGGCGGTATTAGCATGACAACTATGGTGTCTCCCGTATCTGGGTTCATTCCAGCGAAGAGCACGAGGCCGTTCTCAGGGGTTTTTGGTACTTTAACGAGCCTGTCGTAGGCTACGCTAAGAGCCCACGTCACGGCGTTTCTAGTCTGCTTCAACTTAATGTTCTCCGCTATTGCGGCTTCCTGCCTAAGTAGTGCTAGTACATCACTAATGGGCCTGCCGGGTGGTATGTAGAGGCTTAGTAGTATTGTAGCGCGGGCCCTCCACTTCGAGAGCTCTTTTATTATCTCTCTGAGCTTCTGCTTGTCGACTTTCAGCGCCTCTAGCTGCTCTTCTGTGTAGCTAAAAGCTCACACCACTCACCACAAGGCTTCTACGCCGGCTGCAGCATGCTACTTGGCTGCCTTAGCCTTGGGTCCTCCCTTCAGCATTTTTCTCGGTCTCAGCGTACCTCTCGACTTGCAGCGCCTGCACTTCTCAGCTCCAGGCGGGTTTAGCGCACCGCACTTTCTGCAAATATACTTATTTAGCACACGCGCGTGCACTATTTCAAGCAACTTCGGATCTGTAACGGGCATCTAAGCACACCCCCAGTCTCTAAGTCTAAACTAGTTTTAAACCATTAAATGCTCAGTTTAATGCTTCTCAGCCTCTCAATAATAATTCTGCTCTCTTCGGGTGGGTATACCGAGGCCGCCCTCTCGACGAGCTTTAAGTTTAAACCCTTCTGCTTTAAGCTTGCAGCGTACTTTTCAAGCTTGTCGAGGTCCGTTCCCTGCCTGGCCTTTAAGACGAGGTAGTGCTCCGGCCTAACAGCCTTTATGATCGTGCCGTCTACTTTGTACTCGTAGGCTTCTTCGAAGAACTCGAGTGGGACTTCTATGTCCATGTAGTTTTCGTAAAACTCCACGACAACGTAGCCCTCTCTTACGGGCACGACTAGTGCTGGAAGCCCCGCTTCAGAAGTGCTCAGCTCCCAGTTGTTCTCGACAGCGACTTCCTCGTAGACTTCTCTATAGGCGAGGGGGCTTGGCTCTATGACGAAGACGTCTATGTCTCCCTCGAGCTCCGAGGCGCCTAGGTACAGCTGTACCGAGGTATCTCCAATAATTACTCCAGTAACGCCCTTCTTCTCGAGCGCTCTGAATATCCTGGCTAAGTCGGACTTTGTGTATTTCAAGCTACCAGCCTCGGCATTTAATTCCGCTCACAAGCCATAAATACCTGGTTTCCATGGAAGCGTGCCGGAGCCCCGGCAAATGGATGGCGCTGGTCGAGGTGCCAATACTCATATTAGGCCCCTTATTACTGCAGTAAAGCAGTAAACAGCGATGCGCGAGAGCTACACGGGGGTTTACTGTGGTCTTTGATGTTGAGAGAGCTATGAGGCTTCAAAAACTACTCTCAACGAAGGTACTGAGAGAGCTGGAGTCTTCGCCGCCCCTAAACCTTAGTGAAGTGAGGTATGTTGGAGGCTTCGACTCTTCCTACGATAGTGAAAGGCAGTACGCCGTCGCAGTAGTATACGATAGGGTGTTGTCGAGGGTTGTTGATAGGGCTCATGAAGTAGTAGAAGTAAAAGTCCCCTACATACCGGGGTTGCTGGCCTTCAGAGAAGTGCCTGGCTACGTGAGGGCTTACCACAAGCTCAGAGTAAAGCCAGAGGTAATCCTCGTTGACGGACACGGACTAGCCCACCCCAGGGCCTTTGGCATAGCAACACACCTCGGGCTAGTCCTGAACAAGCCCAGCATAGGCGTTGCCAAGAGAAAACTCTACGGCGAGGTATTTGGAGAGGGGCCCAGGAAGCTCATTAAAGCCCATGGGCTGGTAGTTGGGGCTGTAATAGAGCACGAAAACGCAGAACTCTACGTGAGCATAGGCTACCGAGTAAGGCTCGAAGACGCCATAAAGCTCGTAGAATCCCTGCTGGTTAGCGGCAAGAAGTTGCCAATACCTCTGCACGAGGCAGACGCGTACTCCAAGAAGCTGAAAAAGCACTAAAAGCCCACGTAGCACAGATTACTACCACGGGGCCCGTCGCCTAGCCAGGACAGGGCGCCGGCCTGCGGAGCCGGAGGACCCGGGTTCAAATCCCGGCGGGCCCGCATTACTCGCACACCATCAGTACTGCTCTTAGCGAGGAGCATGCGCGTAGAGAAACGCTATTTAGTGGCTTAGCTTGGGCTTTTGGTACTCGACTAATAGAAACGCTGAGGTGGAATGATAGTGGTAAAAAGCATTAGGGCGCGAGCGCTTTAGCCCTATTTCTTGCACTTCGGGGCCTTCTTTTCCTCGCCCTTCTTTTCCTCTTTCTTGGACAAGGGCACCACTCAAGGCCCCTTTCGAGCTTAGTAATGCCCTTGCTTTGCTTTTAAACCAGTAGATAGCAAGAACTGAACTGAGCAGTTCGCTTTTTCAAAACGAGCTTTTGCGTAGATATCCCGTGGAGCGGCTGTGCAGTATTGCACCTAGTAGGCGCCAACCGCTGAGGACTCCGAGGAGGCTTGGCACGCGCAAAGGCACATAGTTTAAAGACGCTATAGCGAGCAAGGCTGCTTACGCGGTTCAGCCACTTAAATTGGCCCTTCTGAATGCCAGCCACCCAAGTACTGCTGGTACAGCAATCCACGTTGCAGCAGACAAGGCAACTAGCAGCGGGTTTACGACATCTCCTACTTGTGGTGCAAGGCTCTCGCCATACTTCGCACTGTAGTGCACTAGCGTGAAGTACTCGAAGAACTGGCGAATACCTAGTGGAGAGAAGTAGGCTGCTTGGTAGTTTAGCTTTGTTACTTGCTCAGTAAAGCCGGGGCCAAGCCCCACAACGGCAATGGCGAGCACAGATACCAGTATTTGCAGGATAATGGTGAAGAAGAGATAGGCAAATATCGAGATAGCGAGATACCTTCCACCCTTGAGAACTGTTGAAAGAGCGTAGCAAAGGCTATAGAATGCAGTGAGGGAGAGCACGGTACCAGCGTAGAGCAAGACATAGGTGTGTACGTCAAAGACCACCCCCGTCAAGGCAGCTGTAGTTGCTGCTGCAGCCAAGTAAAATAGTGCTGATGCAGCAACAGCTACTAAAACGCCTGCTACAAGCCTCGTCAAGTATACTTCAAGCCTTGTAATAGGCCTAGCAAGCAAGAACTCTAGTGCACCCTGAGACCTGGGCTTTGCTATGTAAACGTAGGCGAGGTACAGCATTAGAATTGGGAAGAACTGTGCAAACAGGTTTGCCTGGCTAATAAAGGGAGCTGCTATGAACACCTCTGGTCCCGGAATCTGCTCAACTGGTAGTATGCCCCGTGCGTAGCAGGTTCTATCGGCGTAGATCAGCACCACCTCAACTAGTGAGCGCCTACTCAGGTTTAGTGGCACATCTAGTATTCTGACTCCACGAGCAATTCTACCTATTAACGTATAGTTCTTGAGCTCCTCCGGGCTAGGCGGAGCCGCTCCACCTCGCAGCTGCGACTTTCCAGCTTCTCGAGCATAGAGCTCAAACTCGCCTTCCAGCGAAGTGCAGAGGGCTTTGGCGGCCTTCACTCC
>JBMFML010000014.1:0-27947 GCA_049970695.1 Desulfurococcaceae archaeon
CGTAGAGCTTCTCGTAGTCTACTTCGAGGTACCTGTGGACTATCAGGTTCCTGAGCCTCGTAGCGCTAACCAGCTTCTCTCCCAGTTCCTGGCTCAGCACGCCGTGCTCGGTGCACAGCCTGACGTAGTCCGAGTAGCTCAGTGCAGGGCCCCAGCCCATGGCGGAAGCTATGTGCCTGCATATGTTGAGCATCGCTTCTACTACTAGCTGGTAGCTTCTCTCCAAGAGCCTCCTGTAAATAGGCGACTCGACGACTTCTTCCAGGCTTCTCGAGAGCACGTGCTCCTTCATGAACTCGACCTCTGTCTTTATGAAGTCGAGCCTTCTTTTCACTAGCTCCAAGTTTATCTGTGTCGGGTCGTCTGAGTAGAGCCACTCGCTTATGCCAATTCTCCTGAGCTCCCAGTACTCTGGGTACAGGGCGTTGACTTCCTCAACGAGCCTGCTTCCGTAGCCCCCTTTATCGACGAGCACTATTCCCCTGGCAACCTCCTTCTTGATCTCCAAGTCGGCTCTATCGAGATCCACGACGTCGACGCGCTCCTCGCTGATACCAGCGACTCTGGAGACAACTTCCACTACTTTGCACAAGACCTCGTACTTCTTCGAGTGAGAGGCTTTCACGGCTATGTCTATGTCGTGAGGGCTCTCGCCCCTTGACACAATAGACCCAAAGAGGGCTGCAAACTCCAAGCCATCAATGCCGCTCAACGCCTCTCTGAGAGAGGCGACTAGCTCATTACTCAGCCTCAGCACCGAGACCACCTGCAAGTGCCCTGCAAGTGCAAGTTTTAGTGCTACCAGGGTCCTTTGTCATTTACTCGATCCATACTTCAGTATTGAGGAGGTAGTAATAAGCCTCCATGATCACAAGCGGATATTGCAAGGCAGTTCAAGATCCGCCTGCACTAGCTCGTCTCGAAGAAGGCGAAGAAAGAACCCAAAAAGCGGTAGCTGAGACCTCTGAGAAGTTAAAAAAAAGAGAAGTGAAGGCGCTGAAAGCAGCCTATCCTGCTGAAGTGAAAATAAGGTTCCTAGGAACAGAAATGGCTGACATAGCCGAGCTTCTGCCTATTATAGAGAGAATTGATGGCAAGACTGTCAAGTACATGGCCAAAGACATAGTTGAAGCATACAAGATCCTCGAGCTGCTCGTGGCAGCTGCTCCGAAGCTATATCCATATAGTGTGATGCCTTAACTTAATGGCTCCGCATTTTCACGCATTTTTGCATCCTTTTTAGATAATGTGCTGATCCTCCGCCGGCCTTGCCCGTAGCCCTGTTTCCTAGATACACGATTTGCTAGTAGGGCGTCACGTAGGTACAGTCTCACTGCGCTATCATTAACAAAGAGGTCTCAACTCGCATGCCTGCATGTAAGGTTTTGCCGCGCACCACGAGTTGGGACAGTGGAGAAGTTTGAGATTTGCGGTTTCCTCTAAGAGGCCTTTAGTCTTTGTGCTAGCTCCCTGAGCTCTGGGTGCACGTACTCGCCGTCTTCTAGGATCTTTTCTCCATCTCCCCACACTGTTGGATTGAGGCATACCCCATCTGTGTGCGAGGCCGCTGGGCCCAGCTTCCCCTTGAAGGTTGGCGACTGCGAGCCGAGGCCCCACTCAACAACTCCCCACACTCTCTCGTCTTCGAGGATGTTTCCAGTGAGCTTTGCACCCGGGTTGCAGCCATAGGCTATGTGGGCTATATTGAACATCTTCTCGTCTCTAAGCGATTTAAGCCACTTCTCGAAGACCCTCGCCTCCGCGCCACCTTCAATCCTGACCACCCTCCCCTCTCTCACGTAGAGCTTCACGGGGCCTTTGAGAAGCCCGAGTTCTTCGGGCGGCCAGAGAGAGCCGTCGAAGACTATTACGCCGTTAACGCTCTCCTCCACAGGGGCCCAGTCGACTTGGCCGAAGAGCATGTACTCTCCCGGCCCCGCGACTTTGCCCTCGACCAGCACAGGCCTTGATGGATCATTTTCAAACTCCACGTCTGTGCCTGCTGGCGTTTTGATCTTCATGTACCTAGACTTCCGAGTTACTTCAGCCAGCTTGTCCTGGAACTCGTAGAGGAGCTCTACGTTAACCCTCCCTATAGTCCTCACCATCATATCAGCCGTCATGCCCACTAAGCACATGTACCTGACCCTGCCAGTACTCACGGCCTCCCAGTAGGGCGTTGAGTAGAGGAGCCAGTTCTTGTTGAACTCTACCCAGACGTCAGCTGCACTGAGAACAGCCTTAAGGGACTTTACTGGCAGGTAGGGATCTGCAGCTTTACCCACGCCAATGGGGGTTTGGTGGAGAACCACAACGGGCTTTCCACCTACTACCGCGGCTGCTCTCGCTGTTGCTTCAACAACTCTCCAGTCACTACTAGTGTCCGCTGTTATGACCACTTCTTCGCCACTAGAAACCTTCAAAACGTCTCTAACAAGCTTCTGGGCTGCCACAGCTAACTCGAATTCCATGAAGTCAGGC
The DNA here is from genome assembly GCA_049970695.1 of Desulfurococcaceae archaeon. GTDB lineage: Archaea > Thermoproteota > Thermoprotei_A > Sulfolobales > Desulfurococcaceae > UBA285. Next base: position 2,482 of record JBMFML010000014.1, read on the forward strand.
ACAGCAGTACCCCCTCTGTGAGTGGAAACAATGCCAGCAGTTTTTAATGCAAACTACAGAAACCCGCTAGAGCAAGCCGCACTCAAGTGGTCATGCCATCGCTAGCGAGAACCACGCTTAGCGCGCTGCTGGGCACGGCCTTTAGCGCTCGCTTCGTACTACGGCCTGGACTCAAATGCCATGGCTGAAGAGGGGCGCTCTGGGGGCCTGAGTCCAAAAAGCCTTAGTTCTTGCAAGCTCGGCTCGCGGGACCTGTGGCTAGTGCCTGGTGAGAACTTCCCTAACGAGTTTTTCGACCGGTATGTAGTCGTAGTCGAAGCCGAAGTGCCTGGGTCCGAAGTACTTGAGCCCCTCCGGCGTTCTCCAGATATCGGGCGCCTTCGCGGCTAGTCCGTAGACTACCATGCCCTCTTTTAAGTCGGCGTTGGTCAGGGGCTCCCCGTCTACCCTCAGCAGGGTGAAGATGTCGGGCGGCATTACTAGGGGCTTGCCGTCGACCCAGACCATTATGTGCTCGTTCTTTATCCACGACTTCAGCGTCATGCCTGCAAACTCGTCAATGCCCTTGATTACCGCCTCGCCTTTCAAGAAGCCACCTTCATCGCGCCACTCATACTTCTCGACAACGCCCTTGAACACAACCCAGCCCCCGAGGGCCTCAGCTGCCTTCTCCGCGGGGTTTAACCCCCTCGCCCTGGCCTCTAACACGGCTTCGCCGAGCCTGTAGGCGAGGCTCAGCGTGTTTCTAATGACAACCTTCTTGGCTGCTTCTAGCGTTAGTGGAGTATCGACTACTGCAACGTGCCCTCCGCTCAGAACTGCCATGTAGCGAGCTACGGACTCGTAGTCGTCGATGTCTGCGTACTCCCTTACTACGACTACGTTACCGGTCTCGGAGACTATGACTGAGGGGTACATGGGAACGCCGAAAATGTGGACGGTGCACTGGTGGAGCTCTGGCGCCGCCCTGCCCAACAAGTCGCCGTCAACTGCCGGCAAGTTAAACCTCGCTCCAATGCTCAGCGCTATTGGCGTGTTGAGGCCTCCGAGCTCCGAGGCCACAACTGCCCTTACTCTGGCACCCAGCACCTCGCTGAGTACTTCAAAAGCCCTCTGCATCGGGTCGGGTATTTTCACCGGCTTCCTGCTCCTGAGGCCCGGGGCCATTGAGCCGACGTAGTACGGTGCGACGATGAGCGAGTCTTCGGGCAGCTCATCTAGGTCAACGATCTTCACGCCACCGGTCTTTTCCACGGCTTCCTTGAGAAGTTCGAGGCCCTTAACCGGGTCTCCTCCGCCGCCAGTAGCCAGTATCGTCAAGCCCGTAACAAGCTTCTTAGCATCCTCCATGCTCTTGACAAACCACACGTAGGGACACCTCCCTTCAACATTAGTGCCAAATCCTGGGTAAGCTTTAAAAAACCTGCTCCTAGTAAAAAGGCTTAAAAAGCCATTTGCAATGTCGCTTTAGGTGTAGAGGTGGTCTAGCTGGCGGCTAGGAAGATCTATGTAGTGCTGGTTGTTGCAATAGTTGTAGCAGTAATTGCAGGCCTAGTTGCACACTACGTAGTGAGCCCGCCTGCTCCTCAGAAGAAGAAAGTAGTTATTTACGCGTCTATCTCGGAAATGACCACCGCCGATCCCAGCACGGAGTTCTCGAACTCCGTGATGTGGCTACCACTAGTTTACGAGCCCCTTCTCTGGTACGATCCAATCACCAATACCTTCATTCCAGCACTCGCTGAGAACTACACTAAGAGCGAGGACGGCCTAGTCTGGATTTTCAAGATAAGGAGGGGTGCCGTATTCCACGATGGAACGCCGGTTACAGCGCAGGCCGTTAAGTTGTCTATAGAGAGGACAATAGCACTCGGTCAGGGGGGTGCATACATATGGGACCCCGTTGAGCGCATTGAAACCCCCGACGACTACACAGTGGTCTTCTACCTCAAGTACCCGGCAGCGCTAGACAAGGTGGCTTCCTGTGCATACGCAGCTTACATATTCAGCCCCAAAGTAGTCGAGTACGCCGGAGCTAAGAACCTGACAGACCCCAAGGTAGCCGAGTGGTTTAACAAAGGCAATGATGCGGGCTCGGGGCCCTACAGGCTAGTTAAGTGGGATCCCGAAAACGAGGTTGTTCTCGAGAAGTTCCAAGACTGGTGGGGCTGGAAACTACCAGATTACCCAATGAAGTCCGACAAGGCACCAGACATCTTCATAATAAAAATAATTAAAGACGCTGTGACCCAGGAAACCCTCCTGCTCGCGGGAGACATAGACATAGCCCAGCAAGTCCCGCTCGAAAAGATCGAGCAGCACAAGAACAACCCGAACCTTGTAGTGGTCTTTAAGCCAAGCTACCAGAACTTAATAATGTTGATTAACACGAAAAAGCCACCACTAGACAACGTCCTCGTTAGAAGAGCCATAGCCCACGCCATACCGTACGAAGACATAGTTGCAGTAGCGAGGAGCGGGCTTGCCAAGGTTGCCAGCGGTCCAATACCACACGGCATGTGGGGTCACTTCGACAACCTAACATTCAGGTACGACTTGAAGCTGGCCAAGGAGCTGCTGGCACGAGCAGGGTACCCAGGCGGAATAAACAGGACGCTCATACTCACGTACACTGCTGGAGACGTATACGAGGCGAGGACAGCCCAGCTAATTAAGGCGTCTCTTGCTCAGCTAGGAATAGAAGTTGAAATAAGGCCCCTCAGCTGGGAGGAGCAGTGGGCGATAGCCAAGAAGGGCTGGGAGGACCCGAACGCTGCTCAGGACTTCTTGATCTTCTACTGGTGGCCCGACATAGTGTCGCCGTTTACGTACTTGTACAACATGTTCCACAGCGAGAGCAAAGTGTTCAACCTGTGTTACTACGAAAACCCGGAGCTGGACGCCCTGGTCATAGAGGCATTTAGGCTGGAAGGCGTGAACCCGTCTAAGGCTCTAGAGCTCTACTACAAGATCCAGAAAATACTCTACGACGACGTGCCCGCGATACCCCTCTGGGACATGGTCGACATTAGAGTGGCGAGAGCGCGCATAGGCAACCTCGACAAGGCAATAAACCCGGCGTACCCCACTGTAGTGTTTGCCCAAGTACTCGAAGTGAGAGAGTAATGGCGCTTTTTCTCGTAGTTCACACCAAGTTTTTCCCTCTGCACTCATTTAGGTGATGTACCGTGCCGGTGTCTAAAGAGTACTTGGTTAAGAGGCTTGTATTACTCGTCTTCGTAGTTCTGGGTGTCTTGGTAATAACGTTCATCATTACCAGGGTTATTCCCGCGAGGCCCGAGTTTCTCTGGGCAGGGCCTCACGCAACAGAAGAACAGCTCAAAAGAGCCAGGCAAGAGCTGCACCTCGACGAGCCCCTCCACGTCCAGCTCTACTACTACTTGCTCGACTTCTTCAAGGGCAGCTGGGGCGTTTCGTGGAGGACTCGCTCACCCGTGCTACAAGACCTGCTCACCGCGCTGCCTGCTACGCTAGAGCTCGTTGTAACCGCGTTTACACTGGCATTTCTGGCGGGTATTCCTCTAGGCATATACTCTGCCTTGAACTACGGAAAGCGCGCCGACCAGGTAATTAGGGTGTTGACGATTCTGGGTGCATCGACTCCCGTGTTCTGGGTTGCACTAATTCTTCAGACTGTTGTGGGTATTTGGGCGGGGCTGCTGCCCGCGGGTAAGAGAGTGGACGAGTACCTGGTATACTCCACGGGCTTTAGGCCAATAACCGGGTTCTACTTGCTTGACTCGCTAATCCAAGGCAATATAGCCGTCTTTGTAGACGTGCTGAAGCACATTATAATGCCTGCTCTAGTGCTCTCGCTATACCCCATGAGCCTTGCTTCGAGAATGTGTAGGTCTTTGATGATTGAAGTGCTCAACGAGAACTACATAAGGAGCCTTGAAATATGGGGCGTTCCGAGAAGAGTCGTGCTGCTGAAGTATGCTTTGAGGAACGTGATAGTGCCTGTAGTGGGGTCTCTAGGCCTCTCCTTCGGCTATACATTGGTTGGGGCATTCATGGTTGAGCTGGTATTCGTGTGGCCTGGGCTTGGATACTACGCAGGCATGGCGCTGCTCAGCTACGACTACCCGGCAATAATTGGTGCTGTAGTACTCGTCGCTATATTCTACTCGCTCATAAACTTCGTAGTCGACTTGCTTCATGCGTGGTTAGATCCCAGGGTGAGGCTGTAGTGGCCGAGCTAGGGCTCTACCTGGACTTGATAAGGAGAAACCCGGTTTACCTGGCGGGGCTAGTGATAGTCTCTTCGTTCGTGGTCCTGGGCCTAATAGCACCCTACATACTCACTAGGCCTGAAGACGCCTGGGGCCTTGCGTACAACATTGATAAGAGGCTCATGCCGCCCTCGCTGGAGCACCCCTTTGGAACAGACGAGTATGGTAGAGACGTATTTAACCGAGTACTCCTGGGAGCTAGGTTCTCACTAGTTATAGGCGTAGGCGTAGTGGCCCTGTCGCTCGCCATAGGAGTGCCCATAGGCCTCGTGGCGGGCTACATGGGAGGCAGAGTTGGAACTGCGCTAATGAGGATTACAGACATGTTCTTGGCCTTTCCGCCCCTCTTGCTGGCCGTGGCGCTGGCAGCCACTCTAGGCAGGGGGCTCTTGAATACTATTGTAGCACTCTCGCTGTCTTGGTGGCCGTGGTACTCTAGGCTAGTATACCTCCAAGTGAGTAGCGTCAAGAACATGCCGTACGTCGATGCAGCCAGAGTGGTGGGCCTAGACGAGGCGAGAATAATGTTCAAGCACGTGCTCCCCAACTCGCTCACCCCGGTTATAACCCAGGCGACTTTAGACGTGGGCTCGGCTATACTCGAGGCATCTGCCCTGAGCTTCCTAGGCGTTGGAGTCCCCCCGCCAATACCTGAGTGGGGTCTTCTAGTGAGCAGCGGGTGGCACTTAGTTAGCAGGGCGTGGTGGATATCGTTCTTCCCTGGGCTGGCCATAGTCATAACCGTCCTCGGCTTCAACTTGCTGGGAGACGCCGTGAAGGAGCTCATGGACCCGCGGTTGAGGAACATACTGAGCATGAGGAGGGTGTGATGAGTGGGGGGAGGCTGCTGAGAGTTAGCGATTTGACGGTGCATTACTACACTGCTGAGGGAGTCGTCAAGGCGCTGAGAAACGTGAGCTTGGAAGTTGACAGCGGCGACTCGCTCTGCGTAATAGGCGAATCGGGGACTGGCAAGTCTACTCTGGGCTTGGCAATAGCGCTTTCTCTACCCAAGAACGCCGTTGTCGTCAGCGGCTCTATACTCTACAAGGGCGTAGACCTGCTCAAGCTACCGCCTTCTGAGGCAGAGAAGTACAAGGGCAGAGAAATCTCAATGATATTCCAAGACCCCGCAACTACGTTTAACCCCCTCTTTACAATAGGAGAGCACCTCACTGATGTCTTAAGGTACCACTTTGGCTTAAGCCGACAAGAAGCCCTTGGAAAAGCCGCTGAGCTGCTTAAAATGGTCAGGCTGCCGGATCCTTCTAGGATACTAAATGCGTACCCCCACGAATTGTCTGGGGGGATGCTTCAGAGAGCTGCCATAGCCGCTGCTCTCGCGCCGCGCCCAAAGGTCCTGATCGCCGACGAGCCTACTACAATGCTCGACGTAGTTACGCAGGCTCAGATACTAGACCTGCTGGATTCTCTAAGACGAGACCTGGACTTAACGCTAATACTCATAACACACAACCTGGGAATAGCCAGCGAAGTGTGCAATAAAACCGTGGTAATGTACGCTGGAGTAGTAGTTGAAGAGGGGCCGACTGAAGATGTGATCCTGAACCCGTTACACCCCTATACAGCAAAGCTCGTTAAGGCCGTTCCAGTGGCAAGCAAAACCCGGGGCAAGTTGAGCTACATACCCGGGGCACTACCAGACTTGAGAAACCCGCCCATGGGATGCCCCTTTGCAGATAGATGCGAGCACGCTTCTTCGAAGTGCAGAACCGCGCCCTTGAAATACGCTCACATAGGCCACACTAGGAGAGTGGCATGTGTACTCTACGGTGAGTAGGAGTGGAGGCCCTGCTCAAGGTTCACGAGCTCGTCAAGTACTTCCCAATAAAGAAGGGGCTCTTTGGGAAAGTAGTGGGCTACGTCAGGGCTGTCGATGGAGTATCGTTTGAAGTACCAGAAGGCACTGTTTTCGCGCTAGTAGGCGAATCAGGCTCTGGCAAGACTACTGTGCTTAAGTGCATATTAAGGCTCGAAGAGCCCACGTCTGGTGATATATTCTTCAACGGCAGGAAAGTGACTGAGCTCAGGGGCAAGGACCTCAAGCAGTACAGGAGGAGCGTGCAAGCAGTCTTTCAAAACCCATACCTCTCCCTCAATCCCCGGATGAAGGTTAGAGACATAATAGCTGAGCCGCTGAAGATCCACACTGACATGAGCAATAAAGAAATACAGAAGAAAGTGCTCGAGCTCCTCGCCTTAGTCGGCCTCCCAGAGGCCGTGGCCAACCAGCACCCACCCAGCCTGAGCGGTGGACAGGCACAGAGAGTCGCCATAGCCAGGGCTCTGAGCATAGAGCCCAAACTACTACTGCTTGACGAGCCCACCTCAGCGCTCGACGTTTCAGTTCAGGCACAAATACTAAACCTCCTGCTAGAGCTCAAAGAAAAGCTCAAGCTCACATACGTGCTAGTAACACACGACCTCTCCGTGGCCAGGTACATGAGCGACTACATTGCTGTAATGTACTTGGGGAAAATAATGGAAATCGGGAGGACAGACGAGATATTCGATGACCCCAAGCACCCGTACACGCTTGCACTGCTCTCATCAATACCCGAGCCGCGCCCCCGCGCCGATAAGCCCAGGAAGAGGATAGTACTGCCTGGAGAGCCTCCAAGCCCCGCGAATCCACCTAGTGGGTGTAGACTAAGCAATAGATGCCCCTATGCAACAAGAGAGTGCATGGTAGCAGAGCCGGGGCTAGTTAAGCTGAGTGAAACACACTACGTGAGGTGCATACGCGTCTAGCAACTACTTCATTTAATGCACCTGCGCACTGGCATAGTCACCGGCGGTGTGCGGCTTGCTTTGCTGCATAGTGCTCGCTGCCGGCGAGAGCACGAGGTTTCCGTGGAACAAGATGCTGTACCGCTACAGCGGTAAGCCCCTCGTAGTCCAGGCAGTTGAGAACGCCCTGGACTCGGGCTTTGTAGACGAAGTGGTCGTTGTAACGGGATACCAGCACGAGCTCGTCGAGGAGGCCCTCGAAGAAGCCAACTTGAGAGTCCACGTGGTCTACAACGAGGAGTACAGGATCGGCATGAGCTCCTCTGTGAGGAAGGGCGTGGAGTACGCCCTGGCGCACTTCAAGGACCTCGCCGGCATCATGGTAAACCCCGGCGACGCGGCCTGGGTGCACCCGGGGGTCTACGCGCTCCTAGCCGTGAAGTTCAGCGACTACAGCGACAGGTACGACGTGTTCGTGGCTTCCTACAGGGGGAGGAGGGGGCACCCAGTGCTCTTCTCGCAGAGAGTGTTCAGCGACCTCCTCTCAATCACCGAGGAGAAGAGGGGGTTGAAGGAGGTCACCGAGAAGTACAAGCACAAAACAATGCTCGTTGAAACAGAGTACCCCGGGGTCCTACTAGACCTCGACACGGTCCTGGACCTGAACAGGGTCAAGGCAACGGTTTTCAAATAAGCCACTACATGGTACGGTGCAAAGCAAATAACTAGGCTGTTGCTACATTGAGTTCCGCGCGAGTCTAGCAAGTATCTGCCGCTGCCACTATTTCCTCTGCGTGTACCCTCAGAGGTGTTGGGGTTTCGTGGTAGTAGACTCCCGTCTCTATGTTATGCAACATACTAGCGACTGTGAAGTTCGCACTCGTAACGACTGCAGAAGTCCCCATAGCCAGCTTAGTGTGCAGCCTCTCGTAGCACAGGACTTCGCCGCGTTGAGCTAGTATTTGCAGTGCACGCCTGTGGCGCTCTCCTTGCCGCCCTTCCACGGGTTTCCTCGTTACAACTACTACTTCCCTCCCATGCAGCAATGGGCTTAGGGCCTCAGCCACTTCACCATCTATCCAGGGTGATACGAGGTAGACTCTCCTGGCTGAAGTTACCGTAGCTGCAACTGCAGCGAGTATTATGGGGCTGCGTGGAGCTGTCCTAATTACTTCAACTGCGTGCTGCTCTACGTATTCCTCAGCTAGCTCTGTTAAATGAGCCACTCCTCTACCTCTGTCGTACTTCAAAAAGCCGAGGTCTGCTCCTAGCTTAAAGAGCACGGTATCAACTACATGCTTGTTGAAGGGTTTTGAAACAGGGCACTTCAGCTTTGGATAAGCCAGCTTGAGCACTGGCAAGTACTTCTCGGTCACGCGCTTCATTACGCCTCCCAAATCCCTCACTACATCTTCTAGCGTAGCAGACCCCCCTGAGGCGATCATGTATCTTAGCAGTATCCTCATAGGAGTCCACCTAGCCAGCCTCTTGGCAAGGAGAGCGGTGTTGCCCTGAGAGACGGCTTCCAGCTGCGGCGTGGGCCTCACTTTTCCACTCGGCGTCTTGACAACCAAGCCCAAGTGCCACAGGAGCCTTGCAACCCTTCGTTCGTTTTTAGAAAGCTCCTCTTTTCCCTCGAGTATTTTACTTGCTGCGTCTACGATATCGCGCAACCCAGCTACAGCTATGCCCCTTGACTCCATGTATGCCCTCAGCGCTTCAAAGTCGCTAATACTAGTGTCCACCCTCAACACGGCCCTCTGCGTAGTCCTAACCCGCTAACCCATGAACCATTCCATTGAGCAGGCGTGTCTTACACAACGACTTTAGCGTTCTTGTGTTTGCCACGTGACGCTGAGGGGCTTAACCGGCTTCTGGCAGTTCTTGAGCTCGCATATCACCTCGGCCCATATGCTGACTGCTATTTCCTCCGGGGTGTCCGAGCCTATGTCGAGTCCTGCTGGGGCGTGGATTCTCCCGGCTACTGCCTCGACGTCGAAGCCCTCTTTCTTCAGCCTCTCGAGCATCCACGACGCCCTCCTGCGGCTTGCAAGGGCCCAGACGTGCCCCTTGAAGCCTTTTTCGACGAGCTTCTTGAGCAGCCTGTAGTCGGTCTCCGGCTCGCCGTACGCTATTACAACGACGTCCCTCTCGCCGAGCTCGAGCCTGTCCAGCTCGCTCAGCATGTCTCCAGCCGCGACTACCTCTGCGTAGGGGTACCGCTCCCTCGAGGCGAGCTCCGGCTTCGTGTCGTAGACGTAGACCCTGAAGCCGAGCATGTTGCCCAGGTCTGCAATGGGCTTGCCCACGTGCCCCGCTCCGAAGACCACTAGCCGCGGCTTGGGGTCCACGACGTTTATAAACGCCTCGACAACGCCTCCGCAGAGCGCTGGAACTCTGACAGCGTCTTCAGGCGGCTTCTCGGCGCCGAGAGACGCCTTGATCCTCCTGGGCTTGCCGTCTTCGAGGGCCTTCAGCGCCTCCGAGACCAGGAGCTTCTCGAAGGCCCCGCCCCCAATACTACCCTTCGTGCCGCTGCTCGAAACGGCCATCATGGCGCCGACGTCCCTGGGCCCGCTGCCAGACTTCTCTATAATGGTAATTAGGGCCACCCTGCGGCCCCTTGAGAGCTCTTCTAGGGCCCACGCAAGGACTTCAACGTTACTCAAGAAGGGCACCCGGCACGCCCTGCTCGGCGAAGGAAAAGCCCTTAGGGGTTGATAAGCTTTAGCCCAGGGCTCGCTGGGCTGCTACAGCTTGACGACGTGCACCGAGCACGAGAGGCAGGGGTCGACCGACCTGACGAGCGCTTCTGCAGCCCTCCTGAGGTCTCCTTCGCTTAGAGGGCCTGCCCCTGAGAGGGCTTCCCGCGCTATTTCCTCGACACCGGCTATATTGATCTGCGTGGGCGTGACTATTTTTGCCTCTACAACCCGGAGCTCCTCGTTGACCACGTACTTGTGGTAGAGGACTCCACGTGGTGCCTCAACAACGCTGGTGCACGCAGACCTGCTGCGGGGGCTGGCAGTCGCTGCCGCGTAGACCCCGGCTTGAGCGGGCTTCTTGTACTCGGCGAGGAAGTCCCTGAGCACCAGCAGCGCGTCGTATATCTCAGCGATGCGGGCTACAATGGACTGCCTCACGTCTCTCAGGGGAGGCCTCCAGCCGAAGAGCTCCAAGAGCTCTCTCGTCTCCTCCCTTAAGAACCCGTAGGCCGCGTTAAACCTGGCAATAGGCCCCGTAATGCAGCTCTCGCCGCCGATTCTGTAGACAGCGGCGTTCTTGCCGGGCTCTCTGAAGCCCTCAGCCCTCTGCTCAAACTCCTCGGAACCGAAAACCTCGGCCCCAGCAGGCCTCAGAAGCACGAGCCTCTCGCCTACGTGCGGGTACTCTCCCCGGGGCTCGAGGAAGAGCGTGGGCTTCAGCAGGCCCTCAGACGGTATGGTCTTGAGCGACAGCACCACCTCTGCCAGCTGCCCGGCGAGCTTAATGGACTCTTCAACGTGCTTAAGAGCCTTGGCAGCCTCCTCAATGCTCGGCAAGTAGGCCCCGCCGACCCTGATGCCCACGACGTTGTGGGACCTCCCGCCGAGGGCCTCCAGAGCCTTAAGAGAGCTCGCGGCAAGCTTCATTGCCGCCTCCACGAAGCCGGGGTTTACGGCTTTCAAGTCGAAGAGGCTCTTGCCGCCCACGTAGTCTGGCAGGTTTAGGAAGAAGGCGTGCAGCACGTGGCTCTTAACGCGCTCAGCCAGGTGGAGGACCCTCCTGAACTCCTCCACTGCTTCGTCGACAGCTATGCCCAGGCACTTCTCCAGCGCGATGGCCGCGTTGAGCGCGTGCGAAACCCCGCAGAAGCCGCATATTCTGCTCACAACGTCGGGTACTTCATCTACGCGCCGCCCCCTCAAAAGGCGCTCGAAATACCTCTGCGCCTCTACTACTGCAAACTCCACTCGCTCAACCCTGCCGTTCTTGACGTAGACGTAGACCCTGCCCTCGCCCTCAATTCTAGGCACGAGGCTCCCGCCCAGCACTGGTGCCCCCCGCCAACTTGGAGTACTCCCTGCTGGAGAACGCCTTGACCAGGAACTCGGCTGACTCGGCGTCGAAGCCGAGCTCAGCGAGCCTGCTGAGGAAGGCCTCCACGCTCTTCTTCGACAAGTCGAAGAACTTGAGTCCGTAGCATCCGTAGCATCCCCTGCCGCGGGACGGGCAGATTGCTCCGCAGCCGCTGATTGTCAGCGGGCCAAGGCACGCCGACCTGCCCAGCACTAGTAGGCAGGGAAGCCCCCTCCTCTTGCACTCGCTGCAAACGCTTTCGAAGAGCCGTATAGGCAGACCTCCTCTCGCGTACTTTGCGAGGAGCGACTCAACGGCTTCGGCGCTTACGGGGCACCCCGGCAGCGCGAGGTCTACTTCGACCAGCTCAACCACGGGCTTGTGCGAGGCCCCAGCACCCTCTACCGGTGCAGCAGCCTGCAGGCCCCCCTGCAGGGCGCAGCTGCCCAGCGCGACTAGCAGGCCCGCCCTGCTCCTCAGCTCTCTAACCAGTTCAACGTGCTCTCTAGTGCTCGCTGAGCCCTCGATAAAGGCCACGTCGTAGTGCCCGCTCAAGTCTGCCGGGTCAGAGATCAAGTTGAAGAAGCCCAGCTCGTAAACTTCGAGGAGCCAGCTAGACTCCACGAGGCACTTGACCAGCTCAATAATGCACCCCGAGCACGAGGCGAGCTTTGCGACGGCGAGCCTTAGCTTCACGCTAAATCCCCTCCACGAACAAGTAGTCCTCTACGTCGCTGAGCCTGAACACAGGCCCCTGCCTGCACACGAAGTAGTGGCCGAGCTGGCACGTGCCGCAGACGCCAATACCGCACCTCATTCTCCTCTCGAGGGACACGAACACTCTGTCTCTTCTGAAGCCCCTCTCCAGCAGCTTCTTGACGCCGACGCGCATCATTACCTCTGGGCCGCAGACAAAGGCGTACGCGTTTTTTGCATCGACGTCGGCGTAGCCCACTAAGTCCGTTGCGAAGCCCACGTAGAAGGGCCAGCCCTCCTCCGGCTTGTCTACCGAGAGCAGCAGCTTCGAGTTCGGTATTCTAGAGTACTCGCTGATCTCGTACTTGTACAAGAAGTGCTCGCTGCTCCTAGCGCCGTAGAGCACGTTGAGCCTCCCATACGCCTGCCTATTCGCCGCCACGTACTTGACTACAGGCCTCAGCGGCGCGAAGCCTATGCCACCGCCAAGCACCAAGACGTCGTGCCCCTCCGCCTCACGGAGGGGCCAGCCGACTCCATAAGGCCCCCTCACGCCGACAAGCGAGCCGACCCTCACGCTGCTCAGCAAGGCCCTCGTGACGGCCCCTGCAACTCGCACCGTGTGCTCTACGAGGCCGGGTTCCCCGTGTACATTCGACACTGAGAGCGGGACTTCCCCCAGCCCATAGACGTACACCATGTTGAACTGCCCCGGCTGGGGGCCAGCGTAGGGCTCTAAGACCTTGATGAGCATGGTCTTGGCGCCGGGTGCTTCGGGGACCTCCTTGACGACGACTCCCTTCTTCAAGTCCGTGAACCAGCTCGGCAATGCGCAGTCACCGGCGCTCGCAAACAGCCTTCAGGGCTTCGCGGATGTCGATGCCCGCCGGGCACCACACTACGCACCTGCCGCAGCCGACGCACCCCAAGCGCCCCACCTGCCTGGGGTAGAAGACGAACTTGTGCAGTACGAAGTGCCTGTACCTAGTGTAGAGCTCCTTCCTGAAGTGCCCTCCGGCCACCAATCCGTAAGTGTAGGAGAGGCATCCGACTTGAACCACGTGCCTCTCGGCAACGCCTTCTCCGACCTCGTCGACGACCTCTGCGCAGAAGCACGTGGGGCACACCAAGTTGCAGTTGGCACAGCCTACGCACTTCTCCGAGAGCTTGCGCCACAGCTCGACGTCGCTGATGCTGTTCCAGAGCGCCTCTTGAACCCTCGCCAGCTGAAGCCCCAGCCCCGCTTTCTCAACGGCCTTCTTCGAGAGCTCGGCGTAGGCCTCCGCGTCCTCTGCAACCGCCTCCTCGAGTCCCAGCTTCTCGAGCAGCCTACTGCCGTTCTCGGAGCCTGGCTTGAAGAAGACCAAGTCCTCGCCGGCCACGGCGTAGGCGACGTCAAAGGAGTCTCTTGCCAGGGGCCCCGCCTCAACGCTCGCGCAGAAGCACGTCTCGCCGGGGTACAGGCACTCCTCGACGATGACGCCTACAACGCTACTCCTCCTCTCCTGGTAGTACGGGTTGTAGCTGGCTGAGAACACTCCGTCTAGTACGCTGATCGCCGCTAAGTCGCAGGGCTTGACGCCGAAGAGCACTACTCTGCCAGCTGCGTAGTTCGGCTCTTCAATAGCCAAGTCCTCTCTTACTCTGAATAGCGTGAAGCGCGGGGGGTACAAGAAGCATTTTGGCGACTGGTGCGAGTGGGCGAGGCCCACTCCCCTCTCGAGCCTGTAGAAGCCGGGGTTTGTGGCGCTCTTGAAGCCGAGCGGCAGCTCGCCCGCGCTACTAATAGGTCCAAATACTACAAGCTCTCCCTGGACCTTGTAGCCGTAGACCTCGCCGCGGAAGAGCTTCCTCGACTCTTCAAGCAGCCTCTTTACGTCCTCCAAGCTGCCCTTGTAGAGAGCCCGTGGGATTCCAACTACATCAGCCCCGGCTAGAGGCCGAGTATCGCTCTTATTAGTGCCATTCTAATGTAGAGGCCGTTCTTTGCCTGCTCGAAGTATACTGCCTGCGGGAGCACGTCGACGTCTGGCGTCAGCTCCCAGACTCTGGGTAGTGGGTGCATTATCAGCGGTATCCTCTTGAAGCTTGTCAAGTAGCTGTAGGTAATCGTGTAGCTGCCCTTGAGCCTCTCGTAGTCCTCGGGCTTCATCCTCTCCTTCTGGAGCCTAGTGACGTATAGCACGTCCAGCTTCTCGACCACGTCCTCCAGCTTCTCGTGGAGCTCGTACTTGACTCTCCTCTGGTCTAAGACCTTGAGGACTTCTTCGCGAGGCTGGAGCTCCCTGGGCGATACGAAGTATATCTCGACGTCGCGGAAGTTCGAGAGGGCGTAGGAGAGGCTTGAAATCGTCCTCCCGTACCTGAGGTCTCCCATCATTCCCACTCTAACGCCGTCTACCCTGCCGAGCAGCCTCCAAATAGTGTAGACGTCTAGGAGGGCCTGCGTCGGGTGCTCGTTGTAGCCGTCGCCCGCGTTTATGACTGGGGCTCTGCATATCTGGGCGGCCTTCGCGGCAAACCCGGGCTCCCTGTGCCTGACTACGATTAGGTCCGGCTCGTAGCTGTCGACAGTCCTCAGCGTGTCCTCGGGGCTCTCGCCCTTGGCCATGCTCGTGACTTCCTCGGGGCCCAGGTCGACTACAGAGCCGCCGAGCTTTACCATGGCGAACTGAAAGCTGAGCCTAGTCCTGGTGCTGGGCTCGAAGAAGGCTGTGAACATTACTTTGCCCTGCGCCACGCTCAGCCTGCCGCCCCTCTCGTAGATCTTCCTGAGCTCTTCTGCCATGTCGATTAGCAGCTCTATGTCGCTGCGAGTCAGCTGGAGTGCAGACACGAGGTCCATGCCCTTGAGCAACTAGACCACCACTATGAGCTAGCACTCCCTCGGCTATATACTCCCTTAACCCACCTCCCAGCCCTGATGCCCGTCAACTCGCCTTCTCTCACGACCACGTGGCCCCTCAAGATCACGTGCCTCACCCTGCCCCTGAGCCTCCAGCCCAGGTACGGCGAGAGCTTGTGCTTGTACTCGAGCCACTCAGGGGTTACTTCGAGCTCCCCACTCGGGTCGAATACTACGAGGTCTCCGCTAGAGCCGGGCATTACGGCGCCCTTGAATGGCCACAGCCCGAGCAGCTTAGCGGGGTTTTCAGAGAGGAGCTGGGGGATCCTCGTCAGCGGTATTAGGCCCCTGAGGGCGAGGTCCATTACTAGTGGTAGTAGCGTCTGGACTCCAGGCATTCCAGAGGCAGCCTCCCAAATGCTCCCGCTCTTCTCGTGGGGGGCGTGCGGGGCGTGGTCTGAGCCTATTGCCTCGAAGAAGCCCGAAGCAACTGCCTCGAGCAGGGCCCTCCTGTGAGAGGAGTCCCGGATGGGCGGGTTTACCTTGATTAGCGCGCCGTACTTCGCGTAGTCGCTCTTGTCTAAGACCAAGTAGTGGGGGCAGGTCTCCGAGGTTATGTCAACACCTGCCCTCTTTGCTGCTTTAATGGCTTCGAGCGCGTCGCGCGAAGACACGTGGACTATGTGGACTCTGCCGTCCGCGTGCTTGGCGAGCACAGAGATCTTCGCAATGCTGTAGACCTCTGCGAGCGGGGGCCTGGCTTCGTCGTGCAACGAGGGGTCTTCGCCCAGCTTCCTAGCCCTCTCCGTGAAGTACTCAACCAGGGAGTGGTCCTCGGCGTGGAACATAATCCTCGTGCCCGTCTTCCCCGACTTTTCGAGCAGCTCGTAGAGGGCCTTGTCGCTTGGAGGGGGTATGTTGCCCGTAGTTGGGCCCATGAAGACCTTGAAGCCGACGGCTCCCGCTGCGAGCATGTCTTCGAACTCGTGCACATTGGCGTCGTGCAGGACCCCTAGCAGCGCGAAGTCCACGTATGCCTTAGACTCGAGCAGCTTGGCCTTGGACAAGAGCCTCTCAGCGGAGTCGGCAGGCGGCAGCGTGTTTGGGTGTTCGACGACTGTCGTGACACCGCCCTTGATTGCTGCTTTGGAGCCGTGCTCAAAGTCGTCCTTGTACTCCAGGCCCGGCTCCCTCATGTGGACGTGCTCGTCCACGACTCCTGGGAGCACGTAGCAGCCCGAGGCGTCGATAACCTCCTCGACACCGCTACTCGAGAGGTCCGTTCCGACTTCGGCAATTAAGCCGTCTACAATCTTCACATCCCACTTGTAGGCCCCGCTTGGAGTGATGACGATGCCGTTCTTGACGAGGACGCTCGACAAGCCCGCCACCAGTACTGGTAGCTCTATTGGAGCATAAAGCTTTATACCTCGGAGCACATACACTAGGCCGGCTGGGAAGGCGGTACCTCGGCTCTTGGTGGGCTTCTTGGAAGACCCTTACGCGCTGCTCGAGAAGTGGCTGAGAGCAGAGTCCTTCCTCGTCGTTGGTAAAGGCGTTAGCAGAGTCGACGCTCTCGACAAGGCCTTCGGCAGGGCTATGTTCACAGAGGACTACTTTGTTGACTACGTGGTGGGAAACGCGCTCTTTGTAAAGCAAGTGCTGAGCCCCTACCCGCACGCCAGGATAAAGAAAATTGACGCCTCTAGAGCACTCTCGCTCGGGGGCTTCGTGAAAGTCGTGACAGCGGCAGACATACCCGGGGAGAACCAGGTGGGGTATGCCATACCAGACCAGCCACTACTCGCGAGTGGAAAGGTCAGGTATGCTGGTGAGCTAGTGGCGCTGGTGGCTGCAGAAGACTACGACAAGGCCTTGAAGGCAGCCGAAGAGCTCGTAGTAGAGTACGAGCCCCTGCCATACGTGCTAGACCCGCTGGAGGCCATGAAGAGGACAGACATCCTCGTGCACGAAGAAAGGGGCTCAAACATAGCCTTCACGACTAGGGTTAGGAAAGGCAATGTCGAGGAGGGCTTTGCTAAGGCCTACGTAGTAGTCGAGAACGAGTACAGGCTTCACCACCAAGAGCACGCCTACTTGGAGACCGAGGCGGCCCTCGCAATACCCGAGTCTGAGGGGAGGATAACCGTTATTGGGGCACTCCAGTACCCGCACTTAGGCCAGAGGATAGTGGCGAGAGTCCTCGGAATACCAATGAGCAGAGTAAAGATAGTGGCTCCATACATTGGCGGGGGGTTCGGCGGCAAGGACGACGAAGGCCCCCTAACGTGCGCCAAGGCCGCTCTAGTTGCGTACTTGACTGGGAGGCCCGCCTTCGTGCTCTACAGCCGCGAAGACTCAATTAGAGTGCACCCCAAGAGAGAAGCCGCCGTAATAAGGTACAAGAGCGGTGCGAGCGCCGACGGCAAGCTAACGGCAATAGAAGTCACAATAATACACGACACCGGGGCATACGCGAACAGGGCTCCCTTCATCCTGTGGAGGGCTACAATGCACGCCTCAGGCCCCTACGAAGTCCCCAACGCGAAGGTAGACGGCTACGCGGTCTACACCAACAAGGTGTACCAGGGGTCTTTCAGGGGCTTTGGAAACCTCTCAATACAGTTCGCCGTTGAGAGGCAAATGGACCAGCTAGCGGAGAAGCTCGGCATGGACCCGGTGGACTTCAGGCTCAGGAACCTGCTGAGGCCCGGCTCCTACACTCTCACTAACCAGCTCCTAGACCACTCAGTGGGCGTTGCAGAGGCCCTCAAGCTGACTGCCGAGAAGGCTGACTGGTGGAGGAAGAGGAGGGAGTACGAGGAGTACAACGCAAAGAGCCCAAGGTTTAAGAGGGGAATAGGAGTCGCTGTTGCGTGGCACGGAATAAGCACCTCGAGGGCCGTGCCAGACTGGTCCAACGCCTACGTTAAGGTAGAGCTGGACGGCTCGGTAACAGTGTACACTGGAATTGTGGAAATGGGCCAGGGCTCTCCCACTTCATCGCACGTCCAAATAGTCTCAGAAGTGCTCGGAGTCCCGCCAGAGCTCGTGAAAGTGGTCTTTGCAACCACAGAGGCCCCCGACACCGGTGCCACTCACGCGTCGAGGGGGACTGGCATTGGAGGCCTCGGAGTGCTCGTTGCCGCTTCAAAGCTCCGCGAGAGGCTCGCGAGGCTTGCCGCACAGCTTCTCGGCGTGGATCCGGGTGAAGTGGTGTTCAGAGATGGGAGGGTCTACTGGAGCAGGGACCCGAGCAGGGGGCTCTCCTGGAAGGAGCTCGTGAGAGAGGCCTACGCTAGGGGCGTTGAGACCAGTGCTACGGGCTACTACTTCATACCCAAGGGCAGGTTTGATGATACGGTTGGACAGGGCTTTGCCTACCCAGCCTACAGCTACATAGTCTTGATAACCGAGGTAGAAGTAGACACGTGGACCGGCCGCGTCAGAGTCCTGAAGGTCTACCCAGGCCTCGCGGCTGGCAGAATAATCAACCCGCAGCAAGTCGAGGGGCAGATCGAGGGCGCCTTTGCCCAAGCAATAGGGTACACGCTGATGGAGAGGCTGTACTTCGACGAGCACGGCAGAATTGTGAACACAAACCTCGCAGACTACGTAGTGCCGACAGCCATGGACATGCCGGAGTTCGAAAAGCCGGTCTACGTCGAAGACGTCTTCAGGCACGGAGCCCTCGGAGCAAAGGGCGTTGGCGAAATGGCAGTAATACCCGGGCCCGCCTCAATAGCAAACGCCGTTGCCCACGCACTGCGAGTCAACATAACCTCCACTCCGCTGACACCATGGAGGGTGCTCAAGTACCTCGGCGTCCTGAAGGGTGAGGAGCATTGATGTACAGAATGCCTGAGTTCGAGTACGTGAAGGCGAGGAGCCTGGCAGAGGCACTAGAGCTCCTCGACAAGCTCGAGGGCGCCAAACCTCTGGCCGGCGGGACGGATCTGCTTGTAGACGTGAAGATCGGGAGGCTCAAGCCCAGGTACGTGGTTGACATAGGCGGCCTCAAAGAGCTCAAGTACCTGAGGGACACGGGCGAGTCCCTTGAAATAGGAGCCCTCACTACTATTCAGGAGGTCCTCGACTCCCCCCTTGTGGAGCAGAAGGCTCGGCTCCTCTGGCTAGCCGCCAGGGAGTTTGCGTACTGGCAAGTTAGGAACATGGCTACAATAGGTGGAAACCTCTGTAACGCGTCTCCAGCCGCAGACATGGCCCCGCCCCTCCTCGTCTACGAAGCCCTCCTCAAAATCGCCAGCTCGAGGGGCGAGAGGCTGGTGCCCATCACCGAGTTCTTCCTGGGGCCCAGGCAAACGGTACTCCAGAAGGGGGAGCTCTTGGTGGAAGTCGTAGTGCCCTACAAGAAGCTTGAGGGCGCCGGCTTCTACTACGCGAAAATCGGCAGGAGGCTTGGACACGACATATCGGTAGTGGCTGTTGCAGCCGCCGTGAAGCTGGAGGAGGGCGTTGTAGCGGACGCGAGAGTGGCGCTGAACTCCGTGGCCCCCAGGCCCATTAGGGCTTACAGCGTTGAAAAGGCATTAATTGGGAGAGAGCCGAGCGTTGAGGTCATTGAAGAGGTGGCAGAGCTCGTGGAGAGGGACATATCTCCGATAAGCGACGTGAGGGCTCCAGCCGAGTACAGGCTCTACATGTCGAAGCTGCTCGTTCGAGAAGCCCTCCTAGAAGCCTCGAAGAGCGCTTGGCGGGGTGGTGTAGAGTGATGGTCAGGTTTAGGCTCAATGGGAGGCCCGTTGAGCTAGACGTAGACCCCAGGGAAGTCCTGCTAGACACCCTCAGGCTGAGGCTCAGAGTCAAGAGCGTTAAAAGGGGCTGCGAGAGGGGCGACTGCGGCAGTTGCACTGTGCTCCTCGATGGCCAGCCCGTGCTCTCCTGCCTCTTGCTCACAGTGCAAGTAGAGGGAAGGGATGTGACGACTGTAGAGGGGCTCCTCGAAGACCCCCTGCTCGGCGAGATAGCAAAGAGCCTCGTGGAGAACGGGGCTGTTCAGTGCGGCTTCTGCACGCCCGGAATAGTGCTGACGGCTTGGGCCGGCATAAAGCAGGGCAAGATGAGGACCGAGGAAGGCGTGAAGAGGTACCTCGGAAACCTCTGCAGGTGCACCGGGTACGTGAAGATAGTCAAGGCCATACACGAGGCTGCAAAGCGGTGGGAGAGTGGGCACGGACTTTAAGTTCATTGGAAAGAGGCTTCCGAGGAAGGACGCGGAGGCTAAGGCCACGGGAGCCCTCAAGTACACCAACGACTTGGAAGTACCAGGCATGCTCATAGGCAGGATCGTGAGAAGCCCCTACGCATTTGCAGACATCAAGAGGATTGATGTGAGCGAGGCCATTAGAATGGGCGCCGTCGCAATAACGCCCGACGATGTGCCGCAAGTTCCCTTCAATCCAAGGCTCGTCAGCATAGACGAAGTCACCTACAAAGACACCTACGTGCTGACCTACAGGCCCAGGTACCTCGGCGAGCCCGTTGCAGCTGTTGCCGCGCCATCCGAGGAGCTCGCGCAGAAGGCTGCGGAGGCCGTGAAAATAGAGTTTGAGCGCATATACAAGCCGATACTAGATCCCTTCGAAGCCATGAAGCCCGGAGCCCCGAAGATACACGAGAAGATAATGAAAGGGAGCAAGTGGATTGAAGTAGAAAACAACATTGCTGCCAGGCTCGACTACGAAGAGGGAGACGTCGACAAGGGCTTTGGCGAGGCAGACGTAGTTGTTGAAAGGACCTTCAAGACTGGCAAGAGGTACCACATGCAGCTAGAGCCGAAAGCCGTTCTCTGCGTTCCAGAGCCCGGCGGAAAGCTCACGATATACACTACTACCCAGTCAATACACAACACTAGGATACTGATAAGCCAGCTGTTCAACATTCCAGAGAGCAAGATCAACGTCGTGAAGGTACCCATAGGAGGCTCCTTCGGCTCCAGCATACAGACAAACTACCTAGTTCCCATAGCAGTCGCACTCTGCTTGAAGGCGAAGAAGCCCGTGAAAATAGCCTACACGAGAGAAGAAGACATGCTGGATCACTCGAACTTCGTCTTCTACTTCAAGATCAAAGTAGGTGCTAAGAAGACCGGGGAGTTCACGGCTGCAGAGTTCATAAACGTGCTTGACGTAGGCGCGCACCAAGTGCAGCCATACCCACTACTGGGGACTAGCCTCGGCTGGTTTGTATCAATGTACAAGTGGAGGAACCTGAGGTACAGGGGTATTGCTGTTTACACGAACAAAGTGCCTGGCTGTGCTTTGAGGGGGTATGGCGCTCCCGAAGTGCAGTGGGCTGTTGAGACCATAGTAGACGAAGTCGCTGAAAAGCTCGGCATAGACCCAATAGAGCTGAGGCTCAAGAACTACGTTGGCCGGGGGGACATCTTCTGGGGGCAGGGCCCCACGGTCAAGTCGGTGATAAAGTCTGATGGGGTGCCCGAGCTCCTGCGAAGGGGCAGTGAGCTAATAGGTTGGAGCAGGCGCGGCCACCCGAGCGAGAAGAAGGGGAGGTTTAGGCGGGGCATTGGAGTTGGCAGGGGCTTCCACACGTCTGGTGCTGGCGGGCCAATAAGCGGCGAGGTAATAGACTACACCGGCTGCATACTGAAGCTAAACGAAGACGGGACGCTGGACTACATCACGGCTCTGCAGGACCACGGCGGGGGGTCTCTAGACGCCCACGTCAAGATAATAGCCGAGGAGCTCGGGGTTCCGCCAGACTTGATAAACCTCGCCACGGCGAGCACCGAGAACACGCTCTACGACGTCTGTACGCACGCTTCTAGAGGTACTTACGTGGGTGGAGAGTGCGCGAGGAGGGCTGCGCAAATACTCAAGCAGAAGGTGCTTGAGACTGCGCTCAGAATGCTCGAGAGAGTGGTCAACCCCGAGGCGCTGAAGCTGGGCTACGACGAAGAGAGGAAGGAGGCCGTGGTCTACGTCGAGGGCACGAACATCAAGATCCCGCTTAGAGAAATAGCCAGGACTGCCTGGCAGAGGAGCTGGGGCACTCTCGCAGCAGTAGTGACCTACAGGGCGACCTCGGCTCCACCGAGCTTCACGGTCTACTTCGTGGAGGTAGAAGTGGACACGTGGACTGGAAAGGTGAGGCCTGTGAGAGTAGTAGCGGGAGCGGACGTCGGGACTCCGATAAACCCAGACATGATCGAGGGGCAGCTGCACGGAGGCTTTGCAATGGCGTGGGGCATGGCGTTTACCGAGAACACCCAGTACGACCCCGTGACTGGCGAAATAGCCGGTAGGATGCTCATTACAGACTACAAGATACCAACTGCCGAGGACGCCCCCTACCCCGAGTCTTTTGAAGTCATACTGGCAAATACCTACGAGCCAACAGGACCCTTTGGCGCTAAGGGGCTCGGCGAGGCTGCCATGAACCCGGCCGTTGCCGCGATACTGAATGCCGTGTACAACGCCATTGGAGTGAGGTTCTACGAGCTGCCAGTAACTCCAGACAAGATAATTGCCGCGCTCAAGGAGAGGGGTGAGCTGGAGTGGTAGAGCAGGGAATACCCCCAGTAAACGTCACTGCCAGGAACACGAGGATAATACCATTCGACTTTGACTACTACGAGCCGAAGACGCTGAGAGAGGCCCTCGAGCTCCTCGACAAGTACGGGGAGTCGGCGAAGATCCTCGCCGGCGGGACAGACCTGCTCGTGAAAATGAAGGTCAGGCTCGTAGAGCCCCGCGTAGTTATAAACGTGAAGAAGATACCGGGGCTGCGCTACATAGTAGAAGACGGCGACTACGTGAGGATAGGGGCGCTCACGACGCTGAGGGACCTCGAGAAGTCGGATCTCGTAAAGGAGAGGCTACCAGCGCTCTACGACGCGGTCAAGGTAATGGGTAGTGTGCAGATTAGGAACATGGCCACAATAGGCGGCAACTTGTGCAACGCGTCGCCAGCCGCCGACACCGCGCCGCCGCTGCTCGTCCACAACGCCAGGGTCGTGCTTGCAAGTATTTACGGCGAGAGAGTGGTCCCCCTCGAGGAGTTCTTCGTGGGCCCCGGCAGAACCGTCATGAAGCCAAACGAAATGCTAGTAGAAATCTTGGCGGAGAAGGCGTCTAGGGGCTCTTCGTCTTTCAAGAAGGTGTCTCGAGTAGCAGTAGACCTGGCAATCGCCAGCGCGGCCGCCTACGTCGAGGTAGAGGGCGGCATAATTAGGGAGGCCAGAATAGCCCTCGGATCCGTGGCACCAAAGCCCATTAGAGCCAGGAAGACCGAGGAGCTCGTCAAGGGGCTCCCAGTGGGCTCCGAAGAGCTCCGCAAAGCCCTCTACGCGCTCGAAGAGGAGGTCTCGCCGATAACAGACGTCAGGTCTACTGCCGAGTACAGGCGGTACATCGTCAAGGTCCTGGCTTGGGAGGCCATAGAGTCTGCCTACGAGAGGGTGGCGAAGCGTGCCCCAGCTAGTTAGGGTCTCCTTCAGAGTCAACGGAGAGCCCGTGGAGCTGAGCGTTAAGCCGAACGAGCTGCTGCTGAACACTCTGAGGAGGCTCGGCTACACGAGCGTTAAGTACGCCTGTGGAATAGGCGAGTGCGGCAACTGCACGGTCTTGGTCAATGGACAGCCCGTCCTCGCGTGCCTCACGCTGACTGTTGATGTGAACGGCGCCGAGGTGGTAACGGTGGAGGGGCTTTCGAAACACGGGCTCACAGAAGTGCAGAAGGCCATAATAGAGGAGGGCGCTATTCAGTGCGGCTACTGCACTCCCGCCTTCGTAATAATGGCTGAGTACCTGCTGCGCGAGAAGGAGAGGCCAACAGTCGACGACGTGAGGGAGTACTTGAAGGGAGTGCTATGCAGGTGCACTGGCTACATAAACGTGATTAAGGCCGTGCTAAAGGCTGCCGAGAGGCTTTCTCGGAAGGCGGGGAGTAGTTGAGAGTAGTAGTCAGGTACTCGGGCTTCCTCGCAGAAATTGCCGGCTGCTCGTGGGAAGAGCTCGAGCTGGAGGAGGGTGCAGGCCTCGAAGAGCTCATTAAACAGGTCTGCAAGAAGCACCCAAGGCTTGCAGAGTGGCTCGACAAACTGCCACTACTACAAGTACTCGTCAACGGAGTTGAAGTGGACACCGCAAAGCAAGTTTTCCTGAAAGAGGGTGACGTAGTGGTCCTAGCCCCGCCCCTCTACGAGGGTGGCTGAGCCCCGTAGAAAGCCACCTCGAATTTTTCTAGCCTAGCCGCATCTCTCTAGAGGCTTGCAACCTAGTCATGGGTACCAACTTAAGGGCGGCGCCGCGGATGCCCCGGAGGGCTGAGGCTTAGAAAAATCAGGAGTAGGCGCTAGCTCTTCTTCAGCTTGCTCAAAAACGAGCTCATCATTCCTCCCTCGCCGAGGCCCACGAGGTAATCCCTGGTTATTTTAACGCCGGCCGAGACCCAGGGAAGCAGGAGGTCCAGCACGTTTTCCTCGGAGTAATACACTATACCCGCCGAGACTCCTATAACTGCCTTGTCCCCCTTGTAGGCAATCATGCTCATGGTGTTTGGCTTAATAGGTATGCCGTAGGCTACTACTTCGTCTGCCACCTGCCTTATGGCCTGGGGGGTTAGGTCTGTTGGATCCACGCTCATGCCGCCGACGAGTACTACTGCGTCGTGGTCTTCGAGGAGCTCGAGGATCTTCTCAGATATCTCGCCCAAGTCGTCGCGCGCGTAGAGAGTCCTCCCCAGAATGCACTCGTACTCCTGGATCTTCTTCGCCACAATGGGCGTTGCAAGGTCCTTCTTAAGCCCCTCGACTATTTCCGTGCCCGTCGCGATAACTCCTACTCTCGGGTGCTTCGACTTGTAGAGCCTGAGCAGGGGCGAGCGGGGCTTAAGCTCCTCGATGAGCTGCTCTAAGTAGGTCTCTGGTACTTCGAGTGGTACGAGGTCTACCACGCCGGCTAAGTCCCCCTTCCTCAGGAAGCTCCCAGTGCGCCTCGTGACAACCACGAAGACGCCGGTACTATTAATTTTCTTGAGGCCCTCGGAGTCGACTACTAGTAGCCCGCTCTCCTCCGCAACTACGTAGGCCTTGCCCTCCTCAGCCTCTTTTACTCGAAGCCCGCTCCCAGATATCGCCTCGCCGAGCCTCTTCACGGCCTCGACTTCGTGGACGTAGCCGGGTCTGTGGGGCTCCTCGTCGTAAACATAGACGTAGTAGTGGCCGCACTTCTCGAGCAGCTCCACGTCGCTTTCGGAAACCACCTCCCCCCTCTTCTTGGCAGCGCCCTTAAACCACGGCTCAACGCACGTGTAGTCGTGCGCCAGCTTCAGTCCAACGGCGTCCCTGACCCGCACGACTCTAATCACGACTACCAGCCCAAAGGCCCTCTGCTACTACGTAGAGCGGCATTGAGATTAAAAATAGGTTGACAGCGCCGAATTCAGCCTGCCCTCTTCGACCCCTTGTACGCGCTTAGAAACCCATAGGCGAGTCGCGCAATTTAAGCGACTTTGTCGCTACTAGGGGCGGGTCCACGGGTGGATGTCTAGGTGAACTGCACGCACTTCCCACTTGCGCTCAAACCCGCGGAGCCTGGAGCGCGGCTCCCATTGCCCCGCAGAACTCTACGAGCGCAGACGAGGCCGCCGCTCGTAAGCCTCACGCTCCATCATCAACCATGAAACAGCCCGAGGGCCGTAAAAGCGCTTCTCGCCCCAAGCCCGGAAAGAAGGGTTTTAAGCTGTAGTTGCAGCTCTACTCACACGCACAACCACTACATCACTCATTGCATAGTATTGTGGAACTTTGTCTTGTGGAATTTCGCCAGTGAATATCACTTTATCCTTAACTCCAAGCTTGACCGCAAGTTGTTCATGAT
>JBMFML010000015.1:0-24506 GCA_049970695.1 Desulfurococcaceae archaeon
TATTGCGAAGAAGGGCGCTACAAGCAGCAGGACGGAGACTATGTAGGCTAAGCCCGTGGCAGCAGAGCTCTTGATAGGCGAGGCCCTCTTCTCGTGCTTAGACTGCAGGTACGAGGCTCCAGCCATTGAGAGGGCTGCTGAGAAGCCCACTATTAAGCCTGCTAAGCCAACAGCAGTCGCGTTCTCTGTTGCACCCAAAAAACCCGCGTTAACGCCCGTTATCTCTACTACTGCGTCTGCAAGGCCCAGCGCTATGGAGCCCAGGTACTTCAGCCGGGGATCTGAGAGGATGTTAATTAGCTCCCTCTCGTGAGTTTCTTCGTCCCTGATGAGGTCTGCCAGGCTCTGCTTCAAGTCTCCGCTGGCTTTCTCCGCGAAGAGCGAGTATGCTCTAATCGCCTCTTCCTCCCCCTTCTCCAGCAACTTAATAGTGAACAGGGGGCCCAGCAAGGCGTAGCTAATCTTAACAAGCCACATCTTCCACAGAGGCGGCCTGCAGTCTCCCCCTACGAGCCCCTTCCAGAACTCGTAGTGCCTCTCTTCGTCCTCGGCGAGCCTCTCCAAGATCTTCTTTCTCTCGGCGTCTTTCTCCATCTCGGCAAGCGCTTTATACGCCTCTAGGCTGAACGCCTCCTCTAGGCAAAACCTATAAGCGGCTTCGGAATCCACGGCTCTCAGCCCCAACCAGCTGCTACACGACATCTGGGCTTCTGAGCTATGAGCACTTTGATCTAGCCTGCTTTTTACTCTTGTCCAGTCCAGGTTAAAGCTGGCGTGCTCGGCAGTACTCGCCAAAGCCATTAAAAACCCGTGAAAAACCTGCTTGAGAGGCCTCTCTAGCTCTAGATCAGCAGAGATACCAGGGGTGTTATGACAACTAGTAGTGCTATGCCTGCAACCATGAGAAGCGCGCCGGCTCTGGCCATTTCGTGGCTCTTGAAGTAGCCGTAGGAGTATGCTATGGCGTTGGGGGGTGTGTTGGCTGGTAGCAGGAAGGCGTAGCAAGACGCTAACCCTGCTGCTACTGCAGCTACGGCGCTTGTCTTTGGGTCTAGTCCTAGTGCTGTTGCTACGCTAATGGCGAAGGGAACCATTGTCGCAGTAGTCGCGGTTATGCTGCATATTACGGTGATGCTCAGAGCCGATATGGCGGCGATGATTACTATGACGAGGCTTGGTGGGTATGCCTGGAGAGGGCCTTTTATGGACTCAGCAAGCAGCTTGAGGACGCCCGTTTCCCTGAGCCCCTCGCCAAGCGCTAGCCCGCCGGCAATGAGGAGCACTACTCCCCAGTCTATTTCATTTATTTGCCTGGCCTTCAAGACGCCTACGCCGGGCACGAAGGACAGTATTATTACCACCAGCGAGACTACGTAGGTCCAGTCAGGAGCCCACGGCTGGCTGCTGAGCAAGAGCCTCGCCAGCGGCTCCACTAGCCAGAGAGCTACTGCAGTAGCCATTAGCGCCAGGGCCCTCTTCTGCTCTGGCGTCAGGGGTCCCAGGCTCTCGAGCTCTCTCTTAATCGCCTCCCTGCTCACGCCCGTAGCCACCTGCTCGGGCGGGTAGAGCAGTAGGAGGATTCTCCAGGCAATTAGCGTTAGTATGAGCACTACTGGAACCCCCCAAGCCATCCACTGCACAAAGCTTATCCTTATCTTGAGAGAGCTCTCAATGTTACCCATTGTAATTGGGACCGGCGGGGTGCCCACGGGGGTTCCAATGCCGCCTATCGTCGCTGCGTATGCAATGCCTATCATTAGGGCCTTGCCAAGGTTGCTCTCGCCTTGCTTGGCGTTTAGCATGCTCAGTATGCCGGCTGCGACGGGGGCCATGAGGGCTGCAGCAGCTGTGTTAGACATCCACATCGATATAAATGCTGTTGAGAGCATCATTCCAAGAACTATCATGTCCGTCCTCTCGCCGACCAGCGACAGTATCTTAAGCCCCAGCAGCTTGTCTAGCTTGTAGGTGGCCAGCGCGACGGACAGTACTAGGCCCGCTATGAACAGCACGTTGACCTTGGAAGCTATGAAAGACACCGACTTGGAAATGGGGAACACGCCGTATAGCGTAGTCAGCAGCATTACCACGAGGCCTGTTACAGGTATTGGAACGCACTCCGTAGACCAGTAGACTAGTGCCAAAAAGGCTATCCCAAGCATTGCCATGCCCTTCTGGCTCAGCCCTCCAATGGGCGGTGCCGACGCTATTAAGTGCGCTATTGCCAGTGCTAGTACTGCTATGAGCAGCTTTGCCCTGTCCCCCATACCCCGAGACCCTGGGCTTCGCTATGCAAGCCACTATAGTGAGTGGGAGCCGGGGTATAAAAGCAAGGCCCCCAGCTCTACAGCCCCCGAGGCCTCAGAGGCTCGGCCTCTCGGTGCTAGCTTAATAGCCACTTTGCAGTTAGTGGTGAGAGCGTGAGGCTCTGAGGCGCTGGAGTTGAGCTTTAACGTAGTAGTCACGCACGAGCAGGGACTAGACAACTACAGGTTTATCTTGAGCAGACTTCGGAGAGCGGGGCTCGACTTCGTAGTTGTTGACAAGGGCCCCTCAGTAATACTCCTAAAAGTAGAAGACCCCTACAAGGCGGTTGAGCAGCTGCGCGAGCCCATAAAAGAAGTGCCGGTGATTTACAGGGTCATACCAGTAGACGCTGTCGTGGACCCCTACGTCGAGGTCGTTGCCGAGAAGGCGCGGGAGCTGGCCGAGCAGAAGATACCTCCCGACAAGACCTTCAGAGTGACCCTCCACGGAAGGCTCTACTGGGCTGAGACTCGAATGCCCGCCCACACAATGGACGCTATTAGGGTAATAGCCGAGGGGGTGAAAAGGCCCGTATCCCTCACGCACCCAGACTACGTGGTCTACATTAGGAGCATTAAGCTCTACCACAGGAGGAGGTACGCTACTGTGACAGTGACCCAGCCATCTATGATACTCGCGCCGAAGTCCGGCAAGCCCTAGAGTCTGCCCACCGGGAAGACGTAGAGGACTATGTACTCGTCGCCGAGCCCAAGCAGCTTCTTGACTTCATCGTCGTCAAAAGCCCCCACGGCCACGGTTCCCAGGTTCATCTCGGCGGCTGCTAAGTATATGTTCTGACCTATGTGCCCGGCCTCCATGTATATGTACCTAAAGCCCCTCTCCCCATACCACCCCGTCGTCTTCTCGTAGTAGGCTACTAGCACTACGTTCACGGGCGCTGCCTTAACCCACCGCTGGTTGAGGCAGGCCCGCGCGAGGTCGCTGGAGTAGTCTCCCTTCTTCACCAAGACGAGGCTGTGGCGCCTCTCATCGTACCTGTATACCCCGGGCTCGAGGGACTCGACGCTTTTCACCACGACGTAGACTTCGACAGGGTACGTTGCACCAGCTGAGGGCACGACGCGCCTCTCGTGGTCAACAAAGCCGTAGGTAGCCCAGAGCACTTGAGAAAGCTCTCTGAGGGTCAGGGGAGCATTTGCGTACCTCCTGACGCTCCTCCTCTTCAAAAGCAGGCTTGCAAGCGGGCTGCTCTTATCAGGCTCGGGAAGGCGGACCTCGGCGCTCACGCTCAACCCCACTGGTAGCTCTGAGCTGGCATGTAAAAAGCGCTTCCTCGGCGCTCTACTGCCCTATAAAAGGAGGGGGGAGGCTTATTTGATGTGGTGGAGCGCTCTTGGTCTTGCTTTCTGACGTGCTCCCGAGCGATTTAGTGGGGCTCCTGGAGAGGTACGCTCGCTCATTAAAGGACGCTGCTGAAGAGTTTGCGAGAGCCGTCGAGCTAATTAACGACGTCAGGATTGGCGAGGCGAGGAGCGCTTTTGCAAACACAGTTAAGCTCCTGGACGAGACTAGCCCGCTAAAGACCGAAATAGAGGAGAGAGTAGTAGAGCTCAGCCTAGACCCCGGCTTTAAAGAAGAGCTCTTGAGTCTCGTAGGCATGCTCGACGGCGTCGGCGACTCCATCAAAGAAGCCGCTAGGGAGTTCACTATAGTGCCTTTTCTCGAGCTACCCCAGAAGCTGCGCGAGGGCGTAATAAGGCTTTCGCGCAGCGCCTCTAGGGCCATAGCACTGCTCGCAGAGAGCCTAGGGCTTGTTATAAGCGGCAAGTACAAGGAGCTAGAAGACTTGTTCAAGAAGCTGATCGCAGTAGAAGAAGAAGCAGACGCCTTAAACCTCGAAAACAGGGCAGTAATGCTAGAGCTCAGCGAGAAGATAAGGCCCTACGCGCTTCAGCTAATGACATACCACTTAGTAGTACACCTAGAGGAGATTACAGACCTCTGCACTCAAGTAGCACAGAGAGCCCGGCTAGTTGTCCACGCCTGGCTTGCCTAGAAGTGGTAGAGCGGGCCTCTGAGTGGGAGTTCTTCGCGAGTAGTGGAGAGCGGCGTTCAAGGCTTAAATAGCCTCAGCTGTAAGCATTAATATGAGCAGGGTGAAGAGCATGGCAGAGCAGAAAGTAGAAGAGCTGATGAAGAAGTACCTGGGAATAAGCGCTCCTAGAATAGTAATAGCAGTACTAATGATAGTATTTGGAATCCTCGTAATAGTATTCCCAGCACTCATAGCCATATTGATTGGCATATACCTGATAATAGGCGGCTTGCTAGCACTAGTTGACGAGCTCTCCAAGAAGAAAATTGCAAAGACGTCTTCATAGCACTAGCCTCTCAGTTCACGTAAAAGCATTTTTCCTCAACTCTCCACCCTACTTACCGGTGAGTGCGCACTAGGGGTTCTCAATGGCCTACAGACTCCTCTACCCGCTCAGGACGTACCTCGTAGTTTCAGGAAGGCTTGGGGAAGAAGTAAACGTCATGGCCGCCGACTGGGTTACGGTGGTATCGGCAAACCCCTTTATTCTAGCCGTCGCTATAGCGCCAACGAGATACACGTACAAGCTCGTCGAGAAGTACGGCGAATTCGTAGTAAGCGTGCCAGACAAGAACATGCTTAGAGACGTCTGGATTGTTGGATCAGAGCACGGGCCGGAAAAGCTCAAGAAAACCAGGCTCGAGCTAGCGCCGGGGAAGAGCGTGAAGACTCCAATAATTCGCAACGCCCTCGCAAACCTCGAGTGCGTGGTAATCGGCAAGCACCCATATGGAGACCACGTCTTATACGTGGGAAAAGTCGTTGCCTACAGCTACAGAGAAGGCGCGTTTGTAAACTTCGAGCCAAGGCTCGACGCGGGCTTCCTAGCCCACGTGGCCATGAACAAGTTCACGTCTATTTCAAGAGAGCTCGTAGAAGTAAGAGAGGCTATTGAGTAGAGTAGCTACAAATAAAAAATATTAAATACCCTCGGCGCCGTAACCCAGGTAAGGGATTTTTATTGGCAAGACCAGACTACGCGAAGTTCCTTAGCAGCAGGGCAAACCTGGTGGAACCCAGTCCAATACGCGAAATGGTTTCTCGAATAGCGAAGAAGTCGCGGGAAACTAAGGTCATAAGCTTCGCAGCTGGAGACCCGGACCCCGACGTCATACCGAGAACTCTACTGGCTGAAATAGCCAAGTCCGTGTTCGAGAGCGATAGGAGGTCTGTTATCTACTCGCCAACAGAAGGCCTTCCAGACGTCGTTGAGGAAATAGCGAAGTTCATGAAAACCTACGAGGGGGTCAGCGCCGACCCAGCAAACATACTAGTCACCCACGGTGGGAGCCAGGCCATAGACCTCGTAGGCAGGCTCATGCTAGATCCCGGAGACATAGTGGTAGTCGAAAACCCCTCGTACGTGAACACTATCTTGACGTGGAGGCACTACGGAGTGAGAGTAGTCGGAGTGCCCATGGACGACGAGGGCATGAGAGTAGACGTGCTCGAGGAGACGGTTAAGAAGCTCAAGAGCGACGGCAAAGTAGTCAAGCTCGTCTACACCATACCAACGGGGCAAAACCCCTCTGGAATAACGATGTCCGTGGAGAGGCGCAAGTACCTGCTCGAAGTAGCAAGCACGCACGACCTCCTCGTCGTCGAGGACGGCGCGTACAACTACCTGGTCTACGAGCCGGTTGAAGCGAAGTCGCTGAAGCACCTAGACAAGGAGGATAGGGTGATATTTGCCGGCTCGTTCAGCAAGGTGCTCGGCACGGGGCTGAGAGTGGGCTGGCTGTACCTGCCCAGCGAGCTAGTCGCGCTCTTCAAGTCGGCAAAGGGGCCAACAGACATGTGCCCCTCCGTGCCCTCTCAGCTCATAGTTGCGAGCATCTTGAAGAAGGGGCTCTTCGAGGAGATCAGGAGGAAGGCCGTAGAAGCCTACAAAGAGAAGAGGGACTTGATGCTGAAGGCCATTAGAGAGCACTTGCCAGGGCTCAAGCACACGAAGCCCGTTGCAGGCATGTTTACCCTGCTCTGGCTGCCGGGAGGCACTGATGGCTGGAGCTTTGCAATAGAGCTACTAGAAAGGCACGCAGTAGCCACAATACCGGCAGCACCCTTCTACACCGACGAGAGCGGCAAGAGCGTTCTCAGGCTGAACTTCTCAATGCCACCAAAAGACCTCATTGAAGAGGGAGTTAAGAGGATAGCGGAGCTGCTCAGAGAAAAGAGAGCTCTCTAAGCCCACTCTTTTTACCTTGGAGTTTTTCCCTGCACAGTGTAGCCTGCCTGCGGGCTACTAGAGGCGCCCGCAGACTGGGCACTCAGGGTTTCTCGAGACTTGTACTGAGTGGAGTGCCATGTGGTAGCCGTCGTAGACTATTAGCCTGCCAAGTGCCGGCTCTCCATACCCGGTAATGAGCTTAATTGCCTCAGTTACCTGCATTAACGCGAGGATCCCCGGCGTAGCGCCTAGAACGGGAAGGGGCCTCCTCTCCTCGGGCTCTCTCGGCAGTATGCACTGCAAGCAAGGGGTTTTTCCAGGCACTACGACGAGCAATTGCCCGTAAAGGCCCTGAATGCCTGCGTGCACAAATGGCTTTCTGTGCTTGACAACCACGCGGTTAACGAGAAACCTCGTTTTCCAGTTGTCTAGTCCATCGACAACGACGTCCACCTGGGGCACCAGTCTCTCTAGGAGGTCTTCGCTAATGGCAGACTTAATGGGCACTACCTCGACATTTGGGTTCAGAGCCCTGAGCTTCTCTGCAGCCGCCTCTACCTTGGGCCTGCCCACGTCGCTCGTCCAGTATAGTACTTGCCTGTTGAGGTTGCTCAGCTCGACTACCTCGCTGTCTACGATAATGAGCCTTCCAACGCCAGCGGCCGCCAAGTACAGCGAGGCGGCTGTTCCAAGCCCGCCGACTCCCAGCACTAGCACGCTGGACTTTTTCAGCTTCTCCTGCGCCTCTACGCCGAACAGCCTTATCTGCCTGTCATAGCGCTCGAGCTCTTCTCGTGTCAGCAAAGGCGCTCACCAGCGCAGCTGCCAGTTACTTATAACCCGCTGAACTAAATATCGACACTCGGATGGGGAGGCCCTGCCGCTTGCGAGTGGTGAGCTCTGCGAACCCCTGACCGACTCCTCACGCGACCAGTTCAGCTAGTGCATAGCACGCGAGTACTGCAGCAAGCAGCAGCACGAGCCTCCAATCCATTTTTCCAAGTAGTGCGAGCCTTGCAGGGCCCTCTCCATAGCCGTAGACTAAGTGGGCCTCGTAGAGGCTCCTCGAAGTATGCACCGAGAAGAGCACTAGAGGAACTGCCGCGCGGTAGAGCCTCTTGCCCCCGTACTTCAGCTTTATCGTGGTTACCGCCTCAGACAAGTAGAACAGCACCACGGGTACTTGAATCAGCGCTATTGAGTACAGCACCGAGAGCCGCCTAGCTCCAAGCTTCGAGAGCACGACTCTCCACTCTCTCGGGTTAAGCAGCTGGAAAAACAGAGAAAAGCACGCGAAAAACGCGACGATCCTCAGAGACCCCAAAACCACGTACTCGAGGCTGGGCCTCGCCAGTCCAAACAAGCTGTTTAAGTAAAAAATAGCGAAACCCACTATAGTGAACACCAAGACCAGCTTGAGACCCGAGGCAACGGCCTTAAAGCCCTTGGCAATAGACGAGAGTGATAGCGCTGCCGCTAGAATGACCAGCATTCTAAGCGCTTCAGTAGTAGAGCTGCCAGAGAACCTCGACAATAGCAGTAGCATCAGCAGCGCGGTGCTCGCCACTAGCCGCGGCACTACCCCGTAGTCCTCTAGCTTCTTAGAGTGCACTAGGAGGTAGGAGAGCTCTCTGAGCATGCCTCAAGACCTCCTCGTAGAGCCTTGAAGCATACGTGAGCTCGGAGTACACCGAGAGCTCTATTTCGCTGAGCACGCCGCCTTCTAGCCTATATGCCCTGCTCCACCACTTCTTCGAAGTCACGTCTCTGCTACTAGTCGCCAAGACGACGCCCAAGTCGACGCGCTGCAAGTGCTCTAAGAGCTCAAGCCTATCCCTGTAAGTGAGCCCCGAAAACGGCTCATCTAGCAGCACCACGCTGGAACCAGCTACTAGTGCGAGCTCGACGGCGAGCTTGACCATTTGCCCGTGGCTCAGGTTAAAAGGCGACTGGTCTAGTGGTATGCCGAGCCTAGAGGCCCGCTTCAAGCCTTCTTCCACGCAGCCCTGCCCAAGCCTCCTGGCCCTGCAGACTTCTTTAATCTCCTTTTCAACGGTCTCCTCGGTGTAGAACAGAGCAATGTTCTGCGGCACGTAGATCGCGCCCCCCTTCTTCTCGACGACGCCTTTCTTGGGCTTGAGGTAGCCTGAGAGCACCTTCAGGAGCGTTGTCTTGCCAGAGCCATTTGCACCGCAGATCAGGACCTTCTCGCGCTTTGAGACCTCGAGGCTCACGCCTCTGAGCACCGGTTTTCCATTGTAGTCATAGTGCAAATTCGCGGCTCTCAAGACCACTTCTCCCTTCTCACCACTGCTCTCGGCGCGCCCGTTAGTAGACCCTGTACCTCCAGGCTCGGTTGCCAGCGCTCTCGCATACCTGTGCAAGGCGTCAGTTACGTTGATCAGGGCGCCGCTTCTGAGAAGCAGGACTCTGTCGAAGCGCCTGTATATTGGGAGGAACCTGTGCTCGAGGACGACTACCGACTTGCCCAGCCTCCTGAGGAGCGAGAGTAGCTCTACGAAGTCTGCCACGCCCCTGTCGTCTAGCCACATGAGGGGCTCGTCGAAAATCAAGAGCACCGGGTCTGCAATGAGAGACTTCGCGACTAAGACCCTGCGCGCCTCGCCGCCAGACAGCTCGAAGAAGTACTTGTAGACGTGCTCGTGAATGCCTGCTGCTTCAATGGCTTTTGCAAAGGCCTTTGCAGCGCTTTCACTGTTTCTGTGTACTCTGAGGGCGTAGGAGTAGAGGTCGTCGCGCACGAGGGGCTCGGTGAAGAACAGGTATGGGTTTTGCCCTATGTAGTGAACGCTCTTTCCGAGCTCCTCGGCCTCGTACTCGAAGACGCTCTTTCCAAGTAGCCTGATGTCCCCTCTCAGCTCCCCGCCGTAGACCAGGACGCCCGTCCCCATTATGGCCCTGGCCAGGGTGGTCTTGCCAGACCCGGTCTCGCCGACTACTAGTACGTGCTCTCCCTTCTCGACGACTAGGTCAAGGCCCCTGAGCACCCAGTCGCCGCCGGGGTACCTGAACCACAAGTCTCTAATGCTCAGCACAGCGCCCGTCATTTCCCTGTGCCTTTTCCAAAAGCAACTCTGTAAGCTACTAGAGTTAGCGGAGCCACTATTAAGGCTATTGACGTGTTGAAGGCCGCGACGTGGGGCAAGTACAGTAGCACCGCCTTCACGGCGTCTTCCCAGCTCCTAACCCAGCCAGCCCAGATCAGCCAGTATGGTGTTACGATGTAGTTCATCAGGGACATCACCGCTACGCGCGTGGCAGTCGAGGTCGCTACAGCCACGCCCCCCGCTCCAACCCTGCTCAAGCGCCTTGCCGAGAGCTTCGTGTATGCCAGTGCCAGCGGCGTAAACGTGGAGGCTTCTGCGAGGCACTTCATGGCCATTCCAATGGGGTCGGAGCCCATTGCCGCGACTGAAATCACGTAGTATACTGGTAGTGCAGCGTATGCGAGCTTAAGGGATACGAGGGCCATTACGCCCAGCGGCACTCCAGACAAGTCGTACTTGAGAAAGGGCGCTGGTGGATACGGTATCTCGAAAAACCTGAGCACTACTGCGAGTGCCGTTAAGCCAGCTGCCAGGTATATCCTAGATAAGCCCTTGTAGCCTGCGAGCACGGAGCCCTAGTGAGGCTACCGGGGGCGTGGATTTAAAGGCTTATTAGTGCACAGCGGTGTAAAGGCCCAGCCAGCGGGGAACAGCGCGTGGCGGGTTCGTTGAGCTACATCGACTTCTTAATTTCTAGGAGGAGCGTTAGGAGGTTTAAGCGCGAAGCACCACCACTAGAGCTCGTCTTAAAGGCCATAGACGCTGCGAGGTTTGCCCCGAGCGCGAAGAACAGCCAGCCGTGGAGGTTCGTAGTCGTAACCGACCCAGTGGCCAAGGAAAAGCTCGCACGCCTCCACGCCGGTGCCAGGCCCCTTGAAAGCGCCCCCCTCGCAGTCGTCGTTGCCTGCGACACCACGGCCTCGCCCCTCTCCTACCTCTTGGACTGCTCAGCAGCTACTACCTACTTCTTGCTCGCCCTCCACGCGCTGGGGCTTGGTGCTGTGTGGATTCAGGCACTCAGAAACGTGAGCGAAATAAGGGACATAGTGGGCTTGCCCGAGCACGTGTTTCCCGTGGCAGTAGTGGCCGTTGGCTACCCAGACGAGCAGCCCAAGGCCCCGCCTAGAAAGCCCCTGGAAGAGCTAGTCTTCTTGAACAAGTATGGCAGTAGGCTCAGCTAGATGAGGGGGCCTGCGAAGGCCTCTTCGTAGCCGTAGAAGCCCACGCCTTTGCAGGTAAAGACGGCTAGCAGTGCCAGGGCCGTTACTGCGGCGGAGAGGATGCAGAGGGCTTTGAGGGCGTCTAGGCTGGCTGCCTGGGACTCGAGCACGTAGGATATCTCCACGGGCTCTCCCCGCACCCAGCGGTAGCCCCTGAGCACAACGACGTTTGTTTTGGCTACTCCGCTCGAGTAAACCAGCACTCCGTTCTCGTCGTACGTAGCGCTGCCTACCAGCACTACTCCCACTTCAACTCCCTGCACGTACACGCTGTATCTCTTTTGCAGCTGAATGGTCTTTCCCGCCAGGTCCTTATTCAGGATGACGTCGCTCGCCAGCCTGTTTACGAAAATCCGCGTGTTGTCCAGAACGGCGGGCGATAGCGCCACCTCGCCATTTACAGCGTAGAAAGCTGTAGTCTCGTTTTGAAAGTCCCCGTTTATTGAGGCGCTCACGGACATTGCGTAGACTAGGTAGTTTCCACTAGTGAGCACTGCATACCCGTAGCCGTAGCCGGCTACAACGGCTAGTAGCAGGGCTGCCAAGAGGGCCTTTGCCCACTTGCCAAGCCCCACTCTCCTGGGCAGCAGCACTCCCAGCACTTCCTCCATGTACCTAAACAGCGACTCGTCGAAGTACGCTCTGCGAATTCTCAGCCTCCTGGCGAGTAGTGGCGAGAGCGCGAGGCCTAGCACGAAGCCACCTACGTGCGCGAAGTAAGCTACTCCACCGAGAACCATGTAGCCGTAGATTACTTGCTGAGCAAACCATATCAGTAAGTAGACGTACGCGGGGAGCCTGAAGCAGTAGGGCATGAAGAAGAAGAACGTGCACAAGACAATTCTAGTCCTAGGCAGCAGCATTAAGTAGGCACCAAGTACCCCGCTAATAGCACCAGAAGCCCCAATAGCAGGTATTCCAAGTGCTTCGAGGCCTCCGATAGCAGTAAACGCTGTGTGAAAAGCCACGGCTGAAAAGCCCGAGGCAAAGTAGAGCGCGAGGAACTTTAAGTGCCCAATGAGCTTTTCCAGCCTCGACCCAAAAACCCACAGAAACAGCATGTTGAAGAACAAGTGGAAGATGTCTGCGTGCATGAACATGCTAGTCAGCACAGTTTCAATAGCACGCGGTAAATCGCAGAGTGCGTACACGGGCCTGTAGCCGTAGCTCGCCAAGTATACCGGTAGTGTAGAAGCCAGCAAGTAGCCAGTTGTGTGGATGTAGACAGCGACATTCACGGCTATGAGGAGTACTGTAAAGACCGGCTTGCGCCTACCCAAAACCACGTCGCCAGATATGATAGCCAAGCTGTGCACCTCGCGTGCTTTTCCGGGTTGCGAGCTTAATAAGCCTTAAACTACGCGCGGCGTCTAAACGCCCTTCAACAGCATTCGAGGCACCCCACAGCAATACTTGCAAATATTAGCTTCTTTTTCAAGTCACATAGTACCCGGGCTCTCTAGCCTAAAGCCCCTTGCGCAGCCTCAGCAACTTTGACCTGCGCTCTAGCCTCTTGTTATGGGCTTGTTCATGGTGATTTGCATGAGCTATAGAGCAATTGGAGAGAGGCTTAGGAGGTCTCTAGCGGGCTTTAAGATATCGCTTGGATTAAGCCTACTTGGGACTGTTGTTGAAGCCCTCGTTGTCCTCTTCACGTACAACATAATTCTGCTCACAGATCTAGCCCACTGGCTCATCGACACAGTGCTCGAGGCGCTCTTCATAGTCTCGGTAAACCACGCTTCCAAGTCCTACAAGAAGTTCCCCCTCGGCACCCTAGTGCTAGAGTCGACGCTCGTCACAACAGCCACTCTCGTTATGGTGGCTGTATACGGGTACTTCTTCGTCGACTACTTCCTCAAGTACGAAGAAGCAGGCTTGAGCGGCAGCTACCACCCGGCACTGGCCGGCGTAACTCTGCTGGGAGCACTGCTCACCGCAGTAGTCATGTACGTGCAGAAGAAGAAGTACGAAGAGCTCAGGCTCGAGATAATTAGAGTGGACTACGTACACGGCATTGTGGACACAACTGCAGCCGCTCTCTCGTCAACGGGGCTCGTCGTAGTAAGCCTCACTCATAATAAGGGCTACGAGGCCCTCTTCACAGTCCTCTTATCGCTCTTCGTGTTTCACAGCGCACTGCAGGTCTTGAGCGACACCTTCAAGACCGTAACTGGGAAGAACACGGCTCCAGAAATCAGAGCTAGGCTTTTCGAGAGGCTCGTAAAGGAGCTTGGCAATGCCGAGTTACTGAATATCGACGCGAGGAAGGTGGGCTCTTTCTACGTGGTCTTCGTGCAAATAGCCGTTAACTCGGGCATCACGGTTGAAGAAGCATTTAAGATCAGGAGGCGCGTAGCAGACCTCATTAGAGAAGAGTGCGACCTCGTCTACCACGTAGACATATCCATAGTGCCTAAGAGGAAGCGGTATAGGAGGAAGAGGTAGCTATATATTAGCCAAGCCATGCTATATAGCTAGCTGGGGCTCTTTGGAGGCGAAGTACATCAGGAAGGTGCAGCTTACCGGCAGGTCCACCTACATAGTTTCTCTTCCAAAGAAGTGGGCCTTAAAGCACAACCTGGCTCCAGGCAGCCCCGTTGTAGTCGAGGAGCGCGGCTCTGCAGTAGTAATAAGGCCTGCTGGCGAGGGGCGCCCCACCAGCAAGAAAATAGTACTCGATGTGAACGGAGTCGACTACGAGGCAGCCGTTCGCATGGTTGTGGCGGCTTACATAATGGGCTACGACGAAATAGTGCTGAAGAGCAGTACTTCAATAACTCCGCAGCTCAGAAACGCCATTAGAAGCACTGTGCTCACGAAGCTCCCGGCAGTCGAAATACTCAACGAAGACGCGAGCACTATGGAGCTCCACGTAATGCTGTCGCACGACAAGCTACCGCTCAGCAGCGCCTTGAAGAGGCTTGCCAGGGTAACTGGGTCCGTGCTTGCAGACGCGTGCAAAGCCGCAGAAAGCGGCGACCCGCTACTTGCAGAAGAAGTGCTGAGAGAGGACGATAGCATCGACAGGGCCTACTTCTACGCCATTAGACTCATCAACTTAGCCTCGGTGGGCAGGATTGGACTGAGCGAGGAAGTCTCAATGCCGGAGCTGCTTGCGTACAGGTCTTTTGCCAAGCTCGTTGAGAGGATCGGAGACCACGCAGTAAACATAGCGCGCTATATTAAGCAGCTCGGTGGGCCAGCCCCACCAGAGGTTTCGGGACTCTGTAGAGAGGCCCTCGCCATCTTTAGCGAGGCTACAGAGGCCTTCTTCGAGAAAAACCCGCACTGCATTAACGAGATCTCCGGGAAGGTCGAGCTATTGAGAGGCAGGGAAGAAGGCGTTATAAGTAGTGCTCTAAGGCGCCTAGAACCGGGGAAGCTATTAGCGCTCAAGCTCATTCTGGAGAGCACGCGCAGAATAGCGGAGTACTCTAAAGACATAGCAGAAGTCGCGCTCGACCTGGGGCTCGAGAAAGTAGCGAAAACCGAGGCACACGCCTAGCGCTATTTAAGCACCTCCAGGCTAGATGACTACAAGTGATCATCAATGGAGGAGCTACTCGAAAGGGGGAGGAGGCCGCTCGTACTCGCCATTGGCGGTGGTGGCGATGTGGCATCGGCAGCTGTTCTGGCCAAGAGTCTTGAGAGGCTCGGCTTCAAGCCCGTCCTTGCTTCGATAGCGTGGGAGAGGTACGTCGTAGATCCCGTGCCCGGGCCCATAAGGCTGGAGGAGCTGCGGAGCTTCATCAAGCTGAGAGACGGCTACGCCCTCGTAGACGAAGGCGCCTACGCTGAGCGCGGAGGCAGGAGAGTCAAGTTTCAGGCAGCCAACGCCTCTGGTGTTTTGAAAGAGCCCATCTACGTAGTGGACCTCTACGGGGGCGTTAGGGGCTACGTTGAGGCAATCGAGGAGGTCATGGCAGACTCCGGAGCAGACTTCGTCATAGG
This sequence comes from Desulfurococcaceae archaeon, assembly GCA_049970695.1. Lineage (GTDB taxonomy): Archaea > Thermoproteota > Thermoprotei_A > Sulfolobales > Desulfurococcaceae > UBA285. The sequence goes on from JBMFML010000015.1 coordinate 14,776, forward strand.
AGTTGACGTTGGGGGAGACAGCCTCGCAACTGGATGCGAAGACAACTTGTGGAGCCCCCTAGCAGACTGGGTAGGCGTGTCTGCACTCGGGCTACTCAAGGGCGTTCTCGCAGTTCACTCCCCGGGTAGCGATGGAGAGCTCAGCCAAGGAGAGGTACTCGCGAGAATAGACTACCTTGCGTCAAAGCAGGGCCTCCTAGCAGTAGCCTCAATGACAAAGAAGGACGCTGAGCTGCTCGAGCTCCTGCTCAGCGCTGTGAGGAGCGAGGCTTCTAGAGTCCCACTACTGGCTTTTAAGGGCTACAGGGGCCCGCTGCAGCTCAGGTTTGGCTCGAGGAGCATAGTAGTCAGCTTCATAAACACCCTCACGTTCTACCTAGAAGCCTCTCTCGCTGCGGAGAGCTCGCCGCTCGTAAAGGTGCTTGCTTCTACAAGGTCCCTTGGAGAAGCGAGGAGGATCCTCAATAGCCATGGCATTTACACAGAGCTCGACCTCGAGGAGGACTTAGCTTCGCTAGGCGTGAGCCCAGAGGCCCTCACAGGAGACGTACTACTTGAAGTCAGGTCTAAGGGGGCTAGGAGGCTTGCTCACTTGAAAGAAGTGCGCTGCAAGAGCAGCGCGGCTTAATTTGCTCATGCACAATGTTAGCCAGGGTGCGCGGAGCGGGCCTGGTGGCGCGTGTGCCGGGCATAGTAATGGTCTTTGAGGTTCACCAGCCCTATAGGCTTGACAAGAGAATGCACGAAAAGCTCCTAGAAAAGGCCTTGTCGGGTAGGCTTGAGCCGAGAGACCTCGAAGAAGTGATATTTGACAACGAGCTCAATAGGCTGGTGCTCGATAGGGCGAGTAGTAAGTGCTACGTGCCGGCGACCAGGATAATCATCGAGAACATCAAGAAGTACGCAGGCACGCCGAGGCCCTTTAAAGTTGCCTACAGCATCAGCGGGGTGTTCCTGGAGCAGGCAGCTAAGTGGAGGCCCGACGTAGTAGAGGTCTTCAGAGAAGCGGTTGAAACGGGAATGGTCGAGCTGGTAGAGCAGACGTACTACCACAGCATAGCGGCATTCCTGCCCCACAGCGGCTTCGAGGAGCTGAGAGAGCAGGTCCTGGAGCACAGGAAGATACTCGCAGAGCTCTTCGGCTACGAGCCCGCGACCGTAGAGAACACGGAGTTCAGCTACAACAACGAAATAGCCTGCTTCTTCCACCAAATGGGCTACAGAGTAGTGCTCACAGAAGGCGTCGACTGGGTCTTGGGTTGGAGGAGCCCCAACTACGTCTACCAGGCAAGGGGCTGCGGCATCAAGGTGTTGACGAGGAACTACAGGCTCAGCGACGACGTGGGCTTTAGGTTTAGCGATAGGAGGTGGGATCAGTACCCGCTCACAGCAGACAAGTACGCTGCGTGGCTTTCCGCGACGCCGGGCGATGTGGTCTTAATAGCGGTAGACTACGAGACGTTTGGAGAACACCACTGGCCAGAGACCGGGATACACGAGTTTCTCCGCTGGCTGCCCAGGGAGGTCTTGAAGCACCAAAACTTGGAGTTCCTCACGCCGGGGGAGGCGGCCGAGAAGTACCCCGCGAGAGACTTCTACGACGTCCCGCCCTGGGCAACCATTAGCTGGGCTGACGAGAGGGACCTCTCAGCGTGGCTTGGAAACAACATGCAGAGAGAAGCGGCGAGGATTGTTGCCGAGCTGAGGCCCTACGTGAGGGCAACTGGAGATCCCGGGATTGTGAGGCTGTGGAAGCTCCTCACTACTAGCGACCACTACTACTGCATGGCCACGAAGACCGGTCCAGCAGGGGAAGTACACGCCTACTTCTCGCCTTACAAAGATCCCTCAATAGCCTACGGCCTATTCATGGAGGCCGTTGGAGTGCTCGTAAGCCTCGTCAAGGAGTTTGCCGCGAGGAAAAAGAGGGAGTTCCTTGCAAGGCTCGAGCTGCCGAGCCACAGGGCGTTCTACTTCAACATGCCAACGGGAGAGTTCACGGGGTACTCTGCGAGGTCCCTCTCAGAGCTGCTACAGGTACTCGATAAAGTACCGCTCGAGTCTTTTGCCTACCACTTAAATAGGGGCGACTTCGAGAACTGGCTGAGGACATCGCTCTTCCTAGAAGAAGAGGCCCGGCTTGTGTCTGAAATCAGGAAGATACCTGGAGACTACAGAGAAAAGCTCGGCGCATTCAAGAGAGTTATTGAGAGCGCGATCAGGGGGTGAGCGGCTTGCCGGTGAACTTCGCGTTTGTCTTGCACTTCCACCAGCCGCATGGGCAGTTAAAGCGGGTAAACGAGAGGATTTTCAAGAACAGCTACGAGATGCTGTTGAGGGTCCTGAAGGACTACAGCGACTTGAAGTTTACGGTGCACATCAGCGGCCCACTCCTCTTGTACCTCGAGAAAAACCACCCCGAGTGGCTCGAGGAGCTATTCAAGCTGGGCGACCTCGGAACGGTGGAGTTCATGGCAGGCACTATAAGCGAGTCGGTGCTACCACTAGTGCCAAGCAGAGACCGCGTCAAGCAAATCTCAAAGTACGTCGAGGTCTTCGAAAAGCTATCGGGGCAGAGGCCGAGGGGGTTCTGGCTACCGGAGAGAGTCTGGGAGCCCTGGTTGCCGGAGGTCCTCGCAGACTCCGGCATTGAGTACGTCTTGGTAGACGACGCAGTGCTGCGCAAGTCTGGCTACTCGCAGGACCATGCGAGGTACGCGTGGATTACAGAAGAAAGCGGCAAGCCCGTTAAAGTGTTCTTCATAGACGAGAAGCTGCGGTACATCCTGCCGTGGCAGCAGCCGGAGAAGGTATTGGAGTACATGGCGCAGTTCGCGGGAGAGCAGGGCGCGATCCTGGTATGGGGCAGCGACGCGGAGAAGTTCGGCGAGTGGATGGACTCCGAGAAGAGCGAGAAGTGGCTGCGGGGCTTCTTAGAGCTCCTGCGCCGGGACGCGAGGATCAAGACAACCCACCCAAGCTCCTACTTGAAGGAGCACGGAGTTAGGGGCTACTTGTACCTGGACACGGGCAGCTACGACAAGATGCTCGAGTGGAGCGGGGGGTTCTTCAGGAACTTCCTCCGGAAGTACGCTGAGAGCAATAACATGCACAAGAAAGCCCTGTGGGTTGGGAGAAAGCTCGAGAAGGCGCTGAGCGCTCTCGGCGAGCCCCCGCTCGACTACTACATGGCCTACTGCAACGACGCCTACTGGCACGGGCTCTTCGGAGGGGTATACCTGGCTCACCTCAGGCAGGCTGTGTACGAGAGCCTGATAAGGGCCGAGGTAGTAGCCGAAGAGGCTGCAGGCTACTTCGACGACTCCAGCATTAAGAAGATTCTCGTGGACTTCGACTACGATGGCAGGGACGAGCTGCTCGTAGAGACGAAGAGCTACAACATCTACGTGAAGCCAGACGACGGGGGCACGCTCTTCGAGCACGACGTCAAGCTCAAGGGCCTGGAGCACAATCTCCAGGACACCATGACTAGGTACAGGGAGCCGTACCTCGAGGGCCTCTTCAACCCGGACTGGTACAGGAGGGTGAGCTGGAGGCTCCACGTCTGGGGTCTCGAGACGACGCCACACGACTGGATGTTCAACACGCCCTTTAAAGACGTCAGCGACCTCGCCCTCTCCAAGTACTCGCTGGTATTCGCGGAAGACCCCAGGACCTTCTACTTGAGGACTATAGGGGGAGTCTACTACGGGGGCTTTAAAGCGGCCTCGCTGTATGTTGAAAAGGAAGTCAGGCTCGCAGAAAAGGGCTACAGCGTCAGGTACTACGTCAAGAACCTAGGCGACGGCGTGGTTAGGGGTAAGCTCGGCATCGAGTACCACGTTGCGTGGAAAGTGGACAGGGAGGGCGAGCACCAGCCATGGTACTCTGTTGACGGCAAGGGCTACGGCATTGACGCCTGGTATTCCGGTGTCGGAAAGACCCTGCGCCTCTACTCTGGCAGCTACCCACCAGTAGTACTAGAGTCGAGCGAGGCTGTCGAGCTCTGGGTTGCAAAGCTGTCGAGCTACGCGAGGACTGAGAAGGGGCTGAGGGAAATGCCGCAGGGGCTTGCCGTGATGTTCATCAAGGAACTGAACCTCGGAAAGGGAGAGTCGGCTGAGCTTGCAGTATCGCAGCGCTTAGAGGCCTAGCTGAGCGGGCTGCTCATGGAGAAGGCCCCGAGAATCCTAATGTTCACCTTCGAGTCTATTTACACCAGGAAGGTCGGAGGGCTGGCAGAAGTCCCGCCAAGGCTTGGTGCAGCCCTAGAGGAGCTCGGCGCCGCTGTGGAGGTCTACACGCCCAGCCACGGGGCTGTTGATGCCTGCAGAGAGCCCATTTACGTTAGCCCCGATGGCTACTGCATAAGCCGGGTTGAGGGCTCTAGGCCCCTTCACTTCGCAGTTGGAGGCGGCGTGCTGGACGACCCCGTGGTCTACTCGCCTGAGGAACTGGTAGAGAAGGCAATGGCCTTTGCCAAGGCGGTCTCCAGCTACCTCGGAGAGCGCCTACCCGAAACTAGCAGCAAGGTGGTGTTCCACGCGCACGACTGGCACAGCTACCCAGTGCTCCTAGCGCTAAATGCCATTACCACGAGGGCGGGCAAGTACCACCCCCTCGTTTACCACGTACACGCGCTTTCAAAAACCAGGCTGGGCCTCGACGCTTTCTGCAATTGGCTCGGCGTCTGCAGCAATACGCTGGTGAGGGGTTCTTGGGGTATTGCAGAGTTTGGTGAGTACTACGAGGCGTCGGGCGGGCTCGTGGAGAGGCTTGCAGCCCTCACAGTAGACCTAGTAGTCACCGTGAGCAGGGGCTACTCGAAGACCGTTATGAAGAGCGTGGGGCCTGCTTCGTGGAGCAAAGTAGACTACGTGCCAAACGCCTCGCCCGTGGAGTGGGCAGAAGTGAGAGACGCCGCCAGCAGGCTAGCGGGCTTGAGGAACCCAGAGCTCCTCGAAGAGAGGCTTAGAGCAAGGAAGCTCCTCCTGACCAGCAGGCTCGCGCAAGTCGAGCTGTCGTGGGGCTCGCCCCGCATTAAGGCCTACGTGGAGGAAGTGCTCGGCAAGTACGGCCTAAACCCGAGAGAGCCCTTCAAGTCCGATGGACCCCTGCTCTTCGCAATTGGCAGGCTTTCTAGGCAAAAAGGCTTTGACGTGTTGTTGAGGGCTCTCGACAGGCTCACCCTGCTCGTGCCCCGCATTAGAGTAGTCGTGGCGGCTGCGCCGACCGAGTGGAGCCTCGAAGACGTCAAGTGGCTTGCAGAACACCAGCTGGTTTACCGGGAAAACCTGAGGGTGCTGCCTGGGATGCTTGGGCGCGGAGACGCGCTGCTCTTCTACTACGCGGCAAACGCTACTGCAGTGCCGAGCAGGTCTGAGCCTTTTGGACTAGTGGCTCTAGAGTCGATGGCTTCCGGCACGCCTGTCGCTGCCTCTAGGGTTGAGGGACTTGCAGACATAGTCTTGGACCTCGGAGAGCGCGGCAGCGTGGGCACAGGGGTTTTGTTCGAGCCCGAAGACCCGAGAGAGCTAGCCGAGAAGACGGCCAAGCTCGTGGAGCTCGTCGAGGAGGCGTACTACGGCGATGCAGCAGGCAGGCTGGTTAGAGAGCTGTGCATTAAGAGAGCGAGAGAGTTCAGCTGGCGCGAGTCTGCAAAAAAGGCCCTAGAGGCCTACAAGAGAGTGCTGGGAGGCGTGGGTGGTAGCAGTTGAGTGCTAGCAGCTTGAAGGAGAGGCTTTTGAGGTACTTTGAGCTCAGCGACGAAGAAGCCCTCGAGCTCTACGACGAGCTGGATCAGCTGTACAACGAGCTCAAGGCGCGGTACTTAGAGGCCCTCATCTACCCGGACAAGAACAGAGAGCTGGTAAACACGGTGATCAATACAACAATAGCGCTACTAGAGAAGCCCAGCAAGAACACCGAAGACGAGCTCATGCTGATAGCTCTACTAGACATTCTCGCAACGGACCTCCACGACAGAACCATGGGCCTAGTAGAAGTGGAGGAGGGAGAAGCGGGAGAAGGAGAGTAGCGAGGGGAATTCTCAAAGGCTTTTAAGCCGGTGAAACTAGTTTATGTTAACAGAGTTATAATTGTGCTTAGAGCTCTAGGTGCGCGTAGTTGAGCGTTCTCAGCGTGGTCAATCTCAAGGCGAAGATTGGTGGCAGGCTTGTAGTAGATGATGCGAGCTTTGAAATCGAGGAGGGCGACGTCTTCTTCCTCCTAGGACCCAATGGGAGCGGCAAGTCGACGCTGCTAAAGGCCATAGTGGGCTACCCAGGCGTCGAGGTGGTGTCTGGCCGAGTGCTCTACGAAGGAGTGGACATAACGGGCATGCCGATGGAGGAGAGAGTGGCGCGCGGCATTACGCTGGCTCACCAAATACCACCGAAGCTCGTTGGCGTTAAGCTCGGGGGATTGCTGAGAACTCTCTGCAAGAAGAACGAGTGCGACCACGAAGAGCTGGTGAACGAAATGGAAATAAACCACTTGGTAAACAGGGACTTTGGAAAGGGCTTTTCTGGCGGAGAGCTGAAGAGGGCCGAGATAGCACTGCTCCTCGCTCAGAGACCCAAGCTGCCCTTAATAGACGAGCCAGACAGCGGTGTTGACGTAGACTCCATAGCAGTCATAGCCAGGGGCGTTAAGAGGCTTATTGAGTCGTCGCCCCATAAGGCAGCCATAATCGTTACTCACTCAGCCCTAATAGCGAGGTACGTTCCGCCGACAAAAGTCTGCGTGATGATTAAGGGGTCTATAAGGCTCTGCGGTGGCAGGGAAATAGTTGAAGAGGTGTTCAGCCACGGCTTCAAAGAGCTGGCTTGAAGCCATAGCCGAGCGGGCTAAGAGCGCCCTGAGCAAGCCAGCTCCTTACGGAGTAGACCTGGACATAGAGCCCTACTTGAAGGCCCCCCTCGTGGGCAAGCCCGTGGGCGAGGAAGCAGTAGCCGAAGCAGAGGAAGTGGCTAGAGAAGCCGTCGGCTTCGAGCCGTCTGCCAGGGCTAAGTACGTGCAGCTAGACCAGGCGTACTTCAAGTACATGAGCCGCTTACCAGGGGTTGAAGTCAAGAGGCTCGAGGACTTCATTGACGAAAACCCGGATGAAGCCAAGGAGTACGTGTGGAGGCTCGTGGACCCGGCGAGCGACAAGTACACGGCCCTCGCGGCCCTGAAGGGCGCTGGAGGCTACTTCATTAGAGTCAAGGAGAACTCGAGAGTCGAGGACCCAGTAATGGTCTGCTTGTTCCTAACCGGCGGGCTTCAAGCACCGCACAACATAGTAATACTCGAGAAGAACGCCCAGGCGACAGTTTACACGGGCTGTACGCTAGCCCCCGAAGCAGCAGGCCTCCACATAGACGTCTCGGAGTTCTACGTGGGTGAGAACGCTGAGCTCAGGTTTGTCATGGTCCACGCTTGGAATGCTGTGACGCACGTCAGGCCGAGGACCGGTGTCTACGTTGCAGATGGCGGCAAGTACGTGTCTTACTACGTCAACATGAGCGCTGTGAAAACTCTGCAGACGTACCCGATGGTCACGCTCAAGTCTGGCGCCTACGCCCTCCTCGCTTCTGTGCTGCTCGGCCGCGGGGGCTCTGTACAAGACGTTGGAGGCGGAGTAGTAATAGAGGGTAGCGAGTCGAGTGCCGAGATAGTCTCGAGAGTCGTGGCGAGAGACTCCTCGAAAGTAGTGACCAGGGCGAGGATATCGGCTAGTAGCGGCGTCAGCGCGAAGGGGCACATTGAGTGCAGGGGGCTGCTCTTATCCGACTCGGCTGTGATCGAGGCGGTGCCGGAGCTCGAGTCCAGCTCCACCAATGCTGTGCTAACACACGAGGCGTCTATTGGAAAGCTAGCCGAGGAGGAGATATACTACCTGGTTTCAAGGGGCTTCACGAGAGATGAGGCTATTGGAATCCTGGTTAGGGGCTTTGTCAGCATTGACGTTAAGGGGCTGCCACCAAAGATTAAGAGCTACATCGAGACGCTAGAGAAGATGGTGGCCGATAAAGCGCTTTAAGCCACGACCAGTCCTTATTGCGAGAGGGCGCTGCAAGACCCTACTAGCTGCCCTTGCAACCCCTGAAGCGGGCTCCCGGCTGGTGGGCTCCCAGCTGGTATGAGAGCTCGAGCACCACGAACACTGCTGCAAGCACGACTACTGCTAGCGTAGCAAGAATGAACAGTACTTTCGAGGCCATCGCCGAGCGCACTCTCCTGGCTATTAGCAGGACGAGACCCGCGTAAGAGTGCAGTAGCCCGAGGGAGATTGCAAGCACCCTCAGCAGGGCATCGGTGTGAACGAGCCTAGCCCGCGGTATTAGCCCAATTGGCGAGAGGAGCTCGTAGCCAGTCAAGGCGTATACCAGTGCAACGACTAGTAGTGGAACACTAGTTACCTCCACAATTACGAGGGCTAGCTTCAGCAGCTTGTGCCTCAACTTCCGCCAGCCCTCGCAGTCGAAAGTACGCTAAGCACTGGTAGGCTTTAAAATCCCTGGGGGTCTAAGCCCCCGTTCTCTTCGAAATGATGTAGTTCCACACGTCCTCGAAGGCCACGTAGTGCCTTCTAGCGGGAACTCCGATGGGTATTATGTACATTGGCTCTTCGCCCGCGCCAGCGCCAACTACCGCCTTGACTCTATCGTCGTAGAAAGCGCCTACGACTACGCAGCCATAGCCGAGCGCCGTAGCCACGAGGTAGACGTTTTGGCCGAGGTGCCCTACTTCCATTGGAACGTAGCGGACGCGGCCCCGCTCGCCGTAGACCCTCGTAGTCCTCTCGAAGACGGCAAACACTACTATGCTGACAGGGGCCTCCTCGACCCAGGGCTGGCCGAGGGCTGCCTCGGCGGCTAGCTCCCTCCTGGAGTCGCCCTCCTTGACCAAGCTGATGGAGTGGGTGTAAGGGTCGTACTTGTAAACGCCCGCGGGAAGGTAGGTGCCGCCCGACCTCACCCCCCTCTCGCCAACCACGACGTAGACTTCTAGGGGGTACGTGGCCCCAGCGCTGGGCACGGCTCTGAAGCCGAGGCGCGGCTCTGTAATTCCGTAGGCAGCCCACAATATGAGTGCTAGGTGCTCGAGTGCCACGGGGTCCTCGGTGTAGTCCCTAATGCTGCGCCTTAGCAAAATCGCCTCTTCAACACTCACCCTGCTGATGGGCCTCGGCAGAGGCAAAAAGACCTCTCCCTCAGTAGTGAAGACAACTCGACTTACCTGTAGAGGGCGCGGTGCATAAGCCGAGACAAGCACGTAGGCTAGCACGGCCAGCGCCAGCGCTACTGACACGAGAATGTGCCTACACGTCACCGCTACACGCCCCCGAGACTCTGCTAGGAAGCCACGGGTATAAGCATAAAGCCACCGAGGTCTTTAGCCTACATAGGGCTCTCGCGAGCCGGTTTACTACGTAAGGACTCCGCAAGCCTGCGAGAGTGTTTAAGCGCGCTGGGGCTAAAGCCTCAGCTTATTTCGACGAGCTTTCTACCCTTGCCTTGAAGTACTTTAGTAAGGTCTCTGCGAGTTTTATGACTCTTTCTGCTTCTTCTCTCCTCAGCTGCGCTCTCGGGTTATATTTAGCCCTGTTTCTAAGCATGAGGGCCTCGTGTAAAGCCCTGCCAGCCTCTTTTGCAATCTCCCCGCTCTCTACGTATAGCCTACCGAACTGTGTTAGCAAACCGCCGTGAGCCTTAGCAAGGGACTCTCCTTTAAGCACTGTTGGC
>JBMFML010000016.1:0-16925 GCA_049970695.1 Desulfurococcaceae archaeon
AGAGGAGGTACTACGGGGTCATAATCGATGGCAAACTGGTGTCGACGGCTTCCAGGTACGTAGCGCTACAAGAGATCCACGTAATAGGGGACGTGTACACGAGGCCCGAGTACAGGGGGAGGGGGTACGCCAAGGCGGTGACATCAGCTATAACGAGAGAAGCCGTGGCCTCCGGTGCAATAGCATCACTACACGTAGAGTCTGCTAACGAGCCTGCTATAAGAGTGTACAGGAGACTGGGATACCGCATAAGCAAGACCTATCCCTGGATCGAGGCCCATCCGCGCTGAGCTCTCACACCACCTTGAAAGAGCGGGGCCGCCCCATGCTCGAGTACAGAGGCTTGGCGAACGGCTCACTGGCATGCGCATCGGGCAGCAACGTTGGGTCGCCCTTAAAACCTTGGGCTACGAGATGGAGTCCTTAGCTGTCGACCACCCTAGCGGAGCTCTGGCACGTCGAGTGCTAGCGAGGTTAAAGCCCCAACTCCGCAGTACTACTTCGCCTACTACCACTCCTCCCTGGCTAGCCTGGCTGCTTCAACCATGTTCCTGAGCTTGGCTCTGGCTACGTCTCTGGGGAGCCTCTTTAAACCGCAGTCCGGGTCCACGTACACCTTCTCGGGCCCGACTATGTCCATTTTCATTAGCTTATCTATGGCCTCCTTGATCTCCTTAACGCTCTCAACCCTGAGGCTGTGAACGTCGACGACGCCGTAGCCGATCTCCTTGTTGAAGCCGTACTCCTTGAGGTAGGGTAGAAGCCTGAAGTTGCTGTTCTTCATCTCGAAGTCAAACTGGTCAACGGGGTAGTCCAGTATGTATGGTAGTATCCTCTCGATCCTCCCAAAGCATATGTGCACTATTCTCTTGGCGTCTATGCCCTTGAATATTACCTCGAGGGCCTCCTTTAACAGCTCAGCATCCTCTCTCCACGGCCTCGTCGAGAGTGCTGGTTCGTCGATCTGCACGTACTTAGCTCCTCTGGCTACGAGCTCTTCGACCTCCCTCCTTATAGCTCTAGCCAGGTCTAGGACTAGCTCTCTCCTGTCCTTGTAGTGCAGGTCGAAGCTCCACTCGGCCATCGTGTACGGGCCCGTCAGTATGGCCTTGACAGGCCTCCCCTGCGAAATGCTAGAAGCGTACTCCCAGAGCTCTACTGTTATCGGCTTAGCCCACTCAACCCTCCCTACTACAACTGGTTTCCTGAAGTACTCGTTATCAAATACCCTGACCCAATCCCCTATACTGTAGCCTTTAAACCTCTCAGCGAAGTATACGACCATGTCCTCTCTCGCCTGCTCTCCATCACTTATTATGTCAACACCAGCCCACAGGTAGTCTCCTACTACCTCCCTCACGGCACTCTTAACAATGTTGTTGAACTCTTCTTCGCTTATCTCCCCCGACTTCCTCTTCTTTATAGCCTCTAGCGCCACCGGCATCTTAGGGTAGCTGCCTACAACAGTTGTAGGGAACTTCCTGGGTACATCGTAGCTCGTCACACCTCACCACCTTCCACGAGCTCCCACCCAAATTTCTCAGCTAATCTCGAGGTTAGCAAGCCTAATAGACGTGTTTTCTTGAGGCTATACTTGAATGGTATTAAATCAAGCCACGTCGTTGTCGTGATCCCGAGCTCGTCGCCGCCACTAAGCTTAGCCAGCTTCGAAGCAAGCTCCTCTAGCTCGACTAGGGGGTCGTCGTATATGGTTCTCGAGTTTATAAGGCCCAGTACCCCGCAATGGCCGCCGAACCCCTTAGACTCAACAAGCTTCAAAGCCCTTCCAGGAGCGTCCACGATGTCTAGGGATATGCAGTTAACCTTGGCGTTTAATAGCGCGTCGTAGATGTCTGGTCTCGGGACGTCGAAGTACAGGGCTAGAACAGTCTTGGCCCCTCCAGCGGCTTTTGCAATCAAGTTCGCAAGCTCTACGGCTAGGAGGGCGTCATCTCTACTAGCATCGGGATCCGCTAGTATGGGTTCGTCAATTTGAACCATTGAGGCTCCGGCTTCAACAGCGTATTTGACCTCGTTCGCGAGTAGCTTGGCTATGGCGCTTGCCAGCTCCTCTACCGTGCTCTCAAAACCCCTAGAAGACATTAAGGCAAAGGTTACGGGACCCGGCACCACCACCTTTAAACCAGCTGGTTCAACGAGCTGAGCGTACTTCCTAACCCTAGGAGCCCATACCAGCTTCGTGGCCTCGGGCTCGCCTATAAAGTGTGGTATTCTGTAGAAGAAGTTGTTGTCAAAGTACCTCAGTAGACCAGTGGCAGTCACATTGCGCCACGACTCAACAAAGGGCCTGAATATGTCGTGCCAGTCTAGCATGCCGTCAACAACGTAGGCCATGCCCGAGGAGAGCTGGGCACCTATAATGAGGGCCGAAGACTCGCCAATAACCCTCTCAAGCTCACCATAACTTAGAAGCCCCCTCTCGTAGTCCCTCAAAGCCCTCCTAACAACCCTACTCCTAGGGTAGCCGCCTAACGGTGAAGCCCAGACCCTCATGCCAGCCACTTAAGTACGTGATTAAAGACATAAAGCTTTTATACCCAGTAATCCCCGCGGCCATATCGACTGCTTCCAGTAGTACGGGTAAGCTGAAATCTCCGCGTCTTATGATGCAAATTCTAATAGACCTGGATCTCCAGCGGAGGGGCAGCCTGCTCAAGCCCTAGGGGGTCTTCAAGCTCGGAGGCTCGAGTTCAAGCTCTAAGGCGCTCCATGGCTGGGGTTTTATTGTGTAACCCCCTTGCTATCTCGTAGCGCGAAGCCCTCTCTAAGCCTAGGGTAGGCGTTAAAAGTTCTTCACCCTCCACTAGAGCTCTCAATTTAATCCATTGCTGGGAGGTATCAGGGTTGGCTTAGGCAATCCTAGCCCCCTCTACTCAGGAATTCCTGCGAGCAAGCTGGCAGCTACATCAGCGCCCTTAAAGCTAGGAACCCTGCCGTGTGGTGGTAAAGCCGCCCTGGATTCCGCTAGTTCCATTAATGTGCCTCTCAAGCTTCTCTCTCATCACAGCCTCTTCCTAAGCTCTTCGACGAACCTCAATCCCCCCTTGAAGTCAGCTGGCGATGATACTATGATTCCATCTGCTAGGCCATTACCAATACTGTAGCTTACGACCTCTAGGGCTTCTCCAGGTTCCAGCAGCTTCCACTTCTCCATTAAGCTCAGTACTCTATCCCTATTGCCCTCCGTTAGCAGCACTACGTAGGGGTATAGCTTGACGCCGAGCCTTCTAGCTATCTTGCTAACGGCCTCCATTTTGTCAATATTGCTTTTATTGAGGTTGAGTACCAAGTAGAAGGGGGCTCCGATCTTCAACCTCTCTTCTATCTCGCTCACACTCCTCCTCAGGCTAATGGTTAAACCCGGCTGGAGTCTAGTTGTAGTTCTAGTGATCTCCACGGCTTCTTCAGGCTCCACATCCCTAACTATGCTTGAACCAGCTACGACATCGCCTCTAACGAAGACCACTCTCTCAACACCACACATTTCCAGGCCCTTGACTATAGCCTCTAAGGCTACGCGACTCACATCCACCACCCTGAGGTGAGCTACCACTCCGAGCTCCGGCTCTAGGCTCTTCACAATGCAGCTTACTATTGGTGAAGAGAACCTGAATACGCCCATTGGCGAATCTGGTACATCAACCCAGTCCACCAGCCCCGTTAGAGCTCTGACTCTCTCAACCAGTTTCTCGCGCTTACTAACGGGTTCTAGCTCGAATAAAATCTCCATCCAGCTCTTACACCTTCTAAGTAGCCATCGAACCCATATGTAAGCTTACTAGGAACAAGGAGCGAGATCCCCTTTTATGCAATAAAGCCGCCCCCCACATGCTAAGAGCCAATCTAGCACCTTCAGCTAGAGCTAGCGTATCAACTGGGATTATAGCAGCGAGGTAAGCTGTGGTGCCAGCGATACCTAAAAGTGGGGCCTCCTCAACCTCGATGCGTTAACGTGCATCTACAAAGTGCAGGGGGTTGGTTAAGCGACGTAGATGTAGACGAGGAGGGCGTTAGAACGCTCGAGGAGCGCCTCAAGTACAAGGAGATGGCAGACAAGATCGTAAAGAAGTGCACTGAAACAGGCAGCAGAAAGGGGGGAGCAGAGCCGCGCTAACCTCCGCGCTAACCCCACGCACTGTTCGGCAACGCCTCTTTTTACCAGGCCCGTGCTACGAGGCTATTGAAATCAATCAGCCGAGCGCCCCTCATAAATCCCCGGCCTTCAGCCGACAATGAACATCACTGTCTTCGCAATTCTGCTGTTGCTAGGCCTTTTTCAAAATGAAGCGTTCTAGCTTCAATAAGCATGGGATTGACAGCCGCTAGATCGAACGCCCATGCTATAGGAAGGAGCGCCGTTAACCTCCTTTCACCTACGCTAGAATTTGAGGATTCGGCTTGGAGCATTTTACTGCTGCCTTTGCGCTGCTGCCTGCGCTTCCTGCTTCTTCTCTGCCCACTTCTTTCGAACTAGAGCCCTCGTTATTGTCGCGTATATGTGCAGCTTCCAAGCCTCAGGCCTCTCCCCGTACTCCCACGCAACCCTCCTCGCGAGCTCCAGGAACTCGTCTGCTTCTTCAGGCGTCAGCTCGTCTCTCTCGCTCTTGTCGAGGTACGCCTTTAGCTTCTCCCACTCCTCCTTCGTTAGCGGGTTTGCCAGGGCGAGCTTCACTATTCTCCTAGCCTCGTTGACTAGCAGCTCTCGATCGCCGCTCTTAATAACGCCCTCTCTCGAGAGGAACTCTACGAAGAACTCCTGGTAGGAGGTAAAGGCGCTGGCCAGCCTCTCAATTCTCCGCTCGAGCAGGTCGAACCTCTCGTCTACCCGCTTAAACCTCTCATCAATCAACTTGAACCTCTCCTCGAATAGCTCGAACCTTGCATCTACTTCAGAGAACTTCCTGCCGAGCCAGTAGGTAACTGCAACTATAGTGGCAAACCCGCCTAAGCCGCCGACAGCAGACAGTATAGTCAGCAAGTCAACCATGCAAAGCCGCCTACGAGCAAACTCCTCGCAACAAGATCCTAAATAATGATTATATGATGCGATGTATGTAGTGATTCTCCACGGCCCCCAGCCACCGCGGACCTCTACTCGTTCAGGCTTGCAGTAGCAGGCCCGCTCCACGATGCGCTGAGAGCTCCAATCATGCGGGTGTGGGCAACTGCGAGTAGCAGTAGAGGGCGCCAGGGAAGGGGCTTAGACCCGGGGAGAGAGCGGTAGCGCTGTGCTCGCGCCGCTGACTCGAATGCAGCACTAGACGCCGAGGCTGCTGCCGGTGCGCCTTCGCGAGGAGTGCTCGCAGAGGGTACGAGGAGCCGGTCGGCTACACGCCCTGCCCCTATCTCGTGCAGGGGCTCTTACTTGCGCTTCTGTGCAGTCCACTTGGCAACTGCCTTGTGTACTTCGCTGAGCGGAACAGCGCTCTTCGCCGCTGCTTCTTCTATGGGCCTCCACAGCCTCTCGGCCTCCTCCTCGCTCGCCTCTATCCACGCGAAGCACTCTACGTTGCCGTAGACCCCCGCCCTGGTCAAGTTCACCGAGCCCACGCCCACGAGCCCGTCGGCCACGATTAGCTTGGCGTGGACGGGGGCCTTCGTGACCACGAGCCCGCTTCCCAGCGGCGTAGAAACCCTCACACCGCGCCTCGGCAGGCTCCTGAGCACGAGTGCGAGGCCCACTACTGCGATTAGGGCGAGAGCAGGGCTTGCCAGCGCCAGCGGAGCCCCCGCTACGAGCAGAGCGAGGCCGAGCCCGAGTAGGATGGGCCTGCCGGGCCTGAGGACGACTCGCTCGGCCACCAAGAGCCTCGCGAGGGCCCTGGCGTGGTATGGGGGCCTGTCGAGCGTCGTGACGAGCCTCACTTCAACGCCCTCCCGGCTCTTCCTGAGCAGCAGCTCGGCGAACTCCTCCGAGAGCCAGGGAGAGGAGACGTAGACCCTCCTCCTCGCAGCCACGATGGGCTCGAGGACGTAGTTACCAAGGCCCTCGGAGCACGAAACAACCCTCAATAGGGCCAATGCAGGCCACCACAGGTAGAAGAGCGGCCTCCCGGCAGTTATATGAGTTGAGCGGCGCGGGGGCAATTGAAGAACTACTCGCACAGATCGGCCGGCGCTGCGCGCCTGCTTTGCTAAGCCGGCTTCTCGCCGTAGGCCCTCGCTATCTTCGGGTATATGTAGACTGCCCTGACCAGCATTGCGTAAAACCTGAGCCTCCACGCATAGTCTTTGAGGTCTTCTCTACCACTCTCGAAGCCCTCCTTTTCTACGAGCTCCGCTGCCTTGAAGAGCTCCTCGACATCAGCCATTGTGTAGTCCTCTGGGTTCTTTTCGAGCAGCTGCTTGAGCTTCTCGTAAACTTCCCTCGTGTAGTACTTGGAGCTTGGAGAGGGCAGTAGGGCCCTGGTAACGCCCCTCAAGAGGAGCAGCTCGCTCTGCGTGAGCAAGCCCTTGCCGCTGAGCAGCAGCGCTAAGAGGTCTGAAAACTGTGTAAAAGCCTTTTCAAGCCTGCTAACTCTTTCATCAACTCGCCTGAGCCTTTCATCCACTTCAGCAAGCCTTTTGCCAAGCCAGTAAGCCATGCTGGCAGCAGATGCCACTACCGCTGCAATAGTGCCTACTGCGCCTACGAGGACCCCTACTTCCACAACCCCCCCACCTCTCTTGCAATTTTGTCAAAAAGGGGAATTAATTAAGAGCGCGCTCCGGCGAGCCCTCTTTGCGTTCTAGGCTTGGTTGGCGATGTGGCTGATTCGAGTTCCTTCGAGATAGCCTATTACGCAGTACTTTCTCTGGCCAGCGCTCATGAGGAGGCGAGTGGGGCTGCTCGCGAGGGTCCTTCCGCGGCGCGGTCCGGCTTGTCGGTGGTCACGTAGCAGGGCTGGAGGCCCCCGCGTTCAAGACCTTCTTCACCATTGACAAGAAGGCCCTGTAAGACCTCGGGGCTTTTGGGTGCTTGATGTACATGCCCTCGAAGTCCCTGAAGAAGGCCTCCATTAGCTTGGTGTAGGGCGCGTACTGGAGGAGGTGCCAGTACTTGGCCCTGATGTAGTTCGCGGCCCTCTCCAGGTCCTGCCTCGTCAGCTCCCTCACGCTGCTCTTGCCAGACAAGTAGAGCGCGACGTAGTGGAGGAGGCTCGGTCTGTGGAACACCCTCCCCTCCCTCCGCAGCCTCTCGAGAGCCACTCTGGTCCTCCTCTTCACGTCCTCCACGTAGAGCTCGGCGAACCACAGGAAGTCCATGATGATCTTCTTCTTGAGCAGGGGGTCTATGTCGTAGTTGAGGAAGTCCATTCCCGCGAAGTAGAACTGGAAGCCCTCGTCTGCCAGCCTCTTGAGCTCCTCGAGCCCCTCCTCCACGCTCCTAGCGAGCCTGCTCAAGTCGTAGAAGACAATGGTCCTTATCCCGCTGAGCCTGCAGAACTGGAGCATGGCGCTGTACTGCGGCCTCTCCCTCGGGGGCACGGTTCCGCTGACGTCCACGTCTGCAAAGAAGCCCACGACGTCGAGCCCCTTGGACTTCGCGAACTCGAGTATCTTGAGCTTCTGGTTCTCAATGTTCTCGTCCGCCTGGGATACGCGCAAGTAGCCGACGGCCCTCACAGATGCCACCAGCAAGAGAGGCGCGATCGAAGGTTTTTAAGAAAGGGGGTTTTGTTGAGAACTTTGCTGAAAGGGGGGCTTACAGAGCCGCGGAGCCCTCTTCACTGCTGGAACGGGGCGGTTTCATGCAAGGTCTTCGCCCGCGGCCCGTGGGCTGTTCAAGCCAAATGCGCTGGGCCCGGCCTCGCTACTAAGTGCAGCTCCTCAACTACAGCACACGTGTTGGCAGCGTGCTCTGCCGCTGCTCTCGAGCTACGTGACCGCGGTCGTGTTTGCAGCGGATTCCTGGGCAGGCACGTGCTGGGAATTAGGGGTCCAGCAGTCCGCGCTCTTCAAGCTTCTTGTGCAGCTCTCTCACGATATCGAGCACTCTCACATACCCCCTTGTCTCCATAGCCTTCTTAACGCGCTCTACATCTATCGAGGTGTACTCGTGCACCAGCACGTTCCTGAACCTCACGACTCTCTTCAGGAACTCGGCATCTTCGGCCTGAATCAACCCTCTCCTCTTCAACTCCTCTATGCACCTAATGGGCGTTTCCGAGGGTATGCCCACGGCCGCGCACGTGTGCAGGAGGTAGTCTATGACTGCCTGAGCGTGTACTTGGAGCGCGTGCAGGACTGCGTAGAGCTCGAAGACATCGTTCCAGTTGACTCTCCTCTCTCTAATCTTCTCTAGGAAGTCCGTGTGCGCAGCTACTAGTTCTAGGAGCCTTTTATGCAGCATTCTTTGCAACCCGCTTAACCAGAGTCTCGGTGTAGCCGAGCTTCTCGCGCGATAGCATGAAGTCGTAGCACATGTTTATGGCCCTCACGAGCTTCTCCCTGCCAGCCGGCTCCTGGTAAACTATTACGCCGTGGCTGAGCGCCTCCCAGAGCAGGAAGCAGTTGGCCTCCCCGGGGTCCTTGACCACGTACAAGTCGGCCTCAAGCCCGAGCAGCTCCTCGGCGAGCTCCATGACCCTCAAGGCGACCTCGTCCTCGTCAACGCCCTCGCGCAGAATAGCCACGAGGTCCAGGTCTCTGGGGGCCTCGCTCCTAAGGGCGGACCCGTGGAGAACCACTAGCTCAACGCCAAGCCCCCTCCAGTCAACGCCCTTGAGAACGCCAACTACATCCAACCGCTTCCGCGCCTCAGACCGCGAGTCTGCGGCCACCTGCACACCTCACGCGAGAAGTCCTCCGGGAAAGCAGCTATAGGGGTTGCAAAAGCTGAGGCCACGTCTCTCAATTTAGATTTGAACCAAGTATTAAGGCTAAATTGAGACGGAAAACCAAATTCCACTAGAATACCACCTGGTAACCCCACGGGTACGCCTGCAGGCTGGGATTAAGTACGCTCGGCAACCCTCTTGCGTCATATTCGGTCTTCGGGTTGGGGGGTTTGCGGGCTTCCCGTTGAAGCGATGCCCTCCCATTCACAGAAAAGCCCAAGCAGTCGATTCCAGCGAGGTGCGCGCTCGTACGCAGACGCTGAGCCCTGAGCCGCAATGGGCTGCGAGAAGCCGCGAGGAAGGCCCTCAACGCGCATCGCGCCCTAGCAGGCGGGGTCAAGGGGGAATTAAGAAGTAGCTTGGAGCGTGTTCGCGCCTCTCTCAGATCCGAGCAGGCCCCGAGTTGAGCAAGCTAGAGGCTGGGGCTTATGAGCTTCGAGCGAGAACACTGAGCTAGGGTGGGGCTGGCGTGAGCTCTTTAAAGAAGAAGCTCGAGTGCGCCGAGTGGTTTGCGAGGAGGGTTGTGGAAAGGCTCGGCGACAGGGTCTACAAGGTAGTACTTTTCGGCAGCGTCGCCAAGGGCGTTGCAGGCGAGGAGAGCGATGTGGACGTGCACGTCGTCGTGAGCGGGCCTCTCGAGGAAGCGCGCAGGGAGCTGGCGGAGATAGCGTTTGAAGCCGGCTTAGAGTTCAACGAGAGCGTGGAGTACATTACAATGAGCCTGGAAGAGTACAAGTCCAGGGGCCTAGACAACCCCCTGATGTATGAAGTCGAGAAGTACGGCAAGGTGCTCTACAGCAACCCCGGAGTCGAGGAAGAGGCCTCTAGGAAGCTACTGAAGCTCGCCGACGAGTACTACAACTACGCGCTGAAGTGCAGAGAAATGCTCATGTACAGGGCCGCCATAGACCTCGGGCAAAATGCCGTGGAACTGCTGCTCAAGGCGCTGATAATCGCATCTGGGCACCCCCTCCCCAGAACTCATGGAGGCTACGTGCACAAGTTTGGCGAAATCTACGTAGTAGCAGGAGGGGTGCCCAGAGACCTCGTGGCAAAGCTGTACAGGGCCCTGGAGCTCAGGAACAAGACGAGGTACGACCCCGACTACGAGCCAACAAGCCTAGACGTGGAGGAAGTACTGGGGGTGTACAGCGAGCTTAGGGGCCTGGCGCGGAAGCTCGTTGAGTAGCGCGGCCGGCAGCTGGCACCGTGAAGGAGCTGCTTCGAGCTTTCGAGGTGTGCCCTTAGTAGAGGCTAACACGTGAGCATGCACAAGTGTGAGAGCGGTTACGAAAGCATTATATACTCTACTCTCATACTCTCGTACGTATATCGTGTAGAGTGCATGGGTATGAAATCATGCCTAAGAAGAAGCTGACGCTGAGTGTGAGGAGGGACCTTCTCGAGGAGGCCAAGAGAATTGCCTTAAGCGAGGGAAAGACGCTGAGTAGCCTGGTTGAAGAATACCTCGAGTTTCTAGCACTAGAGAGCTGGATCACGAAGCTATCTGGGGATCTAGGACTTGGCGAGCTAGAGCCCGTGCTCTACCAGGAGGTCGTTTCCGCCAGGCCTCGGGGGCTAGATGCAGCAAGCATAGTTAGGAAACTAAGAGATGAGCGGGCAGGTGCTCTTCAGTGAGTAGTGAAGTGTACTACCTCGATACAAGCGCCGTAGTCAAGAGGTACGTGACTGAGCCTGGTAGTGAAGTAGTAGACGAGGTGTTTAAAAGTGCTTATAGAGGTGCACTAGTGCTGGCATTTTCGTACTGGAATATTGCTGAGGCAGCTGTGGTATTTGACAAGTATAGCAGAGTCTTGGGGCTCGACGCGAGGGAACTTATGAAGAACATGCTAAGAGAAGTGAAGACTCTGAGTAGGCTCCAAAAGCTAAAAGTCG
Organism: Desulfurococcaceae archaeon; assembly: GCA_049970695.1. Lineage (GTDB taxonomy): Archaea > Thermoproteota > Thermoprotei_A > Sulfolobales > Desulfurococcaceae > UBA285. The sequence continues at coordinate 10,737 of JBMFML010000016.1, forward strand.
TTGGGATAACCCCAGCATTAATAAAGAGCTCTATACAGCTAGTGTTTAAGCACCACATATACGTGGCAGATGCACTGCAAATAGCATCTGCTAAAATGATTGGCAGTAGCAAGTTCTTAACGGGAGACAAAAAGCTCATCGAAGTAGCCAAGCAAGAAAACCTGCAATGCATCTACGTTGGAGAGCACCAACAGTAGAAGCCTGGAAGATCCGCGTGCGCCGCTACCACCCCGAGCCTTTTGTGCAGTTGACGTCTACCTCAATGTAGAAGAAGTGCTAATGAGTACACAGCAAGCCCAGAAGCCCGGTATGGAAGCCCATTGAGCAGCGTGGTTTGGCAATCAGTGCCCGCGTGACGCAGGAGGGGGTGGGCGAGAAAAAGAAGTGTGGATTTAGGGAGCTGAAAGAGCCGCGCTAGGTGCCTGCTAGCAGCTTTTCTACTATGGCGTAGTATACCCGGGACATCTTCTCGAGCTCGCTCAGGGGCAGGTACTCGTCTGCTACGTGGGCTACTCCCAGCAGCCCTGGGCCGTAGGTGACTGTGGGTATGCCTACCTCGGTGTAGAACCTCATGTCTAGGCCTCCGAGGCACACCGTTAGCCTGGGCTCCTTTCCGAGGACTCTGGCGGCTGCTTCTCGCACAGCCTTGACGAAGGGAGAGCCCGGGTCTGTTAGTGCCGGTGGAAGCCTGTTGGTGATCTTGACTTCCACCCTGACTTCTCCGAACCCCTCGGAGGCCTTCTTAATGAACTCCACTAGCTCCTTCTCGGCTTCTTCCAGCCTCTCGTCTGGCGTCACCCTCCTGTCTATTGAGAAGGCCATGTAGCCCGGCACGACGTTGACCTTGACGCCGCCCCTGACTTCCCCGCCTATGTTTACAGTAGGCTTTGCGCCTCTCGGGTCGTCGTACTCGTACGCGCTCTTCCTGAAGTCCAGTAGTGGCACATACTCTGTCATGAGCCTGTGGGCGAGCCTGACCATGTACTCGAAGGCGTTTACGCCGAGCCAGGGAGTCGAGCCGTGGGCCTGCCTCCCGTAGACCTCTACGAGGGCCCACACGGCTCCCTTGTGCCCAATCCACACGGTCTCGCTTCCACTGGGCTCTCCTATGACGACGTAGTCTGGCCTCGCCTTGAGCTCTCTCACTACGTAGCCCGTTCCGGTCTCGCCCCCGATCTCCTCGTCCGGCACTAGGGCGACTTCCACGCTGCCCCTAATGGGCCTCCGGGACTCGATGAGGGACTTCAGCGCTACCAGGAAGGCTGCTATGCCCCCCTTCATGTCGCTCGAGCCCCTCCCGTAGAGCTTCTCGCCCTCCACTACGGGCTCGAAGGGCTTCTTGGTCCAGCCGCTTCCCGGAGGCACGACGTCGTAGTGCCCGTTGAAGTGCAGCACCGGCCTGCCCTCGCCGTACCTGCCGTACACCACGTAGCGCGGGTACTTGGCGTAGTCTGGGTAGTACTTCTCCACGTAGCTCGCCGGGACTTCTACGACTCTCGCTTCGAGGCCCAGAGACTCCAAGACCTCCCTGGCATAGCCCGCGAACTCTCTGTAGTGCTCTCCAGGCGGGTTAACTGTCGGTATTGCCACCATGTCTTTGAGTACTTTCAAGCCCCACTCGACGTCTCTTTGGGCGACACCTGCACCATTCAAGCCTTAGGCACCTCGCCCTTGTAAGTCAACTTGGACACTATAATGGTTATTGGAAGGTTGAACACTAGTCCCCAGATAATCGAGTGCACGCCGAGGTAGTCTGGCCACACGAAGGCTGTTAATATGCCTACAACTAGGCCTGCTACGAGGCCTGCTAGCACTCCCTCCCTGGTTATCCACTTGTATATAGTGCCTAGCACCCAGCCTGGGAAGAGCTGGGTTATCCCGGTGTACCCAATTAGCAGCAGGTAGACGAGGTATGCTGGCGTAGTGTATGCCAGTATTACGCTGATAACTGCGAATATCACTACGCCTATTCTGCTCACCAGCACTACTTCCTTGTCTGTGGCCGTGGGCTTTAGCCAGCCCTGATAAATGTTTCTCGCCAAGAGCACTGACTGCGTTAGTAGTATGCCAGCAGCTGTTGAAAGCGCGGCTGAAATACCTGCCGCGCCTATTAGGCCAAGGGCTACCGGTCCAAAGGTTTCTTTCACAGCAGCTAGGAACGCGTGGTCGGCGACTTTCAGCTTAAAGCCCGCTCCCAGTGCTACTAACCCGGTTAGAGATGCCGTGATTATTCCGAGGTGATACCAAGAAGTCATCGTGATGCTTCTCCGCAGCGTCTTGGGATCCTTGGCTGGGAATACTGTTTGAGCAAGCTGAGGCCAGCACCAGAACCCGAGTCCACAGCCGACTGCTGCTGTTATGACCCACTGAACAGAGTTCCTGCCTGTGGCAGCCCATAAATACGCGTGCTTAGGCGACACAGACTCGACTGCTTGGAAGAGCCCCGGCAAGCCCCCGAAGTAGTACGCTATTAGTGCTACGCCGCCACCAATCATCGCCGCCAGCATTATTGCTCCGAGGAACACGTTTGTGATTGCAACGCTCACCATACCTCCCAAGAAGACGTAGATCATGGTGAGCACGAAGGATACGACGGCTATGTGTAGAGTTGGCAGAGCCCCGTAGGTAGATAGGTCGAGGACGTACTTGGCAGTTAGTATTTGGAGCTGCCCATAGGGTATGTTGAAGGCTATGCCTACTAAGGCTACGAGGATCATTAATAGCTTGCTACCATACCTCCACATAAAGAAGTCTGCCTGCGTGTAGAACCCCCTTTCCTTGGCTACGCTCCATATTCTTGGAGCAAAGAAGAATGCAAATGTGTATGCTAGCGCGCCGTATATCCAGATGTACAAGACCGGTGCTCCAAACGCGTACGCCCAGCCCGCAGCTCCGAGAAACGCAAACCCGCTGTAAATGACAGCAGCCATGTTGAGAAACGCGACCAGGAATCCAAGCGCTCTCCCAGCAACGGCATACGTGTCTGTTCTCAGTTCCTTAACTCTCAGCTTGTAGGCCAGTACGCCGATTACCAACGCTATGGCTAGTACCGCGAATATTATCGACGAGGCTATAACGGCCTCGATCACTTAACCCTCACCTCCAGCACGTAGTATGCTATGCTCAGCACTACTGGCACTACTATCACCCACAGCAGAACCCAGAACCACAGCAGTGGTATGCCAGCAACGCGAACATCAGGTCTGTTCGCAAATACTAGCCCCAGAGACAGCATTATCCATATCACGGCGACAATAGCCATGAACGCCCGCTCGGTTTTCTTTACGTCAGTACTTGGAGTGCTCATTTACGTGGTCACCCTCTACATGAGTGGGTAAAAAGAGGCACAAGCTTAAATGCTTTTGAAGGCAGAAGAGCCCAGCATGCACCCCCAGTGACGCATTCTACCGGCGAGTCTTTGATCGGCGGGCTCGTGCAAGCGTGCTCGGGGGCTTTGAGGCACGCCTTATTTTAGCTGCCTCGCCATTGCGCTAGAGTGGCTGGGTGGTGCTAGTCGTGAAGCCGCAGGTGCCCACTATCACTAGGCCCTGCAGAGTTGTTGCCGTGGTGAGCGGGGGCCCTGACAGCTTCTGCTACCTCGTTAAGTGGCTTTCGAGGGGCTGCGACGCGCACGTGCTATCGTTCAACTACGGGCAGAAGGGCTTCAGGGAGCTCGAAGTGGCGAAGAGGCTTGTTGAAAGGGTCTCGCGCATTGCAGCGGAGAGGAACTGGGGCAGGGTGCTCGAGCACAAGATCCTCGACGTATCCTTCATGAAGGATCTCTGGAGGGGAACCCAGCTCGTTGACGAGTCGGTCGGGGTTGAGGAGGAGTACGCTCCGAGCGTCGTAGTGCCCCTCAGAAACGTGGTAATGCTCTCAGTAGCCGCTGCCTACGCGTACACTGTGAAGTCCGCGGTTGGGGGGAGGGTCTACGTGGTCTTTGGCGCGCAGTACAGCGACGTGAAGCCGCGGGAAGACACGTGGGAGCCACTATACCCAGACTGCTCGCCTGAGTGCATAGAGGTCCTCCAGGCCGCCTTCGGCATTTGCCACTTCAGGGGAGAGAGGGGCGTGGAGGTCTGGAGCCCCAGCAGAGAGGGCCTCAGAAAGCACGAGCTGCTAGCAGAGTGCTACAGCCTAGTCGGAGACCTCGTCTACGAGACTTGGAGCTGCTACCTCAGCGGGGAAGTGCACTGCGGTAAGTGCGAGAGCTGCGTCAACAGGGCAAGGGCGTTCAAGGAGGCCGGAATACCCGACAGGACAGTATACGCCGCGAGGCCCGTCGTTTAGCAAGCCCAGGCGCCGCCAGGCCTCTGCGTGGAGTCCATGGCTGTAGAGCCCTTTGACAGGTACTGGCTGGAGTACGATGCGTGGTACGACAAGCACCCCGGGATTTACCAGAGCGAGCTCTGGGCAGTTGAAGTGGCGAGCAGGGGCGTGCCAAGGCCCTGGCTCGAAGTGGGCGTGGGTAGTGGCAGGTTTGCTGCCCCGCTCGGAATAGACGTGGGGCTTGATGCCTCGGAGAAGCTGCTGGAGCTCGCGGCTAAGAGGGGCGTTTTCGCGGTCCTCGGCCGAGCCGAGGAACTACCCTTTAGAGATGAGAGCTTTGGCGGGGTCTTCATCATTATTACGCTGTGCTTCCTGGAAGACCCCTTAATTGCCCTTAGGGAGTCGCGGAGAGTGCTGAGGAGGGGCGGCAGGCTGGTAGTCGCGATCGTGCCTCGCGAAAGCCCCTGGGGCGCGTACTACTCGCAGCTCGGGAGGTCTGGGCACAGGTTTTACTCCTACGCGAGGTTCTACGCGTTCAGCGAGCTGGTCGGCATGCTCGAAGCAGCCGGCTTCGCCGTCGAGGCAGCGGTATCTACGCTGCACGCGCCACCGGGCTCGCCGGAAGCTCTAGAAGCCCCTGTGCCGGGCGTGAGCCCTAGAGCGGGCTTTCTCGTAGTCAGAGCGCGCCCAGCCGACTAGGGGGCTCTGCGAGGGTGATTACCCGCCGGTATTTTGGAGGAGTGCTCAACAATAGTGTGGTGGGGTACTGCGCTGCGCGCCAAGAACGCGCCCCCTGCTCACGCCCGTGGAGGTGCTGTTCGCGAGCGGTGAGAGAGTCGAGCCCTTGAAGCAGAGGTCAAGGCTGTTCCTTCAAGCAGGTCGCGAGCTCCTCGGCAGGGGCTCGTGGACTTAGCCGCGTTTAACATTCAGAAGTCGTGCCAGCTGAGGACTAAGGCCGCACTGCTCAGGCTCACGGGGAGATCCCGAGAATGCACAGCACTAGGGAGCTCTTGGGCCTGCTGGCAAAGATCCTCGAAGAGCTGGGCTTTGGCAAAGAGTCGGGGAGGATTAGGAAGCTCTCCAGGGAGTACAGGGACTTTCTAGTTGACTTGGACTCCGTGTACGCGATGCCGAGGCACGGCTTGTTCACGTACAGCGGGAGCGACGTAGCCGAGATGGCGAGGCTCTGCGAGGAGCTCCACAAGCTGCTCGACGAGGTCGAGAGCAGTGTCCTGGATTAGGTACCACGTCAACTACTTGAAGATGTGGAGGAAGGCTGCTGAAGTAATTGCAAAAGCAGCCGAGGAGGCCGGGCTGCGCGCAGAAGTCTACGTTGTCGGCGAAGCTGCCGAGGGCAGGTTGACCGTCTTAAGCGACGTCGACGTAGTCATCGCGGTGCACGGAGAGCCGAGCGCGGACGAGGCCAAGGGGATCAGGAGGCTGGTCTTGAGGCTCACCATAGACCACTACGGACTGCCCTGGGACTACCCGGTAGAAGTACACGTAATGGGCTACGAGGAGTTCAAGAAAGCATTCATAGATAGAGGCAAGAAAGTAGTCAGGGTAGGCCCGGCTTGAAGGGCTCCGAGCACTGGTAGTGGAGCTTTTAAGCATAGTCGCCGAGCTACTAGTAGGGCCCCTACACTGATTAGTGAGAGGTCTCTCGGGCTTTGCACGTCTGCGTTCTTGGAGGGGTTTCAAGCAGTAATCATTAAGGACAAGCTGGTCCTTGTTAAGAACTACGTGAAAATACTGCGCGAGCTTAGATCGCAGGTCAAGGAGCCGCGGGACTTCGAAGACTACGTATTGAGAGGCGCTATTGAGCAGTACTTGCACTTGGCTCCAGAGCCTCAGCCATTCTCCTAGCCTCCTCGCTTCTAGCCCCTTCTAGCGCCTCTCTAACAGCCTTCAAATATGGGG
>JBMFML010000017.1:0-15313 GCA_049970695.1 Desulfurococcaceae archaeon
CTCCATAATGCAAGTGTTGTGGCAACTGTTGCAACGATTGCTGAAATGATAAAGATCTGTTGTGGTAGGTCGGGTACCGTTTCTGCATGCTCTGTTTTCTCGACGGGTTCAGGTTCACCAGGTAGAGGTATGGCTGGTGGCGGAGGCTGCGCAACTACTATCACGATATCCTGGTAAGGTAGATACTTCCTTATTAATGGGTCTAGAGCCTTCACGGAGTTGGTAACATCCTCTACTGCCTCGTTGAAGCTTCTATTAGTTGCAATAGCTAGCTCCTTAATACATGAAATGTTAAACCATATATCGACTCCATAGAGCGATTCTCCCGCGCTAACGAAGCAAGGGATCTTTTTCAGATTCGCATAAAGATCTAGAGCATCAAAGTATGATGGTAATCCCCCACTCATAGTCTCGATAACAACAACCTTACAACTCGTAGCAACACCTGAGAGCTCCTTAGCAATCTTCTCAACATCAATACCATTCTCTGTTACAACATCGATTCTGATCACTTTTCCTTCAAGGAACGAGACCCACGCTTCACGAGCTCTCGTTACATTGAGCACCTGCATGATCGCATTCACGATCTTATTGTTTGGCGCATCTAAAGCATTCAAAATGTCAGCCTTTACAATTCTATAACCATCAGCAGTCTTGGTAATGCGCAGTCTTGAATAGAGCGCTCCAGGGCCTACGTATTTACCAATTATTTCATTAACGAGTTCTGACGAGAACGTTACTGCATCCATGTTTGGTAACACTAAAAGCCAATAACCATTACCCAAGTATGTGAGAGCAGATCTATTTATAGCAGCTATCACGAGATTACCGTAGTCATATATAGTATACATAGCATAGTCATGTACAGCATTTATTTGTATATTGCTGCTATCAGCCAGCGCCATGGGAATGCTGGATACTGTGACTAGCATAAGTATTATTGCTATTAACGCTCCAACTCTCATCATAGTCAACACCCAGTTATAACATTACATATTGTAGCCCCAAATACATTGAGTATGGCCCGAGTAGAGACAAAGATGGTTCTCGGACATAAATATGCGCGTTCACCATTAACTATTGCAAGCATGCAGTTTTCGCCAAATGATAAGTGACCTAGGATATATGTAGCATGAGCTCTGCCACCAGTCATCACGTGATAGTACAACGGTGAACCACTATCACCACTAGCAGCAGTAATATTAGTTGTTATAGCATCGAGAAGATTGTTGTAGGGATTTCTCTTATCTATAACATGCCCGCACGTAGTTCCAGTAGTTCTACCGGTTTTATACACACGTTCTCCTATTCTTGCTTCATCCCAATCTCTATCTCCGTAAATAGCTACAACCCCCTAAGATCAAGTCGAGCCCTACGAGGTTCATCACGCTCATTGGGATCAAGACTAGAGCTGTGAGGGGACAGTCTCCAGGAGGCTCTCGTCAAATGGCGGTTCTGTTGAGTAGTGAGGAGTCCCCTAGGGGTGGAGTTTCCACACCACTTCGGCATTGGAGTCTCCGGTCATCCCTAGCATGCTATTGCCGAGCCGCCTTATTAAGCTGCCTGAAACCCAGGATTCCGGCTGCGGGGGCTTGGCGAGCCACGGCTTCTCGCCACGAAAAGAGCGCAGTTGACTAAACCACGCGCTCCCTTCACCCCGGGGCATGGCTATAAGCGGCTAATCGCGCTCTTACCGCTCCTCCTCTCTCCTTGCTCCTTTTTCTGCCAGCTCTCCTCACGTGAACACCCTCGTTATTGCAGCATATATGTACAGCTTCTACACCTAAGGCCTCTCGCCTTACTCCCACGCAACCCTCCTCGCCAGCTCGAGAAGCCCACCCCACTCTCCCGGCTTCTCCCACTCCCACAGCTATGGAGAGGAAGGCGCTGAAAAAGAGCCATGCGGTGGGAAAAAAGGCTAGGCTACTTGCGCCTCACGAGCAGTCCTGCCACTGCTCCAACAGCGAGTGCGGCAATGGCTGCGGCAGCGGTTACTCCAACATCTACGACTTTCTCAGTAGTGGTTGCCGTGGTAGTGGTTACAGTTGTTTCTGTCCTCACTATGGTTGCCGTGCTTGTATAGGTTTCTCTGAAGGTGGCCGTGGTCGTCAGAGTAGTGGTTTCTCTCAAGGTAGTAGTCGCTGTCAGTGTGGCTGTGGTCGTTGCTGTAGTCGTCTTAACGAGCGTGGCTGTAGTCGTTACTTCGAGTATTGTGAACGCAGGCGGCATCTTTGCGTCGCGAGGCGGCTCTATGCCGAGTAGCCTAGCTATGGTTGGTGCTACTTGGAGCGACGAAACTGCTCCCAGGTACCCGCCGCGCACTCCGGGACCATAGGCTAAGAACACTGCCCTCAGCTCCGGGTAGTGTGGCAGTACTGGGCCGTGGTCTCCCGTCACAGTCGACAGGGGAACGGCAGGGGCTACTTCAATCGCGCGGCCGGTAGCCGGGTCTTTAACTAGTGCCGTAGAAATAGTGTAGCCTGGCTTCACGGCAAGCACTATGTCGCCTGTTCTCTCGCCCCAGAGGCCTATTACTGCAGACTCGTTCCTCGTTACTACGATGTCGAAGACGTACTCGCCTGTTTCGGGGTCTCTGTAAAACCTCAGCAAGTTAGTAATGTTCTTCACAACCTCCTCATACTCCTCGGGAGGCACGACGCCGCCCGCTTCTCTGCCCTTCAAGTTGACGAACACGTGTCCATGCCACACCATTCGCGCCTTAGTTACCGTGTCTGTTATGAAGCCGTTGTTGTACAGTATGCCATTGACGTACACGATCTTCTTAACCGAGTACTGCCCGTGGTCGGACAAGACTATCAGTACAGCGTCTCGCGGGAGGTTTTCCAGTAGTGCCCCGACGAAGTCGTCAACAAGCTTGTAGGTCCTCACTATGAGCTCCCAGTAGTACCCCGCCTTCTCGGGGTTGTAGTAGGGCATTCGAGGGTCTGTCAGTCCGAGGAACTGGTGGTAGACGTTGTCGATGACCGGCGTGTAGCTCATTAGTAAGTCCCAGTCGTAGTTCTTGAGCACGTAGAGCGTGAACTCCTTGAAGAAGAGGTTTGTGTATGCAACGGTCTCCATGTACGTCTCTTCGTCAAACCACTTATTTACGAGGCCGTAGTAGTCTCCATCAGTGAAAGTGCCCGTCTTCACCACGACGTTGTTCCACACGTCTCTCGCAACGGTCTCGTTGCTGAACCAGGGGGCCTCGAGCGGCCTAGTAGTTCCCCTGTAGAGCCTGAAGTCGCTGACTGGGTTGAGGCGCAGGGCCTTGAAGAGGGGCGCTATCGTGTAAGTTGAGCCCCTGTAGGTTACTGTCGTGTTTACTGGCTTGCTCCACTCGCCCTCTCTGAGTATGGCATAAGCCCTTCTCAGGTCCTTTGTGGGCGCTATCACCAGCCTGTCGTAGAGGCCGTCTCCCTCCAAGTCTGCGAGGTATAGGTAGAAGACCGTGTCGCCAATAGTAATGTTCGACTCAAGGGCCCTGGCAACGCTCCCAAGCACTTCGCTGACGCCAGTCCAGTTAACGGCTTCTCTGAGCTCTATGTAAGTAGCGCGCGGAACGCTCTTGTTCGTCGTGTAGAGCGTAGAGTACGTAAACGCGAAGAACGCGTCGTATATGTTGAAGAGCAGGCTCTTCTTAGTGCTCCAAGCCGGCGGCGTGCTCTGCGGGAACGAGACGACAATGGACTTCAGCCCCTGCCTGTCTGCTGCCATCCAAATGGGCTCGCTCACCAAGTAGCTTCCGTTAAAGCCTGATACTGTTGCAGTAATGGGCGTGCCTGGAAGGTGTATGGCATTGCCTGTAATGCCATTTACGCCTGGAGGCGCGCCAGTTGAAATAGCAGCGTGGCTAACGGCTGTGGCCGTTGGGTAGACTACTACCATGTCTGCGTAAATGCCTTCTTTCAGCATCTTGGCTATGTTGGGGAGGACGCCTTCTCCGGCGAGCTTAACTAAGTGGTCAAACCTGGCCGCATCGATGCTCAGCACAACAACTCTCAGCCTGCTCTGCGAGCTCTGAAGACTGCTGGCCTGCAGCAGAACGGGTGCGCACAAGGAGATGGCCAAGATGGCTACGAGCACGTATACTTGTGCCTTCACATAGGACACCTCCTCCGCCCACAACTACGCAAGCGCTAGGCTAAAAAGCTTTTTCAAGTGTTCTCGGAGGGAATTCGCATTGATGTTGCGTAAAAACAAACTATCAATAATAATGTAGCTTACGACGGGTTTACCTGACTACGAAGACCGATGTCGGCGCGCTAATTGCTATGGACACCGCAACACTGCCTATGTTTATGTCTCCCAGGAGGGACCTGCCGCGAGCACCCACGACGACTAGGTCGTAGCCGCCCTCGGCTATTTCTCTGAGTAGGGCTGACGAGGGGCTCTCGCTGGCAGGGTCGTACTCTATTTGCTTGTAGGCAGCGTTGACCGGCACCCCCCTGAGCCTTTCTCTAGCCCTGGCAAGCGGGTCTATGGGCTCTTCAACACCCCTCGGCTTTGCGTAGACTACTACTAGGCGCGAGCCGTAGCGCATTGCTATGTCTGCTGCCACGAGGAGGGCCTTTAGGCTCGTCTCGCTGCCGTCTACGGGTACTAGGATTTTCCTGTAGTAGAAGCTAATTACGTAAGATGGGGCCTCCACTCAGAACACCCCTTGTGCTACTTAGCCCCCCTTGCTATTAAGTATTTGAGCTCGCCCACTCCAAGCAGCTTGTTAGTCTTCTCGACCACTTTGTGCACGTCTGTCTCGAGGTTCAGCACGGCGTATGCGGCATCAACGTTTTCGGGTATGACGATGGCCTCTTGGTGGACTGCCTGTACTAGCGTTAGCTCCACACCGCTCCGGCTCAGGGAGCTAGCGAGCACAACGTTTTCGTACACGTCGTACCTGGGCCTCCCCGCATCTCTCGCCAGCTCGACCAGCTTTCCCGTGGTGTCGATGCCTGCTGCAGCGTCGAGCAGCAGTACTCTCCCCGAGGACTCTAGGCTCTCAACTACCTGCTCGAAGCCCGCGGGCTTTCTAAGCCTTATTTTCAGTACCTGAACGTGCATGAGAGTAGTTGGCGCGACAATGGCCACAGTCTCCACTGCGAGGTCTCCAACGACGGTCCTGGCGTCCAGCGCGTGGTGGCTCGGAATTTGCGCAGAGTCCAGCGCGAGAGAGCTAACGGGGCCCTTTAAATCCTCCTTTGGATCGCTTGCGCGCCTAACTATGACTCCAAAGACGGACTCCACTGCGTTTGATCCGAGCGAGCATACTACTCTCAGCAAGCCAGTGGTGTTGCAGCTCACAACCCTGACGTAGCTCTTGCCAAGGGCTTTTTCGAAGTTGCAGAGCGTGTTGTAGCTCACCTCGGCGACTTCCGGCAGCTCTCCGCCCTGGAATATAGCTGGCTTCTTATACTTCACGTAGAGCTCCTTGTTCCTGGCCCCCCGCCCAGCTGGCGAGGCGTCGTAGACGAGCTCGGCTTCGCTTACTAAGTCTTCAATGCTGCCCTCCGGCTCGACGCTGTGCTTTCTGAACTCTTCGAGCTTGTCTCTGGGAACGAAGATCTTCATACCAAGCCTGTGCGCGAGGACAGCGGAGTAGTCGAAGTTGTACTTTGCAATGCCGACTAGCTCGAAGTCTGGGCTCTTCAGCAGCGCGTGTGCTATGCGCTTGCCAATAGTGCCATAGCCGTTTACTGCGACCTTAACCGGCACTTCTACCAGCCCAGGAACATCTTGGCAGAGAGCTCGAGGGCCTTGAAGGCCGGCAGCTCCTCGCCGCTCAAGAACAGGAGCAGCGAGTTGCCGGCTGTCGACACGTGGACTCTGTCGCTGTTTTCGAGCTCTCGCGGTACTAGCGCCGTCAAGTGGCCTCCAGCGATCAGGACGAAGCCCCTAGACTTAGCGGCGGCGTCTATGAGCTTCAGCGTTCCCTTCCTGCACTCCTCGAGCTCGATTACGCCCGCGGGGCCTCGCATTACAATGGTCCTTGCCTCTTTGATGAGCTCGCTGTAGATCTCCGCCGTCTGCTCGCCTATGTCAACCACGGTGCCCCTTATCTTGCCAATGTACGCGGTTTCAATTCCACTCTCTACTCTCACTTTGAAGTCGACTGGGGTCTCCACAGGAGCGCCGCGGAGTAGGAGGTGCCTTGCCCTCGGTATGAATGGCAGTAGCCCGCCTTCTTCGAGCAGCTTGTAGTTTTCCTTGCCTATGTCCACGCCTTTAGCGGCGAGGAAGAGGAGGCCGAGCAGTCCGCACGTGAGTATCCTATCAGCCAGCTTGTTCCTCATCAAGTTGTCTATGACTCTGAGGTGCTCGTAGACCTTCTTCCCACCCAGGACATATACTCGCGGAGCCTCGAGCCCCGACACCACTCTCTGCAGGGCATTGACTTCTTTTTCAAAGAGGGGGCCAATGGCGCTTGGTACTAGAAGTGGCAGGCCTACAATACTGGGCTGGCTTCTGTGAGCAGTTGCAAAAGCGTCGTTGATGTAGACGTCTATTACAGAAGAAAGCCTCTTAGCAAATATGCTAGTAGCGTGCCTCTCCGGCGGCGCTTCGAGTACTTCTTCCGAAACCAGCCTCAAGTTGTCTAGTAGCAAGACCTCGCCAGGCTTCAGCGACTTTATACTGCTGAGCGCAGCGGGCCCTATGACGTCGCTTACGAACTTTATTTCTAGCCCCGTGTACTTCTGGAGTAGCTCGTGGTGCTTCTCTAGTGTTGTGAAGTCGAGCGAGCCAGGTCTTCCCTGGTGAGACCCGAGGACTAGCGCCGGCTTGAACTCCTCTACTACTTCCTTTATGTAGCGTGCGTGTGCTTTTATGCGCCTGTCGTCTATTATCTCGCCAGTGTCTGGGTCTATGGGGACGTTTATGTCTATTCTCATGAAGACCTTCTTCTCCCGGACTTCCACGTCGCGTATAGTTGGGAGCCGAGGCACGTAGAGAGTGCCCAACTTGTTCCCTGCTCTGCTACAGCAGGCAAATTAAAAACTCTTCATTTAAACCTTTACTTCACTGATTAAAGAAAGGCTGCGGGGAGTCCCAGAGAGGGTCTTAACGCATTTTATGTAAAAGGGGGCACTGGATATTTTTTAATCATGCACATCAAGGTTCTAGGTGGGATAGTGCCTGCTACTTCTGCTAGCGCCTTGCAACGTCTTCCTTGAAGCACTCTGCTACTTCGGACTCCGAGATTACTGCGAGGGCGTCGCGCAGTACCTCGTCTTCGCTGCGCCCCGACTCCACTAGCTGCCACTCCGCGTACCCCGGCTTCTTCTCGTCTCTGCCTAGCTTGACTGCTACTAGCTCGACTGCCTTCTTCCTCGGGTGTGTTGTAATGTCCACGTAGGCTCTCGTAATAGCCGCTACAGCTGCTTCGTGCAGCACTAGTACCTGGTCGCAGAGCTCAATAACGAAGCGGGCATGCCTATGCCCGGGTGACACGAAGGCAACCACTCTCCTGACCATTTCGTTTGGGTAGAGCTTGGCCTTCAAGGGCACGCAGCCCCGTGGCCCATGCCAGTAGGTGACTGCTTTGCTAATTAGCTCTTTGCGTAGTTGAGCTTGCAGGGGGCTACTGGCTTGGGCAGCGGGGACTGGGACTCCTACGTCCTGGTGCTGAGGCTTAGCGGGGTTTTGCGAGTTGAAGCGGGGCTGGTAAGGGCCGTGCTGGATCCAGGCGTATACTTCTACATTGGGTCTGCCAAGGGGCCTGGTGGGGCGTGGGCGCGCGTGATCAGGCACTTGTCAAAGGTAAAGAGAGCCCGCTGGCACGTAGACTACTTGACTGCAAGCCCACTAGCGAGAGTAGAGGGCTTCTTGCTGGTTAAGTCCGTGTGCAAAGACTTTGAAGTAGAGGCCTCGAATGCCTTTTCAAGGCTAATGAGCTACGTGCCTCGCTTCGGCTCTACAGACAAGCAGCAAAGCCCCTCTCACTTATTTAAGTGTGGAGAGGAGACTCTAGAAGAGTGCTTAGTGCTCGCAGGCGCCCTACTCGAGCAGCTGGGCTGCGTAGAAGACTTCCTCGCAGTGCTCTGCGAGAACAGCAAAGCATATTAACCCCTAACTCGCTAGCCCCCCTCGTATCGAGTCGAGTTGAACCATAAATGAACCCGGATTCGAGCAGAGAAAAAACGGGAGGAACCACTCCTCCCACGAGTATAGAGCAACTAAAACCCGGAATGGAGAACGTAACTGTGAGAGTAAGAGTCCTAGAAGTAGGACAGCCTAAGAGAATAGAGACGAAGAAGGGTGCGAGGACGATAACTAACGCCGTCCTTGGAGACTCGACCGGCAGAGTAGAGGCAGTAGTATGGGGCTTTAAGACTGTAGAGCTTAAGCCTGGAGAAGTCGTGGAAATATCAAAGGCGTGGGTGACGGTATTCCGCGGCAAGCTTCAGCTAAACATAGGCAGGAACACGGAAATAAAGCGGCTACCAGGCGACGCCGTGCCGGAAGAAATACCCGAGAAGTATCCTAGTGTAGCAGCCCCTTCTCAGAGGCCTCCGAGAAGACCTAGACGATTTGGAAAACCACGCTTTGAGGAGGAGTAGCCGTGAGCGAGGAGGAGCTTAAGCACTACCTGGGAGAAGAGCTAGCAAGCAAGTACGCTATGCTGAGAGATTTGAGGCCGGTTAGAAAGGGAGACTTTATTGGCGTAGAGCAAGACAAGTTCTACGTCCAGCTGAGCGAGGAAGAAATTTACGAGTTGTCGCCACTCGCCTACTACATATGGGCTCTCTGCGATGGAGAGCACAGAGTAGACGACATTGCAAGAGACATCTCGGAGAACGCTAGAGTAGCCTACTACGAGGTCATAGAGCCCCTAGTAGTAGTGCTCGAAGAAATGAAGAAAGCAGGTCTCGTGGCCTACTAGTCCCCAGCGCCCTCTAAGCTTTTTTACCATCTTGCTTTCTTCCCGCTTTACTGCTCGTGCAGGCACTGTGCTGAGCACAGCTGCGCAATATATAATGCTACGAGGGCTTAAACCATACTGGTGCTAGTTTGAAGAGCGCTGCCAAGCAACTAATTGAGAAAGTCGCCGCCTTCTTAAAGGAGCTGCAGAAGCCGTTTGTTGGTAGAGAGGAAGAAGCGCTAGTAGTTACGCTGGCCCTCATGACTGGCGAGCACGTAATACTCATTGGAGAGCCCGGTACAGCAAAGTCCGCTATTGCCAGAAGAGCCGCCGACCTCGTCCAGGCGAGGTTTTTCAAGTACTTGCTGACTAAGTATACTGAGCCAGACGAGCTCCTAGGACCCCTCGACATAGCAGCACTGAGAGAGGGGAGGTACGTGAGGATTACTCGGGGGAGGCTGCCAGAGGCCGAAGTCGCCTTCCTAGACGAGGTCTTTAACGCGAGCTCGGCCATACTCAATACTCTCTTGACGCTGATGAACGAGAGGGTAATATACGACGGCTACAACGAAATAAGCGTCCCCCTCTGGACGCTAATATCGGCGAGTAACAGCGTTCCAAGCGAGCCGGAGTACCAGGCGCTCTACGACAGGTTTCTCCTGAGGCACTTTGTAAAGCCAGTTGGGGAGGACAAGTGGGGGGCTTTGCTCGAGAGTGCGTGGAGAATTGAGAAAGAGGGCTACAGGGCTCCCCAGCCCATCCTCGCAATGGATGAGTTGAAAAAAGTCAACGAGCTGGTCTTGAGCGTTGATGTATCGGGCGTGGCACCCAAGCTCGTGAAGCTCTACGCCGTTCTCGAAGACCAGGGGGTCCACCTGACAGATAGGAGAAAGGGCAAGGCCCTCAAGGTAATTGCAGCTCACAGCGTTCTCCAGGGGCGCTTAAAGGCCCAGGAGGAAGACCTCTTCGTCCTCAAGTACGTAGCACCTAGAGACAGCGAAGAAGCTGAGAAGACGTACGTGATCCTCCTCGAAGAGCTTGCAACGAGAGAGAAGGCACTTGCAGAGCTGCGCGAGGTAGAGGAGAACATCAGAGAAGTCAAGGCGTACTTAGCTGGACTGCGCGGCTTTGACGTAAGGCTCTTCGAGTACTTGAGGGGGCTTGAAAGGACTAGGGAGAAGCTGAAAAAGCTAGCCGACTCGACGAGCGACGAGTACATTAAGAAGAGGGCTCTCGATTTGCTCTCAGAGCTCTCGCGCGCTATTGAAGAGCTGAAAGCCAAGCTCGCGCTCTAGTAGTGGGGCTGGCACGTGCCTGCGAGAGGGGCACTAAAGGGCATTGACTACTCGAGCCCCCTTGTCAAGTACCGGGGGGAGAGAGTCTCGCGCCTAGCGCGGATTATAAGCAGTGGCGCGGCGGAAGCGGACTACGTGACTTCAGCAGACGTCTTCTACACGCTCTACTTACCAGCCCCTCTAGTAAACGAGGAGTCAGAAGACGTGGTTTCGAGGCGGCTAGTCTACTCTATTCTGCTTAGTAGCCGCGGAGCAGCCCTTAGAGGCAGGACCGTGCTCGATGCCCTTGCGAGCACTATTGCCGCCTCAGTGCTACTTGCAGAGCTCGGCAAGAAGCTCGATGCGTCCAGCACAACGAGCAGGGCTCTCAGCCCCCGCCTAGACGAGGAGGAGATCGAGGAAGCACTAAGCGAGGCGCTTAGGCAGGTGGACTTAGTGAAGAAAGTGAGGTTTCTTGCGGAGGGCCTTCAGCCAGGCACCGTAAGCGTTTCTTCTTTTGAAGACTACGGACTAGAGCTCTTGAAGCTGGCGCGAGAAGCAGATATTCAGGAGATACTGAGAATTCTCGAGGGAGTTAAGCACTGGGACTTGCGCGCCTCGAAAAAGTACGCCCGCTCGAAGAGAGGCGAGAAGCACGGCTACGTGCTGGGCACAGATATTGAGAGGCTTGCACCAAGGAGCCTCGCCTACCCCGACGAGCTCTTCTACGCTAGGCTGGCATCGGGCAAGCTCGTCCTCTACGAGAAGGGCGTGCAGATCTCAAGCGGCCCCGTCTACGTGCTAGTAGACAAGAGCGGCAGCATGGAGGGAGAGAAGATGCTGTGGGCCAAGGCAGTAGCACTAGCCCTCTACGTGAAGTGCATTAGGAGCGGGAGGGACTTCTACCTGAGGTTTTTTGACAGCCAGCCACACCCGCTCGTGAAGGTACCGACGCCCGCGAAGTCCAGCGACGTAGTCAGGGCTTTTGACTACATTGCGAGAGTAAAGAGTGCTGGTGGTACAGACATAACGAGGGCCCTCGTGAGGGCCTTCCTAGACCTAGAGGAGGGCGGCTCCGAAGAAGCCTCTGTAGTACTCATAACTGACGGAATTGACAGGGTATCAGAAAGGCCCGTGGTAGAGCTGTCTAAGAAGACCAAGTCGAGGCTCGTTACTGTGATGGTGAAGGGCAGCAACCAGAGCCTCAAGAAGGTCTCGGCAAAGTACATGGCAGTAACAAGGCTCACTAGTAGCGGCGTGCTGAAAGTGGTTAGTCTAGTTGACTAGCCCCGGGGCTGCATCCTCTAGTAGCTACTCGGCGCGGAGCTCTAAGACAAAGCCGCTGTGTATCTTGTGTAGCTTGTCTCGGTAAGCCTGCAGTAGTGCTGCCTCACCAGCAAGCCCTGTGCAGTGCCCTGGGTATACTTGTTCAACGCCCTCGTCTAGGAGCTCTCGCACTACTCTACTAATAGTGTTCGAGTCTGCGCTGACTAAGTGGAAGCCGCCCATGACCAGCAGCCGGCTGGCTCCAGTCAGCTTTCGTGCTTTTCTCGCAATGTTTGAGATGCCGCTGTGCGAGCAGCCGGCTATGACCAGCACTTTCTCGCCTACTTTAACAGCGAGGCCCGTGTCGTCTAGGCTGGGCTCGTCAACCAGCTCACCATTCTTTACAGTCTTGAAGCCCTTTACTGCATAGCTGTTGTCGTAGTACCTCTCTACTTCACCGAGGTAGTAAATGCCTGGTGCTACCTCGAGGTGGTTTTTTGTGAGCAGGGCGCCGGTGCTTTCAATCAACCTCCTCGACTCGCTGCCGAGGCCGATGTACTTCACGCTCCCATTCCCCACCCGGTAAGCAGGGTTCAGTATGTCTGGGTGAGCCACGACAACAGCTCCAGTCTTCTCGAGGGCCTTGGCGAGACTGGGCAAGCCGCCTGTGTGATCCCAGTGCCTATGGGAGAGAACTACGGCACTAATAGACTTCAAGTCCGCGCCGAGCTTCCTGGCATTGTGCAGCAACACCCTTCCAGTGGCACTAGTATCGAAGAGCACTCTCTGAGTGCTTCCATCCTCGTAGACTGCTTCAACGAGAATGCTCAAGCCGTGCTCGCCAAGCAAGCCAGCCTGAAAACCAGAGTAGTCGTCGACGAGAACAACCACTCTCACGGAGCGCGGGGCCTGCACGCCAGTCGTCACCTCCTCACAAGTATTCGGAGCAAAAGCAAAAAAGCTCCAACCCAGGCAAAGTCTTCAAAGCTCGCTGGAGAGCCGGGATTCAGTAATACCCCCACTCCAGCTGTAGCCTCCAAGCTTTTCCCTTACTTCTCGTAGAAGCCCAATGGCGTGTGCAAAAACACATACGTCTACCCCAATGATTTCGCGGTTCGCAAGCATTCGTCCAAGTACTTCTACTTCCTGCTTGGAAACAGTTTACTAGACTATGAGACTCGATTAGTTTACCCTCCTCGGCGTATTGACAGCCGGTTTAAATGGGTCAGCGAATACTTGAGTGGCGTAACAGCTGCCCGTGACTTGGGAGTCGTAGATTCGAGTGTTGTATCCGGAATAGGCGGCTGGTGTGCAACAGGCACATACTAGGCGATGTTGCTGGATTACGACGCCGTAGCCGAGGCTGCCGGAGAACTCAACACGACTATTGAGGGGTATGTGAAGAGCGTTATTGACAAGGTCAGAGAAGTTGTGCCAGAAGACGTACCACCAGCCATATATCGGAAAGGCCCGTGGTGGAGCTGTCTCGATGTACACAATATCGTTAGTGCAGAAACGCTCAAATTGTTCTAAAACTAGTGCTAACACTAAATGACCGTTTCTTGAAGCATAGTGTTTAGAGCAGTACTCGATAGTGGTGATTACTAAGGCTCTTAACGACATGGTGGAAACTGCTTAGTGTCTGCAAAAATACTCGAGTTTAGGATTGGTTTTCTGCCAGCTTCATGATTTCTTTGAAAGTCTTGCTACGGGCCGCTACTTCGTCTAGTGTTCCAATGGCTTCTATTTTGCCGTCTTCTAAGACGGCGACTTTGTCAGCGTGCCTTATAGTAGCGAGCCTGTGCGATATAATTATCACTATCATCTCTGGGTAGTGGCTCCTAATCCGCGTCAACACTATGTCCTCGGTTTCTGGATCCAGCCCCGATGTTGCTTCATCAAGTATTAGCACGCTAGGCCTCCTAACCAGCGCCCTTGCCAAGGCGATTCTCTGCTTTTGGCCGTCTGACAGCTTCGAGCCCAGCTCCCCCACGTCCGCATCTAAGCCCGCGAAGTCTATCTTGGCGATCTCGGCCGCCTTCTCGATGTCTTCTCTGCTCACGGCTTTGCCGAAGGCTATGTTTTCAGCTATGCTGGCGTTAATTAAGAATGGCTTAGGTGGCACGTAGATCACACTAGCCCTCAGGCTATCTAGGTCGAACTCCTCTAATGGAATACCATTGACTTTAATGCGGCCCCTCGTCGGCCTAATCAACCCGGTTAGCAGAAGCGCCATTAGCGTCTTTCCAACACCACTCCTGCCAACAATGGCCACCCACTCGCCTGAGCAGATGCTGAAGTCCACTCCCCTAAGTATGCTGCTACCGCTAATGGAGAGGTGGACGTCACTGTACTCGACGCAAATCCTGCCCTTGGGGAACGGCACTGACCCGCCTTTCTCCTCCTCGGAGTCGAGCACGGCAAAGACCCTCTGAGCTACGGGTAGGGCCCGAATAGCTAGTGCCACTAAGTTGACTAGGCGCTCGAGGGGTTGGTATAAAGAGCCCACGTAGTAGTATACAGCCACGGCTGTGCCTAGAGTAACTATGTTCATGTAGGCTAGGACAACGCCAACACCCAGCATGACAAGCTTAGTCATGCCGTAAATGAACGAGTCTAGCTGAACTACGCTAGCCTCCCACTTAGCGAGATTGGCCGCTTTTTCGGCAAAGAGCCTAGTCACGGGGGTCACAAACTTGTCAATGACGTCAAAGGCCTTGTACAGCTTTATTTCTCTCCTCCCGTCAATGACTTGCTTAAATGCGTCAACAAAAGCCGAGTACGCCTTCCTCTCTCCTTCCGAAGCTTTTTCAAGATTTCTCCTAGTTAGGCTCAGGGCTAGGAAGCCGAGTGGTGCAAGCGCGATGGCTACTAGTGCTAAAATAGGGCTTAGAAGCACCAGCACGACTAGTGCTACGAGGACTTCGAAAGTGTAGATGATAATGCCCACCACGCCACTGGCAGCTACGCGGCCCGCGATTTCAGCATCTGATAGTACTACTGAAAGCACTTCACCACCAGTGTGCTTACCGGCTTCTTCTTCGGGGAGCCTTAGAATTTTCTTTAAAAAGTCGACTTGGATATCAATGCCTGCGACCCTCTCCAAGACCTGAGCTCTGTACTGCGCGTACCACAGAAGAAACTGCATGAGAGAGTAAAATGACAAAATCAGCACAGCGCTGCGCACTAAGCTACCAAGGGGGGCACCGCCAAGCAGCCCATCTATGAGATCGCGAAGAGTGAAAGCTACGAGTACTTCGAGGAGCGAAACTAGAACAAACGAGGAGATCACTAAGAGCATCAAACCCTTGTGCCTAAGCCCGTAGCCCACTAGGCGACGGAAATTAGACACGATTTTCACCGCTCTAACCCCCCTCAGAGGTTAAGGACAAACATTCTTGTTCTCTTATTACAATTATTATAACATATAATTCTTATGTTGATACCGGCAGGAGACGCTCCACCCCAGGGTTTCAGGTTTACCACTTGCATAGCTGTTCCCCGAAAAAAGCAAAAACCCCTTTTATTTTTGTTCTAAGGGATTCTATAAGCTGCCGCGCCTCAACTTCCTAAACTCCTCTTAAGAATTCGCGGTTCTTTCTACTACGAACTACGTCTTCTCAAGCGAGAACGTGCTTATGGCGCTCTTGACCTAACGGGCTACATGTTGCGTTAAGAGCCCTAAATTAGTGCCTCTACTTGGCAAAGCCGTTGCTGGTTCAAACGCTTTTCAAAGCCTCGAAGTACCCGCCTAGGACTTCTCCTAGTAAGTAGCTCGCGAGTGCTATGCCTAGTAGCAGGCCAATGCTCTCGGCGAACTCTTTCTTGAAGTCCCTGTCTTCGATAGTGCTTGAGTAGTACGTGAAAAGGGCTGTCAGCAGCACGCTTATTGCAATGCTCGCGGCAAAGGCCACAA
>JBMFML010000018.1:0-13763 GCA_049970695.1 Desulfurococcaceae archaeon
TCTACGAAGAAGCTTTGGGGCTCGTCGACGTGGCCTCAGAGTTTGAAAAGCAAATACGCAACTATGTCAGAAAGCATATAAAGTCGACGTGAAGCCTGGACTATTCCGAGGTGCGGACGAGTGAGGCTCCCCGTAGTAGACCTCCACGAGGATGTATCAGCCTACTTCCTCTACCACGGCGGCGGCGAGCCCCTTGGGGATTTTAAGAGCGACATCGCGGGCCGCGACGCGGACATTCCCAAGTACCTGCGCGGAAACGTCAAGCTGGTCTTTGCCGCGATGTTTCCGGGCATCGAGACCTTCAGGCCCGAGGAGTCTAGGAGGCTTGAGGAGCTGTACGGCAGGTGGCTGCCGGCAGTGGGGTACAGGGTGCCCCAGTCCAGCCTGTTCGAGCACTTCTCAATATACTACAGGCTCGCAGAGGCCTACCCCGAAATAGCCATAGTGGAGTCCCTGAGCGACGTGGAGAAGGTCATGGCTGAGGAGGGCAGGGTTGGCTTCCTGCTGCACTTAGAGGGGGCTGAGGCCATTGACGACCCCTACGACTTGGTGCTGCTGAAGAGGCTCGGCTTGAGGAGCCTCGGCATAACGTGGAACTACAACAACAAGTACGGGTCTGGCTGCATGTCCAAGAAGGACTACGGGCTCACGCCCGAGGGAGAGGAGCTCGTGAAGACCGCGAACAGGCTTGGAATAATAGTGGACTTGGCGCACGCCAGCAAGAGGACCGCCCTCGAGGCGATGAGCGCCTCCTCGAAGCCCGTCATCATCAGCCACGCAAACGTGAGGAAGATCGTGGACACCCCCAGGAACGTGGACGACGAGGTGCTGGAGGCCCTCTACAAGAACAGGGGCGTTATAGGCATCTCGGCAATAGGCCCGCTCATAGCCAAGAAGCCCAGGCCCACGCTGGAAGACCTCCTGCAGCACTTCATGTACGTGTACGAGAGGTACGGCGCAGACATACTGGCAATAGGCACAGACTTCCACGGGCTCCTCGGCCTGCCATCTCCCGAGGGCTTTGAGTCCGTGGACAAGGTCCAAGCGCTCTTAGAAAAGCTGAGGGACAAGGGGCTCGGCGACAACGACTTGAGGAAAATAGCCTACGAGAACGCCCTCAGAGTAATAGCCTCGAACCTGTCTTAGCGCTTTTTTGCGCCTCTTCCCCGGGGCGCCTCCTCCCGCCCCCTCCGCAGCGCTGTGCGAGCTATTAGCCCGTGCTGCCTCATGGCACTGTGGAGGCGGGCTGGGCTTGGCGAAGAGCAGCGCCCTGGACGCTATGAAGCACTGCTCGGACATCCTAGTGGAGCTCAGGAAGTGCGCCAAAGTGCTGCCCGGTGCCCGGGTCTCGCTGTCCAGCGGCTGCGAGGAGCTCCTAGACAAGTTCCAGGAGTGCGTTGTCCTGTCCTTCGCGCCGCTCAGCGAGGTTGAGAGGGCCCACCGCTACGCCAGGGAGCTGAGCAGCCTGCTTGCAGAGGTCGTTAGGGGGCTTGGCGGCAGGGGGTGGGCCCTGCCGAGGGAGACCAGCGACTTCTCGAAAGACCCCCTCGAGCACCTCAAGAAGAAGATCACGCTCTACACGTACGACTTGCTCAGGAAGAAGATGACTATTGCAGAGTACGCGTCCAAGGCGAGGGCAGCCGTGGGCTCTAGCATGAGGTCCAACTTGAGGATACTCTACGAGGTCTACGTGCTGGCCTCTATCGTCAAGCACCTCTCCGATCACGGGGCCAGGATGGTCTACCCAGAGCACAAGTTCGTGCACTTCGACAGGAGGGGCAAGCAGGCCTCCGGCTCAATACCACCAAACCTCGTCATTGAAGTCGAGGAGAAGGGGGCCCTCAGCTTCTACCTCGAGGCCCCCAGGCCCCTCGGCTGGAGGGACTTCAAGGACCTGAGCAGGGTGTGGAGGTTCTACGTGAGCTTGAGGCCAGACATCATGGTCTACTCGGGCCTCGTGCTGGACATTGTTGACTTGTCCTCCGAAGGGCCCCCGGTTAAGCGCCCAGACGTCATAGTCGAGTGCAAGGAGCTAGAGGACTGGTACTTGAGGACCAGGGAGCTCAAGGGCCCCGCGAACCCCTCGCTCAGCTTCAGCGAGTGGTTCAGGAGGTGGCTTTCGGGGCTCTGGAGCGGCCTTGCAGACGTCCTCGGCGTGGACTCCAGCGTAGTGAAGGAAGTGGCTGAGGGCAAGAGGAGGGGCGTCAGGGTCACCGAGGCCCAGCTCGTCAAGTTCTACGAGGCCTTCTACAAGCCCAAGAAGTTCTACCTCGTCTCCTCACCAAGGCTCCCAGGCCACGTCAAGTCGGAGCTCGAGTCCTCGGGCATAGTGGTCTACGACGGCGTGAGAGTGGGAGACCCCTGGGCCCTCAAGGACCTGGCAGAGGAGCTCCTCGACTACGCCTCGCCAATTGGAGAGCCCCGAGAGCACCTGCGCAGACTCAGGGAGGCCCTGCGGAGCGCCGGCGTTGAGCTGGGCGAGGAGGAGCTGGCAAGGCTCTTAGCCGAGTTCGCCTTGAGCCGGCTAAGCGAGTTCAGGTCTTTTGCAGTAGCGAAGAAGGCCGAAACCGTTGCGTAGCGTCAGGAGGTGCCGACGACATCACTCCTCAGAGCGAGCTACACGACATCATCCACGTAGTAGTATGCACTGCCCGGTTATATCTGGCCGGTCCGGCTCCCCGAGAAGTCCTCACGAGTCGGGACGCGGCCTCTCGCCGTCACCCCGGCCCAGTAACGCCTTACTCGCTGCCCCCTTAAGAGCTGTAGCCAGGAGGGCGGTCAGTAGTGCGCAACTACGTCACTAGTCGGCTTCGCAGCCTTCTTCATCCCTGGGCTCGGAGGCCCCCCGATTGGGGCTTGCATCACTTGATCAGCGCTCAGCCCAGCTCGTCACCGCTCACCAAGTTATTAGCAGTTTGCGCCCTATAAGCGTGTAAGCGGGGCCGGGCCTCTTGCTCGAGTGCAGGAAGGACTTGGTTGACGAGGCAGCCGAGCTCGTCAGGAGGGCGATCGAGTCCTACTTTGCCTCTAAATGCAGGAGGATGCTCTCGATGGTTGGAATAACGGGGCAGAGGGAGGTTGCAGTGGAGTTCTACGGCTTCTACAGGTCGTACGCGCCCTCCGAGAACTTCCCCCGCTTCACCCACGCCTACAGCTACCTCGAGGAGTGCGCGCCGAGCACTCTCGAGGAGCTGCTCCACGGGGGCAGAGTAGAGGGGGCTGGTGAAGAGCGCAGGCTGGTCATCAGCGTTAGGGCCCTCGAGAGCATTTGCAGAGAGCTCGAGGAGGGCTGAGCCCGCTGGCGTGCTCGAAGGCGAGCTGCTCAAGTGCTGCGAGAACTGCGCGCAGCGGGCAGGTGCTTGCAGCAAGCACTCGACAGCCAGTCAAAAACTACTGCTCTTAGCCAAGTGGGTAGAGGCAATTTTCATGAGCAGGCGCGGGTGGCCGGCTCTTCGAGGAATCCAGGAGGTTTCACGAGGCAGCCCTGGCAGCGATACTTGAAAGCCGCCCCCGGGAGCTGGGTGTAGGCTACCCGAGGGCTCGTAGCGCGAGCAAAGACCTTTTCTTGAAGTGTGGTGTCGTGCTTGGAGCACTCGGAGACGCTACATCACGCTTGGGCGCCTCTCCTGGGACTACCGAAAAAGTCGAGAGGCTTAAGCGCGTTGCTGGCGAAGCCGTCGGAGCAGTGGGAAGAGCTACTGGTAGAGGAGGCTGAGCGGGGAGCAGAGGCCTTCGAGAACCCGCCCGAGTACCTGGAGGCCGTTGCGAGAACCGCGAAGGAGCTGGACGGCGAAGAGGAAGTCTGCTTGTTAGGCGGCGTTGCCGAAGGAAGGCACGCGCTCTCGAGCGACGTAGACGTCTTGGCGGTGACGAGCAGGAGCCAGGGCGAAGTCCTCGCCAGGCTCTGCGAGGGGGCGTAGAGGACCCCTTTGAAGTACGCGTCGTAGACAAAAGGGCACTTGAAGTCTACAAGAGGAGGGCCAAGCTCGTGAAGGCCCTCTGACCTCACAGCACTCGTTACAGCTTTCACAATATTGCCTCTAGCAGAGCCGCGCTGCTCTCATAGAATTTGCGCGTTCTTCAAGAGCTCTCCGGAATCGCTTAGCACTTCTTCGGAGTAAAGTAGGGGCCTACGAGAGCACGTATTAGTTGTCAGCGCGATGAGACCCAAGCCGAGGCCTACTGGCGAGACCCCTCATTCACGTGCTCGCAGCTCTCTGGGCTCAATCTCTCGTGCGCCTACGCCTAGTAGGTACTCTACTGCTTCTTGAAGTGCTCTTCATTAAGAGACGTCATGCTACTAGGAGAAGTAGCAATAGTAGCGCGCTTTTCATGGCGCATATCACTGCAATGTTGTTTCGGGGTTCTCTAATTTCAATGTCGCAAAAGGCTAACCCTCAGCACTATTGCTCTTTTTAGCTGAAGTAAAAGTAAGGAAGTTAGTATATCAGGTAGGCCTTTTTCAGCATCTCGTTTGTTAGTAGGCTCTTACCCTCGCCTTCTAGCACTATTCTACCACTTTCTAGCACGTACCCTCTATTGGATATTTCGAGCAAGTTCTTTACGTGTTGCTCAACAATCAGCATTGTCATGTTGTATTCTTTGTTTAACTTGACCACGAGGTCGAACAATGTGAGGACTATCTTGGGGGCCAAACCCATGCTCATTTCGTCAATTAACAATAGTTCTGGAGAACTCATTAAGGCCCTGCCTATAGCTAGCATTTGGGCTTCGCCACCTGATAGCGAGCCGGCCAGTTGCCTCCTCCTCTCTTTGAGCCTCGGAAAAATGTGGTAGACTAGTTCAAGCCTTTCTCTAATCTTGGATCGATCTTTCTCGAGGTAAGCACCTGCAAGAAGGTTTTCTTCAACGCTCAAGTTGGGAAAAAGGCCTCTACCCTCGGGTACCATTGATAACCCAAGTCTAACCCTCTCGTGGACTTTCAGGCTCGTTATGTCTAAGCCCTTGAAGCTTATACTACCACTATACAGTGTAGTATAGCCCATGATCGTCCTCAGCAGTGTCGTCTTACCAGCTCCATTGGATCCAACGACGGCCACTATTTCTCCTTTATCAACGTAAATTGAGATGTCATGCAGTACTTTGAACTCGCCATAGCCGGCACTCACGTTTTTGACTTCAAGTAGCCTACTCAAGTTATCACCTCAAACTGGCTTAATGCCAAGGTATGCCTCGATAACCTTGGGGTTTGAGGCCACTTCTTCCGGGGTTCCCTCTGCTATTAATTTGCCCTCATGTAGTACTATTACTCTCCTGCTGAGCGACATAACGAACTTCATGACGTGCTCTACAACAACAATAGTCAGGTTCCACTCCTTCCAAACTTTCCTTATTATATCTGCTAACTTCTCCTGCTCGTGGGGTCTCCAGCCGGCTGCTATTTCGTCTAGTAGCAGGAGCTTTGGCTTAGTTGCCAGGGCTCTGGCCAAGTCAACTAGCTTATGCTCCATAAGGGTTATCTCGCTTCCAAGCTTACTCCACTTTGCTCTCGGCAACCCAATGAGCTCTAGTACTTCTATAGCCACTTTCTTGGCTTCTTCTACATTGCCTGTTCTGAGCAGAGCGCCTGCGGTGACCGCGTCGAGGACTGTGATGCCCTTGAAAGGCCTGACCTTCTGCCAAGTCCTGGCTATACCCAGCTTTGCGACTTCGTGTGGCTGGAGGCCTGTTATATCTCTTCCTAAAAAGAAAACCCTTCCCTTATCAGGCTTGTACACTCCCGTAATACAGTTGAATAGAGTTGTCTTGCCAGACCCATTAGGGCCTATTAGCCCAACCAACTCGCCCTCGTAAATGTCGAGCGAGACGTTATCTAACGCAACTACACCACCAAATCTCTTGCTCACTCCAACTACGCTCAGTAGAGCGCCGGCCTTGCTCACCCCCTCGACCACCTCTTTAAGACTTGGTTAAAGAGGCCGGCTAGGCCCTCGGGCTTTACTATGCCCACTACAATTAGCGTAGTACCATATAGTAGCAGGTCTAGACCGGGAAACACACCTCCAAAACTACTGCGCAAGTACTCACCTAGCGTTCTGAACATTATGGCTGAAGCTATTGAACCACTTATAGAGCCTAGCCCCCCTATAATGCCCATAATGGCTATGCTTATAGATGTGCCTGTGTCAAACAGCCTATATGAGAAGCTTGAATAGATCACGATTTGTAAGTAGCCAATGGCTCCTGTAATAAACGAGTATGTAGCCAAGGCTACTAGCTTGTATAAGCGCGTGTCTATTCCAATGGCTTCTGAAGCAAGTTCGTCCTCTCTAATGCTCCTCAAGTAGTAGCCTATCTTCGAGTTCGATATGTAGATATTGACGAGCACGACTAAGATGAGTACGGCGTCTATTACTAAGAACAGCTCAAAGTATGTTCTCGGCCTCAAGTAAAGCCACCCCCATCTAGGCGGCAAGTAGAAGTCCCATGGACCCATGAAATACCTAAACAAGTTGTTTAGAACTACTACGAGCGAGGCAGTCATTAAAGCATACCACACTTCTCTAACTCCAAACTTAAATGTTGGAATGCCTATCACGATAGCCAGGCTCATCGCGGCGAGACCGCCGATAAAAACCCCTATTATAGGAGGCACATCAAACGTCATCCACAGCAGCGAAGTCACTATTCCGCCTAGTGCGAGGTAAGCACTTGAAGCTAGGTCTAGCTGGCCTGCTAAGCCGCCAATAATGTTCCAAGCCGCTACAAACGCTGCGAATAACAAGACCTGGGCTGTTAAGAGCATGAGATAGCTGTTGCTTGAAACTAAGACCCCGAAGGCGAGCACCATAATCTGGAAGACTGCGAGGGATATTATGGCGTTTCTGCTAATTGGCAAAGTTATCACCTCTTAGCAAATAATCCTCTGGGCTTGAACCAAACTATGAAGAAGAAGATCACGTATACAACAGCCATTTTTACTGAGGGGCTTATTAAGCTGCCAAGGGACTCTGCAATTCCGATTATGATTGCTGATATTATCAAGCCCTGAATGCTACCTAAGCCAGCTAGCGCCACGGCAACCCATGAGATAAGGCCAAATGACATGCCAAGGTATGGCCAGACCTGCCCCATTTCCATCCACAAGCCGGAGGCTATGCCTATTAAGACCATGCCAATAGCAAACGTGAGCATGTACACTCGAGTAACGTTAATGCCCATGAGCATGGCACTCGTTCTATCATCTGTTACAGCCCTCATTGCTAAACCCAGTTTAGTCCTCGTTAGAAGCAGGTTTAGCAGTATGAGCGTCGCAAGGGAGATTGCTGCTGAAATAAGCTTAGACTCGTATATTGTAAAGGGCCCCACACGAAAACTGCCCGAAAAGATAGTAGAAGGACAGCCCCTCGGCTCTGCCTTGAAATAGCCTAAAGCGATGTTTTGAAGAACCAAGCCCAGGCCGGCAGTGACAGCTATTTGTATGAGCGGCTCTTTGCCTAGAACCGGGTTAATCAGGCCTCTCTGAATACCGAGCCCAATTACGAATAGAACTGGTAACACGAAGATCATTGACAGCAATGGATCTATATTGAGTAGGGTCGATAAGAGCCAAACAAAGTATGCTGAGATCATGATGAGGTCTCCGTGAGCGAAGTTAATGATGTCCATAACCCCGAAGATTAAGGCAAGACCGACCGCGACTATAGCATAGAGCAACCCAAGGAAAACTCCGTTAATCACTTGCTGAACTACCATTACTGCAATGTCCATTGACATTGCAAAACCCCTCGTGCCACAACTATGTGTTCCCCCGCGAAATTAAGCACTGTAGATGGGTGTTGTCGAAAAAAAGAGAGTAAGCTCTAAGACCTAGGCCTTGGGAATATTGGTTGAACTCCTTCTTGGGGCTTAGGCCAAACGACTACTGGGGTTAGGGTGCCGTTTATTAGCTGGACTTGCAGTACAGCGGCTCCAGCGTACAAGTTTTCACCGTTAGGAGTGAACTTTATCCTGCCCGTTGGGTAGAGCTGAGCAGCAATACTGTTGGTTTCGTTTAAGTCTAAGCTCAAGAACGCCTCTCTTAGATTATCTGGGTTTAGCGGATCTTCTGGAAACATCTGACCGGCTTTTTCAAGGGCCTCGTATATGGTGAAGAATGAGTAAAATACCTCGCCAGCTGCCTCTGTTGGCAGCTTACCATATCTCTTAATGAACTCGTTTACTAGCTTCTTATTCCACTCAGTCGGCTTAGAGGGGTCGTAGCTGTAGGTGTTCGTGTAGTATAGCACTGCGTCACCAGCTGCCTTGATTGAATCGGGATCCGTGAAGCCGCATGCCCCAGCTCCTGCTATGAAGTACTTTGGCCACGCCCCGGCTGCCTTCATTGTTTTAGCGAAGAGTATGGCGTCGCTGAAGTAGGGTACGGCTATTATGATATCTGGGTTCAGCATTTTGATTTGGTCTATTATGGGGCTCATGTCTGCTATGTCGTATGGGTAGCTTATGTGGGCTAGGACCGTCACGCCATACCTAGCTAGTTGTAAGTGGGCACCGTTACTCACAGTTGTGCCAAATATGGAGTCTTCGTTCACAATAACGGCCGTCTTAATCGTTATGTTGTGCTTCTTAGCCATTTCCATGACGAAGTCTACTGCTGATGCACCGTGAATACTAGCTCTAGGTGCTACTCTGAAAAAGTACTTCCAGCCCTGCTCAGATAGGGCATCAACTAGGGCATCTGTTACGAGTATGACTTTGTTTTGCTCAGTTACAGTACCAATGGCGAGCGTGAATCTACTTATGTAAGCTCCGTAGATTATTGGCACGCGGTACTGAGAAATGAGCTTTTCAGCAGCAAGCCTCGCCGACTCTGGCGAGGTACCGGCGTCCTCAACTACGATCTCTAGTTTAGCGCCGCCCAGAGACTTGACGCCGCCAAGCTCGTTGTTGATGATGTCCACGACGAGCTTAGCGGCATCAACGGCTTCACGACCGAAAATAGCGTAGGGGCCTGTTAGAGGCTGTATTACGCCAATAGTGATCTTCTCGATCTTAGCCTTAGCTGGTGCAGGAGGAGGCCTGTAGTAATAGTAGCCTACAGCCGCAACAATGACGGCTATTACAACTACAACAGCTACTAGGAGCGGAATTTTAGGAAGTTTGCCAGCCAAAGACATGCCACCCATGCATAGCTACATATGTAGACAATGATTTAAATTTTTCCCACGGGCTCTCTCACTAAGCTCTCTTCAACTCGACCTCGACACCCTTCCCTACTGCTTCCTTAAGCTTGCCAGCACTATCACGAAGCCTCCGAGTCCTGGGGATGCTTCTAATCTCAATTAAACCTTGTGGCCTTAGAGTCGCACGTCGCTGAGAGCTTCTCATTGCCCTGCTCTTTCAAGCACTCTGAGTCCCGGCCCTATGCCCCCTCCACCAGGGGTTTCTATTACTACTTCGTCGCCCCTGTAAATCACCGTGGTGAACTTCGAGGGCATTTCGAGCACTTCTCCGTTGGGCTTGATGATCCTCACCCTGCCGGGCATTCCAGGCTCCCCTCCCCAGAGGCCCCAGGGCCTGTGCCTAAACCTGTCTGCGAGCACCGAGAGCACTGCAGAGCCCTCGAGCAGCACGAAGCTCCTCACTATGCCGTCTCCGCCCCTGTAGAGGCCTCCCCCGCCGCTCCCCTCTCTTATCGTGTACCTCGTGTACATTATTGGGTAGTACCTCTCGGCGACCTCCACGGGAGTGTTCATCGTGTTGGTCATGTTTACGTGAACGCCCGAAACACCGTCCTTGCCCGGCCTGGCGCCGGTGCCCCCGCCTATGGTCTCGTAGTAGCTCCAGTAGCTGCCGTCTCCGCGGAGCCCCCCTATCATGACGTTCATCATGGTCCCCGAGGAGGCGGCCGGCACCTTGTCCGGCAGGGCCTCGGCGAGGGCCTTGAAGACCACGTCCACTATCCTCTGGCTGGTCTCTACGTTGCCTCCCGATACTGGGAGGGGCTTCCTCGGGTTGAGCAGCGAGCCCTCGGGCGCGTACACTTCTATTGTGCTGTAGAAGCCCTCGTTGACCGGCACGTCTTCGCCGACCAGGCACTTCACTGGAAACGCCGAGGCCGCGAAGGTCACTCCGTAGACGGCGTTCAGGGGCGCCTCGACGTTCTCCGAAGTGCCCGTGTAGTCCACTCTCACCCTACTGCCCAGGAGCTCTACGCGCGCCCTTATCACCAGGTCCCTGTCGCCGTACTCCAGGTAGTCCTCTGCCTCGTAGGCCCCCACGGGCCACTCGCTCATGGCCCTAGTGGTGAGCTCCCTGGCGTGCTCGACCGCCCTCTCCCACGCCTCCGCAACCGCGCTCAGCCCGTACTTGCCCACCAGCGCGGAGACCTCCCGAACGCCCCTCAAGTTGGCGGCTACTTGGGCGCTCAAGTCCCCAACGGCGGTCTGGCTCTTGAAGTTCTCTGCGATAATCCTCATCAGCTCCCTGTCGACAACGCCCTTCTTGACGAGCTTCACGGGGGGTATTACGAGCCCCTCCTCGTATATGGTCTTAGCAGCGGGGTTCATGCTCCCCGGCACGGGGCCCCCCACGTCGACGTGGTGGGCCTTGTTCACCACGTACCCCACGAGCCTGCCGCCGTAGTACACGGGTGCCAGCAGCATTACGTCGTTTAAGTGTGTGCCGGCTATGTAGGGGTCGTTGACAACCACCATGTCGCCCTCCTCGAGCTCAACGCCCTCCCTCTCCAGCCACTCCAGCAAGTTGGCTACGCCGACCCTGAAGGAGCCCAAGTGGACTGGTATGTGCTCTGCCTGGGCGACGATCCTGCCCTCGCTGTCTGCGACAGCGCAGCTGAGGTCGGCCCTCTCCCTGATGTTCGGCGAGAAGGCAGACCTCCTGAGCGCAGCGCCCATCTCCTCGGCTATGAACGCCGTTGCCTTTGCAATGACCTCCCAGGAGACCAACCCCCAGCACCCTACGCCACTTCTAAGTGGAGCTCGCCGTAGCGGCCCACCCGGGCCACCCAGCCCTGTGGAATCAGCGTAGTGGAGCTGGGCTCTTCCACTATTGCTGGGCCCTCCACCACTTGACCTGGGCCCAGGCTGCTCCTGTGGTATATGGAGGCCGCCACCCACTCGCCCAGCACGTACGCCCTCCTAGAGGCCCTCGGCACCGGCTTCTCGCCCGCCTTCGCGGCGTGCTTTGCGAGGATGCCGATGTCGATTGGCCTCTTCCTGACTCCAAACACCCTTATAGTGACTACTTCGACTTCCTCGCTCAGAGTGAAGCCGTAGGCCTTCAAGTGCCTCTCGGCAAACGCCTTCTTCACATCCTCGATCGTGGCCGGCCTCGGCACGGGTACTGTGAGCTCCCAGCCCTGCCCCCTGTACCTCACGTCGGCAAACCTCGCGAAGTAGTCCACGTGGCCCATCTTCTCGACCACCCTCTTCTCGAGCTCCTGGTACCCCGCCTCCAAATCCCTCGGGTACGAGGACCTCGCCTCGAGCTTCCAGTCGGCCAGCAGCAGGCCGAGCGCGCTGAAGTTCCCCGGCTCGGGGGGCACAACGACCTTCTTCACGCCGAGCTCCACCGCGACTTCTGCTGCGTGCTGGGGGCCGGCGCCGCCGAAGGCCACCAGCGCGAACTCCGCGGGGTCCAGGCCCCTCTCAACAGTCACAAGCCTAATTGCCCTGGCCATTTCGAGGTTTACGAGCCTGAGGGCCTCGACGGCGACTTCTTCGGGGTCCCCGAGCTTCTTGAGGCTCTCTTCTGCGAGCTTCTTGCTCAAGACGAGGGCCCCTCCCGCGAGCACGTCAGGTATCCTACCGAGGTACAGGTTGGCGTCGGTTACGGTGGGCTCCGCGCCTCCCCTGCCGTAGCACGCGGGCCCCGGCTCCGCGCCGGCACTCAGCGGGCCCACCCTGAGGGCCCCAGCCTCGTCCCTCCAAATTATGGTTCCGCCGCCGGCCGAGACCTCGGCCAGGTCTATGAAGGGGAACCTCACTGGGTAGCCGGAGCCCTTGACTACTCTCCCGTGGTGGACTCTGCCGCCCACTTCGTACTCCGTAGTCACGCCCACTTCGTAGTCCACTACGGTGCCGGCCTTTGCCGTCGTGCCGCCCATGTCGAAGCTGATTACCCTGGGCTCTCCAATGGCCTTTGCCAGCTCGGCGGCCGCCACTACTCCCGCGGCTGGGCCGCTCTCCACTAGCTGCACGGGCCTCGCAGCGGCCTCCTGCTCGTCTACTAGGCCCCCAGAGCTCGACATTATGAGTAGCCTGGGGGCCCCGAGCTCTCCGAGGACTTTCCTCAGGGCCCTCACGTACCTGGCCACTATGGGCATTAAAGCAGCGTTAACAACTGTCGTAGAGGTCCTCTCGTACTCCCTGGGCTCTGGGGCAACTTCGTGGGACGCAGACACGTACTCGACGTGCTTCTCGAGCACGGCCTTGGCCTTCTTCTCGTTTGAGGGGTTTGCGTACGAGTGCAGGAAGGATACGGCGGCGCTGACAGCGCCGGCCTCTGCCACTGCCCTGGCGACCCGCTCGAGCTCCTCCTCGCTGGGCTCTCTGAGGACCCTGCCCCACGCATCCACGCGCTCGTCTACTTCGAAGCGTAGGCTCCTCGGAACCAGCTGCCTGGGCTTCTCGAAGAACAAGTCGTAGAGCCTTGGCCTGTTCTGCCTGCCTATTTCCACCACGTCCCTGAACCCCTTGGTGGTGACGAGGGCCACTTTCGGCAGCTCGAGGCCTACTTGGCCCAGGAGCGCGTTGGTCGCTATGGTGGTCGCGTGCAGGACCTCCGTGACCTCGAGGCCCTCGAGGCGCTTGAGCACGCCTGCAACGGCCTTCTCCGGCTCCCTGGGAGTAGAGGGGACTTTGAAGAAGTAGAGCAAGCCGTCTTCCCTCAAGACAACGACATCGGTGAAAGTGCCGCCAACGTCTACTGAGACAACTGCCCTCAACCAGGGCCACCTCCCCGCAGAAAATCCCGCGGAGGAGCTTATGAAACTTGCACCCAGACTACAGCTGCCCCACCTCCTACATGCTTTCTACAAGTGCGTTGAAATCAGAGAGTAGTTCCTGCGGCGAGAAAGCGTGCTAGAGGCAGAGGGTAGTGCTTCTACGAAGCACTTAGACCAGCCCAGCTCTGTGTAGACCTCTGCTCCGAGGCTTCTCGCCGGTTCGAGGGCCCTTTCTCTAATAAAGGGCGAGATCAGCACTAGCCTAGGCCTGCTGCCTACTGCTTTTTCATAGAGCTTTCCTACTCTCCAGAGCTCTGCGAAGCCTGCCCGGGAGGCCTTGGGTTTAACCTCTACTAGGATGTGGGCGCCGTCTTTAGCCACCAGGCCCGCTTCCACCACACTCGGGTGCCCGTAGACCTCGCCGGCCCCGTCCCCAAGCACGAGCTTTTCAATTCTGCCGTGCCGAGGATCTCCTCGACCACGGACTGCACGCTCCTCTCAAACCCCCAATAGTCGACGAGTGGAGCGCAGGGCTCTTCAAGGCGGCCAGAGGCCCTGCTTCCCGAGGCGGAGCGGAGGCCTCGAGCGGAATCGGCAGGCTCGGCTTTCACGGCTCACCGTTGCCTTCTTCTCTGCTCCCTCTGCTTCTAGCGCTCTACCGCTGCTTCGCTACTGGGCCTTTACTCCGCGCTCAATCTCGCCAAGAAGTAGTAAGTGTTGGTTACTAGCAATGGGATGTGGAGGGCAGCGTTCCAGGCAGACCCGAAGTCCGGGGTGGCTGCGGCAGAGGCGATGACCATCAGCGCGTAGAAGATCCCGGGCAGCGAGGTCAGCC
>JBMFML010000019.1:0-11978 GCA_049970695.1 Desulfurococcaceae archaeon
GTCCGCCTCTGCACTGCGTCGCCGTGGTGCTGACTTAATAAACTAGTAATCGGCATGTACTGGTACAAGGCACTTTGTTCCTCGCGCAGAGAGCTACAGTAAGGTGTTTTGCTTGGCGAGCTGGGTTCACGAGGTTTTCATTGAAAAAGCCGAGCTCTTTGGCGCTGTTATGGAGGCTTTTTGGGAAAGAGGCAGGAAGGAAGCTGAGGGAATTGCCAGGGTTTTTGAAAAGCACGGCATTTCGAAGGGCTCGAGAGTACTGGAGCTTGGCTGTGGAATTGGGAGAGTTGCCATACACTTGGCCAGGCTCGGCTACGGCGTCGTGTGCTTGGATATCTCAGAGCCCTACA
Source organism: Desulfurococcaceae archaeon (assembly GCA_049970695.1). Lineage (GTDB taxonomy): Archaea > Thermoproteota > Thermoprotei_A > Sulfolobales > Desulfurococcaceae > UBA285. The sequence goes on from JBMFML010000019.1 coordinate 351, forward strand.
TCGCTAAGGCGAGGGAGAGGGCTTCGAGAGAGGGAGTTGGGGGCTTTGAAGCCGTTGTGGGGGACGCGTACAGGGTAGACGAGGTCCTCGCTGGCAGAGCATTTGACGCCGTATACATGGTCTGGAGCACTCTCCTCGGCTACGGGAGCCGCGAAGACGACTTAGTGCTCTTTGAGAGGGCTGCCAGGGTAACTAGGCCAGGCGGCCTCCTAGTAGTGGCTAATACCGTGAGCAGGGACCTAGTTGTGCAGAGAGAGCTGTGCAAGTGCCCGAGGCCTGTTCTCAGCGAGTATGGAGATCTCGTTGTAATCGAGCACTCGGAGTTCGACTCAGCCAAGTCCCTGATTAAGAGCAAGTGGGTCTTCTACAGAAGGCACGGCAAAAACCTCGTCTACGTCGACGAGATCCGGTTTACTCTAAGAGCCTACACGCTCACGGAACTCGTAGAACTAGCTGAAGGCGCTGGCTGGAAGTTCGAAGCTGCCTACCACAGCCTAGAGACCCTCGAGCCCCCACGCCCCGAAGGCAGCCCCATTAACGCCGTCTTCAGAAAGCCCCTAGGGAGCTAAAGATCCTGGCCCGCGACCCGAATCCGCGGTATACAGACGAAGAAGGGCCTGTGGCAGGGCACTAGAAACTAGACCCTCCTAGTCGTGCAGCGCCTCCTAGTGCTCATTGAAGACGCATTGGCAACTGCGCGCAGACCCAGGCAGAGCTTTAGGGGTTTTTTCGAGCCACGGGGCTTTATCTAGCACTACTCGGCTCTTTGCAGCCAGGCTTGTCTTGAACACTTCCCTGTCAGTGCGCTTGCCTAGCCGTAGTCGTTGAGAGCTCTCGAACCGCGCCTGCTAGCCGCGCTCAAGCGAGTCTCCGAGCAGCACGGCTCTTGCATGGAGATACAGGGCTTTTGCAAGCCCAACCGCGAGTTGGGTATCCCCGAGTACCAGCTCGGCAAGCCTTTCTTCTAAAAATCCTGCCCGCTGCGGAGACGCTCACTTCCCACTTTCAATCAGCTACTCAGCTGAGTTGTGCTTTGAGCTTGTTGAGCTCGTCTACAAAGGCGTCTACGTCTTCCTTGTCGTTGTATAAGTGCGTGGAGACCCTGACTCCAGACACCCCCAGGGCTCCTCTGTAGGACACCACTACGCCTTTCTTGCGGAGCTCCTCGGCTATCCTGATTTCTCTCCCCTTCTCTTGGCCCGTCTTAACCAGGGTTATGCCAGGCCAGTGCTTTTTGTCGCTCGTGTAGCCGTAGACGTTATAGCCCTCGCTACTCAGCTTATCAATGAGGTTCTTCTCGACGCTCAAGACGTGGCTTTCGATGCTCTCAATGCCAATGCTGTTTATGAAGCGGGCTGCCTCGTAGAGCGCTACTATTGAGATGTACGGCCTTCCCCCGCCCCACTCGAACTTCGAGGCGCTCTTGGAGACCGGCGGCGGCGACCAAACGTCTTTGTCTGGGTCGGGCCAGTAGCCGCTCCAACCGCTGCCGGGCTCCTCTCTGTTTAAAATGCCGTAGGGTGCTGGGTTGAGCTCTTCGAGCAGCTCTTTGCTGATGTACATGAAGCCCGAGCCCACGTGGGGGTTTAGCATCCACTTCTCACCGCCAACGCAGAGGACGTCCACGCCTTCTTTGGCGACGTCGAGCCTCAAAGCACCCACGTGCTGGACCCCATCGACTACTAAAATGGCTCCGTGCTCGTGGAGGGCTCTCGAGAGCTCTCTCAGATCTATTCTCCACCCGGTAATCCACTGGACTGAGGACACCACTGCTACCTTGACCGAGTCGTCGATGGCCTTCTCGAGGTCTCCCGCCTCGTAGATTCCCATGCCCCCAGCTACCCTGACTCTGCAGCCCCTGACTTCGCAGAGGGACTTGACGAGGGACGTAATAGTGGGGAACTCCAGGTCTAGTGCGAGGACGCTGTCACCCGGCTTCAGGTCGAGGGCCCTCAGCACGTTCTTCAAGCCCTCCGTGGTCTGAACCGTGAAGGTTACTTCATGGGGGTCTCCACCGACTAGCCTGGCAACCTCCCTCCTTGCCTTCACCACGTACTCCTCTAGGTCTTCAACGCCCAGCTCGCCGCTGTAAACGGCTTCTAGCAGCTTCTGCAGAGATTCGTACACCGGCGAGGGCATTAAGCCTACAGAGGCCGTGTCGAGGTACGCGCGGACCTTCCTGAGGGAGGGGAAGTAGCTCTTAATGCTGCCCGGCAGCAAGAGCTCCACCACGCTCTATGGTGTCATTAGAGCCTGCAGCATAAAAGCGCGCCTGGCGCTCCGCGGGAATTTCGCGCACGGGTTTTAGCGCTTTTTTAGCTGCCGCCGCCCTAGGTAGCTCCCGGTGCCGGGATTGAGCGAGGTCTCTGAGAGCGTTCCAGTTGGGATTTCGTGCACTGAAGAGCACTACGCCTCTGAGGAGCACGCCGCCAGGCACGTTGGTAGCGGAGACGTCGCGGTGCTCTCAACTCCGTCAATGATAGCCTTCATGGAGAGAACGTCCATGAACTGCGTTCAGAAGTATCTCCCAAGAGGCTACACCACCGTCGGCACAGTAGTGAACGTTAGGCACTTGAACCCCGCTCCAATTGGCTCGAAGATCAGGGTAGAGTCCAGGCTCGTGGAGAAAGACGGGAGGAGGCTGGTCTTCGAGGTCAAGGCCTACTGGGGCGATGTCTTAATTGGAGAGGGGTTGCACGAGCGCTTCATCGTAAACAGAGAGAAGTTCCTGGAAAAGCTCAAGAAGCTCGCAAAGCAGTAGAAGGCGTTGGATTAGACAATAAGTGCCTAGTAGTAGCTACAGCTCTCCTCATTTTGCTTAGAGTCTACTTAAGTTCAAGTCTATTCTGGCTGGTCAAAACTTAACTCTTTTGAATTGCAAAAGTAAAGGGGCTAGGTGTATTGAAAATGAGGGCGCGTAAGCTTTGGATAGCTTTGACGCTCCTGGCGCTGGTTCTATTGCCAGTAACTCTGCTGGTGCTTCAGCATCGGAATAACCGCATTGGGGCTTTGACGTTCTACATAGACTTGTACGACGAGAGCGGTTTGCCCCTTTCGATAGGCATCTATAGCTGGCGCATTGCGCCAAGCAGCTTGGAAGTCAGGGCCCAGGTATTTGCCGTGGCACCACCGGATGATCCAGAGATCGTAAGAGAGGTGTTCAGGGGCAGAGTCGAGGGGCTTGTTTTGAGGCTCGAAGCCCGCGGAGTGCTCAGAGAAGTGGCTGAGAAGTGGGTTGAGTTCGAGAAGAAGAGGGGGCCTGTGACTAGGGACAGCGAGACGTCGGTTAGACTATGCCTGTGGGTTATTGATAGAGCTAGTGGTGAAGTACTGCAGAGAATGTGCCGCTACTACACGTACAGCCCCCTTGGGCTGCTTGAGGGTGAGGAGAGGTCTTACAGTGTTAAGGTAGTCGTGCCCAGGAAGGCTTTGCAAGAGGCTGGAGCCGGCCTTCAAGGAGCTAGGGCAGAGCCCCTGGATGGCTGCCCCTGCCACGCGGGAGACGTGTTCTGGGTGCTCAAGTACAAGGTGGTGCCCGAGAACTACACGCAAGCCTATGGAGAGCACATAATATATGCGAGTGGAGCGTGGTACGTCAGGACACCCCTGCTGGCGGTGTACAACCAGTTAGCAGGCTCGGGCAGCATGAGTGGGTCCATATCCATCGACATAAAGTACGAGACGTGGTTCTACGCGTCAGTAGGCATAGGATTTGAAATAGAGGAGAAGCTCAAAGCCGGAGATGTGACAGGCGGCTTGAACTACAAGGTGCACATAAGCCCATCGAGGAAGGACAAAATGTACTTCTACGAGGAGCTACCTGTGCTTGGGCCTTGGGAAGAGGCTTACGTGTGGATATGGGCTAGGCCCGTCATGCTGTTCTACGACGAGTACAGGTTGACGTGCACTTGCGAAGCCTATAGAACGGGCTACCAGGATATAGAGTTCTTCATACAAGACGTCGTGAAGACTTATGACAGCTATCTCAAGGTCTACAAAATTGAGGGCGGCATGACCAAGGGCCCAATACCGGACTTCATAAGGAAGTGGATATTCAACGAGACGCTAACAGAGTACAGGTACGTTGGCCCATTGAGTCCCGACGAAGGAGTTACGTTGGGCGCTATAATAGGGAGCTCCATAGACGTGTGTGAAGCTGACTTCGAAATCCCAGTGTCCGCCCTACTGTCAACAGTCCTGTCTCTAATTCCACAAACTGCTCCCTTTGCGCCGCTAGCTACGCTCATCAGCGTGAGCATATCGTACGGCAAGTCCACAACGGTGTACGTCGGCGGTGGGCTAATGAATCACGGCCCTTACACCGAGTACCTGTACTTGAGGGCCTCAAAGCTGTACTACGCAGCCGGCCCCTGCTACTACAAAGTCCCCGTTTCCATGTACTTTGAGAGCAAGTGACTTTTTTCGTAGATAATCCCCCCGCAATCCTGCCCGAGAGGGGCGCTGCAACATTCATGGTGGAGGCATTGCAGCGCTTCACGGGACTGCCCTGCAACCAATAGGTCTCGCATCCCCTTCCCTTATTACGGCACTGCCACATACCCTGCGAGGGCTGGGTGCCCTGGCGTTGACCCCAGCGAGGACTTGGAGAGAGGTGGTAGAGGGCATCGAGGTAGAAGTACTGGAGTTTGAGGGTACTGTCGAGTCTGTTGAAAAGGCCTCCAGGCTTAGCGGCGAGCCTCCGAGCCGCATTGCAAAGACCCTCCTGCTGAAGACCGAGGGAGGCTACGTCGTCGCCGTTGTCAGGGGTGATAGGAGGGTGAGCTTCGAGAAGGCCGCGCAGGTGCTTGGAGGACCTGCTAGGCTGGCTAGGCCCGAGGAGGTTAAGAGAGTCCTCGGCTCCGAGCCCGGCGCCGTCACGCCGCTCTCGAGTAGTGTCAAGCGGCTGAGAGTACTGCTCGACCCCGCTCTGCTCGAAAACGAATATGTACTGTGTGGCGGCGGCTCCCTCAACAGGCTCTTCAAAGTGAGGGTCAGGGACCTCGTGGAGTACTTGAAGCCCGAGGTCGCCGACGCATTCGAGTAGCGTAGAGCACCGACTGGAGCGGCGCCTCGCTAGAGGCGTAGACCAGGAAGGCGTTGAACCCCGCTTTCTTCAGCTCTTCCTCCACGTCGCCGGGGTCGACGATGTCTTCGTGGACCTCGACGACAATGCTCTGCACTCTGCCGAGCTCTCCTCTGGCCTCTCTCAAGACCTCGTGCTCCAGCCCCTCGATGTCCAGCTTGAGCACGCCTACGTAGCCGATGTGCCTCAGCAGGCTGCTTAGCCTCACGCACCTAGCCTCGATCACGCTGCTCACGCCCGAGAACTCCTCGACGTGCTCTCTGTAGGCGGAGGTTACAGCGGGGTACTCGCCGACGTAGAGCTTCAAGAAGCCTCCGTGGGGGCAGAGGGCGCGGGGGTAGAGCAGGATATTGCGGGCCTCGTTGAGCTCCACGTTCACGGCTGCTACGCCAGCAACCTCGGGGTTTGGCTCCAGGGCGTAGACTCTCCCGCGGGAGCCCGCGAGCCTCGAGGAGGCAACAGCGTAAAAGCCGAGGAAGGCGCCCGCGTCTACCACCGCGTCTCCTCCGGCTGGGCGCGCCCAGCCGGCTTTGAAGTACTCGCAGTCGACTAGCACGTGCTCTAAGTTGTCGAGCGCCCTCTCGGCGTACCTGAGTGGAATTGCAAACACGAGTGGCGCGTCGGCAAAGGCTACTGAGATCCGCAAGTACCCCCCGCGTGCTCCGAGAGTCCTCAGCAACCCCGCTGCCTTCTTGTAAAGGCCCGTTTTGAGCCGGCTCTCCATGCAGAGGCCCGTCACGGAGACACCACGCGCGCTAAGGCTAGGCAGAGTATTAAGTCTGAGCGCAACTGGGGGAACCGCGCCTACTCGGCGCCTAGGAGGGCTCGCGGCTGCGCTTAAAAACGCGGTAGGGGGAGTTGGTTGTAGTGGGATGATGAGCTTTCGGTCGCAGTGATTCGTGATCGGATTTCCTCCCACTGATCCCGTAGAGCCGGTACTGCTAGTGCTTGAGGCTCTCTTCCACTTCTCTGAGCCACGCGTCTATGAGGCGGGGCTCCCAGAACTCTGCCCACCAGTAGTCGCTGTCTAGCGCGTGCCAGAGCGCCCAGCGGGCCTTCTTCGAGCGCTCGTCCCTCCCGTGCCTCTGCTCGTAGCTCTTAACGAGCTCGTACGCCGCCCTGGCCTTCTTCCAGTACGCTTCGTGGTCGGCTACTTGGCCGTGCCACTTGGAGAAGCCGCAGAGCCAGCTCGTAGTTGGCAGGCTCTTGAGCTCTACGCGCGGCTGCACACTCCTCGCAAGCTCTCTCAGCGTCGCTGTCTTCAAGTAGTCGCTCTCCTGGAGCCTGAGGAGGTAACCGACTAGCTTTTCGTAGAAGACTGCCGTCAGGGGAGGCCTTTTTGAGAATATCATCCAGTTCTCGCCGTCTAGGGCGATTGTGAGGATCCCGCCGCCCAAGAGCCTCGCAGACGCCTCGGCGGCGAAGTCGTAGGCGGCCTTCCACGCGTGTAGGGGGCTTTCGTAGTTGTTTTTGAAGCCGAGGTAGTTGCTGAGCTCGGTGTCTCTGAAGAACACCGTGATCGCGCCCTCGGCCCCCTTGACTAGGTAGGGCTCTAAGTGCGTCGCCTCCCTGCCCGCAGACTTCTGCAAGTGGCACTTGGCGTCTAGGACCGTGTACTCCAGGCCCAGCTTCGAGTATATGTCCACGAGCTTCATGTGGAAAGCCATCTCCGGCGTCCACGCCCCCTTGGGCTCGACGCCAATGACTCTTCTCGTTACTTCAAGCCCGTACTCGAACTCCTCTGCCACAATGTCTTCTGCGCCGAGGTACTCAATGAGGTATCCTGCAATGCTGTGGGCATACATGCTCGTCAGCACGTCTATTTGGCCCCTCCGAGCCGCCCTCTTGTAGATCTCCAGCGCCTCCCTGACGAGCCCCACTTCCGCGCTGCCCGGGGGCACGTAGCCTCCCCGGTGCTTCACGCCCCTTTCCGTGGCGTCTACCCACTGCACTAAGAGGCTGGGGCTGAGGTTGTAAGTGCACTTGTACCCGGGGCTCTTCTCGAGCACCACGGCGTGGTAGTGGTAGGGCCCCTTGCCGTACGGCGCGAGCTCGTCGCTCCACGTGTGGACAAATGCCCACAAGAAGTAGTAGGTGCCGTCCGGCAGGTAGTTTGGGGCTTGGTGGTGGTGCCACACAAAGGCCAAGTACCGGTCCTTGATCTCTCCGGCGACAACGTACTTGGCCGCACTTGCAACGCTGCCTCCGGTCTTTACAGCCAGCTCGTAAACTCCCGGCATCTTCGGGACTTCCAGCTCAATGGGCTTTACGACGACTTCTCCAGGCCCCCCGCTGATGGCGGCTTCCAGTAGTACTCCCTCGCGGCTAGCGACTTCTAGGCCAATGCTGCGCGCCTCAGAAAAGTGGGCCAGCAGATGGAGCCTCGCGCTTTCGCCAGGCTCGTACACCGGCTTGTCAAAGACCGCGTAGAGCTCTAGAGGGCGCCCCTTCATGCAAGCCAGCCGCCCAGAAATGCCTGCGCTCCGCGTTTTTAAGTATCGTGGCTCTTAAAACGCGGAGAGCTCGCTGCAACAACCCAGGCTCCACGTCGCACTTACCACCACTTTGAGCGCCCTTTTGCAGAGCGCTTCAGTCTCCCCATACTATTTGGAATTGGCAGGCCTGCGGGAGGAGGCCGGTTCTGCAAATCTCTGCAAACACCCAGTGGCGCCGAGAGCGCGTTCAGCGGCCATCGATCTCGAGTTAGGGACGAGCTCTTTTCGAGATATCAGTATGTCTCGCCGTGGCATCTAGCAGGCATTTAACAGAGCGTCTTTTGGGAAATTGTGATGCCCCTCGCCTGCTACGAGGCTGGAACCCGTTGAGCTAGTCAACGCTTTCGCTGACTTTTTCTTTTACGTACTTCTTGACCTCGCTGATTAGGGAGTTAGATAGGCTGGTAATTTCCTCGGCGAGGCTCCATAACTTACTGTAGTCTACGCGTTTATACCTATGAACAAGCACGTGTCTCACGGGGGCTAGCTCTCGGAGTTTTGCTGCGGTATCTCTCGATATTACGTTGTTTCTCTCTGCAATGTCTATGTAGTCCTTGTAATACGATGCTACGCCTAGGTTTAATCCAGCAATAACGTGCCTCAAGAGGTCTATGCAGCCCTCAATCAGTGTTTGGAGAATTCTCTCAAAAGACCTCCTGAGGAACTTGTTACTTACAACGCTCTCGTATCCCATGCTTAGTAGCTCCTTGAGGTCTCTAGCGTCCTCCAAGATCCTGTTAATAATGTCTCTTACGATTTCCACGTCTAGAGGGTCGCCGCGCAGCCAAATCCTACTCATGCTCCTTTCAAGCTCGCGGACTTCAACGACTTCGCTGGGAACTAGGTTGCTTATGTTTACACCTCGATTAACTACCTCGATTCCCTCCCTAGCAATTCTAAGAATTAGCACTGGGTCGAGGACTCTGAGGTCCACTATAGACACCCTGTCTTCGGGGATGCCGAGCTCTCTGCTAATTTCAGCAGAGACGTCTAGGAGAACTGAAGGATCATCGGTATACACGGCAATGTCTATATCGCTTAGGGGTTTGGGAGACCCCCTGGCGTGACTTCCAAATAAGTACGCCAGCTTTATGCCTGCATACTTGAACAAAATCCTCCTCAGGATTTCTGCAGTGCTCTCTCCTCCGTGCAAGATCTCGCCCTCCAACATCTGCCGTACTTCTGCCTTCCCCCTACTACATGTCATACCGGGTTTTACGAGCCTAAAATAGCGAGTGCGTAGCGTAAGCGAGGGCCCTTGGGGCTCGTAAGGCAGTTGAGGGGCTGGCTGAGGACGTCGAGCTCTCGCTCGCGAGATAGACCCCGCGCCCTGCATTTTAGGTGCTGTGGCTTTTAGAGAGCAGGGAGGATTCTGTGCTCTGGGAGTGCTTATGCCTAGGCCTGAGTACATCATATGGATCTTCACAGCGCGCTGCAACCTGGACTGCAAGCACTGCTACACGTACAGGCTCCGCGGAAAGCCCGAGCTGCCTCTAGAGGAGAAGCTCAGAATAGCGAAGAGCATTGGCGAGGAAGGCGTTGAGTACGTGAACTTGACTGGTGGGGAGCCTCTGATCCACCCACACTTCAGGCACATCCTACTAGCACTCCACGAGCACGGAGTTGAAAAGAGCGTGGTCACCAACGCCACTATTGTAAGAGAAGACGTGGCCGAGCTCCTCTACAGGACGGAAACCTACGTCTTCGCGTCCATTGAGGGCCCGCGAGAAGTCCACGACGCCGTGAGGGGGCCGGGATCCTACGACGCTGCTGTCCGCGGAGTAGAGCTCTTGAGGAGGAAGGTGGGCCCGCTCACCATCGTCGCGACAGTGAACAAGATCAACCACCAGAGAGTCCACGAAGTCGTTGACTACGCCGCCTCGGTCGACGCGGAGGGCGTTGCAGTGCTGCCTGTAATGCCTGTGGGCAGGGCGAGGGAGACGGGAATCTACGTAACAGCCAGCGAGTACCTAGGCGCCCTCCGCAGAGTCTACGAGCGGGCCTCGGAGTACGGCCTCAACGTCTCTGCCTGGTGCACGCCATTCGCCCCAGTACTAGGCATGAAAGTCGGCTACTGGTTCTGCAGGGGCATGACTGGCATGGACGTAGACCCCTCTGGCGACGTGCTGCTCTGCGACGTGCTGGACTTCAAAGTCACAAGCGTCGTTGGCAAGAGCATTAGAGAAGCGTTTGAGGAATTCAGCAACCACGAGCTAGTCAAGAAAGTCAAGTCTCCGGCAACGCTGCCCACTACTTGCTTGAAGTGCCCCATAGTGTGGGGCTGCCGCGGGGGCTGCTACGCGAGGGCCTACCTCTTGAGAGGAGACTTGAACGCGGGCGATCCGCTATGCCCAAGGTCTAGAGTTTGAGTAGTTCTCTAGTCCTCAACTAGCCTAGATTATCCTTCACGAGCTTTCACACCCCGCCTTTCTCCTCTCCTGAGGCTTCGCAGTTAGCTAGAGAGATCATTTGAGCGCTTTAGCAACGTTAGTTTAAGACCAGGATTGCGAGGTTGCAATAAAACACCTGATATGCTCGCCTGAGAAGTGCGAGAGGAGCCCAAAACACTATAGAAAACGGAAACTGTTTTCGTAGAAGAGCGGCCGTGACGATTGAAAAGCGCTGAGAAACTCTTGAAGCCGAGTAACCTGAGAGGGGTTAAGTGCGTGAAAAATAAAGTGCGTGGGCTATGCTAACGCCCTAGTTGCTCCTGCCTGCTGTGAGAAGGCGCAAAAGACTCGACCAGTCTGTAGAAGCCTGTCAGCAGCTCCATTGGCACAACTATTTTCGTGGCTGGGCTTTGTGCAATGGACTTCAAGGCTTCTAGGTACTGGAGCAGTAGGGCGTTTGGCCCTAGTTTTGAAGCGGCCTCTTGTATCAGCTCTAGTGCTCTTGCCTTGCCCTCTGCCACGAGAATTTCATACTGCTTCTCGCCCTCGCCTTTTTTTACGAGGGCTTCTCTGTGGCCTTCTGCTTCGAGTATGGCAGCCGTCCTCTTGCCCTCAGCTTCGAGTATCATTGCCCTCTTCGTTCTCTCGGCAGCCATTTGCTTTATCATTGCTTCCTGCACTTCTCGAGGTGGCTTGATCTCCTTTATCTCAACACTCGTGACCTTAATGCCCCACCTATCAGTCACCTCGTCAAGCTTGGCTCTGAGAGTTGAGTTTATGTACTCACGCTTCGCGAGCACGTCGTCCAGTTGCATATCCCCTATTATTGCCCTCAGAGTCGTCACAGCAATGCCTGTTGCTGCTGTAACGTAATTTTGAACAGCCGTTACTGCGAGCTGAGGGTCAAAGATCTTCATGTATATCAAGAGGTCTACGTCGACGGGGGCGTTGTCCTTTGTTATGCAGGTCTGCGGTGGTATGTCGAGAACAAACTCTCTTAAATCTACTTTTACGCTCTTGTCGATTATGGGGACGAGAAATACCAGTCCAGGCCCCTTGATTCCCATAAGCTTGCCAAGCCTGAAGATCACTAGCCTTTCGTACTCTGGCACGACCTTAATGTGAGATGCTAAAATGCTGACAAATATTACGAGAAAGACAGCTAATACGATCAGCGTGACGATGTCCATTCTCTAGTCCACCAAGTAGCTTGGGCACGGGCCAGGGTAATAAGCTCGGGGCTCGCTAGGCTTCTTCGGCTTTTTCAACATAGAGCTTTAGCCCTTCAACTTTCACAACCCTTACTCGAGACCCCTGCGGTATAGTGCCTCTAGTAGAAAACGCCGACCACTCCTCACCAGCCACATACACCACCCCCGGCGCGTTCTCGCCAATTTCTGTCTTGGCTATTCCAATTGATCCTACTAGTGCCTCGCTTAAGGGCTTCCTCTTAATTCTAGCTGCTTCTGCGGCCTTATACGCTATGAACACTACGAGCCCGGTGAGCATTGATAGACCAACTACTGTGGCGAGCACTACTGGCTGAGCAAGCGCCTCGCGCGGCTGAGCCGAAGCAGCGAGAATGAGCCCAACAGCCGTTAAGAACACGCCGGCTACTCCAAAGACCCCGAAGCCGGGTGTGTAGAGCTCTACAGCTATG
>JBMFML010000020.1:0-11631 GCA_049970695.1 Desulfurococcaceae archaeon
TGTAGCAGCGTCGCTCAGTGAGGTTTACTATGTCTACACTACTGTAGACATGTGCGTTTATAAGCTAGTAGTCGGCTAGTATAATATGGGTTGTCTGATGAAAACGGTAGTTGTAAGTGTGAGAGTTAGAGAAGAGGTCAAGAAGCTGCTTGAGGAGAGCGGTGTTGACATTAGCGAGGAGGTAAAGAGGTTTCTCGAAGAGCTCGCCGCGAAGGTCAAGACCAGGAAGTACGTGAAGGTCTGGGACGAGCTTTTGAGCAGCGTCAAACCGGCCGAGGAGGGCTTCTCGGCACAGTCCGTGAGGGAGGACCGTGAGAGTCATTGACTCGTCCGCTCTGGTGAAGTACTTTACACGTGAAGCCGGGTGGGAGAAGGTCAGGGAGGTATTAATTGATGGCGTCGTAACCCTCGACCTGGCCATTAAAGAAGTCGCGAACGCCCTGTGGAAGAGGGTTGTCAGGGGCGAGATGGGCTACGACACGGCGCTAACTATTATCAGAACCCTGCTGGAAGGCGCTATACCAGTCGTGGACGGGAGAGACTACTTGGCTAGAGCCTTCGAGCTCGCCGCGAAGCACAAGGTCACAGTGTACGACGCGCTCTTCATAGCACTAGCCCTCGAAAAGAGCGCGGAACTCGTCACCAGCGACAAGTTGCAGGCAGCTGCGGCAGAAAAAGCCGGCGTTAAAGTGGTCGTTGTTTGAGTAGCTCCCAATACCTAGGAGCGCACCAACATACATCACTGGCTCCAAGACCCCTCTCACCGTTATACTGTCAAGCAGTACTGCCTTGTCCTGGGCTTCATTGGCGCTCTTGCCCAGCGCGAATGCCGAGACGCGCTTATCCAAGGCGCTCTAGCACATGGATTTCAGCCACTTCTGCGCAATCTGGAATTGGCGGCGCCCCCAGGGGTATTCTTGCGTGCACTGCACTCTCAAGGCGCAGGGGTACGAGCCCTGCAACTGCTTTGCCTACACTAGTAGGGGGGCCGAGCAGCCCTGCAGGGCGGGCTTCAGGATACGCGGGGGAGAGATCTACCGGCTGGTATACGACGTGGTGCTGTCGAGGCCCGAGGACTACCTCTCAATTTACCAGAGCTGCTGCAACCACAACTGCTTGAAGTGCCACAGCTGGTACTTTGCACAGTACGCGAGGGGCTCTTGGTATAGCCCCCGCGACGTGCTCGCAGAGGTGCTCAAGTACCGCGAGCAGGTGACCGTGTGGGAGCCCCGCGAGAGGGCGACTATGTGGCACGCCTCAGACCTCTGCGCCCACTGCGGGGCATGCCTGCTCCTCGGCGAGAGAGGCCCCTACTGCCCCGGAAAGCTCAGGCCCGAGCAAGTCACCTGGTCGGCGCAGGGCTACGGGCCGGCGCGGAACATCGTGTCGTTCACGGGCGGCGACCTCTACTGCCAGCCGGCGTTCTACGCCAAGACGTTTAGGCTGCTGAAGAAGGAGGCCCCCGACTTGTGGATTCACATAGAGACCAACGGGTATGGGCTTACTAAGCGCAACCTAGAAGTGCTCTACGAGGCAGGCCTCGACTCCATCTGGCTGGACATGAAGGCCTACGACGAGGAGGTGTACAGGTTTCTCTGCGGCACGAGCAACAAGCACGTGCTCGAGCTCCCGCACCTCATAAGAGACATGGGCTTAGTGCTTGAAGTAGTCCTGCTCTACATACCAGCGCTCGTGGAAGTCGGCCAGCTCGAGAAGTTCGCCGAGCTAATAGCCGGCGTAGACAAGGACATTCCAGTAATGCTGCTCGCGTTCTTCCCCGAGTACAAGCTGCAGGGCTACAGGCCGCCGACGCCCGAGGAAATGGTCATGGGCTACAGGGCCTTGGCGAGGAGGCTGCACAGAGTGAGGGTAGGCAACGTTGGCGTCTTCTGCAAGACGGCTGGCTGCATTGACTGGCTGATAAGGACCATTGGCAGGGAAGCAGTGGCTCTTTGAGGAAGTGCTATAAGCCGCAGTGCAGTAGAGCAGTGCGGTGCCTCTGTTGAAGGCCCTGGTGCTCCACGCGCCCGGGGACCTCAGGCTCGAGGAGCTGCCAGACCCTACGCCACCACCCGGCTACGTGCTCCTCAGAGTCGAGAGGGCCGGGATTTGCGGCACAGACAAAGCCTTCTACAAGGGGACTTACAGGCCTGGCAAGCTCCCAATAGTACTCGGCCACGAAGTCTCGGGCAGAGTTGTTGACGTTGGAGCAGGGGTCAGCAAGGACCTCCTGGGCCTCAGGGTTACTACAGAAATAAACCTGTACTGCGGGAAGTGCTGGTACTGCAGGAGTGGAATGCCCACTCACTGCCCCTACAGGCAGACAATAGGCATAACAGTAGACGGCGGAATGGCGGAGTACATGGTTACCAGGAGCGACGTGGTGCACTCCGTGGAAGGCCTGTCTCCCGCCGAGGCAGCCTTCGTCGAGCCCCTCGCAGCCGTTGTGGAAATGGTCAGGCTTGCGCCGCCGCCGGTGAGCGGTAACATAGCCGTAGTGGGCATAGGAACCATCGGGCTGCTCTCGATACGGCTAATTTCGAGGCTCTACGCGCCAAGCCTCCTCGTAGCGGTAGCACCGCCGGACTCGCCGAAGAAAGAGCTCGCGCTGAGGTCCGGCGCAGACGTAGTGGCCTCTCCCGAGGAAGCACTCGAAATAGCGAGGAAGCACACGCCAGAGGGCGCCGGCTTCGACTACGTGGTAGAGGCGACGGGCTCTCCACAGGGGTTTAAGCTGGCTGAGGAGCTCGTGAGGCCCCGGGGGGTCATAGCAGTTAAGTCTACTCACGGAGAGCCCGTGCAGGTCAACATTACAATGCTCGTGGTCAAGGAAGTCCAGGTGTCTACGTCGAGGTGCGGCCCGTTCAGGGACGCCATAAACCTCCTCAAGAAGGGCGCAGTCAGGGTAAGCGACTTGGTGACCTCGGAGTACCCGCTTGAGAGAGGCGTGGAGGCCTTTAAGAAGAGCTTTGATAGGAGGGAGGTAAAGATCCACATAGTGCCCTAGCCGGCTCTACCAGTAGAGGAGTACGCTTTTTTGCCTCGTGCACTCCTCGACGAGCTCCCTGTACCCTTCAGAGCCCACGAGCTTGTCGTAGGCTTCTGTGAGGTTGCTGCTGGTGACCACAGCATCGCCTATGTACCAGACTGCCCAGCGTATCAGCTCCTCCACTGGGCACTTCCACTCGAGCAGCCCAGCGGAGACGAGGCTCAAGAGATCCACGGGCGTCGGCACAAAGGAGTCCACAGAAACCACGTCCGCGCCCTCAGCGCCCTTCTTCACCAGCACGTAGTAGTCCAGGAAGCTGTCAACCACGAGCGCCCCCTCCCAGCTGGCTAGTGGAGGCTCCCGGGGCTTGGGCACGGCACTAAGCCACTCCTCGACCCTCACAACTCCAAGGGCCCGCGCCTTCAGTACGAGCGCTGCAATTCTCAGCGAGGCTTCAACGCCCGCCTCTACGTCCTCGAGCTCGAGGTAGCACGTGTACCCGGCTGGCAGGCCCCTTGAGAGCAAGTCTAGCAGCGGGCTCCAGACTCTGAGGAAAGAGCTGGGGATTCTGCCCAAGAACAGCTCTCTCTGCCAAGGTTCGCAGAGGGGCTTCGGCAGGGGGAGGTACGCGCGCAGCTTAATGCGCTCTAACAGCCTGCAGAGCCTCTCATAGCCCCTCTCATTGAAGGGCACTAGGACTACCAGCTTGGCCAAGCACCACCAGCCGCTTTGGGGCTTGGCACGCTCTTACCCTTTCAACAGCCTGCGGAGCTCCTCTAGGAAGCCAACTATTACCTCCAGCAGCTTCTCGACTTCGCCCTTGCCGTGTATTAGTGATGGCAGGTAGTGGGCACTCCTCTCAGACATGTAGATGACTCCGTGGACTCTGCTGTAGAGGTGCAGGGCCTTCGTAGCGTTAGTGCTCCACCTCTCCTCGAACGCCTCGCGCGCGCTCCTAGGCCTCTTCTTAGTGAAGTGCAGGCCCGTTAGGCTGCCATCGCCCGTTGTCCAGCACTCTACGCCCATTTCCATGCAGGCATCGTCAACTTTCTTCCTAAACCACTTCCAGAGGCTGTTTGACTCGTCGTAGAGCCTCCTGTTAGACACGAGGTAGCTGAGCATGGCGCGGCCAGCTGCCACGGCAACCAAGTTTGCGACGTAGGTGCCTCCGTGGAAGACGAGCTCTCCAGGTGCCTTCTTCGTGTGGTTTAAGAGGTCCATTACCTCTCTACTGCCTCCAAACGCGCCAACGCTCCCAACACCGCCGCTGAGGGCCTTGCCCATGACTACTAGGTCTGCCTTGACCCCGTAGTACTCCTGGGCCCCACCCGGCGCCAGCCTAAAGCCCGTTATTACTTCGTCGAAAATTAAGAGCGCTCCGTGCTCGCTAGTCAGCCTCTTGACCTCTCTAAGGTACCCTTCCTCCGGTTCTATGCAGCCAGCCGCGCCCATTACTGGCTCGAGTATTACAGCGGCTACTTCGTGGTTCTTCAGGGCCTTTTCGAGGGCCTCTAAATTGTTAAAAGGCACTGCGATCGTGTACTTGAAGGCCTCCTCGGGCACGCCCGCGGTTTCAGGCACGCGGTAGGGGTAGGAGACAGCCACGTGCAGCGGGTCGTAGCTACCGTGCCAGCCGCCTTCCATCTTGACTATGTACTTCCTCTTCGTGTAGGCCCTTGCAAGCCTGACAGCGTACATGTTGGCCTCCGTGCCGCTGTTAGTAAACCTAACTTCCTCGAGACCTGGCACGGTCTTGGTGAGGAGTTCGATGTACTCTAGCACGTACGGGTTTTCGAGGCCAACGTGCGTGCCTACTTCGAGGGCCTCCTTCACCGCGCTTACTACTACTTCTGGCAAGTGCCCTAAGAGGTGGACGCCGTGCCCCATCCAAAAGTCCACGTACTCGTTTCCATCAACATCCCAGACCCTAGTCCCCCTGGCCTTGGCCACGTAGAGCGGGTATGGGTGGAAGTACCTCAGAGAGTAGGTAACTCCTGCTGGAAGGAGCTTCCTCGCCTTCTCGTAGAGCTCCCGGCTCTTCTTCGTCTTAGATGCGTACTCGGGCTCGAGCTTCTTTATGAGCTCTTCGAGCTTAGAGTCTACGCTGCCGCTCAAGCCTTTTACACCGAGAAGCGTATCCTGAATGGAAGCAGCTCGGTCATGAGCCTTAGGCCTGGCGGCGCGTAGTAGAGGGCCTCTGCGACGCTTACAACAACCGACGCCGTGCCGAGGTCTCCGGGAATCCCCGTGCTCCTCCATACAACGCTGTAGTCCTCGCCCTCAATTGCGACTTCCTCGTACTCTGGAGCCCCCACGTACGCGTGCAGCTCTACCCTGATTACCTCCTTGTCGCCGACGTAGCCGGCTCCGTAGCCCACAATGCCCTTGTTCAGGCCCCTTTCCACCCTCACGCCAGAAGACTCCACGGCCTCCTCGGCTGGCACGGGCTCCTGCCCCTCTTCAACCCGCGTGAGCTCCAGGCCGCCGGCGTACGCAACTAAGTACACGGACTCGGCGTAGCCGACGTGGCCCGTTATCTCGCCCCTCTCCAGCTTCGACTTCACTACTGCCGGGTCTTCGCCGACTCCAATCTTCTTCCTGAAGGGCTCCCTCCGCTTGGCTGCATCGAGGCTCCTGACCGCCCTTATCTTCTTGACTAGCGGTACCGGCGAGGCGAGCACTGCGAGCAGCGTGTCGAGCACGAAGCCGGGGTTTATCCCCGTGCCAACTACAGCCACGCCGTAGCTCTTGGCAAGCTCGTCGAGCCTCTTAGCGAGCACGGGGTACCTGTAGTACGGGTACGCCAACGTCTCGCAGGTAGAGACCACGCCCACTCCCATCTCGACTACTCGCGCTATTTGGTCGTAGACCTTATCTAGGTAGGATCCCGTGGCGTGCAGCACTACGTCGGCTCCAGCAAGCGACTTGACGTCCCTAGTCACGGTCACGCCTAGCCTCCCAACTCCCAGGACCTCTCCCGCGTCAAGCCCCAAGATCCTCTCGTCGATGTCCACCACGGAGACTATTTCGTGCCCCCTCTTCAAGGCGACCTTGGCGAGGAGCCTGCCTATAGAGCCAAACCCGTAGATCCCCAGCCTCAAGCAGGCCACCCCGAGGCCTCCACTACCACCACGGGGCTAATAAGCAGCCGCCTGCACGCTCCCTGCCCAGCGGGCTGCTCAGCGAGGGTCGAGAAAGGATTTACGCCAGGAGCGTGGAGAGGAGTTTCTGGGTGAGCACGTGGCCTCAAGCCCTAGTGAGAGCACATTTAGAGAGGCTTTCAAAGTCTCCTACTTAACCCGCGGCAGGTACAGGACGACGAGGAGAAGCCCACTAGAAGCCGCTAGACTCGGAGAGCTTGCAAGACAGCTTACAGAGCTCTACTTGAGAGTAGAGAAGTGGAATGGCTTCGAGAGGGTGCTGAGGCTGAGCAGAAATGGAGAGGAGTGAGAAGAACTTGAGCACTTCTATCGTGGAGGGGCTGGTTAGGGCTTTCACTAGCGAGGTGCTGCCGAAGCTGAGGAGTATGCGCGACGAGACTGCAAAATACCTATACTTCATCGCTTGGCTAAACAAAGAGCTCGAGGAAAGGGGGCTTGGCAGGCTCATTGTTACAGGTGGTTTTGCAGTAGAGGTGTACACGGGAAGGGCCTACAGGACAATGGATGTAGACGTAATTGTCGAGGGAGAGCTGGCAAAAAAGGTTGTCGAGGAGTTTCTAAGCTCCTTTTCTGAGAGGATTGCCAGGGGCTACCTCCCCAAGTACGAGCTACTTCAATTAAAGTCTGTAGACGTGGTGTCAACGGCGTACACCAAGCCGGCTCCGCCAACGAGAGTCGTTGTAGACAACCTAGTGCTATACATCGAGCCCGTGGAAGAGCTCATAGTGACTTACTTAGCCGGGTGGAAGTTTCGGGGTGCTACAGAAGATAGGGACAAGGCCCTCTGGCTCTACATAGTGTGGAGAGGCAGGCTCGACGACCAATACCTCGAGTCGAGGGCAGCCGAGGAGGGGGTCAGCGACTACTTGCAGGAGCTGAAGAGAATAGCTACACTTGCTAGAGAGCCTCAAAGAACCTCGCTGCAGGCCTGAGCCGAGAAGGAGCCCTGAAGCGCTAGTAGAAAGTGAGAAAAAGACCGGGGATATCTAGGCTAAGCTAAAACAGCTCGTGGCTACTGCCCCGCCACCTTCGCGCCTCTGATCCAAATAGAGGGCGCTGCAAAGTTGGAGTACACCACTACGTCCTTGCCTACTCCGACTAGGTTGCTGGACAGCCACTCGTACACGCTGCCCCCGATGACGACTCCCTTGACAGGCCTGACTACCCTGCCTCCTTCGACTAGTAGCCCGTGCGTTATAGTGGCTTTTGCCGTGCCGGTCACGAAGTCGCTCATCCAGTGCCCTATTACCTCGTAGACCAGAATTCCCCTGCTCACGTCCCTGGCGAACTCCTCGAACGAGCCGCTCCCCGGCTTCAGCACCATATTAGTGAAGTTCGGGAGCGGCAGCATGTGGGGGCGCTGCCTAATTCCGTTACCCGTGGGCTCGGCGTTCATTCTGCGCGCCGTGTAGTAATTGTGGAGCAGCCCGGCGATGAAGCCCTTGTCAACTACGTGCTTAGCCCTAGTCGCAACGCCTTCGTCGTCAAAGGGCCTAGTCCCCGTTGCCCCCTCGAGAGCGGGGTCGTCTACCAGCGTGATTTCCTCGCTGAGCACCTGCTTGCCCAGCTTATCCCTAATGGGGCTCCTGTTCTCCAAGACGTTGAGGGCCGAGAAGGCCGGTGCAAGGCTGTAGGCCAGGATGTCGCTGGTTGCGAGGGGCGTGAGCACTAAGTCGTAGACTCCGGACTCCACGGGCCGCGCCCCGAAGAACAGCAGGGCGTTCTCGCCCTCCTCGAGAGCGAGCTTTTCGAGCTCTCTTTCGTCTAGCATGTTCTTTGAGTACGTCATTGCCTTGTCGCTCTGAAGGCCGCCCTTTTCAACGCTCAAGATCAGCCAGAGCTCGACAACGCTCCTCCGCGCAGCCCTCGACAATCCATTAGAATTCACTACTGCTACTTCGAGCGACATCACGGAGAAAAAGCCCTCAGTCACGCTGGCGGCTTCGACACCTTTGGCGAGGGCTGGCTCTTTGAGCTTGCTCATTGTGTGCTCTAGTACTTCAACGAGCTCTTCCTCGCTCCTCGAAACGGTCTTCTCGTCAAACGACTTCACCGGGGGCAGGGGCTTGCCATCAGCTGGAAACCCGCTCCAATACGGGTCTTCTGGCGAAGACTTCGCAATCGCAACTAGCCTGTCTAGGGCCTCCTCGACGCCCACTTCGAGACTGTTCAGCCTCACGAACCCCACTCTCTTGCCAATGGCCCCCCGCACGCCGACTTCCAAGTCGTCGCGGTAAACGGCCTCGACGATTCTGTCCTTGGCCACGGTGAACTGCCTGGCAAGGTTCCTGACCGCGTAGACCTCTACTTCGCTTAGGCCTCTCTTCAGGGCCTTTTCAACGAGCTTTTCGCAGGCCCCGATCACGGCCTAGCCACCCCCGATTGTGAAGCCTCTCACCCTCACGTGGGGCCCTCCATCGCCAACTCTAACTATCTGATCGGCCTTTCCCGCAACCTCCGAAAACGCTTGTACGGACAACTAGGTCTCTTCCAACTGCGTCCACGTTTTTGAGGGTTTCGAGTATGAGCCCCGAGAGCATTACCCCCTTAACGAGCCTGGCCGGCTCGCCGTTCTCGACTACGTAGCTGGGGCCGCTGGTGAACGTGAAGGCACCCGTCAGCGGGTTCACTTCTCCGCCCCTCGCGCCGCGCCCCCTTACGTACAGCCCGCTCCTCATGTCCTTTATCATTTCTTCGGGGCTCCAGTCGCGCGGCTCCATGTACGTGTTGGTCTGCCTGACTAGCAGTGGGTGCCTGTAGCTCATTACCCTGGCATTGCCCGTCGGCTCGCCTCCGAGCATCTTTGCTGTTGAGAGGCTGTGGAGAAAGCCCCTGAGCACGCCGTCCTTAATAGTGTACACCCTCTTCTTCGGAGTGCCCTCGTCGTCGTAGGGGACGTAGGCGCCTCCCTCTACGAGCCCGTCGTCTACCACGGAAACGAGCTCGCTCGCCACGGCTTCACCAACTCTGCCAGCTAAGACGCTTCCGCCAGCGAGGACAGCGTCTCCCTCCGAGGCGTGGCCAAAGGCCTCGTGGAGCATCAATCCAACCATGTCGTTGTCTAGGACCACGTCGTACCTCCCCGGCTTCACGTGCCTCGCCTTGGCTGTTTCGACAACCAGCTTAGCCCTCTCGATAACCCAGCCTTCCCAGTCAGCAGACTTCGCGAACTCCCAGCCCGCGACAGCCGACTCCGCGTCGCTGAGGAACTCGTAGGCGCCCTCTACGTGTGCTACGAGCGCAGCCCCCACACCTATCATCCTACTAGAGACTTCAACGAGGTCTCCGCTGCTCGAAACGTAGATTCTGTAGTCGTGCTCGTAGCCGAATCTGAGCATTATGCTTGCAACTCCCTGTACGCTCTTTGCGGCGTTGTGCATGCTCTTAAGCAGCTCTATCTTCTCCGAGACGTCTATGGACTCGGGATCCACGGTGTACCTCGAATACGCCCTGCCGCGGCTCAGTGGGCGCTGGTAGAGGCTGATTTTCATAGAGTGAGGGGCAACAGCCTTGGCGAGCTTGTAGGCTCTTAACGCGGCTTCTTTAATGGACTCCTTGTTGAGGCTGTTTGTCGAAGAGTACGCAGCAGAGCCCCCCACGACTACTCTAATGCCCACACCCTGCGTTGTGCTAGAAGAAAGCTCTCTCACAACGCCGTTGTCTAGCGTAATGAGCTCGTAGTAGTGCCTCTGGATCCTCGCATCAATGAAGTCCGCGCCGAGCTCCCTGCGAAGAGCCTCGAGAAACTCTGGCTCAACTAAGAGAGACATAGATTCCCCCTTAGCCACGTGATAGGAAAATACCTGAGAAGAGAATATAACTGTGACTCACATTTTGCGAGCCCTTATTGGGGCTCACGCACGCGAGGCTTTGCTTGCCTTGCAAAAACCCCGGGCCTCGTTGCAAGAGCTTCAGCGCTCTGCACCAGCGAATACACTGATAGGAACAAGAACGCCTTTAAAGCGAGCACTAGCGTGGCGATTTTGCGCAAGTAGCTGTTGCAGCACGCGTTGATAGCATACAGCTTGCTCGCGGTAATCCACAGCCTCGGCAGGCTCTTCAGCATTTTTATTGACAGTGCGAGCGAAACCCCCAGGCTCGGTGATAGCTTGTGGAAAGCCCTCAGTAGTTCTGGGACGTCGATACAGCCGGCTATAGACAGCGAGAACAGCGCCAGCGAGCTCAGCCTAAGGACGCCGACAACGACTACTTCTAGGTCTGTGTGGCCTAAAACTAGCACTTGGCTTGCAAGTGCTAGGGCGGCGTAAACTAGTGCGACAATGGCAGCGGCCTTAACTAGGGCCTTAAAGAGCCCCGGGCTCAGCGCCGCGGAAGCCAGCAGTACAAGCACTAAGAGCACGGCCAGCTGGACTGCGCCTGGCCATGCGCACCTCCAGTAGAGAGCTTTAGACTTCGATGCCAAGACGTCTCAGTACGGTTCTGGCTTTTTCGAGACACCCGCGTGCTAAGCTTAGTGCTCTCTCAGCATCACTCTTGCTGTAAATGTCCCACGGTGTCAGGCCTCTCAGCGGCTCGCCATAAGTGCTCCTCCCATGCTCAGGCGCTAGTTCGTGAGCGGCTTGAGCAATTTCTTCGACAAGCCCCTTCAGATCATCTGGAAGCATTCTTGAAACGTCCAACAACTCTTCAGAGGGGTCGTGGCTCCAGCTAGGAACCCTGAAGTAGGCTATGATGGACCTAGCAGCGTTTCAACGCTTAGTTGCGAAGACGCGACTACCAGCCTCCAGTCCCCTCTTTCATGAGCTCTCTCGGCTTCTCTCAGGTAGAGCGCTGCTAGCCTAAACCTGTAAACGACCTCTTCCCTGGGATTAAACAAGGTTACTTGATCACCTCTACTAAGGGCTTTCCATCTTTCCTCACCCAGCCATACTTGCCGTTCGAAGTCCTGTACCTCACCAAGCCGTACTTCTCTACGAAGTCGAGCACTTCAGACTTGAACTTTGTCAACACACCGCTCCTATCGCAAACTACTATTCCATCAAAGCCTATGTTGAGGCCGAGAGGCGTCAGCGCGCCGCGGGCCAAGTCACTTGTAGTAGCGGTCACGAGGGTCAGGGGCTTTTTCACGTGCTCCCATATTAAGTGGTAGGCCTTGGCCCTCGCCTTAAGCCCCTGCAAGCTCTTAAATACCACGAGCACGTCTACATCGCTATCTTCTCTCGCCTCCCCCCGAGCCCAGCTTCCAAACAAGACCAATCCCTCAAACTCGAATCCAAATGCTTTTTCGAGCTCGCTGCACGCCTTCCTCAAGCCCTCGAGAATGCTATCCAAAGGGCTCATTAAATCACCATAAGGGTACTCCTCGCTACCGCCATATAAAATGACTTTTCCGCCAAGTAAATGGCTGCAACCTCGCTCAAGAGCCTCGGACTTTAGACATCAGAAAAGCGCCCCATTGAGAAACCCATCCTAAATCGGCGAAGGCGCTATCAGAGCTGGAAAAGCGTCGACCAAGTATCT
>JBMFML010000021.1:0-8809 GCA_049970695.1 Desulfurococcaceae archaeon
GGTATCTCCTAAGCTTTCCCCGCACGGACTCGTCTGAGATGTCGAAGGCGACGATGACATACATTACACCACCCTAAACAAACAGCAATAGCAACCACCTGCTGTTTTTAACGCGCAGACCAATGCCCGTCATTGAGACATAGTCACTCAAATCTTCATCGCTGGTCTTGTATACTAGGAAGAGCTGGCCTTCTAGTTGCGAGTCCAAGGACTTAACGTTGCCGCCCTTCGATGCTATGCTGCGACAACCGAACAAGTCCCTCAAGACGCTCCACTCAGCGAGGAGATCGCGCTTTGCTCTTTGCGCGCCATCGGCAAGGGCTTCAAGTTGGCTCGCTTTCTCACACTCGACTTCCACCGCCGAGTCCCTCGTAGCTCTGCTTGCCACGAGCCTTCCTTCCGAGTCCGCAACAAGTCCGTAGTTCCTCGCAAGAACGCCGAAGTCCTCTTTTATCGGCTTACCGCTCTCGTCTACGCACTTAAGAACCCCGCCTTTATCCAAGCAAACCTCAATAGATGGACCGGCGCGCCTGAACATTAGTAACGAGTAGGCAGCGTCTGGCGGCGACATGAGCTTTAGCCCGCTCAGTTTGGAGATGAGTTTTGGGGTCTCGGAAACTGAGCTCTTATAGCTGCCGCTGAGCCTGTAAAACATGAGGCTCGGCACTGCTCTGAGAAGGTCCTCGCGGAATCTCAGTAGCTCTCTTAGCAATCCATAGTAGCTCTCCAACCTCTCGTACACGTAGGGCGAGCCCTTGGATTGAAGCCATTCGACGAACCTATCATAATTCACGCAGCTCCCTTCGAGACCCCTAAACTTCTCTGCAAGCGTTTCATCCATTGGAACGAGCACTAGGCTTTCACCTTTAACCCTTCTGCCCACTCTGCTCAGCGACTGAAGGAAATCCATGCCAAAAGCCCTCGCCACGACGCCAAACGTAACCCCTCTAAACTCAACGCCTTGTCCTATCTTCGCGCCCGTCCCAACGACAAGCAAGCCGCCACCCCCGCTGGCCGCGTTAACCGCCCCACACTTCTCGTTGTACTTGGCAAGTGAGTATAGGCAAATTGGCTTCACGTCGCTGGGCAGTTTATCGACGAAGTCCTCTACGTGGGAAACCTTCTCCAAGATAACAATCCCCCTAGCACGACCGGCTCTAAAGTTCTCAAGGAACTCTTTGAACTCGCTGGTTTCTATTAGTTGGTACGCGCTTGCGCTAGATGCGTAGAGCTTACCTAGCTTGCTCTTTTTGTCCGTAACAATTTCATCATGCACTACTAATTTGATGCTGCCTCTCACGAGCTCCTCATCGCTACCACTTATCTTGGTTTCGGCCGTCACTTTTCTAGGGGTCCCTGCCCCCAAAAGCTCGAAGACGTCTTTCATTTCTTCGAGGAAGCTCCTGGCGGGGGTTGCTGAGGACAGCACTAAGCGACCGCTCCACCCATGAACTTCTCGGAGGGTCCACAAGAGAGCCCTTAATGATGTGATTTCGTATGCGGAGTAAAGGTGGTACTCGTCTATGAATAACGTGGCCTCTCTTGAGGGTAGCAACACCCTGGTTATCCTGCTCAGTCTCTCTCTGTTGAAGCCCAGTCTCCTCATGAACTCCTCTAGGGTATCGACAGTAAGACTCTCGGGTGTCGTGCTTAACGATGTAAGGTAGCTGACGAGACGCCCAATATGTTCAAAGTCCTGGTAGAGATAAAGAGCTAAGAGGAAGTACGTGTCGGGTGTGCCCATGTAGATGACTAAGTCGCCGCGCTTCTCGGCCTCTTCCGCGATCTTTGTCGCCTCCTCGAGAGCGCCGAGCTTCCCTTGGTCTCCAAGAGACTTCACCAGCTTGCCGCTCATGCCGACTATGACCACTCTAGAGGTCTTCGTATTGAAGAAGTCTACGGGCTCGCTGGCACTCAAGACCTCGACGGGTAGCTCGTACTGTGTGTGCTCGGCGACTCCTTCTACAAGCTGGCACTGCTCGCTCAGGCCCTTCACTTCGGGGTACATGCCGAGGTTTTCGATAAGGAAGTTCCTCAAGCCGGTTACCTGATTGCAGACAAGCTCGTTGTTAGGATATAGCGCAAATGTTACTCTATCAGTTAAGACTGTCACAGTCTTGCCCGACCCCGTGGGCGCCGAGAGGACTACTACGCCCTCCCTAATGTCAACTAAGTCCTTCTGGAACTTCCTGAGTCTCGCACGGCCCAAGTACTCGCTGGACGCCTCCACGTAAACGGGCGAGAGCCTAACAACGATAGGCAAAACACACACCCTGCATCCTGGTGGATGAGGGGGTAAAAAGAGGTTTGACTACACAGAGAGGTACTTTGGAACCGGTATAACCAGTCTTAGTGGCTTATCGCCCACAAGGTACTCTAGCCCCAGCCCCTTCTGTAGCCTTCCACTTATAGCCACGTCACCCGCGTAGTGCTTTAGCACAGCGGTGTAGCCCAGGACATCTTGGGGCTCTATATCACTGACGTTGAAGGCCGTTGACGCTTCAACGGGACCCTTCACCGGCTCTACCTTTGCTGGCTTGTGGATCCGGCGCACGCGCCACAGCCCAAACCTCTTGGCGCCCAGCCTAAAGTACAGTCCTTCGCTCAAAGGTGGAGATTCCTCGAGGTTTCTGACTACGATGAAACGCCCTGTGGTTCCGGGGGCATATGCGTTGTAGGCCGTCTGTACGGGGTAGATGAGCCTCGTCCGCGGCTTGTAAGCCAGGTAGTCTGTGGCTGAGGCGCTCATATAAAGCTTCTTGTAGTACACCTTCTCAAGTAGCATTGGGAATGGGTGATATCTCCTCTTTCCACTCGCAAAGAGCTCGGCAGGGCTCCTAGTCTCCTTGTATTCGTTGTAGGCGGCAACGTAGCTCTCTTCGACCAGCAGGCCTTCTAATGCAAGCGAGAGCGGGTAGTTGTGTATTACGTTTACCGGTGTTTGAACAAAGTACTGAACCCACGGGACCGTCTGCGTTGAAAACCACATTACGCTGTGCAGCTCCGCTTCTATGAGTAGTATTTCTACGTCGCTCAGTTCTAGTTTAGGGCTCATTGCTATTCTTCTCCTTCAGCCTCCTTCTTGCCTCTGCCCCTCTTGCCTTTTTCCTTTCTTTCCCCACCCAGCGTAGTTGGTGGTTCCCTGCCTTCAACTCTTTTGATTTGCTCTACCACGCTCTTTGAAAACTCATAGTTGTCGTTCGCCCACAGCTCTTCTAGTTCCTTAGTAGTAATCTTCAAGCCGGTCTTCATGTCCTCGAGCTTTGCATCAACTTTGACCAGGAGACTGAAGCCTTTTTCCTGCAAGTAGTTAGCTATACATCTCACCACGTCCTCCGGCGGCGCCGCCTTGTAATTCTCGAGCACGTATCTTGCTATGTCATACGAGCTTACAGTCTCCTCGCTACCTGCCTTAACTGCGAGTGGTATTACTTGAACGGAACCATACTTTGTCTCGCTACCTCCCAGCCTCGTAATAGACTCGAGGGCTTTAAGGACTAGCTTGAACTCTAGCTCAGTCACGTCGCTGAGTACTACTTTACCTACGAATACTACGCCTGGGACGACATGGCTCTCCTCCCATAAGGCCGTGCCAGTATAGCTGACGCCGTCGCCGACCTTGTTATGCGTCAATGTGACCACGGACTCCTCGTAAGGCGCTGTTGCAAATGCCACGTCAAAAGCCACTCTGCTCTTAAGACCATACGACGTCTTAGCGCCTTTCAGTTCTCTGTCTGTTATTACAGTTCCCAGTATATTGCATGCTGGGCAGAACCCGCACATTCCCACGCCCTCATGCTCTTCCTTAATTGGAGGTGCCACGTAACAATTCCACTTAAGTTTCCTGGCCCCACCACTCTCCTCGACAAGGATTTTGAGGAATCCGAGTTCTGCGTACTTCTTTAGTACGTCTTCACTCGGCGGGTGCGCTCTGAGGAGTTCCAGCATGTTCCTCCTCAGCTTCGCAGCTATTTTCTCGGGCAGTATCGCGGGTACGTCGACCTTACCGGTTTTAGTCCTGATTTCGAACAGCGTGACGTCATCAGGCCCCTCCGTTCTGAAGAGCGGTACTCCCTTGGATACCACGACGTAGACTAGCTCCACCTTTTTGCCCTTGGCAAATACTCTATCGGGCTCCATTGGGTTCCTGAAGTGGCTCTTCAAATTGCTTATGACCTCGTTTACATCGGGCTCCGGAGTTCCTATAGACACAGCCCTCACCTCACGTCTCATTAGTCTCTTTCTCGGTCTCCAAGGCGCTGAATATCTTGTCCTTGAATTCCCTTGACTCCAATGCTATGTTGTAGAGGTCTTCCACTAGTAGGTTTGCTTTTCTCCTCTTCCACACCAGTGGAAGCTCCCTGACTTCTTCGTAAAACTCCGCTAGCAGTTTCCATAGTAGTAGCCTGTATGCTTTAATCAGCGGGGGAGACTCGAACGGCGTATCCATGTATATCGCCTCGAGTATTACTGCCTCGTCTCCAGGAGGGCTCTTCACCACAAGCTCCAGCGCGTCTCTAACCCACTTCGTAACCTCGTATCTCGATGGTTTGCCGGCCCCCTTTACATTGATGCTTAAGAGCCTGCCGAGGGCCATCAATATTGTTGCCTTATCAGCCGCTGCTACATCCTTATCCTCCACTCCAATGGCTTTTAAAATACTCATTGTCTTTTCGTCGACCTCGATTGGAGGCGGCCTTACACGAGATACGACTCGGGTCATCCTTTCTCACCCCCCTCCTTACCCCCGTTAGGACCTGCAGGTCCTAACGGTGGGCGAGGGGTGCTAGAACTCTTAACGAAGGACTTATAGTTTTCGAAGTACTCACGACCAGTTCTGTACGACAACAAAAGCTCAGGTAGCATTTGATAGGGATGTCTCATTAGCTTGAGCAAGGCCCCGGCCTTCTCTACTATATCAGCTCTTTTTGCCCTTTCAGCCGCCCCGTTGCCGGGCTCTTCAATGCCTGCCGAAACCAAGGTCGAGATAGCGAATAGAGTTAGCTCCGGGGTACTCCTCGTAATGCTGAAGTCGAGAAGCGGGTAAGAGGGCATCACGAGCCTGTCCTCGACGTGAGGTGTTGGCATATGCGCCACTTTAGCTGGGTACAGCCCAGTCAGTAGTAAATGAACCGCTGTAGTGTCAGCGACTATGTACGCTATGTACGCGTAGTCAAAGGACTCCCTCATCTCATTTCGGCGGAGTCGCGCAGTCGGGGAGTCTACCGAGAGCAGGAGCGACATCCAAGTAGCGTCAATAAAGACCGGCGCGGCCCCTACGACCTCCATGCCAGCGAGCTCCTCGGGCACTTTCTCGCTGAGCTCTTGCGGCTCGAGCAGGGCCAGCTTCTTGAGCTCATCGCGCCCGTCGCCGGTTTTCGCTTCGTAGAGGCGAAGAACATTGTACAGGACTACGGCGAGAGAGTAAGCCGTAGGCTTCACCATGTGATACTGGATAACATAGTATGGCTGCCCCTTGGCGCTCTTTATTTTACCCAGCGACATTCTGATGGCTATGGCGTCTAGGGTACAGAGAGGACACACGGCCACTCCCAGCTCAACCAGCTTTTTGAGGTCTTCCTGCATAAGCCTGTTGAGGTTCTTACCGTAATGTAGTATGGCGCCAAGCCTAGGACTCCACCTCTCAGCACTACTCTTTCCAAACACTATGTAGCCACGTGCAGCCGGGTGAGATACACTCTTGGTCGGAGTCCCGCAGAATATGCACTTCACAGTCTCGCGCTCATCCACGAATTTTACCCCACTCAGCTGGACATTTGCAAAGTAGGCTCTCGCCCCCTCGCCCAGAACTATCTCGATGTCGCCGCTTTCGCCAATGCCAAGCCTGCTGTAAAACTCCCCTTTGCGGGGCTTGGGCTTCAAGCCACCATATATTTCTTCGAGTAACCGAGGACCCACCTCTAGGAGGCTCAGCAGCTCGCCTTTAGAGATGCTAATACTTCCTGGCAACATTCCAGCTCGCGTAATAACTAAGAGACCTCCCGGGGCAGCAATTACAGCTGGTTTCAGCTCTTTCCTGAGCTTCTCGTACACTAAGTAATATAGCGCTGATCTGAGGAAGGTCTGTGGTGCTGTAATCGAAACTGCCAGAGTTTTCAACTCTTCAAGCATCTTTCTCTGGGCATCGTCGAGGCGCACGTCGTGCGCCCAAGATGCGACCTCGCTTTGAAGGGTGTAGATTGTTCCATCAAAGCTTGCTATCCGGTCGGCAAGCCATACGGCAAGTGAGGCTACTGGGTGTCTCCCAGCCCAGATTTTCGGGTTCTCGGCTACGTTATAATTCTCTGCCTCGTCAACAAGCTTTGCAAGCTCTCTGTCAGAGTCCAGCAAGTCGTAGACCTTTTCTCTCGCCTTGTCCGCGGTCCACCCAATAGTTCGGCACTTCTGGTAGTAGTCGTGGAAGAGACCAGTGTATGCGGCGAGCTCCTGCTCGAATTCTTCATCTGTGAGGATTCTCGAGACCTCGTAGGCTATAGAAGCAACGCTCAGGGAGTGGTAAAATGCTGAAACAGGAGACTTGTACTTCCAAGGCACTAGCCCAAGGAACCCGGGCGGGAGGGCCTTGAGAGCGAGCGCGTACAGCTCAATTATTTTGCCGAGACTCAAACCCCTTCCCAATAATGCATAACATAGCAGGCTTTTTAACTTTTTACTACGGAAGTTACTAATAGCGATTCAGAAAAGTCATTATAGTTAACAGAACCTCCAACAACAAAATGCGAATGCGAGAAGCACAATATATAAACTCTGAAATCCAAAACTACATTTAAAGGGAGACTCATATCGCGGAGCGTGGGAGTCTAGCGTGCCAAGGGCTCTTGCATTCGCAGTAGGCTTTGATGAAAAGCTTGTGCTTAGATCGGCGTTTAGAGTGGGCTTAAGGCCCGACGACCACGCCGTGTTAGTGTATTCGCTGAGTGGTGATGAGCAGTCGAAGGCCAAGACCTTGACTGCTCTTGAAACTGTTCGCAGAGTTTTCTCAAGTGCTGGCATAAAGCTGAGAGAGGTCGAGCTACAAGCGGCGGACTTTGGAAGAGACGTCGGAACTGTTGTGAAGGCCTTAAGAGAGCTCACACCCAGCGAGCTCGTAATAGCGCTGGGCTCCGGAATGAGGTACTTTGGGGTGGTCTTGACGTACGCAGCCCTCCTATACAGGGAGCTCTACCACGCTGGATGTAGATTGTTGTTGCACGTTATGCGCGAAGACGGCCTCTACGACGTCGCAGTCCCATTAGACGTGCTAGAGCTCAGGCTTGGACCTAGGGAGCTTGAAGCTTTGTGCCTGCTTAAGCCAGGTGAAGAGCCTCCACGAGATGAGCTGGTAAAGAGGGTTGTGAGATCTTTTGGTGTGTCGCAGTCTACTGCTTACGCACTCGTTGAGAGAATGGGGAAGAGGGGCTTGGTCTCCGTGTCCTATGGCAGGGTTGAGCCGACCCCGCTAGCGAGGGCCATTTACCACTCCTACTGCGAGGAGAAGTCAACATGAGCTTTGGGTCGCCGAGGGGTAAGGTTGTTAGAATAGAACTCTACATGAGGTCTAGCGACTACGTCTACAACTTCACAGGCAAGGTTTCGAAGGCAATACTGCTCACGGAGCTCCCGGAGCTCGAGGTCTATTTCAGGCCCGTGAAGGGCTACTTTAAGCCGTTGCGTGTCAGCCCCCCGCTGAAGGACGGAATGGCCGTGACGCCGTACTACGACAAGTCGGGCGAACTGCGACCGGTGGCGTTCGACGGGGAGTATGTGGTGGAGGCAGGGCTGCCCGCGGAGCTCGCAGACAAGGTAGCCGAGAGGCTGAGCAGCATTGCCGGCGTCAAGACAAGGCTCAAGTTCGAGAACGCCGTGCTCGAGTACATAGTCAGCAAAGTCGATGTGCTGGAGCCCAGGGTCAGGCTGGGCAGCGTCGTGGTCGTTAAGTCCGCGAGCCCCGCGCTCCTGCCGAGCCCCCTACTGCCCAGCCAGCACGTGAGGAGGTTCACCACCGCCCCATGGGTGGTCTTCTGGGTGCCCTACGCCCTGTACAAGGGCGTGCTGAGCCACGACTACAAGGTCGCTCTCGAAGCGGCCAAGTTCTTCGAGGAGTGCCTCGCAGAGCACTACTCGACGAAGAGCAAAACGGTTTTTGTAAACTACGACGGGAAGAGGGAGCCGACGCTGATGCTCAGAGCGAGGTACATTATGCTGAGGGAAGAGTGTAGGAGTGAGCTGGCCGGCATCTTAGAAACCGCTAGAGTCTTTGGAATAGGCTCGAGCAGGGCTAGTGGCTTTGGAAGCATACTAGACTTCTCTAACTTTAAATTACCAACCTCGCGGGAGGAGTGAAAAAGCGGAGTCTTCTTGTACTTCGAACCTCACACGCCTTGCCTTCCGCTATTGATGATGGAGGTTTAGCACTTTTAGTTTTCATGTTCAATTTTATCCAAAGACGTGTTTTTCAAGAGCTAATTTCTCTTGTTCCTTAATGTTCAAGCCGGAGGTTCGCGAGCCACCCGCAAACTCATGCACGAAACTTTTTTGTTATCAATGAAGAATTGAGAGTCTCTTGAGACGGGAAGGGGGCTTATTACTAACGGAGGTAACACGGTGGAAAGACTCAAGAGATTCCTTCTCAGGGATCACTAACGAAGATCTGCTTTTTCAGCGCTTTACGGACTTAGCCGGAGTGGATAAAGTGTTTTACTCGACCTTGTCGAGTCCGTGGGGCTTTCCAATGACGTCTCATTAGTCACTCTTTACAGTAGCGCAGGCGAGATTGAGTGGATACACAAGCTGAACGAGTCGCCGAAGC
>JBMFML010000022.1:0-8500 GCA_049970695.1 Desulfurococcaceae archaeon
CTGCCAAGCCAGTAGCAGACCACGGCTGTGGAAGCGACTGTGGCCACTACGGGAGCTAGCACTGATAGCAGCGCTTCTATGCTCGTAGCATGAACCTCCGCGTGGCTGCAGACTGCGCTGCCAATGACACCCTGCACTACACGGCCTCACAGCTCTAAAGCCCGTCGCCTTGACGATTCCGGGCTGCTTAATAGCTTTGGGCTCGCTTACTTCTCGCGTGGGGTGCTGGGGCGTGGGCGTGAGCGTTCTAGACTTGTTCTTGGAGTTCTTGAAGATAGGCCTTTTCATGTTTGGAGGAGGCTACGGCGGCATAGCACTAATGTACAAAGAGCTCGTCGAGATAAACAAGTGGATTAGCGAAGACGAGTTCGTAAAGATGCTGGGCATTGCCGAGAGCACTCCAGGCCCCATAGCCATTAACATGGCGACTTACGTGGGCTACAAGCTGTGCGGCCTGCCCGGCTCAATAGTAGCCACGCTGGGCGTCGTGATACCGCCCTACCTGGTAATCCTCGCCATAGCGTTGTTCTTGACGCAGTACATGGGCACCGAGGCGGCCAGAATAGTGTTCAGGGGCATTAACGCGGCCGTGGTGGCGCTAATACTCTACGCACTAATAGCCGTTGGGAGGAGCGTCTTAATCAGGGAAAAGCCGCCCTTCGTGGACCTAGTCGCGCTAGCAATATTCATCGTGGCCTTCGCCCTGCTCTACGCTGCGAGGCTGCACCCAATATACGTCATAGCAGTATCGGCGGGCCTGAGCGTTGCAGTAAAGCTCCTGCTAGGCGCTTGAGCGCCTAGTCCGTGTGGCCCCTCAGCGACTTAGCGCTAGCGGGCTCGACGTGGACTGTTGCCTCGTAGCCGAGCTCCCTTTTTAGTGCTTCTTCAATTGAGGTCGCCACTTCGTGGGCTTGCGAGAGCGTGAGCTCGTCGGGCAAGTGGACGTGTAGTGTTACTTCGACGTGGTCGCCGTACTTGTGGATGTGGATGTGGTGAACGCTAATGACCTCCGGCCTCGCGCTCTTCACTACGCTGACTATTTTCTCGATTTCTTCCTTGCTGGGCGCCTTGCCGAGCAAGTTGCTCGAAGACTCCAAGACTATCTTCGCGCCCGTGGCAATTATGAGTGCCGAGACTACCAGCCCCATGGCGCCGTCAATCCACCAGTACGGGCTGCCCAGGATGAGCGCGAGGGCGAGCAGCGCGGTTACAGTGGCGTCGCTTCTGTGGTGCCATGCATCGCTCTTGATCAGCTCGGAGCGGTACTTCTTGCCGAGCTCGAAGGCCCACAATGCAAGGGCTTCTTTAATGGTTGCAGACATCAGCAAGACGGCTACTAGAGCCGGCGAGTAGACCAGGGGCTCTCCAGAGGCGAGCTTATTGTAGCTCGATGCTGCGAGCTCGTAGCCCGCAACGCACAAGAGCACGCCAACCACGATGGCTGCAATGTCCTCGGCCCTCCCGTGCCCAAATGGGTGCTTTTCATCGGGCTTCGAGTAGGCTGCCTTGAAGCCGAGCACTACAATAACAGAGGTCAGGCTATCCGAGAGCGTGTGCACGGAGTCGGCTACTACGGCTATAGAGCTGTACAGAACCCCATAGTAGTACTTGACAATGAAGAGCAGGGTATTGACTACTATTGAGACAAGCCCCTCCAGGTAGCCTGCTTTCTTGCGCTCGTCTCTCAACATCAATGAGCTCAGCCTTGCTAAGAAAATACAGCACGTCCTAAAAAAGCCGCAGAGACCCTTATAGGCATGCACCGAGCCGCCAAGTTCACGCAGAAACCCGTGCCCGGCTCTACTAAACACGTGCTCGCCGCCTGGAGGGAGCGCGTGTAGCGCAAGCTTTATAGATCCATTATAGATCCATGTTGCATAACTACTCTTAGCCGAAGGGCAGGAGAACGTTCTTGGAGCGCGAGGCTACGGTGTGCCCACCTCCGGGGGGCTCGTGAACGCTCTTGAAGCTACACAGAGCCCTACGCTGCAAAGGCCCTCGAAGGGCGAAAATGGTGCTGAGCTGCGTTAAGAAACTGCTCGAGGAGTACCTGAAGACCGCGTGGTTTCCTTTGGAGGGCTGCTGCGGCCTCAGCTGAAGTGCTTAGCCATTTCCTCGCTGCCGGGCGTCTTGAGGATCGCGTCTATTGCCTCTTCAACCTGCTTCGTGGACTTCGTCCTGGGGTCTACTATTAGCCAGTTGAAGAGGTGGTCTCTGCCGCCTGCTAAGAACGCCTCAATAGCCCACTCCGCCCTCACGAGCCTCGGCATTATCACGTACTTGTGTATCTTGCTCGGCAGGCTCGTGGAGGCGAGGGGCTCTACGCCCCTGCTGCTGACCCTGGCTGGCACTTCTACTACTACGTCGCTGGGGACTCCGTGGAGGGCGCCTCTGTTCGCGGTGTTTACTTGTATGGGCACTCGGATGCTGCCAAAGGGCGTTCTCAGCAAGTAGCCGTCTTTCTCCTTGCCGGCTACTATGGCCTCTACGATTTCAACGAGGGACTCGCCGCTGGGCCTCGGCGGGTACTTGGATGTCAGGGGCCTCGACAGGTCGAACACGGCCCTCGCGAGCTCCTTTGTCCTCTGCCTCAAGCGAGCCAAGTACATTGACCAGCCTATCTCCGAGTCGGGGCCTCCAAATGGCCCATACCAGTACTGCTTCGTCTTCAGGTCCCAGTGGTACTTCCAAGTACCACCCCTCACGGCGTCTCCAATGGGGAGGAGCCCGTAGGTCTTGTACATGTCTATGGCCGCTGGCGCCAGCTCTATGTCGAATGGGTCTGAAGTGTACTCCCTCCAAACCTTCCAGTAGCGCTCAGAGTCCTCCTCGATCCAGTCGTCTAGGTACTTGTAGGCGTCCTCGCCCTTGTACTTGAACTTGGTGAGCCATATTACGTGGTTGAAGCCGACCATTTCTACCTCGAGCTCGCCGAAGTCCAGGGCCTTGGATATTGCCGCGTAGCACTCTGGCCTCCCAGCAGCGCACTCCGCGACCACGTCAATGCCCCTTTCCTTCGCGAGCCTCATTCCCAACGCTAGGACTGCTGACCAGAGGTAGCCGAGGTGACCGTGGCAGAGCCCGATGTGCCTGACTTTTGTCTTCCTGGTTGCGAGAGTGCCGAGCTCGAAGACGGGGTTCGCCACGTTGATAAACCACGCATTAGGCGCCAGCTCCTCGATGTCCCTCGCTATCTCCATGAACAGCTTGAACTGGTAGTAGCCCCATATAGTGTGGTAGTCTGAGACGTAGTTCCACTCAACGCTGTTAATCCCCCTGTAGTACCCGTGCCTCTCCGAGACCTCTCTTAGCATTTCGTAGTAGCCGTGGCCCTTCGCCATGGCAGAGTTCACGACGAAGTCCGCGTCTCTAATCGCCTCCCTCCTATCAGTGGTCTTGTAGGCCCTCGCGCCCACGCCGAGCTCTTCTACGTATCGCTTTGCAAACCCGTAGATCACCTCGAGCCTCCAGGGGTCTACGTCCATTAGCCAGATGTCCACGACGTTCTTCAAGCTCTCGTTGATAAGCAAGTCCACGACTATAGCACTAGACCAGACAGCGCTGCCAGCCCCTATAAACGCTACCTTGACCCTCTCCCCCATATTAGCACCACTAGCGGAGGAGGGAGGCCCCAGCTAAAAAAGTGAGTAAAGGGGGGTTTGGAGAGCTAGGACTTGCTCGCCAGGCTTTACTTCTCGGCTCTCTTTCTTATGACTATCTTCTGCCCTACTATCATGCTGCTTGGTATTAAGACTTCTAGGCCGTCTTTTCTCGTGACAATTGTGAACATTGTTGTTATGTCCTTGACTGTGACTTCCGATTCTCCAGCTACGTCGACTACGTCGTTGATTTTGAAGGGCCTTGCTAGTAGCAGGAACATGCCTGCCACGGCCTGTCCAAGCACTTGCTGCGTTGCAAAGCCAACGACCAAGCCTATGAAGCCGCCCAGCGCTACTCCAGCCGCGCCGCCGGCTACTCCACCAGCTATGCCTGCCAGCAGCGCGCCGAGTCCCAGTATCTTGATCATGCTCCTAACAGCGGCTGCTGTTGAGGGCCCGTACTTGGGCTTGAGCATGGCGTAGAACATGCTGGCCACGGCGCTGACTATTAACCAGCCCAGTACTAGCAAGACTATGATGTAGACGTATACCGCGTAGTCTCGCAGCACTAAAATGCCGTACAGCCCTGTTGCCTCAGCTATCATTGGAACGCCCTGCGTGAAGAACCACTGTATGATGCCCAGTACTACTGCCGTCAAAATAGCGTACACTACTACTCTTGCAAGTGCTTTTCCAACGGTGTCCTCGGCGCTCACGAACGCCACCAAGTGCTCATATCACCAAGAAGCTGGGTTTAAAAACCTTATAGTCGCTCATTGAGTTTGAAAAACTAACTAAAGACTTAAATGCGCGACCATCCTGGTTAGAAAGTGGGTGAGTGTGGTGCCCCTCTGGAAGTGCGAGGTCTGCGGACTAGTGTACGAGGGCCCCGAGCCGCCGGAGAAGTGCCCCAAGTGCGGCGCACCCAGGGAGAAGTTCAAGCAGCTGGCCAGGGAAGCGGAAGAACTCGTGTTGAGGTCTAGGTACACAAACTACTTGCACATGAAGGCCTACGCGCTCCTCGAAGAACTCCTCAAAGTAGCCGAGGAGGGCTTAAAGGACAACCTAGACCCTAGCTGCTACAAGATATTCACCGAGGAAAAGGAGTTCGCGCTGTTGACGATGCAGAAGATCAAGGCAGAGCTAGAAGCGCACATGAAGAAGGGTAAGTGGGGCTAGCCCCGCCGCAGCTGCACTGGGATGAGCTCCGTGCTGAGCAAGCACCCACTAGAAATACCCCCAGGCAAGAAGCTGACTAGAGAAGAGCTGCTAGACGCCCTTCGCCTCTCAATAATAGCGGAACTAGACGCAGTAAGCCTGTACCTCCAGATAGCGAGGGCTACCGACGACGAGAAGGCGAGAAAGGTATTCGAAGAAGTGGCGAGAGAGGAAAAGACCCACGTTGGCGAGTTCCTCGCCCTCCTCAAGAGCTACGACCCGCAGCAAGCTGAGGAGCTCGCGAAAGGCGCTAGGGAAGTCGAAGAGCTAACGGGCTTGAGGGCGCCGAATTCTGCCAGCGAGAAGCCTGCGGCTCAAGGCGTGGAAGCGGCGTTCGAGAAGCTCGTTGAATCCGAGGTCAAGAAGCTCGTAGACGAGTCCAGAGTGCTGGTCAAGAAGCTGCCAGTACTCCACGTCGGCAGGGGCGTCGAGGCTGTGCCCGTAGAAGTCGTGAGAGAAGGCTCTGTTGAGAGGACTATTGCACCCCTCTGCGAAGTCTCAGCCGTCTTCAGGGTTTCTCAGAGAGCACTTGACTACTACCTTAGAGAGAAGAAGCAAGCAGAGCTCGCAGAGGCGTACTACGCGGCCGCTCAGCTCGCCCTTGGCGAGGAAAAAATGGTTGCCGAGGCCCTCCTCGGCGGGGCTGGAGTCAAGCTGCCCATGGGCTCGTGGGACGAGCCAGGGCAGTCGGTGCAGGACATCGCGAAGGCCGTCTCCGAGCTCTTGAAAAATGGAGCTAGAAAGCCCCTCGTGCTACTCCTCAGCCCAGCGAGGTATGCCAAGCTACTGGCTGTGAGCGAGAAGACCGGCGTGACGGACCTCGAGAGAATTAAGGCCCTCGTCGACGAAGTAGTGTACGCGAGCACTATTCCAGATGATAAGGCCATACTGCTATCGGCTACTCGCGACGTCCTAGACGTAGTCTATGGAGGCAACGCCGAAGTAGACTACATAGGACCGGAGGACGGGTTCCACAAGTTTAGGGTCTGGAGCACCCTTGCTGTCAGGCTGAGAGACCCGCGTAGAGTAGCGTTACTGTCAGCAACAAGTACTCAGCAAACACCGCAAGCAAAGTAGTGGGGAAAAGGGAAGCCGGGTCTAGGCCCACTTTTTTACCTGCCCCCTCCTCCCCTACGCACTCCCCGCGCCTTCATACGCGCTCTACTTTCATGTCGAGGACCGCTCCGAGTAGCTCGAGCTCTTCGCTGTAGTCTCCGAGTACGAGCGCGTAGTGAGTGCCCATGGGCTCTTCAACGAGCTTCCACGGGTTTTCCAGCCTTATTTTGATCTGCGTCCTGCACCAGAGCCTGCTCCACTCTGGGTGCTCTTCAATTACTCCAACGCCCACTCTAATAGAGTCGAGCAACGGGCTTACCCTGTAGAGCGTGACCGTCTTGCCAGCGGGGTACTGTACTCTGACTCCCACGTTCTTGCCGGACTCGAAGTGCGTGTACAGCTCGAATGGGCCTACCAGTGCCGACGTGCAGTGAACGAGGTAGAGGCTCTTGCCCTCCACGTACGCGATGTTGCCCATGAAGGCCGGGCCCTCGGATAGCTTCTCGCCAATAGCCATTGAAACCAGCAGGGGGACGTCTCCCTCGCAGCCGGCTGGGTAGGCCCTTGTATTCAGTAGCGCAAGCGGCAGGCAGGCCGTTACTTCGCGGAGCTTTATCAAGTCAAAGCACTTTATTGTAAAAGCGTCGAGCTTGTGCCTTTCAGCCAGCTTCTTGAGGGCCGCGTAGAGCCTGGCAGCCTTCTCCACCTCGCCCGGTGGGACGTTGATTGAAGCAGCCTTCGAGGCTATCTCCAGGGCTTCGCGGGCGCTGGCTTCCGAAGCCCCGAGCCTGTCGTACTCTTCCAGGAGCTCCTCCATTGGGATCTCGACTAGCTCTACTCCCAGCTTCTCTCTCAAGAGCTCTTTGCTGGTCTTGCTGTAGACGAGCCACTCGCTGACACCACCTATGAGGCCGAACCTGGCCCCCCTAAGCCAGTTCACAACGCGCTGGATCCTCGCAGCCTTTTCAACGAGCCCGCCAACGGCTCTAGCGTCTTCAACTAGCTTCACCCGGTAGCTCTTCCCAAGGCCCTTCAGCAGCGCAGCTGCCTCGGCAACTGCCGGCAGGCTGTTGTAGTACTTGTGTGCAACTAGTATGAGCCTCCGCGACTTTTCAGAGGCCTTTACCACGGCTTCTTCAGTGCCTCCCGTGGCAACAAGGACTATTCTCGCCCTGCACTCTACAAGCCTCCCTGCCTCTTCTGGAGCCACTACTCCATCGTAGTGGACCAGGCCAGAGGCCCTTTCAATAGAGCCCATAATGCCCTTCTCGAGGAGCCTCGCGTACTCGTAGCCGAGGCGCGACGTCACTATCGCGAAGCATATGTCCCGCATAGAGCCCACCGCCTTTAAGCCTGCCAACCACGCCTAAGGCTAATATGGCTTTAGCGGCGTAGGCCAAGGTTTTGCAGGCGCTGGCAGCCGCGGAGAGTGCTCGTAAGCATTGAGCTTGCTAGCGGCACGGCCCCGGGGCAAGGATATTTTGGGCGCTGCGTAGAGCTCACTGTAGGCGGCTCTGGGGCGCGGCTCTTGGGCGTGGCCATTAACCTACCGAGGAAAATAGTTGAAGAAGCATCCAAGAGGGGTGTCAGCGTCGAGGAAGTCTTAATACAGGCCCTCGCAAAGGCAGCCGGCCTAGACCCGAAGACTGTTGCCGAAGCCAGGCTTGAGCTAGCCGAGAAGTACGTAGAGGAGGGCCGCGGGCTCCTCGACACCGACCCCGTCCAGGCAAGCGAGAAGCTGTACAAGGCAGCTGAGGAGGCCGTGAAGGCGCTTGCAACATACTTCAACGTCTCGAGCGTGCTTAGGCGAGTAGAAGAAAGGGGTGGGTGGAGCGTTGCAGACTTGGTAGAGGCTGTTGAAGCCATCAGCGACAAGCTGGGAGCGTGGTTTATTGAGGCGTGGGACTCCGCGTGGGTGCTGCACGTCTGGGGGTTTCACGAAGCGAAGCTGACTAGCGAGAGCATTAAGAGGAGGCTGCCCCAGGTAGAGAAGATCGTTAAAGAAGCGGGCAGGCTCATCAGAAGCCGGTAGCGCGGGCACGCGGACTCCGCGGCGCCAGTGGACTGCAATAGTGGTGAGCTGCAAGTCAGACTCTAGGTATGTATACGCAACAGCAATTGAAGGCCTCGTTGAGTACCTGAGGTTCGAGCCCCTCACGGGTGGGTGGTCTCTGTGAGGCTCATCAGCGCCACAATTGCGATTCTTATCACCCTAGCCCTAGTGGCATGGACCTTACTGCCAGCATCACGCATTGTGCTGGCTCAAGAGAGCAGTATTCCACGCGGAGTCGTGCTCGAGGTGGCTCCCAACGTATACCTCTACGTCGAGCCAGAGCCGATAGGAGTCTACAGAGACGACTGCGGGCGCGTGCCCATATACCACTACATCCTAACCCCATACAGCTTCCTTTATAGCCCATACTACAAGGCCATGTTAGAAGTCTTCGCGTCTAGTTCGTGGAAGGGGCCAAGGCCTTACAGTGAAGCCCAGGCCCGCTTCAGCGTTATCCGTGGCGTCCTTGACAGAATAAAGGAGGTACTCTTCAACGCCAATATAGCTCATGGAGGTCCTCGGCTCCTTCTAGACCCCGTTTTAGAGGTACGGGTTTCTACGCGAGACCTAGAAA
>JBMFML010000023.1:0-7168 GCA_049970695.1 Desulfurococcaceae archaeon
TTGAACTCGCCCAGCCTGCTGAGAGCGAACTCGGCTAGCAGCCTCGACCAGCTCGTGATAGCCACCGGCGGCGCGTGGATGAGCAGCAAGCTGGTGAGAACCCTGATAGAGCACGGCGTGAACCTCGTCTTCTTAGACCCGAGGGGGAAGCCCGTTGGCCGCGTTTACCCACCGTACGTCAGCAGGACTGTCGAGACTAGGAGGGCCCAGTACGCCGCCTACGGTACCAGCAGGGGCGTTCACATAATGAGGAAGGTTGCCTACAGCAAGGTCTCGAACCAGGCGGCTGCGCTGAGGAAGTACTACTACAACACGAGAATTGAGGAGCTGAGGGAGGCCGCCTCCAAGATAGCGGCCATAGCGCTCAAGGCGAGTGAAGTAGACTCGCCCTTTGAAAGGGCCCGCGAAGAGGTATTGCTCTTGGAGGCCGCTAGGCTCTACTGGCCCTCCTCCGCGCTCTTAGTGCCGCGAGCTGGGCTTCGAAGGGGGAGACCAGGACTCTGGAGACCCCGTCAACACCCGCCTGAACTCCGCCGCGTAGGACAGCGGGGAAACGGCGTACGGTATGAACTCGGCTACCATGGCCACTAGCACTGCGCTCGGGAAGCTGGGGATTAGGGCCATTACCAGCGCGTTGGCTAGCGTCCCAAACCTGGAAGACGCGCGGGAGAGGGCTCTCCAGCATTGTAGCAGTGCTGCAGGCTCGGCGGTGCAGGAGGGCCTCTCGGAGCTGTCGATAGCCGGCACCACGATAGGCGAACTGGTAATACGTGTCGTGGGCCTCAGCAGAGGCTTGTGGAGGCACAGGAGCTGTGAACCCGGGGTAGTGGGAGCACGGCGCAACTAGGCAGCAAACCTGGCTTTAAACAGGCTACCGCGTAGGATGCCCACTGCTCTCACTTTATTGCTATAAGGGGCCTTAGTAACTAGAAAAAACGCGTGAGTTCTTCGGGAACGCGTCCTTGGTGCTTGGGCTTTTTTAGCGCTTTCAAAGTTGTGACTTCTGTAGCACTATGAGTAACTGCCCTGGCTATTATTGCTGCTCCGCTCTCTGCTTCTCTTTCAGGCGCCTTTAGTAGACATCTCGGCTGCCGGTGATCGCAGCGCTTTCCCTCACACGGCTATTATTTCAGCAGCCTTGGCCACTTCATCTGGTTTCTTGGTTAGGTAGCTGACTAGCAATACTAGAGCTGCGTTGACGAGGAAGCCCAAGACCCCTAAGTCAAAGTTGTATAGCTTAGTAATGCCACTAAGGTAGGACCCCACAACTATAGCAAAGCCTATGGCCGACCCCGCCCAAGCGCCCCTGGAATTGACCCAGGGTATATAGAGGCTCAGCAGTAGTGGTGCTACTGCCTGTAGCCCCACCTGGAACTTCAAGACCACCCACTCCCACAGCGTTAGCTTGGGAGTCATGACTATTAGGTAGCCGAAAGCGCCCAATGCTACGATCAAGATCTTGGCGACGTTCAAAATCTTCTTCTCGTCGGCTCTGGGATTGACTAACTTAGCGTAGAAGTCCTTTGCTAGCGTCATTGCCATGGCGAAAATGACTGCGGCGGCTGTAGAGAGCGTTGCCGCTACGACGGCCAATAGAATTAGCTCGCCCAAGACGTATCCTGCCGGAGACCTGCTCGCTGCCTCGTTGATCAAGTAGATCTGCACTTTTTCAGACTCAGCCTTGGAGAGCCCTGGGAAGAGCGCCAAGCCGAGAACTCCTAGTATTACGAAGATTGTTGGAATTATGGCATATATTGCTATGCTGAACTTGAATTGCTCCCTCAGGCTCTTTAAGTCCTTATTGGCAATTATGAAGTTCCACACCTGGAAGTATGCTATAACGCCAAACATTATCAGCAGTACTGTGCTGATCCACCCGAGGTATGTCTCCGGCTTTTCTGGTAGGACTACCTTAATGCTAGAGCTCGAGGTGGCTGCGCGTGCTAGGATTTCTGCACCTCCGAGGATGGGTACTATACCGAATAAAGCCCCGAGTAGTCCCGCGACCATTACAACACCCATTACGAAGTTCGCTAGAGCCGTGCCCCTGAAGCCTCCGAGCAGCGTCAAGAGCACTACTGCTATAGTAAAGAGAGCCGCTGAAACCTCGTACGACAAGTAGCCACCCGAAGTAACTTCACCTATGTAACCCATAGCTATAGATTGCTCGAAGAACTGCACGAAGGTGCACCAGAACATAAGTAATAACAAGAAGGCGGTGAGTGCCGTCGACCCAAACCTGTCTTTGAGGTAGTCTCCTGGTGTTATGTATCCCTTCTTATTAGATAGCGGTATTATTTTAGTGCCTAGTAGTAGGAAGCCGATAATTATAGAAACGTAGAATGCTGGTACTACTAAGAATGGGTAGCCGCCGGCTCTATATGCCTGGCCGGCGTATCCCAGGTACGTGTTGCCGCTAGCAATGGTAGCGAAGAGCCCGAGACCCAGCACCACGTATCCTAGGGTCTTGCTGGCTGTGAAAAAGTCCCTAACGCTGACTCCCAGCCTCTTCTTGTACGAGTAGTAGCCAATGAAAACTATTGAGAGCAGGTAGAGAACTACTACAATGGGTAAGTCAATGCCCCAGCTAAACTCCTTAGCCAAGCTCCAACTCCCTCTCAATTTTTATCGCAGTTACATATACGAGTGCATACCCCAGCACAAGGATTATAGCCACTGTTAGTACAACCCATAGCGGAACCCCTAGTACCAAGGGCTTCACTACTTTAGGAATATACCAAGGTGTAGCTAGAACCGTATAGAGCAAGACGAGAATTAGCAAGCGCTTACCTGGAGAGAGCTTCACTAGAAGCCACCCAGATGGCTTTGCTACCGCCTACTACTAGCTGTGGTTTCAGCGGGTTATATTAACACGTCCTAACTTGTTTGACTTAAAAATTAAAGTCCTGAAGGTAAGAATTCACATAGGAGGTTGCATGCGTGAGGCGTGCTCGCTCAAGTTTTACCACGATTAAAGTAGCACATTATGGAGACATATTCACGGATTTCACCCTTCACCGCAATGTGACTATTCTAATGCACCAATTAAGCCTCGTGGGCGACTACAGCCATGTG
Organism: Desulfurococcaceae archaeon; assembly: GCA_049970695.1. Classification (GTDB taxonomy): domain Archaea; phylum Thermoproteota; class Thermoprotei_A; order Sulfolobales; family Desulfurococcaceae; genus UBA285. Next base: position 3,076 of record JBMFML010000023.1, read on the forward strand.
ATTCTCCAAATGGTACCCTCCAAAAGGGAAGTAATTGATGAGTTTTTAGACCTGAGCAAGAGCTATACGGACGTTAAGCACGTGGACGTTATAAATCTCCCAGGGCTACCACAGCTCGTGGTTGTCGTCAAGAGAAATTACGGAGTTCTGAGGGCCCTGCAGAAGGTGGGTGGCGTGAAAGTAGACCCTGTAACGGTAGTGGGAGGCTTTAAGTACTTCCCGGCATTCATACCACGTGGCAGTAAAGCCGAGCTGATCAAGTACGTGAGAGCGTTCTCACCATGCGATGTAGACGTGGCGCTCTTGAAGCCGAGCACGACTGCTATACTAAAAAACCACCCGGTCTGGGCACAGCGTTTAACAAAGCACGAGCTCTACGTGCTCCGCATAGCTTACGAAGAGGGCTACTTCGACTGGCCTAGGAGAGTGAAACTCGAGGAGCTTGCTGCTAGGTTGGGCGTTTCAAAACCGACCGTGGCGGAGCACTTGAGAAAGGCCCTGAAGAAGCTACTAAATAGCGTGTGGCAAGCTCAGCAGCTCTCGACGATTAATTATATGCGGGAGGGCAGTGCGCTGACGTGAGTGGTACTACTGGTGCAACAAGTAGTAAAAATGTGGATTCGTACTAAAGCGGCTGCAAGCGGCCATGGAAGGCCTGAACACGTAAGAGCGTCTTGAGCGGGTTTGCGCGCGGCGCTTTCCAAAAAAGCTCTCCCCTCCTCATGAGTTTTCATCAAAGTTGTTAGGTGTCGAAATTAAATCGCAGCTCAGCGCTTTAATTTGTGTGGTTGGGGGTGAGAGCCGTGAAGAAGTCTACCGTTCTTAGAAAAATGCTTCGCGAAAAGGATATTATAGTTTGCCCTGGAGCGTATGATGCTCTCTCTGCGAGAATAATTGAGATGACCGGCTTTGAGTGCATAATACACACCGGCTATGGAACGGCTGCATCAATGTTCGGAATACCAGACATAGGCTTGGTCAGCTATGGCGAAATGGTTGAGAGAGTGCGCCAAATAGCAGGGGCGGTCAACATACCAGTCATAGGCGACGCTGACACCGGATATGGGAACGCCGTGAACGTCTATAGAACGGTACAGGGGTACATTGGGGCAGGGGCCGCAGGGCTCTTCATAGAAGACCAGGTGTGGCCAAAGAAGTGCGGCCACATGCTTGGAAAGGCCGTTATTAGCGCCGAGGAAATGGTTGGCAAGATAAAAGCGGCTGTTAAAGCCAGAGACGAGTTAGACCCCGACTTCGTCGTTGGCGCTAGGACAGACGCGATAGCCACCCACGGCCTCGAAGAAGCAATAAGGAGGGCAAAAATGTACCACGAGGCCGGCGCAGACTTCATATTCGTAGAGGCAATACCCTCTGTAGAGGCCATATGGAGAGTCACATCCGAGCTCAAGGGGGTACCCCTCATGCTAAACCTAATAGAAGGGGGCAAGACCCCGCTGATATCCGTGGAGGAGGCCAAGAAGTACGGGTTTAAAATAGTCATATTCCCGCTCACAGCGCTGTATGCCGCTGCTAAGGCGATGTACGAGGCCCTTAGCCTGCTCAAAGAGCACGGTAGTGCCAAGCCCTACTTGCACAGAATAACGACCTTCGAAGAGTTCAACAAGATAGTGGGCCTGGACTTCTATAGAGAGCTTGAAAAGATGTTCCTCACTGCTGAAGAGCTGGCCTTGAGATATGGGAGGCAGGCTTGAAGCCTGAAAGCAAGCTCTTCGGCGAGTTGCCGCTAACACATAGAATCTTGGCGAGGAGATCCGGTAGAGATGAGGTAAAAGCCGGGGACATCGTGTTCGCCAAAGTCGATAAGCTGATGATTCACGATGTGACGGGGCCTCTCGCGGTAAAGAGCTTTAAAGAAATCTCCGAGAAAACAGGCCGCGCTAAGCTCTTTGACCCTAGCCGGGTTTTTGTCATTATCGACCACTACGCACCTCCCCCCACAGTCTCGGCGGCAAATAACCAAAACCTCCTCAGGAAGTTTGCAAGCGAGCACGGCGCAGTACTCTACGACATGGTAGGTATTTGTCACCAAGTCATGGTCGAAGGGGTAGTGGAACCAGGCGAAGTCGTGCTTGGAGCAGACTCGCACACCACAATGTACGGGGCTCTCTCGGCTTTTGCCACGGGCATTGGATCTACAGAGGCGGCATATGTTATGGTTACCGGCGAACTGTGGCTGAGGGTCCCTGAAGTAATAAACGTATTTTTGGAAGGGAGGCTTGGGAGGTTTGTCTACGGCAAGGACGTGATACTCGAAATACTTAGGAGAATTGGAACTGAAGGAGCCAATTACAAGGCACTCGAATTCCTCGGGCCTGGTGCCAGCTCTCTAACGATGGATGACAGGTTCACAATAGCCAACATGAGCGTGGAGTGCGGGGCTAAAAGCGCGATCTTCTACCCGGATCAAGCGCTCGTAGAGTACTACAAGGAGTTCGCCAAGGACATGAGCAAAGTACTGAGAGACGAGTTCTTCTCGCCGCGCGACTTGAGCACCGTTTCGCGCGAGGAGACCATCAACATAGACTTATCCGCACTAGAGCCGCTGGTGGCCAAGCCCCACTCGCCGGGTAATGTCGTTAAGGTCAAGGACGTGGAAGGAGTAGAGGTAACCATGGCGTTCATCGGTAGCTGCACAAATGGAAGGCTGAGCGACCTGAAGGAAGCAGCCACGATACTTAAGGGGAGGAGGGTTAAGAGCGGCGTTAGGCTCATAGTCACTCCAGCGTCTAAGAGGGTCTACCAGAAGGCCTTGAGAGAGGGCTTAATAGACGTGTTCCTCGAAGCAGGCGCGGTAGTCACAAACCCCTCCTGCGGCCCCTGCTTTGGAGGGCACCTCGGAGTGGCCGGTGACGAAGACGTGGTCATAAGCTCTTCGAATAGGAACTTCGTGGGCAGAATGGGTTCTGCTAAGAGCCTGGTATACCTGGCCAACCCCGCGGTTGTGGCTGCGTCGGCGGTCACAGGCAGGATCACCGACCCCAGAGACCTCGCGGGGTGAAACGGTGATCGTGAGAGGCAGAGTCTGGGTTTTTGGCGATAACATAGATACAGACGTTATCTTACCAGGCAAGTACTTGACAATAACCGACTACAAGGATCTGGGAAGGCACGCCATGGAGGGCGTAGACCCAGAGTTTCCGAGGAAAGTAAAGCAAGGAGACATCATAGTAGCCGGCAGAAACTTCGGTTGCGGCTCTAGCAGAGAGCACGCTGCGATAGCAATAAAGTACTCCGGCGTATCCGCAGTTCTCGCGGAGTCCTTCGCCAGGATATTCTTTAGAAACGCCATTAACATCGGGCTTCCAGTCATGCGCTGCCCCGGTATCCGCGAAAGAGTCAAGGAGGGAGACGTTATAGAGGTAGACTTCCTCAGAGGCGTGGTTACCCTCCCAGACGGCTCCACCATTACATGCGAAAAGCTCCCAGAAAGGCTCCTCGAAGTCGTGGCTTCAGGTGGGCTGATAGAGTACTTGGCCAAGAAAGGCGGGGAAATCTAAAAAATCTAAATATAACCAAAGTCGAAGACACTTCATTTGAGTACACGTGGAGGTGGAATGTGGCAGCCGTTGTCAGCGGTGGAACTAGAGTACTCGGACTCGATAACATGGAGCTGCAACCGGCCTGCCGAGCGGAGAGCGGGGCCTTGTTTTCTAAGCCCCTCAGAAGCGCTGACGCCGCTCCAATAGCCCTAAGAGAGAACCTGAGGAGCTCGTGTACGTCATTGAAGTGCTGAACGCCTGGTACCCTCTCCCCTTCTCTCGACACCTCTGCTACGCCGCGGGCTTCTGAGAAGGCATTAAAGCTCGGCGCGAAGTACTTGGCCAGGGGGCTTGCGTGAGAGCCGCGCAGTAGGCTCTCCGGGTAGCTCCCTGGCGGCTCCGAGGGGAGCATGGTCTCCGGCCCCCTGCCCGCAAAGCCCGCGCTCGCTGTAGCAATGCCTTCAACGCGATTCACAACCTTAGGAAGCCTCGTCATTCATGGCGGGGAGCCCTGAGCGAGGCAAACTCTGATCGTGAGCCTCAGGACCACTGTCCTCTCCCCAGAGCGGCGCCAGCATTATAGCTCTTTTCTC
>JBMFML010000024.1:0-6136 GCA_049970695.1 Desulfurococcaceae archaeon
GGAGACCCCGTTACTTGACAGAGCGCGAGTGCCGTGAACACAAGTAGCAGTAACGACTCTATCAGCTTGGACATTTCGTCCAACACCCCCGGCTAATTGGAATATCCCTGGGGCTTTAAAAGCGTTCACCCAGCTGGGCCAACGCGCCTGCCTGGCCTCTCGTCGACTGCGGAGACTCCCTCTACATGCTCGCCTCCAGCGAGGATATTAGCAGGGCCATCGGAGGCGCTGTCGGGGCTTCTGTAGGAGCCCTCTCAAAGTCCCTCAGCCTTGGGTGGCACAATGCTTACGCGCTTGCCAGCCTGGTAGTAAGTATTGGCGTGAGTCAGTCGTAGATCCCAGGAAGACTGGGTGGGCTAGGATACCTAAGCACATCGCGTCACCGAGCAGAGTGCTGAAAGTATTTACAGAGCTGAGGGCGGCTGTAGGGCGGGGGGCTTTGCGACTTCTACTGAGAGAAGCCACGTCTAGGAGCTACAAAGCCAGGTTATTCATAGCGGTGGAGACCGGACCCCCGTGCAGGTTTCGAGGCTCTAAGGCACATAGTCAAGGAGATTTCGCTGAGCGAAGGCGTGGTCAAGTACAGCGTTGAGCCCAGGGCGCCGCTAGTGGTCTACGAGGTCTTCCTAGACAGCGGCACAGCCGGCTGCCGGGTATATAGGCTCAGCACCGGCGGCCTAGAGCTCGTTAAGGCCCTCGACAGCTTACCACGCTTCACCAGCCGGTACAGGGCCGTTGACAAAGTGGCCGAGGAAGCACACGACTACGGGAGCTACTGGTCCCAGGGGCTCTGCAGTACTCCAGAAAGCCCGAGGGGCTTCTACCGAGCATTGCTCACAGCAAGTGGAGCCCTCAACTACGCGCTCTACAAGAGGCTCAAAGAGCTGAGGCTGGAGTCCTCGAGAGAGTACACGGTGTTCATGTTCGCAGTAGTGCTCGAGACCCCCCAGGCCGGTGGCTGCACAGCAGAGGTGTAGGCAGAGAAATCTGCAAGCAGGACCTCTTGGGAGATAGCGCTAACCCGAGGGGGCTCTCAGCAGTCCTCAACTGCAGTGGCGCGAAGACTGTTCTCGAAGTTGAGAAGAGAGTTGGAATAGCCCGCCCAGACATCCTTGTGAAGACTAGGGAGAGCCATTATCGTGGAGTGCAAGCACGGCCCCCCAAACGTGGCTTGCTAAAGCACTCAGGCAGCTTTCTACAAGGAGCTTGGGGGAGTGCTTGTTCTTGCAACCTCTCGAGGTCCCGCAAGAGGAGGGGTCGGCGCAATTAAGCAGTACTACGACGTAGTAGAGTGCTCGCCTAAGAACGCGGTCTTCTGCATCGAGTACTTCAAAAGCGATTAGAGCAGAGCTGTAAAGCAGCCCACCACCTCTAAGCATGCGTAGTGCGAACGGAGTGAATGGCAAGGAATGGAGAAACGCTAAATTTTTATTGTGTTACGTATTATTACTTACCATCTAGAAGGGTGTCCAGGAAGTGGGCGCCATTAAGAAAGCCGCTGGAATTCTATTAACAGTGATTGCATTAGCCACCATACTTGCGGGCTTTGCCATTGGAGGGGGTAGGGTCTCGGGAGACATGGCCCTGGCAGTCGCGCTAATGGGTTTCGCAGTTTTGCTAGTAGGCCCCTGGCTGTGGTTTGGGGATGTGCCAGTAGCTGTGAGGAAGTTCGTCGAGGCGAGGACTGGCAGGAAGCTCGAGGGTGAGGCAAAGTGACCCTGATTGCCGTCCTCTTGGTGGTCCTCTTAATATACGTTGCTGCCTACGTGCTGTATGGCAGGAGCCTGCTCGAGCGCAGAGTTGTTAAGGCCGATCCATCGAGGCTCACGCCTGCCGTTGAGAAGTTTGATGGAATAGACTACGTGCCTGCAAACAAGTACGTGCTCTACGGGCACCACTATGCCTCAATAGCAGGCGCTGGTCCAATAATAGGGCCTGCCACAGCCTTGGCGTGGGGCTGGTTCCTTCCACTACTGTGGGTTCTCTTTGGAAACGTCTTCATTGGGGCCGTCCACGACTACCTCGCGCTAATGGCCAGCGTGAGGCATGGCGGAGTGTCAATTGGGACAGTAGCAGAGTCTGTAATGGGAAGGAGGGCTAGGTACGTCTTCCTAGCCTACATGTGGTTTGCCCTATTGCTAGTGCTAGCCGCGTTCCTGAGCGTCGCGGCATCCATCTTCGTGTCCGTCCCATCGGCAGCTGTCGTCAGCCTCTTCTACATGCCGTTGGCGCTCTTCTTCGGAATACTAGTCTACAAAGTCGGGCTACCAGTAAGAGTCGCAACTCCAATAGCACTGGCAATACTCGCCGGGCTCCTCGTGTACGGCCTGAATGCAGCGGTAGTACTGAGCTACGAGTGGTGGGTACTAATACTCTCGCTCTACAGCATTCTCGCAGCATCACTGCCCGTCTGGTACTTGCTGCAGCCAAGGGACTACTTGAATGCCTGGCTACTGTGGGCGTTTACAGCGCTCGCAGCCATAGCCCCGCTAATGGTCCCACTGCTCCCAGCAACAGGCCCGGCCGTGACGTCCTTTGCGGGACCCGGCGTCATAATTGGAGCGCCGAAGGGAACCCCGCCGGCCGGCTGGAACATTGCGTGGTTCTGGCCAACAGTGCCACTAGTAATAGCCTGCGGCGCTCTCTCAGGCTTCCACTCGCTAGTGGCATCAGGCACCTCCTCCAAGCAGCTGGCCAACGAGCTCGACGCCTTGCTGGTCGGCTACGGAGGCATGCTTACAGAGGGCGCTGTCTCGTCTCTGGCGGTAATACTGCCAGCCATGGTCGTTTGGGACTTCTCAGCGTTCGCCGCGAACCTCGGCATATCAACAGACCTCCTGGTGAAGGCTGGATTAAACTTAACGGCCACGCCAACAATACTAAAGCTCGATCCAGCCAGCAGGTTTTACACGGCTTACGGGCTAGTACAGGCAGCCGCGTGGTCGAGAGTTCTCGGCGTAGAGACCTTCCCAGCCATCTACAAGGGCTTCTACACGTTCGCCGCTTGGAGCCTATCAGCATTTGTCTTGACAACGCTAGACACGTCGAACAGGCTCGCGAGGTTTGCGTGGTCGGAGTTCTTCGACTGGCTCAAACCGGGCATTAAAAGGGTGGTTACCAATAGGTGGGTTGCATCAACGATCTCCATTCTAATTGGCGCCCTAATGGCTTTCCCGAAAATGCCTGACCCCGTCGACCCCACGAAGACCATCTACGCCTACCAGCTGGTTTGGCCGACCTTTGCGGGGACCAACCAGCTACTCGCCGCGCTGGCCCTGCTGACTTCTGCGCTGTGGGTCTACGCCGTGCTTAAAGTGCGCGGCGCCACAAGCTACCTGATCACGGTCCCAGCACTATTCCTCTGGCTGACGGTTACAGTTGCGCTGTTAATATGGCTCGTGTTCATAGCTCCCTATCTGCCAGCACTCTACATTGCAACAACCGGCGTCATAGTAGCCATCAACGTCGTGCTAGATATAGTGCTAATACTTCTGTTCGTTAGGGGCCTACAACTAGCGAGGAAGAAGTAGAATGATCGCTCTAATTCACAAAAGCTTTTTTAACTCCCACCGCGTAGCCTCCACGGGGCTTCTCCGTGTTTACATTTACACCAATTAAGAAGGCTCTTGAGCGCCTGCTGGATGCCCTGAGAGGCGTTGGTGAGGGGCTGCTAGAGACCAGCGTGGAGGCGCTCGAGGCAGAGCTCCTCGAGCTCGAGTACTTGTTCTTGAGCTCGCTCTTCGGCCCCCTTATAGGCATTAAGACCCTGCCACTACTGGCAGCCTTGGAGCTCCTCGACGCGGCAAAGGACGAGGTCAAAGTGCTATTCACAAGGGGGATGAGGGGCGAGGACGTCATAGGGGACCTCTTCGCGTCCATGGGTGGGGAGTGGTGATCGGCGAGCTGATAAAGAGGGGTGCTCGGAGGCCCAACGTGGTAGTAGTCCTCGGCAAGGGCGGCGTGGGGAAGACAACGGTTTCAATGCTCATAGGCCTGAGCCTCTCCCGCGGCCACAGAGTTCTCTTAGTAAGCCTTGATCCCGCAAAGCACCTCGCCGAGTATGTGGGACCCGAGGTATTGAGAGGCGGTGTAAGCGTTGGCGAGGGGCTCACTATAAGGCAGGTAGACGTGGAGTCTGAAGTCAGGAAATACGCGGAGAAGTACTCCCAGTGGGTCAGCGACATAATGCCGTCCCTTAAGGTCTTCAACGTAGAGAGCGCGGTGGATGCTATCAAGTACTCGCCGGGCGTGGAGGAAGAGGTCTTCTTAAACGTCCTCTCAGGCCTCTACAAAGCCGGGGACTACGACTACGTAGTCATAGACACGCCGCCGACGGGCATAGCGATCAGGACCCTCAACCTCCCAGCCCTGTATCTCACCTGGCTGGATAAGCTAATTGAGGTGAGGGAGAGAATTGTGGCCCTCAGGTACTCGATTGCGAGGGCTCTCGGCAGGGCCCACGAATTAAAGGACAGGGTCCTCGAAAAGCTCTACGAGCTGAGGCACGCATATGGCGAGCTCTACGAAGAGCTGAAAAGCCCAGAGCAGACTTCGTACGTCTTGGTTGCGACGCCAGAACCGCTTCCAGTCTACGAGCTCAGGGAGTCTGCGAGGTTCTTAAAGGAGAGGCTTGGCAACGCTCCAAAGCTCCTAGTCCTCAACAAGTACCTGCCCGAAGGGCTTGCGAGGGAAATGGGGGTTCTAGAGACCCAGGAAAGGTACCTCAGCGAGCTGAAGTCTATGGGGGCCCCAGTCATGGTGGTAGAGTACCTGGGCAGGCCTACCAGGAGCATTCGCGACGTCTACGAGCTCGCGGAGCGCGCCAGGGTGGCGTAGTAGTGGTGTTCCTCGACTACTTAGCCTTGCTCGGGCTCTCAGCCCTCGGTGTAGCGTCTGCTGTGTGGTTTTTCAAGAAGCGCAGAGAAGTGCTGGAGCTACTGAGGGACGTGACAGCGACTCTCGAGGAGTACTACAAGCCCTCGGACAAGACCTACACGTGGATCGGATACCTAGTCGGCTACAAGGCCAGGTACGTGCTTCCGGGAAAGCACAAAGCCTTCATACTGTTTACCACAGTCCCAAGGCACGCCCTCTTCTACATGCCAGTAGTGCTGCTCGCTAATCGGAGGGACAGGCTCGAAGTCGCAGTAGTACCGCACGACAGGTACGTTGTTGGAGAACTGCACGTTCACAAAAAGGGCTCTTGGATCGCGGAGGCAGTTGTGAAGAAGAACGTGGGGGAAAGGCTTCGCGAGTTTTCAGTCAGGGAGCTCGACATAGGCGGCTACAAGTACGTGGCCTACTACAAGGACGAGAGGTTGCTGAGCAGTTTTACAGAGCTTGCAAGCAAAGCAGGGATTCCACTGCTCTACGCGTCTGCTATACCACAGGAAAACATGGTAGTGGCTTCTTGCGAGGTGACCCGCGACAATGTAGTCGAGTTCCTAGACTTCCACAAAGAGCTCCTTGAAGCATTTACAAAGCCTAAAGCACCTCCACGCTACTACGGGAAAACGTGGTAGTGTCTTCACGAAGCCTAAGGCAAGGACCGCCGACTTCAGGAGACTACCCAGCCTCGGCCGTTCTTCTCGAAGCACGTGAATAGCGACTACGTAATAGGTGGCCCGAGGAAAACTCGTATAATTGCCTAGGTGAGGAAGTAGAGCGCAGTGGCGCAAGTTAAAAATTAGAAAACCTTCGAGGAGGCTGAAACTAAACTAATGGTTAGGAACCAGAGGTGTCCGGCTCGACGAAGAACAGTAAGCGAAAACGCCCTGCACGCCAAGCAGGGCTGCGGGGAGTCTAGCGGGTTCTTGAAGTGGGTTGCTAGTCCCGGCAAAGTACCCCTCGACCTGAGGGGTCTATACTCAGGGAGCTCGAGCAGCCTCAGGAAGAGGCCCCGGGCACATAGGCCGACTCAGTTATTACCTGCTATTGACAAACCCGCTCCTGGGCTTGGGTATCATGGGTTGCGAGGGCTTAGTGAGGGTTTCAACGGGTGTTAGGGAGCTCGACGAGGTCCTCGGAGGAGGAGTGCCCAAGGACAGCTGGGTTGCGTTGTCCAGCGAGCTTGGAACGGGCGAGTCTATTATGTGAATGTGCTTCGCCTGGGTGTCCTCCTCGCCGGAGACCCCGC
>JBMFML010000025.1:0-5543 GCA_049970695.1 Desulfurococcaceae archaeon
TGGAAATTTAAGACTATTGAAGGGAGGATTATTGAGCGCGATATAGGTGAAGCGGTAATTGAGTGCCTTGGTGAAAGGGCAACTAGAATAGTAGTGTTTGCTGAAGAAGGCGACTCGGAGGTACTGGGGGTTGACGCCCTTGAGGGGCTTAGACTGGAAGTAGACCCCGTGGCGAGACAGCTGAAGAAAGTAGAAGCACTACTAGCGCTCGCGAGCCAGGAAGTCTAGCTGCCTGGCTTGAAGTTCTTAGTTCTCCGTATAAATGAGGAGACCTTCACGACGTCTACTGTTTCAGCAGGGTCGTGAGTCCTCACGATGTGGGCGCCGTTGAAGACTGCTATGGCTGTTGCAGCCAGCGAGCCGTAGAGCCTCTCAGCCGGATCTCTCTTCCCCGTTATCTCGCCTATGAAGGACTTCCTCGAAACTCCCACTAAAATGGGCCTGCCCAGGCTTCTCAGCTCTTCGAGGTCTGCCAGCACCATCGAGTCCCACACGTACCACGGCAGCTCGCTAAACCTGTTGAAGCCTATGCCCGGGTCGACGACTATCTTGTCCTCGTCAATGCCGTGGTTTACCGCTATTGAAATGGACTCCCTTAGCGCGCTTATGACTTGCTGCACGGGCCTCAGCTGCGGGTTGTACTTGGCGACCCTTGCCACAAGTATTACTGGTGCTCCGTACTCCCTAACTACTACGGGCATGCGGGGGTCTTCCCGGAATCCAGATACGTCGTTGACTATGCTCGCCCCAGCCTTGAGAGCGGCCTCGGCAACAATGGACCTCGTTGTGTCGACTGAAATGGGCTTTTTGATGTTCGTGTTCTCGACTATGGCCTTAATGGCCTCCACTACTCTGCCGAGCTCTACTTCTGGGGGCACGTAGGTGTCTAGGTAGGGTGCTGTAGATCTGCCGCCCACGTCTATGAAGTCCACGCCTGCCCTTGCAAAGAACTCGGCCGTCTCGATGACGGCCTCCCTACTCGTCTTAACGCTCCCCTTGTAGAACGACTCTGGAGATACGTTGATGACTCCCATTATTCTAACGGGCTCGTCGTCGCCAACGGGGACTCCAGCTATGACCGACTTGATCACTCGAGAGCACCGTGGGCTCGTGGCCGTGCTCAGGCTCTACGGAACTATCCTCTCCCTATATCTCGGGAAGGGAGTAGTGTCTCTAATGTGGTCTAGTCCAGCTATCCACATCACTGCTCTCTCGATTCCCAGCCCGAAGCCGCTGTGCGGCACGCTGCCGTACCTTCTCAAGTCCAGGTACCACTTGTAGTCCTCGGGGTTTAGCCCGCTCTCCACTATTCTCTTGTAGAGGGTTTCGTAGTCGTCTTCGCGCTCTCCCCCTCCAATGATTTCTCCATAGCCTTCTGGCGCGAGGAGGTCAAAGCCCAGGACTACATCCGGCCTGGACCTGTCTACTTTCATGTAGAAGCTCTTGATCTGCTTTGGGAAGTGCGTCAAGAAGAACGGGGTTTCGAACTCCATTGTGAGCACCCTCTCCTCATCAGCGCCTAGGTCGTCTCCCCACTTTATGTTTACGCCCTTCTTCTGGAGTATCTCAATTGCCTCGTCGTACTTAATGCGCGGGTACGGCGTGTTCAGGGCCTTCTTCACTTTGCCAACGTCCCTCCCGAGGTCTTCGAGGTCGCTCCTCCTCTCCTCAAGGACCTTCTCGACGATGTAGGCAACCAGCTCTTCTGCGACTTTCATCATGTCGTTCATGTCGTACCAGGCGGCCTCGGGCTCTAGGTGCCAGTACTCCGCCAAGTGCCTCCTAGTTCTGGACTTCTCTGCTCTGAAGCTCGGAGTCAGGCTGAAGACTTTTTCGAGGACGTAGACCAGAGCCTCGAGGTAGAGCTGAGCGCTCTGGCTCAAGTAGGCTCGCTCACCGAAGTAGTCTACTGAGAAGAGCGTTGCGCCCCCCTCACAGGCGGATGCCGTGAGTATTGGTGGCGTGACCTCCCACCAGCCGTTGCTAATGAAGTACTCTCTCCCAGCCTTCATGACCGTGTGTTTTATCTTGAAGATTTTCGCGAAGCGGGGGCTCCTTATCCACAAGTGCCTGATATCCATGAGGTAGTCAATGCCCTCTCCCCCCTTAATGGGGAAGTCTCTGCTACGCCCTGCAATCACGAAGTAGTCTGCCTCGAGCTCGTAGCCCCCAGGAGCCCTCTCCTCCCTCCTGACAGTACCGCAGGCTACTACACTTGCCTCGAGGCCTATGTCCTTGAGCTCGTCCACGATGGCCTCTCCGACTTTCGACGCGTCTACAACTACCTGCATTACGCCAGTGGAGTCCCTAACTCTCACGAAGGCCTTCTTTCCTACAACGCTCCTCCTGTAGATCCAGCCCCTTATGCAGACCCTCTGCCCCGTGTAAGCATCGCTCATTACTTCCCCGACGTGCTTGAACTCCAACTCAGCCCCCTTCCACACTAGCACACTAGGGGAGTAAAATACTGCTACGTGTAGCAACAGGGCGAGAAGCACGGGGCGCCGGCACTAGTATTAGGGGAGCTTCCTCGCCATTACGTACGCGTCTTCTCCATCTAGGTAGTAGCTCCTCTCGACCTTCACGATTTTGTAGCCGAGCTTCTCGTAGAGGCTTATTGCCGGCTTGTTCGAGACCCTCACTTCGAGGTACGTCTCGCCGCACTTGTAGTCCTCGTGGGCGCTCTTCATGGCGTGGGCCATTAGGGCGTAGCCAAGCCCCTTCTTCCTGTGCCCCTCGAGAACAGCTATGCTGACTATGTGGCCGCTTCTCACGAGGAGCTTTTTGAAGAAGCCCGGCTTTATCTCAACTCTCGTCATTACGTAGCCCACTACTTCGCCCTGCGGAGAGACTGCGACGTAGAAGGCCTTTCCCCAGTCTTCGAGGAGGTTCATGTAGAAGCTCCTGGGGTAGTGCTCGGGCAGGGAAACCTCGTTTACCCTTATCACGCCGTCAATGTCCTCTGGAGCAGCGTTCCTAATAACGTACCCGGGCGCCAGCGAGGCCAGGCGCCTCAATGCCTCGTTGTAGATTTCGTAAACGCTCGGGGCTTCTGCACTGCCCATTATTAAGCCCCCGTATAGCTTAGGGCACAGTGGGTGCTTTAAATGCGCGAGCTTAGGCCCGCGGAGGAGATAGGGCTACTGGCTCACGTGCCTTTGCACGGCAGGAAGTTGCTTCTCGGAGTAACGGGGTCGTCGGCAATATACAAGTCCGTGGACCTCGCGAGGAGGCTCATTAGAATGGGCGCCGAGGTCAGGGTTGTGATGACCAGGGCCGCCACGAGGCTCGTGGGCCCAGACCTCTTCTACTGGGCAACGGGGAGGAGGCCCTATGTCGAGATGACTGGCGAGACGGAGCACATAGACCTGGCGAAGTGGGCTGATGCAATGGTCGTAGCACCTGCGACTCTCAACACTATGTGCAAGCTCGCCAACGGAGTGCTCGACGAGCTGCTGACCCTGACCGCTGCAGCCGTGCTTGGAGATGGCAAGAAAGTCGTGGTTGTCCCGGCAATGAACATAAGGCTCATGAACTCCCCGCTCTACAAGAAGTGCGTGCAGGTTCTGACGAGCTACGGCGCTGTGGTAATACCGCCCCTCGTAGAAGAAGACAAGGCCAAGTACCCGCCCCTCGAAGACCTGGCGCACTGCATCGACGCCATTGTAAATCGCGGCAGAGACCTCGAGGGGGCTCGAGTACTAGTAACGGCTGGTGCGACCAGAGAGCACTTAGACCCCGTGAGGGTCTTGACAAACCCGAGCAGCGGACTAATGGGGGTTCTAGTGGCTAGAGAGGCGGCTTGCCGCGGTTCAAGCGTGGTTTTAGTCCACGGCGCCATTTCCGTCGACCCCCCGTACATGGTTGAGAGGCTCAGCGTCGAGACGACGGAAGACATGGCGCGAGCCGTTGCAGAGTACACTGAGAGAGAGTACTTCGATGCAGCAGTGTTCGCGGCAGCCCCAGCCGACTACAGGCCGAGGGAGCAGAGCAGCACCAAGTACTCCACTAGGGAGCACGAGAGGCTCGTAGTAGAGCTGGAGGCCACTCCAAAGGTGATAAAGTCAGTCGTGAAGAGGCCGCGCGTCGTAGTAGGCTTTGCTGCCGAGACCGCGGCCGGCGGGGAGCTCTACTCCAAGGCCCTCGAGAAGCTCAGGGACTACGGCCTGGACCTCGTGGTCGCGAACAACGTGCTCTCGAAAGAAGCCGGCTTTGGCAAGGCCTTCCTCGAGGCAGTGATCTTGACTCGGAGCGAGGAAGTAGTTGCCCAGGGGCTCTTGACAAAGCACGAAGTGGCCAGGATAGTAGTAGACTACGTGGCTAAGAAGTTCCGGGAGGCCCTTGCCTAGCAACGTAGTTGAAGACTTCGAGTGGCGATCCGAAGACCTCGTAGAACCTCCCGGAGTAGCCCTCGACAACGGCTTTTACGAAGCCCTCGACGCTCGCCCTGACGGGGCCTGCGAGGGGCATGTCTAGTGGCGCTGGCTCGTAGTAGTCGAGGCCCTTTAAGAGGCTAACGGCGAAGTGCCACGCCAGCTTGCCGGCCTTCCTCCCCCTAATGGGCACGACTGACACGCCGTAGCTCGAAAACGACGTGTAGAGCAGGTATATCTCGCTGACGAGGAGGGGCTCTTCGAGCGGCTCGTGCAGAGCGTCCAAGTCTACTACTTCGTAGCCGTGCTTGGTCTTCTTTGTGGACTCCAGCCTGACTCCATAGAGCTCTCTGATTCTAGGGTCGAAGACCAGTACTCTAGTGCCGCCGTAGACTAGGAGGCCGCTGGCGGACGGCTTCACAATGGTGTTCTCCGTTGACAAGACCCTGTAGCCCCTGTCGGCTGCTATCGCGGATATCGTGCTTTTGCCCGTGTGCGGAAAGCCGAGGAATAGGACGGCCCTGCCACCCAGGTCTACTGCCACAGAGTCCGTCACTAGGACGTAGCCCTCCCTGGCAAGCGCCCTCGCCAGTACTTGAAGCATGAAGAAAACAGGCGCCTCGTTGACGTAGGCCTCTGGGTACTCGCCTGCCACGACGTAGGTGTCTGGCGAGTAGTCGGAATACGCGCTTGCAAGGACTTCAAAGCCGCTGCCGCTCAGCCAGTACACCCTGGCCCCAACGCTCCTGCACTCGCCGGAGGCCTCTAGCGGCGGGAGGTACCTCCTCGAAAAGTCGCTCGAGAGAGACTCGTAGAGCCCCTCGGGGTCTTCAACTACTACTTCGAGGCAGACCGCGGTGTTCTTGCAGCGGAGAAGCACGAATCCCACGTGCAGCTACGAAGCCTAAGAATATAAACCCAAAACCGCGGATCTGAAGTAGCTGCCGGCTTGAACCAGCTCGGCGGTCCCACAGTGCTTGGGTGTTAGTAGGAGTAGGGCGCTGAAGCACCGTGGTGGAAAAATCCTGCAGCAGCGCTCTCGCGGATCAGCCAAGGCCGCACCTATCACCGTTCAACAAGCCCAGGGTCATCACCCCCATATCGAGTCGGAATGCCCTGGTGGCCTTTAATTTGCATTGCGAAGACCAAGTGCGAGTCAATGGTGCAGGC
>JBMFML010000026.1:0-4892 GCA_049970695.1 Desulfurococcaceae archaeon
AGCGCTTACCACCCCCCAACGCGTAGCGTATGTCCATTAGCGTCACGTAGTCATAAAAGGACATGAAGAGCAGGACTAGGATGTCTGGATCCCTGCCTGACTCGACCAGTTCTAGGGCTTTCCTCTGGGCTTCCTCCTCGTTACATGACATATACTATTGATCATGCATTATAACTGATATGCATCATGGACGACTTTTAATTGACGTGTGCAAAACTTATTACGTTTATGCCTTTTTGTTTTCCCGTGGAGCAGATTACTCTCATACCGTCAGATAAACTGAAGCCCAGTATCGTTAATGTGAGGCAGCGCGTAGATCCCGAGCGGGTTCGCGCCCTCGCGGAGGATATCGCTGTTAGGGGGCTACTGCACCCCCTGGTTGTCAGAAGAGAGGACGACTATTATGGTGTTGTCAGCGGGAGGATGCGGCTCGAGGCGATCAAGCTCCTGCAGAGGGAGAAGCCCGAGGTTTTCGCGAAGCTCTTCGCCAACGGCGTCCCATGCCAGGTCAGGGAGCTCAGCGACCAGGAAGCCCTCGAGCTCAGCCTAGCCGAGAACCTCCGCCAAAACACCCTCACCCCAGAGGAAGTGGGCCTAGGCCTTGCACGGCTCCACGAGCTCGGGCTCAGCGAGGAGGAAATCTCCCTCCGCTTAATGCTCGCCCTTGACCAAGTAAGGCGTGCACTGAGGCTGTACAGGAAGGTTCAGCATATCCAGGAGCGCGTCCATGGGAGCAGGCCAGGCAGGCCTCCGAGTTCGGAGAGGAGGAGGGGCGTGAGCCGCACGGGTATCGCTGTCGTCGCATCGGTTCTCGACAGGCTGTCGGCACGGGGCGAGATAAAGCCCCAGGAGAGGGACGCCCTGCTCGACTACGTGGCAAGGAGGGCGGGAGAGCTCGGCTTATCGACCTCCGAGCTGGAGATCGTTGCGAAGCGAGTATTGGCTAACCCCAGCCTCGCCGAGCCTTCGAGGCTCGAGCGCGTGATGAGGGAGGTCGCGCGGCTCGAAATGGTGGAGCGTGTAGTCGCGCTGCGCCGCGACCTGGTGGAGCGTGTGGAGGACTACGCGAGGTCCCGCAGTGTAACGTTCGACGAGGCTGTGAACGAGCTCCTTGAAGAGGGGCTGGCAAAGAGAGCCAAGATTGGCTCGTAGAGTCCAATTTTGGCTCGTAGAGTCCAATTGTGGTCAGCGGCCTAGGTGAGCTCCTCAGGGAGAACAGACTCCTCCTCGAGGCGCACTGAGAGGAGCCCGCCCCGCGCCCTCCTTTTTCTCGCCCTCTTCTCGGTTTCAACAGTGGCTTTTACGGTAGCTCTCGCCAGCCTCCTTGCCTCTTCAATCTCTCTCTTCAATTTATCCTCCTCGTCCGTGAGCCCAAGCCTCTTCAACAACTCCTCTAGTACTCTAAAAGTCACCTGTATCCACCCCGAGAGGTATAGCCTCAAACTTCTGGAATATGTAATCCTTCCCTTTGGCGTCCAAGGCCTCCTTCACCGCGCTGTACACCGCGGCGGCGTCGTTTGAGCCCTCGAGCCCCAGCTGGAGCTCGGGCGGCAGGAGGCTCAGGAAGTCCTCCTCGGGCAGGTATCTCCCCTTGAAGATTGGCGTGAAGCCCTCCTCTGTCAGCACGTAGACAGCTTGTACGCCCCGCTGGATGCCGCCCTCGCTGCTTATAGTCTTGCCGCATACCGCCCATACCCTCACCGCGTCCAACACGCTCGCCTTCAGGCCTGAAGCCTGAATAAGCGTGTCTAGCCTCTTGACCGCGTCCCCCAGCCCTGTGCTGTGCGCCGTAGTCAAGACGGGGATCCCGCTGCCCGCAGCTTCAAACCAGGAGGGCACCTCCTCACCCCTCAGCTCGCCCACCACGAGCAGGTCGGGCCTGTCGTACCTGCGCGTTGCACGTATGTTGTCCGTCACCGTCCTGCCGCCGAAGCTGAAGTACTTGACGATGCTGGGGCCGTAGACCCGCGTCGCCACCTCCGGCTCCTCCTCGACGATAGAGACCCTCAAGCGGGGCCACAGCTTCACGATTGTGCTGAGGACCCCGATGAGCGCGGTGGTCTTGCCGCTGCCCGGCGGGCCCACGAAGACTATGCTGGACGGCGACGCCGCGAGGGCCACGAGGCGCGCCAGCAGCAGGGGCTCCGCTTTGAAGGGCTCCGTCTCGACTACTATCCTCGCCGCGCTGATCTGCCAGCCCCCTGATAATTGTGGCAGAGAGATGTTTACCCTCCAGCCGTGAAAGTCGCCCGAGTCCTGTGGGTTCTTCTCGCTAAGCGGTATCCCGCTCACGATGGCTATACGCTGTGCTAAGGCCTCGACGTTCAGCCCCTGGTGCTCAACAACATATCGTCTGCCACCTATCCCGGCCGTGACGTGTACTTCGCCGTTATCCTCCCTGATAAACACCTCCTGGGTCTCATGATAGTCTATGAGCGGCTGCAAAGGCCCCCAGGGCCCCTCGCGCAAGGGGTAAACGCGGATGACGCCGTCACCCAGCACCAGGTAACCGCTGTTTACGCGCACGACCTCGCCCCGCATTGGCTCGAGAACCTGTGGCTCCCCGCTGCTAAGCTTGCCCCTGATGGGTCTGAGAACCTGAAAGCCCAGCTTGAGCCTTGAGGGCTTCTTCTCAGTAGGCTGACTTGGCTGACTTTCCGGCCCTCGTGGCTCACGCTTTTTAGATATTTTTATCCTGGTCAGCGGCATGCCTAGATGCCCATTTTCGAAACAATGCTACGGGCGTAGCGGAGCGTTTCAAGTTGCTTTTTCTTCAACTCGATCTCCTTCTCAAGCATTTGAATGCGATTGTCCAGCTCTAAGGTCATGTTCTTAAGCTCCTCGAGGGGCTTGGGGTTTACTCCAGCCTCTCTTAGTGCATTTATGATCTCGTCCAGCTTTGTGATGAGTGGGGGTTCAGCGACAGCCTGATTCCCTGGGGGCGATGGCTTTACTTCTTTAACATTCTTGTCTAGGGCTTGGGGCAGGCTCGCGTAAGGCGCGTCTTGCCCAGCTTTAACCTGCTCCACTGGCTCCCGAACCATGCTGAAGAAGTCCTCGGTCGGATCCATTCTCTTGTCCTTATCTTTCTTAAGTATGAAGCTCATCGAAAACAGTATACCTGACGCTATTATTTATTCTTTATGAGCCTTGCAAGCGATGCTATTGCCTTGTCGAAGCTCGGGGAGGTGTAGTTTAAGACGTTGACTGTGGCTGGGCTTAGCCTCGTTATCGCGGGCTCGTAGGGCACGAGCACGAATCCATAGCCGTGCCTCCTCGCGAAACTCTCAACTATCCTCCTATACATGTCAACGGCTACAAATGGCAGCGGCCTAGGCACGTTTAGAGCCACTACCACCCGTTTCTCGCCGAAGCGCTTCAAGCTGAGTATCGAGGGCTGTGATGGCTCTACTACGCTTAGAATCGTGTCTGCAATGTAGAAAATCGGCAAGTACCTCCTCATGGTTTCGATATCCGTGAGGGCGGGCAAATCAATTATGACTATGTCGAATTCGTTAAGTCCACGCACAAACTCGGCTACTCTGTTAGGGTCTATTGCACCACGGTTCACAGCCATGAACACTTGCACTCCGTCGAAAAGCTCAACTCTCCTAAGGCTTAAGGCTGGATCCTGGCTAAGGTAGGGTGGCGGGGCATCCCCCAGCAAGTAGGAGGTTGCCCCGCCCTCGCTACTAGCATCGACCAGGAGTGTTCTCACGTTCGGCGACAATACGATTGATAAAGCTATGGCTAAAGTCGTCTTGCCGACTCCTCCCTTGCTTCCACTGAACGTGACTACTATCATATCTCTGTTCACAAATATGGTGCTACGGGTATTAATTTTTTGCCTCCGCAAAGGCGACTTGAAAAATTATATATAAGGGTCGCCAGAAGAGTATTATTGATGACTCGAAGAAGAGCGGCCATTCCCCCTATTGTTACAGTGATAATCGTGATAGCTAGCGTCGTCGCAGCCGCTCTAGTCGCATACTTCCTCTACGCCTCAACCGCTAGAGGCACCAGGGCCACGCTCGTAAGCGTATTCGGCCCAACAGTATACGCGAACGGCTCGCTCTACGTCACCCTGAAGAACGATGGCACGGCCCCCCTGGTTCTCACCGGCAGCCACATCGTCGTCGGGGACGTCAACAAAAACCCCGTCACCTTCACCTTCACCAACTGCCTGGGCGGCGCCACCAGCCTAGACCCCGGCAGGAGCCTCTCATGCAAGTACAACGCCGGCCCGGGCTTCAACCTCGGCAACATACCTGACGGCGCGCTGGCCACCCTCCAGACCGCGGACGGCACCCAGGTTAGCTTCGCCGTGGCCAAGCCCTAAAAAGCCCTAAAAATCTACTTTTTTTCCTCGCGTAATATTTATAATTACAGGTAGCGTTTAATAAACGATGAGGCGCAGGGGCGGTATACCGCCGCTGGTCACCGTGCTCGTCACGATCGCCAGCATCGTGGCCGCCAGCCTAGTGGCGTGGTTCATGTTCGCGACGTCGAGGAGCGCGACCCAGCAGCCGCTCCTGGAGGTCACCGATGCCTACACCGACGGCACGAACCTGGTCTTCACGGTGAGGAACCTGGGCACCCAATCCGTAAACCTAGGCAGCTTCACGGTTTCGTGCGCGAATCCCGGCTCCACGGCATCGGTCGCGCTGACCCCCCAAGGTTGCAGCCCGAGCACCGCCGACCCCGGGAAGAGCGTGGCCTGCAGAGCCACTGTTTCCTCTGGGGCGCTGCAAGACGGCGCATCCTGCGTGGTGACCTTCTCCGGCACCGGGACGAGCCACGGCTTCAAGGTGGTGAGGCCGTAGCGCAAGGTTAAAATTACCGTTTTTCTCCCCTTTTTCCGTGGGCTTGAGAGGCTCAGCTGGGAGCGGTAA
>JBMFML010000027.1:0-4701 GCA_049970695.1 Desulfurococcaceae archaeon
CAAAATTTTTTCGAGAACGCTTCTGCCAACTTTTTCCACTTCTAACTTTTCTTCGGTTATGTCACCTACGCTCATGTAGCTCTCAATAGAGCTGTCAGCCCACTCTCTCCACCACCCTTCTACTATGTTCAAGGGCACAGCTATGACAAGTGGCTTGAACAGCGTTATGCGGAGTTCTTCGGGAGTTCTCGGTCTTAGACTGCTCCTAGTAGCTTCAACGTATTTGGAGAATCCGTGTAGCAGATCCTGTACTGCTTCTCTCAGGAAGTTCTCTACTCTAAGACGTGCTCTTTCCTCAATGCCCTTCCACAGCTCTTCCACAGCCTTTGAGGTGGCTCTGCCGACTTCGACGCAGCTGCTGAAGGCGTTCTCTACGCTGTCTAGTAGCTCTTTAACGCCGTAGATTCTCTTCTCACCGCTTTTAGACTCGTCGTGCACTAGTATCCAGCAAACGGCGTTTTCACCGCTTGAAAAGCCCACACACGCCTTTAGAATAACGAGTGGGGCGCTAATTCCACTACACGCATAAGTGGCGCGTTCCTCTTGAATAGCAGAGGCGATCTTCCTCAAAAGGTGCTCAGGAGGCCTTGCATCATCGTAGCCTAGGAGCTTGGCAATCTTTCTCTCAACCCTAATTAGCTCTTCCCTAGACTTAAAGCCGGTGGTTTTCTCTAATAGTTGTTCGAGTCGCTGAACAGCTAGTCCTGAGCGAGTACGACCCTCTGAGTAAATGTAAGAGGCCTGCCCTCCTGCAAATCGCTTCTTAAGCCTCTCCAAGTAATTGCTCACGAGCTCTCCTAAGCCTTCTTCTCTGTCAAGCTTGTACTTGAGCCACATTTCAAAGGGCTTTAACCCAGCCTCTTCAACCACGCCAGAGGCTGGCAGCTCTAGCCCCTCTTTAGTCTTGAGTATAGTAAGGGCGCTCGGAATTATGTAGGCCTTGACCGACTCTGCCAGCTTCCTGTAAAAGGAGTCGAACACGGCTTTTTCAAAGCTGTGGTCCAGTAGCATCAAGTATATTTTCACGTCCCTGGACTGGCCCAGCCTCCAAACTCTCCCAATCCTCTGCTCCAGCTTGACCAGGGACCAAGGTAGCTCGTAGTTCACCAAGACATTTGCGTACTGGAGGTTCAAGCCCTCAGATGCTACATCAGTCGATACCAAAACGCGGGGCTTGGGTTCAGCGAGCCATTTCTTGACATTCTCTATTACGGCTTCCACGCGTCCCTGCGCTTCAAGGTCCCTCCCCGTGATTTTCTTGACCTCGCAACCTAGCTCAGAGCTGATCTTATCGTAGATGTAGTCGGCCGTGTCCGCGTACTCTGTGAAGACCACTACTTTTTCCCCCTTCCCAACGTGCTCTTGCAACAAGTCGAGCAAGGTGCGGACCTTGCTGTCTGTCTCCTCAACGGACTTTGCTAGCTTTGCGAGGTACTCAAACCGCTCTTTAAAGCGCGCCAAAATACGCGCGACTTCGCCCCTGATGAGTTCTTCAGCTTCCTCCAGTAGAGCGTCCGGGTCCTTCTCCGCGACGTACTCTTCTTCAGCATAACCCTCTAGGCTTTCAGGAATGCTGGACACGCTTATGCCGCCCTTCTCGGCGGACACAGCCTTACGTCGTATTCTATCGAACGTCAACCACCCCGCCCTTGGGCTAGAGAGCCCCCGCTTGTCCACTAAAACTGCGAGTAGGCCGACTGCTCGCTTTACTTCCTCTTTTACTGCGCCCGCCTCCAAGAGGAGCTCCCTTGTCAGCTTGTCGAGGCTGGTGATGTAGTCTTCTTCGTTTTTCGATAGCGTAATGGTCTTTACCTCGAGCTCTGCGTCGACGAATATCTTCTCCTTTTCGTACACATTGTTGACTTCTCTCTTAGTCCGCCGAAACACAAGCGTATTCATGGTCTCCGCGTAGAAGCCTTCATGTAAGCTCTTCTTCAATTTCTTGACAGCCCCGTCCAAGAGCTCTAGAAGCCTTATATACTGTTCCTCGTCGCCCCTGTGCGGTGTTGCCGACAATAAGATCACGGAGGCTTCTGGGTTCTTCTCCACAAGCTTTTTAACGAGATCATACCTCTTGGTGTCAGGCCCCAGCTTGTGCGCCTCGTCGACAACGATGACCCCCCATTCGCGCCCTAGCACCTTTTCCTTGTGCTCATCCCTCTTCACAGTGTCGATCTTGAGGATGAACAGGCTGTGTTCTGGCGCCAGCTTGGAGTCGAGCTCTAAGTCGGTAACGGGGTTGAAGCCGAAGCGTCTTGCCTCCTCTCTCCACTGTCCGACAAGGCTTCTCGGGACGAGTACTAGGGCGCCTTTGCGGTTAAAGAGTCCCCTTTCGAAGCCCCACTTCAACAGCATCAGTGCTTCAATGGTCTTGCCGAGCCCTATTTCGTCGGCTATTAGCACTCTTATGGGTCTCCTCAGCATTAGCCTATAAACCAGCTCGGCTTGGTGAAGGTAGCCTTCGTACCCTAATTGGCGCAACTTAAAAATAGGGTTTTCCCTAAAGAGCTCTGAGAGGATGAGCTCCGATATATTCCTCGTTTCAGTCTCCGATCCCGTGCTACTTCTTGTCGACTCCATAAAGTATCCTCGCCGCCCTCGAGACCACTCTAACGGCTCTCACGCCCCGTTGCCTGTACCTGTCAAGGACCTCTGTGTACCAGAAGTGGAGGGAGTAGTCGTCTAGCCGCTTGACGACCTCAACGAGTTTTAACGTCTTGAGCGACGACTTAGCCTTCATCGGCCCGTAGAAGGCCGAGAACACCACTAGCCTCTTGTACAGGTCCTCGTCGTACACCCATAGACCGCTCTTGGTCGCCTTGACTCTAGCTAGCGCGTCTAGCTGCCTGACCACGTCCAGAAGCTCGTCTTTAGTCACTCTCAGCTTGCCGACGTCTATAGAGCCTACGACTCCGCGCTTGAAGTAGGCCCTGACCCCCTTGAACAAGACGAACCCCTTGAAGCCGGAGGCCACGGCTCGGCACCCTACCAGCAGTACTCCACTCTAGCCCCTCTCCGTTTGACTTCTTCGTGGGCTCTTGCTAGCTCGGTCGGGTTCTCTACGGTGCCTTCTCCTTGTACTACGAGCTCTAGACCGGCGAACTTCATGCTGGCAAGCACGCCCAACGCTCCTCTGAGGGCCTTAACAACGGTTTCAACATCTTTTAGTGTGGCTTCCTCGAACTGGACAATAGTCCGCCTCTTAAGTCCCTGAGCCCTCTTATCAAGGGGTTCTACTACGAGCAGTGCTCTTTTGACGAGCTTAGTGCCGTTGACGCTTCTATTCACCTCCTTCAACAGGTCTAGTATGGGTTCTGGCTCGACCTCGCCTGATACGTGGAGCTCCAGTAGCTTCTCGCCGGGCTTGTCTCTGCAGAGCAGACCCTGCTTAACCACCAGCTTTAGCGAAGCTTCGCGTTGTAAGCCCCTGCTAGGGGCGGTGGCCCTGATCGTGAAGGTGTACTCGCCTGGCTTCCTCGGCGGCTCAATGACCCACTCAGCTTCGAAGTCGGGTGAACCCTTGCTTGGCTCGACCTTGCCTTTTTCTGCCTCTATCACGACCTCGTCTACGAAGTCGCCAACGCGCTTGACGAAGACCTTCGCAGTCACGTGCTCCGGCAGCTCCGATACGCTGAACTCGAGGTCTCGCGGCTCGATAATCAGGTCGAATCCGCGCTTCTCTCTGACTTCACGCCGCTTTAACTCGGAGTTGATGAATACGCTTATGTAGTTTTCTGGGAACGTCCTCTTAAGCTCATGGACGGGGATTTCGCGGCCATCGCGCACTATGACGTAGAACTGCTTTACCAGCGTGTCATCAACCACCTCCTCTTTGACGGAATTGCTCAGCTCTTCTATTTGCTTCTCGGCCGCCTCTTCCTGGGGTAGTACTACGTCGGTGTCCCTGACCTCTTTCAAGAGCCCTTCGGGGTGGTCGTTGTAAACGGGCTTGAAGTAGACTTTGCCTTCTCTTTCGATCCCGATTAGGCCCTTGCTCAACCCGTCTCTAATGGCCTCTTTAATGTAGTCTGCGGGAATCATTGGGAGAGCAGGGTTTTCCAAGAATGCGTTTATCACGTCCTGAACGCTCATTCTTTGCTTCCACTTCTGGTCTCGACCTCCACTGTAGTAATAAACTATGGACTCGAACTCCAAGTACTTTCTTTCAGGCGCCTTCAATACTTCAATCAGTGCTCTCTCGGCGAGCTCTGCCAGCGTTCTACCGCTATAGTTGGTTATGCCACTAACCCTTACAACGTTAATCCCCTTGTCCTTATCGGTGTCGGGGTAGGCGATCAAGTTGAAGTAGCTGGTAACGAGACCTCTGCGGAGGTTCTTCTCCGCCTCCTCCTTTATGCTGTTTAGCTCGTCTCTAATGTACTTGGAGACTTTCGGATCGACTTTGACGGTTTTCATTAACTGCTCGCACGCTATAACCCTCTTTGCTGTTTTCAGGACTTCGCGCCATTCATCATCCCTGTTTGAGAGCAACACTGCTACGGAGTTCGCGTATCTTCTTGGCGACTTCCCGGAGCCCGACTTTTTGTAGTATATTAAATCGTAGAGCACTCCCTCGGTGTAAACGCCTTCCTTCACTTCGGGAAGAGGCTGTAGGAGCACTACCAACACGTACTCTGCCGGGTCAAGGTCCAGGAGTTGGGGCTGATCAAGCACTTCGAGCCTCTTAGAAAAGAGCTCTAG
>JBMFML010000028.1:0-4547 GCA_049970695.1 Desulfurococcaceae archaeon
CATGGGAGTCCTATCACTTGTTATCAAAAACGTATTTTCATCATCCTATATAAATTTTAGCACAAAAAACTTATTAACTGTTTTTTCAGCAGGGTGTTATGTTTATCAAACGGCTAGCCTTGACTAGTACGGGGTTCGGGTTTCATAGGGCTTTATATTAGTTGATCTGACCCTCTACCCTTGGCTTCATTGTCTTCAGGGCTCCTTTCATCGGAGCCCACATCATTGGCTTCCGCCCGCTCGGGGTGACCCCGACCCACAGCTCCACCGTCATTGAAGCGTCTGGGTCATAGCTGTGGGATAACCCCCGCATCTTGGGCTTCTTTCCCTTTCCTCCACCCTCTAAGTATTTCTTCCTAATGTTCACCGACGCCACTTTCTGCCTATCCATCTCGAGCCCGCACCTCGGGCACTTGAATACGCGCCGCTCGCCCGAGAGCGGTCTTTGATAGTCTTTCATGTTCGTTGATTGCCGCCCTCGGGTTCCCCGCGGTCTCCCCGGGCCCCCTCACCGCCCTTCTGGATAGGCAGTCCGGGGTGTAGTACTCGCCGAGGCTATGCCTAATATCCTCTGGAACTAGGTGTTGGTAAAGCCTCTTCAGCAAGTCTCTAGCGAACTCCGGCTCTAGCTGTGGTGTTGCTGGCTCAAATTCGCCTAGCCTCCTGGCTATCTCAGCTATCACATCTGCTAGATCTTGGTCGATTTCCTCAAAGTACCACGAGAAGTAATCCCCCTCGATAAAGTTCTCAATACCGAATTGTTTAAAGATTCCACCACTCTCAAGCTCCCTCAGAGCCTCTCTAAGAGCCTCGGCACCCCCACTGCTATATTTATCATCTAGTTCAGCTATGTAGGATTTATAGAACCTGCCTCCACTATAGAGAGACACGACCTCAGCTGCCAATAGCTTTAGTATAAGTGCATAGTATGTTTGTATAGCAAACAACAATTTGTTGTAATCAACTTTCTGGTCGATGCCATATTCCTCTTTAAGCTTCTTCAATTCCTCAAGCTTCTCCGGGGTATAGCCAGTGGCTTGCCTAAACAGCCTCAGCCAATCCTCGAAAAGCATTTGTGTTCTTGAGCTTTTAGGAGACAACAGCTTTTGATAGAATTTCTTAACGGCTTTCTTAGCAAGTTGAGATTTTGGTCCAAACTCTTCTAGAAGAAGGTCTACCTTAAGAGCTTTTCTTCTAAGACCTCTTATAGCCTCTATAAGCTTAATTATGCTTTCTCTCGAAATATCGTAGGGTC
Source organism: Desulfurococcaceae archaeon (assembly GCA_049970695.1). Lineage (GTDB taxonomy): Archaea > Thermoproteota > Thermoprotei_A > Sulfolobales > Desulfurococcaceae > UBA285. Next base: position 1,256 of record JBMFML010000028.1, read on the forward strand.
CTCTTAGAAGCCATATGCCTCTCACCTTATCGTATCTCACAAACGCTATTCTATCACTTATGATAACTCCCAGGTACCTATCCCACTCAGCATTTGAGGCAGCTTCTTGCTGAATATAATTCTTCACTTGCTCCTTAGCCTTGTTTATGTCAGAGAGTGAGGATAGCTTGCCGGGTGCTTTATACTCAACTATTACGTGCCCATAGAGGGCATCTACCCTAGCCCCAGATATCAATGTATACTCGTACTTGCCATAATATTGTGTTATACCCAAGGGCTTGAGTATTCTATTTTCAATACAGTTGGTTGAGACCCTAATCTTCAACTCCTCTTCGTTACTGGCACTCTTAGTATAGGTCTTGAAGCAATTGACAACATCATCGATGTCAACTTGTGGAACAGCTATTTTAGACATGATCATCCCTTGGCAGTTCTCATTCTGGGCTTTACTCTAATCACAAACTCTGACCTTTTACCTCTCGAGCTAACGCCACAATAGTAGTTAAACACGCCATTGCACTTCGGGCATTGAAGCATTTTTACGGTGTAGAACCTGAACTTCTACTCCCCCCTAAGAGGTTTGAATTCAAACGCCTCTGATTCATAGCCACAGTATGGGCATTTAACCATGCTCTCCACTCTCTTAGTAATTGCCTCGTCATCCCCATAAATACACTCTGCCACATCACCCTTATTCTACGTCTAGAAGTTTTCAACTTTTCTTAAGGCAGTTGCTCTACGGCCTCCACTAACCTTGTCCTAGCCAGTATAGGCGCATTATGCTGTATTGCTCGATATGGGAGTTGATATGGCGTTCGGTGTATCAGAGCTAAAGTATTCGATCTAGCGGCTCAAACTCGGGTAGTATTTGGCGCCTAGAGTGAAGAGCTCTCACTCCTATTTAGATGAGCTAACTCTAAGAATAGTGATGAAAATTTCCCGCAGGTGTAAAGCAACATCATTAGCGACGACGTCAGAAGCACGAACTTTTGAGCATGCCTCCTCTACTTTGCCTTGAATACTCAACTACTTGCACTTTCTACTCGAATTTATTCAAGGATAAACTGTCTATAGCGTTTTTCTACTATCTAGTACAAGTTCGTCAACGGCCTGCTCGATTTCTGAGTTTTGCGCTTTCAGCTTCTAAATAACTCTGTAATGAGTTAGTCGAGTACTTAGAGCATGTCTGTAACCTTCACGGGTTATTTGTGGAATTTAATGCGGTGGTTTTTCAAACCAAAAAGACCTTAGCTTCTAACAGTCATACCAAGTCCCACTGTTTTTCTCCACGAGCTTTCTTTCCACCACGCCTTTTCTCGAGGACATTACGTGGCCAACAAGCCTCTTTGGGTACACTATTAATGCGGTGAAGCCGGCGCCCTTAAAACACCAATCGCTAAAGCGCTCGTGCACTTTCTGCCCAAGCTTCTTAAAACGCAACGAGGGGGCCTCACCGTCTAGGCTCTAAATCCTGGTTTATACGGGTGGCGTGTGAGTAGTGCTCACGGCAGCTGCTTCTTATAGGCTGAGCCTAAGGTTTAGATAGCGATTCCCGCGGGGGTGTGCTGTAATGTATCTACGTGCTTAAGCTGGCGTGGTGTGCCCTTATTGCCGACTTTGCTCATACTGTGGAAGACTTTTTTTTCTTGGAAAACCAATTTACTATGGTGATTAACTTGTCAAGGAATCTGAGAAAAAAGCTACTTTCTTACGCGGGTGAGTACCTGGTAGCAGCCAAGCTCTCCCTTATGGGATACCTCGTTACTCTCACCCCTAAGGGTGCCCCCGAAGTAGATGTCCTCGTATACGATGTCGAGAACAGGAGAGCCAAAGCTCTTCAAGTTAAAGCTCTGAGACAGAAGGCTGTCCCCTTAGGTGTGCAAGTTACCAAGAAAGACATAGAAGATAAGCTGAGAGAGAAGATAAGAAACCCCTTTATCATAGTTTACCTGCCTCGCGATGATTTGAGCAAGGCCGAGTTTTACATTGTGCCACCAGGAGACTTGCGCGAAATAGCTAAGAAGGAGTACTTCGACTGGCTCGCAAAGCCCCTACACAAGAAGCCCCGTGAGGTGTTAGAGGAAACTCCGCAGCCACTAGCCGTCAGCCTGAGCAAGCTTAAGCCATACAGAGAAAAGTGGGAGAACATATGGACTGAGTAAAATGAAACCCCTAACCTTTAAGTACTTTAAATTAGCGTGCTTGGCTCTAGGTTCACGTTCTACCTCATCCACGTAAGGCTTGACAGAACCTGAGCCAATGATGCGCAAGAAGTAGAGGCAGGGTAGGTACTGCTACTTCATGCTCTCTATTATTAGCTTCGCGTCTTCCTCCGGTATTGGCCTCCGGAAGTTTGCGGGCGTACCCACCAAGTAGGCGTGCGGCCTCTCCTTGTTTTCCACGAATTTCAGCCGCGGCGCGAGCTCTTTGAAGTCTGCCACTCCGAGCTTCAGGGGCTCCAGCCGGGTTCTCCACGGGTACTTGACCCTGCCCTCCCTCACTTCGTCCGGTCAGAGGGGCTTCTCCTCCCTGAACCAGGTCGAGGCCACCCTGAAAGCCCCCACGAACTTCCCGCAGAGCTTTGCGCAGTTCCTCGCCTTCACGTAGAATATCAAGACGTCGCCGGGCTCTACGAGGTCCCTCGCGCCCCTGCCCCTCCTGGGCTCGGGCGCTCCGAAGACCCCGCTCTCCTTCACTACGTGCCAGTTCTCCTCGGAGACCACGACAATCCAGTACCTGGGCACGCGCCGCCACCAAAGTAGTGTTCTAGCGGGCACGTATAAAAGCCGTGCGAGCAGCCCGGCTCAGCTGGCACCCCGAAGTCCGCTGCCGCAGAGCCCCGCTGGCGATCTCTCGAGAAGCCCCTTGGACAGGGCCCGGAGCCTTCGGGTGGTTTCGTGGAGGGCTTCAAGGAGGCGGATCGGCAGGCATGGGTTTCTTTACTATACCACCATTACAAGAGCTGGGATCTCGGTCTCAAGGCGCCGGCACGCAGAAAAGACGTGGTGCACTAGTTGCTTCTTACTAAGCAGTAGAGGAGTTTAGCTAAGTGAATCATAAGTGTCATACTTTGACCAAGTTAGCGCTCTTCATGAAATCAACCAAGTTGAGTAGCCACAGGTTTCCCGGTAGTGTTATTCTTTTAGCCTTGCTGAACTTTCCCTTCACTTGCCTCTCCTTCCACTCATTTATAGTGCTTATCACTTCCTTCTCGAAGAACTCCCTTAGCGTTAGAAACTCTAGCTCGACATCAACACCCCTGAGTTTATTCCTCAACCCATCGCCATACACC
>JBMFML010000029.1:0-3606 GCA_049970695.1 Desulfurococcaceae archaeon
TTGTTGAGGATAAACTACGATGCTGTGCTGTAATGACATCACCAGAATTAATGATATCACAACTAAACTTAGCGTTGAAACACTATTTAAGCTAGGAACACTTTTTGACACTATTTAGTTACCTCCACATATAAAACCTTAGTACGAGGTTTAAATACTTAAGGGAAGTTACTTGAATATAGAAATCACGTTAACCAAAAGCTATTCACGTCTTGAAAATATTTGTGCCTAACCTCAAGACATCTGAGAATTCTTAAACTAAATAAAGTTAGCTATCTCTAACGGATTCCGCGAGTGTCGAGAATTTACTCTAGTAACATATCCTCGAGAAGACTATTTTCTTCTCAGTCGGTTGGAGCTTTTTATGCTTCATTAGGAAGCATTCGTTGCTGACCTTAAGCAACGATTAACATAGGCTTAGCAGGCCCGCCGAGATTTGAACCCGGGTTCTCCGGCTTCGGAGGCTATAATCCCGTGAAGTCATGTTCACGCTGTTCTCTCTAAGTCGTGAACTATAGTTACTGAGTGAACTACTCTACTCGCTACCCTCATGCACAAGTGAACCAGCGAATTCTCTATCGAGTACTGTGGCGTGGTAGAGGCCGTGTTGCTTAAGTACATTGAACGACTTCCCCGTGCCAGAGGTGCTCAAACACTAGTAGCCTGGCACCACCCCACAACAAGGCCTCGAGAACTGAGAGCCTTAGTTTTTCTGAAAGCCCTTTGGCAAGTCTACTGAACACTGATACCACAATAGCCACGACCATTGGTGCTATGAAGCACGCCACTTTTGTGCACTCATGACAAGAAGTGGGTGCACAAATCTATAAGCCTTTACTTCTTGTTAAAGTGCGCAGGTGGTAGCTAGTGTGGCTACTCGTGCTCGGCTACGCAGCAGTAGTTGCAACACTATTATGGTATAGCAGGGCTGAGAGAAACGTGTACATGCTTAAGTACCTCTCGCTAGTACTGTGGGGAGCCACGGTAATGTCCTTCATTGACCACGTCTATGGCTACTTAACCGAGGGAGGCAGCTTCCTCAATGCCTCGCCAGACGCCCTGTTACTCGGCTTTTCAATGCTACTCGTAGCACTAATAGCGTGGCTACTAGCCCTGCTCATAAAAGACCCCAGAAGAGTACTACGCAAGCAAGTAACATAGAGCACTACGTGGTAAAAACGAAGAAAAGCGTACACGAAAACTAGAAAATAGGAATAAAGCCCTAAAGCTTGAAAAGCGCATTTGATATCCAGGCCTCTAAAAATACTATGGTAATAATGGCTAAACAGCGTAATTCGTGATGAAGTCAAGACGATACGTAGTGCGAGTAACGTGTTTTTGTGGTTTTAGGTACTCTTTTATGTGCCTTTTAAAGATTTGAGTAAACTCGCGGGTTCTACTCTCTTTAAATCGGTTTCGTCGAAGTCTTTATCAAAAGAAATTATGCTTGATCCTAGCTTCTTGGCGTAGTAATATTGAAGCCCATCGTCAAAGTCTAGGCCTATCCTGCTTGCTAGCTCGCATACCATAAGTTCCTCCTCTACAGACGAGCTTATTATTGTTAAGCCGCGCCAAGTAAGTACTTCAGAGAGAAATCTTGAAATAAGCTCCGGCTTTCCTAGAATAGCTGATATTCCATGCAGCGTGAAGTGCAAAATGTAGGCCTTGACATCACCCCTTTTAACCATAGCTAGAAGCTCGCTGCACTCCTCCCACTTATCTCTCTTGTACAAAACCTCCAGTATGATGTTAGCATCTATTAAGTACATTAGCTCTTCTCCTCAAGGCCTCGACTAAGTCCTCGCCCTCCCACTCATAGTCTGATAAGAGCCCCAGACCGATGATGCTGTCAACGCCTTCAGTTGCTTGAGTTCTCTTAAAGGCAAGTTCCCTCTCTATGAGGTCGGCTATCGCCTCAGATAGGGCACCCCTTCTAAAGCCATACTTCTCGGCAACGTACTTGCGAAACCTCTCAGCAAGGTCTCTGGGTATTTCGACCTTGATTACTTCAACGTTTTTATTTTTATAGGTTTTTCCCAACTAGTTTTCACCAGAGTACTTTAGTACTAAAGGGCTAATAAGTTCACATTAGAGCGCGTGTAGCGACCTACGACTATTATAGTATAAATTTCATTACCTGGCTCAATACAAATCGTCACAGTAAGCCTGAGCCGGAACTACCGGAATTGAATTCTAATATGTTTTCGATTTCACGCACTACTTCTTCAACGTAGACGCATACCTCTACGTTTTTCAAGAGAGACGACTCCAGTAAATTAGCACTTGTGATCAGGAGCCTGTGATCCGACGCGTAGATCTTGACGTGTAAGCGCTTGCTGACTTCGACTTCCAGTTCGTACCCGAGCTTTTCTGCCTCGTTCTTTAACTCCTCCACTAAGCTGATTTGCTGATGCTCTTTCCTAGTCACTAGCTTTACGTGTTTTGCTCGAGGAGTTAAGGCTAGGGCTTTCTTCACAAACTCTACTCCAAATTCATCTATAAAGAGCGTAACCAGTAGTGACCAGTCACTATATCCCACGATGTGGGTTATGCTGGCTGCTATTATGGGTTCCTCACGCCTGCTCCTAATAATCCTGTAGCCCAAGCCGTCTGGAACTACCATCTCTGCTCCGCTGAATCCCAGCTACCTTATCAACGGTATGAAAAACCTCCTCACGACGTAATCATTGTAGGGCTTAGCCGGCTCGAAATCTAGTACGTAGTCCTCGCCGCCTGCAAACTCTAGCAATGCTTCGCTCAAGGTCTCCTCAATCATTTCATCTCTAATTGCTTCTTCAAGCAGCTCTCTGACTTCCTTGTTCTTCCTCAAGGCATAGCTCTTGAACTTCTCTCACAGCTCCTTGTCAACGTAAATGCTCGTCTTTACTCTCAAGGCCTCTACAACTCCATGACAGACTATACCGAAAGAAGTATAAAATGCAGCCATACGATCACGCTACTGGAGACCTGGAGGAGGCGGAGTAGAGAGATTTGCAGCGGGCCCGCCGGGATTTGAACCCGGGTTCTCCGGCTCCGGAGGCCGGCGCCTTATCCTGGCTAGGCCACGGGCCCTTAACTATTACGTCTGCGGAGTTAATATTGAGTTTAATATGTTTTACGTGTTGCTTGTTAGGTGAAAACTTTATAAGGGAGCAATTATCAGGATATACGGGGTCTACTGAGGGCGCGTGAGACCCCGAGGTCGGTGGTTCAAATCCACCCCCCGCTACCACGTTTAAATTATTTTTCTTCCTTGTAGTTTGGGTGGTTTGCTTGGGTCTTGGCGGTTTGTTTGTGGGTCCTGCTGGCATTCCTTTATCTGTTAAGGGTTCCGGCGTGCTTAGGGGTGTTAAGGCAGTTAAAGAGCTTGGCCTAGATGCTATGGAGATAGAGTTTGTTAGGGGTGTGTGGCTTAAGCCTGAGGAGGCTCCGTCTCTCAAGTCGGTGGCTTCTGAGACTGGGGTTATTCTCAGTGTTCACGCCCCCTACTACATCAACTTACTGTCTAAGGAAGAGAAAACTGTTAGGGAGTCTGTTGAGAGGATACTTAACTCGGCTAGGGTAGGGTACCTTGCTGGTGCCTGGTCTTTAGTTTTTCATCCAGGC
>JBMFML010000030.1:0-3435 GCA_049970695.1 Desulfurococcaceae archaeon
GCGCAAGGACTGCAAGCATCTATGTTCCAAGCAGCAAGTTGAAACAGGCTTTCGCAGTCCTAATCATAGCTGTTACCGCGTACAAGATATATACATTAATCCCAAAGTAGTCGTAATAGCGCCCTGAGCAGGTAGAAGGCTAGGCCCGCGGTTTAGATAATAACTCCTGCTTATCGCTTCGAATCCTATCTCATGGTTGCTAAGTTATGTTGCCTACAAAGCAATGTAGCCGGAACTGAAACACGTCGACACCTAATGATGCGTTACGTGGGAACTCCTAGCTTTCTCAAGACCTTGCGCAGCTCTTCTACACTATTTGCTCTTTCTCTGGGGTTTACGTGGACTAAGAGCAGTTCCGGCTTGACTTTGAGCACTTCGTTCCTGGCAACTACCGAAGTCCTTGGCCTCTTTTTAGTCAGCATTACTATTAGTCCCGGCAACCTATCTCCATTGCCTGGCACGGGCTTTGCCAGGTCTACAACGTAAGCCAGCATTCTCTCCAAGTCGCTTAGTGCCAGCCTATACTTGTACTTGGCATCTGCAACTACGACTTTAGAATTGCACTTAAGCACGTAGTCTGGCCTCAGAGAGCCGTCTTTGAGCAGCTTCATTTCCCTGAGCTTCTCTGTGAGCTCTCCCGACTCGCTCAGGTTGTAATATAGCGTGATGTTGTCGCCAAGCTCAAGTACTATGCCGCCGCCCCTGCTCAGTGTCCTGAGCCTCTTCGCGCCAATCGAATCAACTATTAGTCTCAGAGTCCAGAGCTCGAAGACTTTACTTGATGGCAATAGCCTTAGTGGAAGCCTAGGCTTGTAGACCTCTACTCCAGCCACACTTCTCTGGTATGCTTCGTATAGATCCGCGAGGACCTTGAGCCACGCATTAGCTCCACTTTTAGCCCTGACCTCTCTCACCAGGTCGCTGTCGCTGATGTAGGGAGATGCAACTAAGTCGAGATATGCGGCTATGGGGTCTAGTGATAAGATGTACTGGTGTCTTACCATGAGCTCTTCCAGCCTAGAGGCTACTCCAAGCCTCTCTAGATCGCCCCTCAGCTTGGTTCTGAGCTCCTGGAGCCTAGTTAGTATTGAGTAGTGAAACCTGGCTATGAGTACTAGCGCCGGTACGTGCTCCACGAGCCTCGCTCTCCTAGAGGCTACTAGTGGCAAGCCCTGACTTCTAAGCCTGGCCGTAGCTTTGGCGTCTAGCCTGCCGACTTGGCCCTCGGCTATGATCGTGTAGCTCTCAACAATGCGCGGCATTGGGTGCTCTAAGGCCATGAGAGTGTATCTGTAGGCCAAGTCGCTGTACACTATGTCCACTACGTACTCGCTCGAAGCTATCAAGTTAGCCAGCAAGGGGGCCAGCGACTCCACGCCGAGGACTGCTGGAAGCTCCAAGGACTCCTTAACCATCACGTCGAACAAGCTCCACCCGACCTTGGGTTTTACGTGGACCGCGAGTCCGCCACTTAGTAGTAGTGTGCCAATCCACTGGCCTAGGTTAAACCTGCCATTTTCAACTCTTGGTGGAGGCGACTCAATGTCGAGTCTTAGAAGTCTCAAGATAGCTTCAATAGAAGGCCTGAGTTCAGAGCTTATGTAGTCCTTGACTCTTTTGAAAAGTTCCTCCGTTTTGGGCTCGTCAGCAAAGAAACCGCTCTCGATTAAGGCTCTTCGAAATTCTTCGTAATCGTTCCACTTGTCTTCGCGTAGTTCAACAACAATATTGGGGCTAGAAGGCGCTCCTTCCACTAGAAAGCCGCCTCAGCATGCTTGAGCTCCTTCTCAAGCCTAAGTCCTGAAGGCGGTTAGCTAAGCGAGCGAGTTCTTCACTAATGTTGCCGGGTTTGAGAGCCTCAAGCTCCGCGATTCCCAGTCTCTCGGCCCTAACAACGTCGGCTAGAACGTCCATCTGTGGTACGATGTACGATGCTATAGCCTCGTCTAGGAGCTTCGCTACGTATTTAACCACAAGGTCTGTGTTCAGCAGCGCTGATGTCGCAATGAACTTGATCAAATCAGCGGCAGGGCCCTCTGTAACCTCGATACCCATGTCGCGTAGAAGCTTGTTCAAGTAGCACGGCACGCTCAGCAAGTAGTCTAGAAGCTCCTCCAGGCTTCCTAATCCAAGCCTATTAGCCAAATCGCTTAGTACTCCCTCAACTCCGCCCCTGCTTTCAAGCTCGTTGTAAAGCTCTCGATCCAGCAGAGCAAAGTCGTTACTTTCCTCTCTTTTAAGCATGAGCTCTTCATTCACGTAGCTTAGCATTAGGCTTTCACGGAGCTTGCACTCCTTTACCGCGAACTCTCCGAGCTCTCTAAACTTGCTCCAATCAACTGGCGAGCCCTCAAACTCGAAGTCTCTCCTCATTTCAACTAAGGCAAATCTGCGCAGTAAAGCGTAGCCAAGCTTGTACAAAAGGGCCCTGTCATAGGAGTTCATTGTAGCGAGGACCCTGAATGAGTATGGCACGTAGATGTCTTCGGATACTCCGGCCTCGTAGGCCTCTAGTATAGGCTCTTTTCTATGACTCACGTCTAGTAGTGTAAAGAACTTGCCAAAGGCCAGGTCAACGTTGGCTCTGTTAATTTCATCGAGAATTAAGAAAAGGGGTCTTCCCCTTTCTGCCAAGTTTTTCCAGCAGTTTAGGATGGCTCTTGTTATGAAGCCCTGTTTGAAGCCGCTCAGGGTAGTTCCACCTATTGAATCGTAGGGGGTCCACTCCGGGTTGCCAGTTTCAACGGGGCATTCTACGCCAGAGAGCTCTCTACAGAGCTCTCTTGCTAGCCTCGTCTTGCCAGAGCCGGGAGGACCATAGATAATGACGTTCTTGCCTGAGACCAGGTGTATTAGAATTAGTGCCTTGAGGTGGTTAATGCCACTCCGACCGGAGACCCAGCCACTCAGGAGCTCCTTGACCCAGCTCTTCGCGTTAATGCACCTATCTCTTATGGTACTCAGTAGTTGCTGCGCACTCTTCGCATCAATGGAGATCACGGAGCCTGGACGAATCATGCTCCCTGGAATATCAGTTTTCAGACTTAGCTGCCTGCCCAGCTCTTTGCAGTACTCGCATTCTTCCTCTTTACACTCCGAGCACATTTTAAGTAGACTTACGAGCTTTGCATTACTAACATCGATGCACAGGTAGTCCACCTCTATTTCAACTCTATAGGGCCACGTACTTCCACTCTCGTGGTCTATGGGCCAGAACTTGCTGCTATCTACGTACTTCCTCGCAACGGTTCCAGCGATCAGCACCGACCTGATTGGGCTTGTGGCACGTATAAAGACGTAATCGCCCTCTCTTAGGCGGGTTTCGAAGAAGCCCTTCAGATCCTCGTGGAAGCCCCATATGAGTTCTTTACATTTGCCCTTAACTCCGAGATAACAGCATATAGAATGTGCCACATTAGGAGGGCTGCCTTGAAA
>JBMFML010000031.1:0-3321 GCA_049970695.1 Desulfurococcaceae archaeon
GTGCTAATGCCACCTGGTATTTCGCGGGAGAAGATACTCAAGATCAGGCGACCTCGTAGGGAGCACGGGAGGCGGGATTGCTACGTAGTGGGCTTCCTGGGCCTGCTGGCTTGGTGGCAGGGAGCAGACCTCCTCGTGCAGGCGGTGGCTCGCCTGAGGGGACGCCTGGACAAGCCTGTTAAGCTTTTGATGGTCGGCGACGGCCCTGAGAGGAAGAGGGTGGAGCGCTTATGCAAGGAGCTGGGCGTGGAGTGTACTATCACGGGCTTTGTCGAGCACGAGGAGGCCCTCGAGCTCCTCTCGAGCTTCGACGTGCTTGTCCTGCCCAGGCGCAGGACTTCCACGACCGAATCTAACATCCCCATCAAGGTTATCGAGGCGTGGGCCCTAGGCGTCCCCGTGGTCGCCACGCGACACCAGGTCTTTCTAGCTCTAGGCTATAAGGATTACGAAGACATCGTGTACTGTGAGCCACAAGCCGAAAGCATAGCACATGCAGTAGCAAAAGTGTTAACATCGCCAGCACTCCGTGAAAATCTCGCCAAGAAAGGCATCATAAACAGCGCTAAGTATGATTACTCTAAAATAGCGAGAAAACTCATAGAGATTTTTAGCTGAGATGATGTAATCGTATTCCGGGATCATTGATGCGCGAACTAGTTATACCTATTGCATCTTTCATTATATCCTTTTTCGGGATTGGTTTCTTGATCACGCTCATTACCCGAAGAGAAGAGATAAACATCTATGAATTAATAATTGATTCAGAAATCACTTCACTACTGATATCCAAGTTGTTAATACTCATAGTGATGCTCTCAAAACTGGATTTGCTATTTTATAATATCTTCAGCGTTACTCTCTTCACTGTGCTTCTTGCACTCCTAGTACTCTACCGCCCAAAGATCACGGTAAAATACTCGGCCTCCGACATATTATTTATCGCATTAGTATTGACAATATTCCTCTATATTGGTTCGACCATCACTAAGCTATATACGCCTGATGAATATATCTACCTTAAGAATGCGCTCAACTTCATAAAAACCGGATCCATGGCCCCGTTCACATACGTGCCTTCTCGCAGCTTCTCAGCCTTAATTACTGGAAGATTTCTTTGGCAACTCCTCTTAGCCGCCTTCATAGCCGCAACTTCCATGCAGCTACCTATTTCCCTCGTAAACACACCGTACCTCTTAATGCTACTCTCGGCTGTTACCAATCTCTTGTGCAGAATTTTCGAGAACAACGGCTGGAAGCTATACCTAAAAACAGTATTAGTTCTGGTGAGCCCTCTCTGTGTGACTTTTTATAACTATTTCTTGCCGGATTTAGCCTTTGCATCCCTTAGCTTAGTTGGCATCTACTACTTCACCATATCCTTTAAACAGATGCCCAATGTGAACATATTTTCTATTCTAAAATCGTTACTAGTACTTCTAGTCTCACAATTATATAAATTCTTCCCGATAGTCATAGTGCCCCTTTGGCTCATTTTTTCAGCAATTTTCATAAAGGAAAAGTGTTACCGTTCCTCCTTCACGCATAAACTTCTTTTCCTAATCATCTTTATACCCGTAGTAGCATACGAGCTTCTGCTTGATGTTCCAGCACTGATTGCATACTATATTTTAAGTGACCGGCAACTTAACGCAATATTAGCAAAGTTTGTATTCTTTTCCCCAATCGGTCTTTTAATTAACTTCCTCGTGAAAACCCCCTGGACATATAGAAACATGTGGGAGATGCCTAGCTATCAGAAACTCTTCATATTCTTCAACCTTATCCCAATCGACTTCATTACGCCTTTTGTTGCAGCCTCATTTCTGCTATCACCTCTAATTATTGCAAAGGAAAAATATGAAAAAAGAGTATTTGTTTTACTATCTTTCTTGTGCTTCTTTACTGGCCTAATAGGATTCTGGGCTACCATTGAGTATTGGGATGTACAGCGGTATGGATTAACTCTTATTTTACTCATACAGATACTGGGCATCGAAACTCTATTCTTTATCATTGAGAATAAGAAAAAATACATTTACCATATGATGTTCTTAGTACTTTTACTCATCTACTTTGAGTACCATGTCTTACAAAATTACGGTTACACGTCTTACCTGTGGGGGACTCAGCTACGTGATAGATTCGCTCAAATACTCAAGACGGCAATTCTCCAGTCTTTCTTGCTATCTTTCACAACTATCAAACAAAAATATTTAGAGTTAGGGAAGAGGAAGAATATACCTATAATCATTAAGAAAGCTAATATCTTAATTATTGCGCTCTCCCTAATAATTCTACTCACCAACGTAAGATATATATCTTATGAAATCGAAGAAAATCACTATTTCTGCGATCATAACATTGGAACATTTTTAAAGGAATTGGAAAAATTAGATGTTCAAGGCCTTGTATTTTCAAATATCTACTTCCTCCCTGTTAATTTTGCGAAAGATACTGTCCTAATAGTATCTCCACCTCTATCTAGGGATGATTTCTTCATACTTCTTAACTCTAATATCAGGTTTTACCTAATTTTCAGCAATGATAGTATAATAACATGGCCTTCCCATAAGCTAAGTATCAATAGCTACCTTAAGGAAAGCATAATCTCACTAGTCAAGGCTAAAAAAGGTACCGTGCTGAAAGAGAGAAAGGACTATATAGTCTTAGAAGTACATGGTAAAGAACCGGGCTTTTCTTCCGTCAGAAGGTTCAGCTATATAGCTAATGCATTAATCAAGGATGTTAACAAAACAATAAATATATCGATGGAAATAATTTCTGAAAAAAACTACAATGCAACATTGATAGTTGATAACTACTACTTTTCATTAACTCAAAGAGTAAACATAAACAAGGGAAGGAATGTGTTTACAGTCTCTATTACTCCTCTTATAAAAGGTAAAAATATTGATACGACTCTTTTCGGGCGAGAGACCAGAATCATGTTATTGGACGATGAGTCAAATCTTCAAGATATAATTTTAACGTCTGCTATGAGGTTAGATTCTGTTTCATTAAAAATTCTGAGCATTATCATGGTGCTTATCATCGTCCTGCATATACGCCTGGGAGTCTCTATGACAAAATATTTTCCGTATTCTCGATAATGAGGAGAATACGGCTACTACCAGGAAAAACATTATCAAATAATTAGAATATTATAGAATTTATGATTACAATTAAAAAAGTGGTGTCTGTAGTAGGTGCTAGGCCTAACTACGTTAAGCTTTCAGGAGTTCATGGGCTATTCTCTAGGCTTTTTCGACACGTGATTGTTGACACAGGGCAGCATTACGACTACGAGATGAGCAGGAT
>JBMFML010000032.1:0-3290 GCA_049970695.1 Desulfurococcaceae archaeon
ATTGGAAACGGATACCTACTGCTAGTAGCGCCTGTAGAGCTGTTCGATAACACAGTCGTAGGTACACGTCTCGACGTATACTTCTCTTGGTCTGAGAGGGTCGTTGGCTACATAGACCTCGTAAACGCGTCCATAGATAGAAGAGACGACGCGGTAATCTTCAGTACGTACAATGACGCCCCTCCCTACTGGAGGAAATACGGAACCCCCAGCTATATAGGAATAGCGACAATATACAAGGCCACGAGGGGAACAACAAGTTATAACTTCAACAGCACCCTCCTCCAGTTACAGGGCTACGGACCCTACATGACCTATGCAATAACGATGACAGATTACTGGAATCTACAAAACCTCTACTTTGATGTCTACTGGATCGCCCTGTACGACTCTACGGGCTCATTAATCTACAACTTCACTTTCCCCTACGGTAGTTACAGCGTCGTAATGGAGAGAAGCAATACGTATGGAGACTACGGTTACTTGAACTTTGGATTTCCAGGCTTTACTGCCATGTACTACAACAGAGACATTAGCAGCTACGCAGTTTACACGGGCATTCAGGTCTCCACTCTCCTAAATATAAGAGGCGGGGTCGGGTGGGGCTCAGTAGTACTTACTGACGGAGTTGGCAACTACTACGCAATCGCACTGAATACAAGCGGCTACCTCAGTATATTGAGAAATGTGGGTACTGAGTGGTCTGTTTTAAACAGCGCATTAGTACCCGGGTACGCTAATAGTACATGGTATAATTTGACGGTAACGTACTTCAGAGTAGGCACAACTAATTACTTCAGCGCTTACCTGTACGACGTGTCAGGTAACCTAGTGGCTCGGTTGAGCGCTTCCGACGCCTTCTTCCAGCCGAGATTCGCTGGTCTAGGGAGCTACACGTCTAACCTCCTATATGTAGACGTACTCTACGACAACTTTATAATTGAATTCCCTGCGATTGCCTTAATAAATATTCCTGGAGCAAACTACAGGGCAGAGCTTTGGAGCCCCCCTGGCGTATTGGTATCAAGTGGAGTAAGTGACGCCAGGGGGGTAATACAGCTTCCGGTAGATCCAACAACAACAATGTATGGTGGAGTATTCAAGGTCTATTATCCTGGCAACGCGGCCTGCCTCGCCACTCAATACCCACCAGCCGAAGCTATTAGAGCTGGCGATATCTTCAACATGTCGTGGAAACCCATATACCTAGATCCTATTCTACGAAGCGTTTCTTTCTACATCGGCTATGGAGAAAATACCACCTATGCACCGGTATTTAACGTGACTATTTACAGTGGCTACTCGCTCTATGCCCGCCTCCTTTTAGACGCTTCAGAAAGCATCATTGACCCGGGCTTGAGCATCAATATATCGCTCGTTAACTCTAGTGGAGCCGTCTCGGGCACGATTAGCATATCTAGTGGGGCAGTACTGTCTGCTCAAACATCCCCCTTCATTTTAGTTTCCGGATCTAGTAACTACGTTTACATCGAGGGGAGATACTCGGCACCGGGGTCTAGTAGCTCGCTAAAGATCTACGTAGTTGCTTGTGCGTCTCCTACACAGGCAGCCTGCATTTACATACCTGTTCAACTCGTAATCAGGTCGCCCGAAGAGTGATATAGATGACTCCGAAAGTTGGCCACCCTAGGGCAACATTGCTTTTACTACTGGGCTTGTTGATCGCTCTATTAATTGTAGCGGCCAATGTCTATTCATACGAGGCAATTAAGCCGATTAATTTAGCTGAAGTCGAGAAAGAAAAAACCATTAATAGGTTGAGATACGACAGGGAGTTCTTCTGCGGAGGCTTCGCCCCCGTTCTGCATCACACCACACATCTTAGCATAGTATACGGGGCGAAGGTGTGTAGCATCGGCGACCAAGAGCTATACGAAGACATCAGAGTGCTCATCAACGTCTCGGTTGGTACTTGGAGGCTGGATAACGTAGCAAAACTATGCGTTTACACCAACGAAGAAGTCACGCTTAGAATTATAGTTGAAAAGCACGTGGAGGCAGGGCAAGCCCTCCTCTTAATAAACACAGGCAGCGGCGTCCTCACTGTGGATTTATCTAGTAGGTCCGAGAGCATTTTGAGAATTTCTAAGGGGCTGCACGTCTACACTCTGTCAATTTTACTGCGCGTTTACGAGAGCGGAACGTACATTGTTAGAATCGGGTTTTACTTTGAATATCCCTGAATTCCGCAAACTCTACGTACTCGTATTTTAGGTTATACATAACCAAACTATAAAGCAGAAAAAGCAGAAGTAGTCGAAAAGGGACGGAGTACTTTGAAGAGAACACTAGCAGAGATGCTGATAATTCTAATGATCATACTGCTTTTACTACTCTTGTTTCCGAGGGCTTATGGAGAAGGCACACTGTACATATCCACCGACTCGTGCTCATATGAAATCTACAGAGACCTCATGAAGACGTATCCCAATTTAACGGGAGAAATTGCTATACCAGTCGACTTGAATGGCATAAAAATTAGCTCATATAGAAAAGTCGTTTTCCTGGGAACTAGTGCAAGCCTGCAAAGACAGCTCAGCGAAGTCGTTGAAAGACTCACTAAAGACCCACCTAAGGCCCTCATAGTCTCGCAATACGTGGGCGAATACTACGGTATTAGAGCATCTAGTTATGTCCCAGACGAGTACATTTGGAAGTACTGCCTCTACAGAGACGACAAGTCCCTGTATAACATAGCCGAGATCATTTGGAGGAGCAATGGCGAGCCTGCGCAGTCCTTGAGCCAGCTACTACCGTTTTTAGCCGCACTAAGCGTGGGCGCTATTGCTACATCTTACTTACTGTCTAAACACGTTGGAGAATTTATTGAAAAACTGAGAACGGCTTTAATCAAATTAATTGGGCTAATAGCCCTCCCAGTTCTCAGAGCCAAGCTGGAGAGAGAAGAAGTGCTAAATCACCCACTAAGAAAGTCCATATACGACTACGTGTCTTCCAAAGCAGTAGTGAGGCTATCAGATTTAATGAGAGAACTAAAGCTACCAAGAGGGACAACAGAATGGCACTTACACCTACTAGTTAAGTATGGTCTAGTACGAGAGCTCAGAGTAGGGAGAAAGAGGTATGTTGTAGACTTCTCTAAACCGCATAATATAGTACAAGAACTAGTTTCTAAAGACGAGGACTTTAAATGCGTGTGGGAGCTAGTTGCGAAAGCGCAAGGCTACAGCGGATTCTCTATCGATGAAAAAACAATAAGCGAGGTCTCTGATAAGTGCGGACTCGATCCCCGCGAAGTAGAGAAGATA
>JBMFML010000033.1:0-3252 GCA_049970695.1 Desulfurococcaceae archaeon
CTATTAGTCCGAGCGGCATTATAATGGGCCCTGGCATGTAGAAAGCTGCCCACACGTCGCCTGTCTGCCCGTAGAAGTACGATCCGAGGACTATCCACATTGCTACGTTGAAGATAGCCTGGGCTATGGCACCCAATCTATTTGCCTTCTTCCAGTATATTCCCATGATGAATGGTATTGTCTGAACGAACATCATCATGTACCAGGCCATTTGAGTGAGGAAGTATATGTGCGGCAAGTACAGTGCTATCCACAGAGCTCCCAGAGTCCCCACTACTACTATGATTCTCATTATTTGGACTGCTTTTTCCTCGCTCACTGGCTTAATATAGGGCAGAATGTTCCTCACAAACATGGAGGGCGGTATTAGAGCCGCCGAGTCGGCCGAGCTCATTATTGTGGCCAGCAAGCCTACTACAAACAGCGCAAATACCCACGCAGGAGCCGTATACATTATAACCATCGGCATTGCCATCTCGGGCTGGTCTAGCTCTCTAAACATGACCTTGGCAATGAGCCCGTACAGGGCTCCACCTGTCAAGCCTATAATCCAGTAGCTGACCCCGGCTGCAATTGCTGCTCTCGAAGAGGTCTTCTCGTCCTTGGCTGAGAGGCCCCTTTGAACAAGGTCTTGACAGGCTATTGAGCCAAGCGGCTGGTTAATCCACGAGGCAATGTAGTATAGAAGCCCGAACAAGCCCACGTACCCCAGGTATTCGTAATCCTTGCCCGGGAGTATGGAGAAGTCGTCTAGCGAGAGCTTAGTAGTCAGCGCGCCCGGCCCCCCTATGTATGCAAAGGCGTAGTAGAGCCCGATCCACATGGCTACCCAGAAAATGAATACCCTAATGTAGTCTAGTAGGGCTACTGCAAACATGCCGCCGAGCGTAGTGTAAAGTATTGTTATGAGCGTGGCAAGGTACAACCCAGCCTCTCTCTCCCAGCCTAGTAGTATTTGGAAGACAACGCTGTATGCTAGTAGCAGCCCTCCTAGCCACCCTATGTACCCCAGTATTTGGACTACTGCTGAAGCTATTTCCATTTCGGGCCCATACCTGTACTTGAAGAAGTCGGCCACCGTGACGTACTTCAGCTTTCTCAACTTGGCTGCGAAGAACAAGCCAAAGAATATGACTGCGAGCGCTGAGGCTATGGGATCCATTATGACCCCTCTTAGGCCGAACAAGTATGACATTTGAGCGCCTCCTAGCGAGGTCCCCGAGCAGAACCACGTTGCTAGGATAGTGCCCCACGTGACCCAGAACCCGAGCGTCCTGCCTGCAACTACGAAGTCGCTTATGCTCTTGATCTTAGCGTAGTACTTCACACCCACATACGTTACTAAGATTGTGTACAGCGCTATTCCAATCCAGGAGGCCAGTATCTTGTCTTCCATGAACTCACCCAACTTGGGTGTTCCTTATGTGGGGGGTACTTAATAACTTTGTTCGCGTACTACAACCATGTTAGCGGAAAAGCCCACTTTTGCGAAGGCTTGGTTAGCAAGTTCGTGGGTGGTGTGTGTGACTGTAAGAGTTATGAAATTGAGAGAAGCAGAGCCAGGACTTATTGCAAAGATCAAGCTCAGGTCTAGGCTTGACATCTCCGGAATCAAGGCAAGTGTCGAGGAGATCATTAAGAGCGTTAAGGAGAGGGGTGACAAGGCCATATTCGAGTTCTACGAGAGGTTTTACGGCAAAAAAGTCCTTGATTCCCTCAGAGTTAGCGAAAGCGAGTTTGAGAAGGCTTGGAGCTCGGTATCTGAAGGGTTTATTAAAGCCGTGGAGTACGCTGCTAAGAACATAAAGAGGTTTCACGAAGAGCAAAAACCCAAGGATTTGTGGTTTATTGAAATCGAGAAGGGCGTTTTCATAGGCCAGATTACTCGGCCTATTGAGAGCGTGGGTATTTACGTGCCTGGTGGTAAGGCGTTTTATCCCTCAACGGCCCTCATGACAGTCATACCCGCTCAAGTCGCAGGCGTCAGCAAAATTGTTGTTGCAACACCTCCTGCTCCTGATGGGAGCATAGACCCCCACATACTCGTCGTCTTAGACTACCTTGGCGTGAGAGAAGTATTCAAGGTTGGAGGTGCTCACGCCGTTGCAGCCCTAGCCTTCGGAACAGAATCCGTTCCGAGAGTTGAAAAGATCGTCGGCCCCGGGGGCCTGTGGTTTACTGCTGCTAAGCAAATTATAAGAGAGTATGCTGACGTCGACATAGACTTCATTGCTGGTCCATCAGAAATCCTCGTTATTGCTGATGAAACAGCTGACCCCGAGTATATTGCTTGGGACTTGATTTCGCAGCTAGAACACGACGAGGCGGCAGCAGCCGTCTTGGTGACGCCTAGTCTCAGCTTAGCAGAGAGGGTTAAGGAGATCATTGAGAACTTAACTGAGAGAATTGCAAGGAACTCGGTTGTGAAAAAAGCCCTTGAGGCGTACAGTGCCATAATAGTCACAGACAGCCTTGACGAAGCAATAGAGTTTGCAAACGACTACGCCCCCGAGCACCTCGAAATACATGTTTCAGACGAGCTGCTCTTCCAAGTACTATCAAAGGTGAAGAACGCGGGCTCAATATTCCTAGGCAAGTACAGCACTGTTCCTCTCGGAGACTACGTCGTGGGGACAAACCACGTGCTACCAACCGGTGGCTGGGCAAAGAAGAGGGGCTCACTTGGAACACTAGACTTCATGAAAGTAATTGACGTAGTATACGTTGCGGACCCTGCTTCGCTAGAGAGGCTAGCAGGCCACCTCAAGGAGATATCTCTCGTAGAGGGGCTGCCAAACCACTACGAGGCGGTTAAGGCGAGAGTTGAAAAGCCAAAGAAGGCTTAAATAGGCACCCTTAGCGCCTGAGCAGGAGTGCTCTTTTTCTCCCCAAAGCCCCTTGTTTTCTTATAAAGCCTCTGAAAATGCTTAGAACCCTTGCTTGTTTATCTGCTGAATCGCTTCTCGGCTGCCGGTCAAGAAGCCCATGAGAGCACTTCAGTTAAGAGAGCTCTTAAAGTGCATACCACCCGTGAAAGCTTAAAGCAAGCTATGGGCGTAGTAGTGCTGGCTGCGGAGCTAGGCACGTAGAGCCTTTCAATTCTTCGTATTGTATTCCCCGGCGCTCAAGTACTTTGCAGAGCAGGCGAAGATACCAGTTGCTTTCAATTCTTCGTATTGTATTCTACTTTTCGGGAAAGCGCTCGGCCACGTACGGCTTCCTCCACTTTCAATTCTTTGTATTGTATTCCAT
>JBMFML010000034.1:0-3090 GCA_049970695.1 Desulfurococcaceae archaeon
GGCACGATTGTAGGCAATTTATACACTTTCAATTCATTCCTTTCTGATACAAGGTGACCTCAGTCGGCATCGGCGTGGTAGCCCTGGGCTGGATGCAACCCACCATCAACGACCAGGTGGCGACGGCTAGTGGCAGAGTCGAGGTTGAGAGTATAAGGCTCACCCTGTCCAGAACATCTTCAGAGAGCGTGGCCAGCCTCACGGGCAACGACAGTAAGCTCTTCTTCAACAACCTTGCAGTCTCACTAGGAGGCACGAGGCTCAAGCTAGTGAATATTGCTGGCAACTCTGCTATATACGAGCTTACCGGGAAAATTGCTGGCGGGAAGCTCACAATCACGCCACCACCGGGCTACCTGGTCGAGCTAAACGCAACAGCAGGCTTCGTACAGTACATACCGCTCTACAACCAGTCATGGGGCAAGGGGTTCAGGGTATATGGCCGGGCACCATTACCGCTAAGTGGCAGTAGCCTGGACAGTATCTTCTTCTCTAATGCGACCTTCGTCGGTCTACCAGATAGCAACGTAACGGCAACAGTATTCGGAGTCGAGCCAGAGGCTGGAGGCGTATCACCGCTAGCCACGTGTGACGGCGCCCCGCCAGGGTGGTTGCTACGGATCAGTAGGCGTGTTGAGGCAGCTATGAAGCCACGCGCCGTGTGGGCGTACGTGCTGTACAGAGGGGCTGGATACGTGCCACCGTCGCCTAGCAGTAGCCCGAGTAATTACACGGAGAACGTTGAGCCGGGCCCGAGGAAGCCGTACCCGTTGTCGATAGGGGGTGCTGTCGCCCTCTGGCTATACCTCAACGGTACAGAGACACATGGATTCGTGCCGACCATCCTTACGGTCGTCGTCGAGCCTCGTGCAAACGGGACTCTCAGGAGGCTTGTCAACTACACGACGTTCGCGGAGCGTGGTGGATCATGGGTGCCCGTGGAGAACGGAACCCTTATGGACTCGTCGCTTAACGTGAGCGCGTACAAGACCATCATATCCAACCTGGACATCAAGAACGTGGTCTACAGGGCCCTGCTAACCTCTGCCAGGATGAACACAACCGTCAACGTCGTGTTCCAGGCGCTTGCAGTGCTGGAGTACACGGAGAACGGGACTCGTAGGCTTGCGACAGCGTATGGAACCATCTCTGTGCCCGTCCTGCCGGGCATCGCCGTGCAGGTGGCTAGTGCCGGCGTCAGGAGGCTCTCGGTTCACGTCTACAACGCCATGAACGGCTCTGCGATTGCCGGCGCATCGGTGGTCGTGTGGAACTCGACTGCGAGGCTCACAGCTGTGACAAACACTACTGGCTACGCCGTCTTCAACGTCTCAACAGGCACGTACTGGTACAACGTCACGGCCAATGGATATAGGCCGTCCACGGGCCAGGTCACCGTGGCCAGGGACACCGTGCTCAACGTGCCGTTGCTCGCGTCCACGGTGAACGAGTCGTCTACGTCAATCCTCCTCGTAAAGGCTAGGTATAGCGACGGGTTCCCGCTCGAGGGGGCAAGGGTGACGGTCAACGGCGTCCCAGTTGGCTACACTGACAGCTACGGCGAGCTGGCGCTCAGGTACCCGTGGGGCTCAACTCTAAGCGTCACGGTTAGCTACGGCAACTGGAGCGATACTAAGACTGTGAGCCTCGGCTTCTGGAGGGTGGTCGCCACCTTCATCTACCCGTACAACAGCCAGTACTTCAAGCCGGAGGTCGCGCTCACGCATGTGACAGGCATCGGCTGGTTCAGCGAGTCGGGTGGCCAGGCGTGGATAGAGGCGTACGGCGTGTCATTCGCGTCCCAGAACATCACCGTTAGGCTGGGTGCAAAGTACTCTAACGGGACTGTGGCGGGCGTCGCCGACGTGTCCGTCAACGTAAGGGAGCCCGGCTCGTTCGTCGCCAGGGCGTCCGTGAAGCTTCCGGGGCCGGGCACCTACATCCCCTTCGCGAACATAACGGCGTACAAGTACGACTATGATACGAGGAATAATTACGTCGAGGGCAAGCCGTTTAAGACCAAGGTGTCGTCGCTCCTGCTCGTATACGCGTACGTTAAGAGGGTTGTCAGCTGGGGAGAGTATAGTGGAACCCCGCTCACAGGCATATACTACCCGGGCAAGACGGTGATCACCATCGGGGTGAACGCCTCAATCCGGATGCCTTTACAGCTCAACACGACGCTGGTACTCAAGCGGTTCTCCGTCCACCCTGCTAGTACTCTCCTAGGTGAATACAGGAAGGCCGTGAGCATAACCACCCAGGGCCCCACAGTGGTGCAGCTCGCCGAGTTCAACGTGACGCTCCCGGAGTCGAGGTTCATGAACGTGTCAATAGCGCTTAACACGTCGCTCGGCGACGACTACATCGCCGTCACTACGTTGCCACTCAAGATAGACATAGGCCCCCACTTCGTCCTCAAAGAGGCGAGGCTGGAGACGCCTGCCGTGCCTGTGGGTAGCAAGATCACAGTGGTGGTTACCAGTTGGAACAACTACCTCCCAGGCGAGCCGACGATGGTCACAACATTCCTAGAGTTGAAGATTGCGAACAGTACTCAAAGCACGATAATATTCGACGCGTTCAACTTCACGCCGGGCGCGACTGACACGAGGCGCGTCGATGTCTCGATGCCGAAGTCGGTCGCGTTGAGCCCTACAACTCCGTACGCCGACGCTGACGCAGTCCTCACGCTTGGAGCCACGGCCGACTCGTTTGCGGGAGATAACAGCGCCCAGTTCACGGTAAGGGTGCTCAACACGTCGGGCTGGGTGACGTGGCTACTGCTACTCGTAGCTACCGCTATGATCATATTGTTCGTAGTGCTACTCGTAGGCGCCAGGGCTTCAAGGGTCGCCTCCGCGGTGTCTGCTAGGAGCCCGTTCCTCGAGTGAGAGTAGAAAACAAAAAATTATTTTTTCCTCGTTTTCTCCCCCTTCTTGCATGGATTATCCGTCAACGTAACCTGAGGCCCGTGTAGATTCTGAGGTGGGCTTTGCTAAAAAATCTTTAAGGGGCTGAAAATCTCGTCTGGCGTGGCCCGTTTGAGCTATATCTAGAAATCACAAGGCCGGGCTACAACCTCTTAAT
>JBMFML010000035.1:0-3088 GCA_049970695.1 Desulfurococcaceae archaeon
GATGCCTACCTCGTTGGTGGTACCCTCTACATAACCTTACGCAACTTGGGCGGCACAGACGTGGTTATCAGCAGTGTTTCAGGCAGCTGCCAGTCCGGCGGCAGATTCTCCAGCAGTACTCCCCTTACCCTTCTCAAGGGCGGCACCAATGTAGTGCCAGCCACGGTTAACGGAAACGTGAATGACGGCGACTTTTGCACGGCGCAGGTGGTCATGGGTGGAAACAGCCTAGCTATTAGCTTTCGAGTGGTAAAGCCGTAGCGTAAAGCTAAAAAATTAATTTTTCTGGTTAATCATAATGAGTCTTAGCCTTACATGGATAAGGAGCGAGGCAGACGCAGTACCCTTAGCGCTTATAATGCTGTCTTCTCCCCAGCTACCCCTCACGACTTTGAGGGAGGTGAGGCGCCACGGCTTCGACTACCTCCCGGATCCCGAGGATTTAGCCCTAGGCTCTGCGAGGCTGGACGGCTACAGCGAGCGGATGAGGCGTGTACTCGAAGCGGCGGTTGAGGTGCAGCGCAGCGGGTCGCGGAGCGCTCTCGAGGAGAGGCTAAGGGATGTGCTCGCGGAGCTCCGCACGACCCTCGAGACCGCGGACTACAACATCAGCAACCTCTACTCGCTCGTCAGCACGTTCACCTCGACTGTTCCAGCCACGATAGTCGCCACCCTAGCGCTCGTAGGCGGCGGGGCAGGCGCGGCAGCTCTCACGCTCATATCGGTCGGCTTGGTGCTCGCCTTCATCAGCGGAGTGGTCATCTTCCCCTGGGAGTTCGGCACCCCCACGCCGCCCCTGCGCACTTACCTGGCGCTACTAGCAGGTCTACCGGTAGCCCTGCTCGCCTACCTGCTCCACGCCCCGCAGCCGCTGACCCTGTCGCTTGCTGTGGGCAGCGTCCCGGCAGCGGTTCTGCACCTCCACTGGTCCAGGCGGGAGCTTAAACGCCTGGAGAGGGCTAGGGAGATGGTAAGGGTCGCGTCCAGGGCCGTCGTTAACCCCTTCCACTCTCTGGTTAGAGAGGGATTGATTCAGGACCCCGAGGATCTACTGAAGCCGGAGTGGAAAGGCTTCGCCAGGGCTGCCACCCTGGGCTTGTGGCAGGTGCTATTGCACGGGGGCTACGAGAACCTGCACAAGCTCGAAGAGTACACGAGCCAGATCCTGGAGTTCGTAAAGAGGCTTAGGAGTAAGACCCGCGTATTCATGGTATACACGTTGATAGAGGCAGGGATAGTCGGAGCCATATACGCCGTGGTGCTCGCCACGTCAGCGCTCTTCACGTTTGGGGAGTGGCTCTCCAGGGCCGGCATCAGCTCCGCAGGCCTCCTCGAGCTCCAGCAACTCATCGACCCCGTACTCGCGCTGACCAGTTTAACGCTGGCGGCCGCCACTGCGGGGGCCAGGGAGGGCCGGCCCCACCTCCTCACGATATACTTGCCCATAACCGCTGGCTCGGTCTGGCTGTTCTACACTGCTGCGAGCGCGCTGGCCCCCTCGCTGTTCGGGTGACGAGGCGTGAAGGCTGGAGTTAAGGGTGAGGATCACAGCGCACCGCGAGCATCGACTAGTGGCGACTGGCACGAGCTGAGCAGAGTGCTCATGCGCTTCCTCGCCTCGCAGAGAGGCAGGGTCGCGGTGCTCACGCTGAAACGCCTCCAGCGAGCCGGCTTCAAGCACCCCAGAAACCTATCAGGCTTCTACGCTGTGCTCAGGGAGCTCTTCCTCCTCAACGGCCTCCCCGACCCCCTCGGACGTGGCACCTGGAGGCTAGTCAGGGAGGAGCACGACCCCGTCAGGTTTGTCCTCTTCCTCGCGGGTGATGAGAGTGAGGGTTGACGCCGTTGCGGCGGTGGCAGTGGCTGTGGGGGGCACCCTGCTACTACTCGCGCTCTACGCGAGGCTGAACAGTGCATACGCCGGCGCTCTCGACTGCTACGCCGCGGCGCAGCGAGTAGCCAAGAACGCGTCGCTCTACGCCTCCAACCCCCTCGCCTACACCCCTCCCAGCGGCTGGAGGGTGACGTTCTACTACTCAAACGGGACCGTCGTGGCCAGGGGCTCGGCGTCGAGGTCCCGGTGCTACGCCTACGCCCTCGCGAACGCGGGCGGGGTGGTCGTACTTGTCAGGGCTGACGGGTAGCCGGCTCGCCCTCCTCCTCGCTGCCTTGACGGTGCTCGCCGTCCAAGCGCTAGCCGACCCTGTAATCACGGGCGTCGCGTGCACTGACGGCCGTGTAGCCGTGCTCTACAACGGCACCGTGCTCTCGCTCCCCACGCTACAGAGGCTATTCGACGCCGGCAACCTTCTCTCCTGCGACGTGAACGGCTACATCGCGGTTCAGAGGTACGGGAGGGTGGACGTCTACGACCCTAGCGGCAGGCTACTCGCGAGCGTGGAGGCAAGCGGTAAGCCCCTCGTGGGGCAGCGCTTCCTGCTCGTGGCCGGCGATACCGTGGTTCGGGCCTTCGCGCTCCCCTGGGGCTTCGAGGCCTTCAGGCTGGACGAGCTCTCCTCGCCCAAGTGCGTCAGGGTGCTCTCGGCCTCGAGGGCTGCCTCCAAGGCGGTGACCGTCGCTAGCCCGTGCACGTGCCCAGTGAGGATGCGTGTCGAGAGCTACGTCCTAGTCTTCGACCTCGACACCGGGCTCTGGGACGTCTTCAGCACGGGGCTGGTCACCGCGTGGGCTGTGCCCTCCGGCGCCCTCTGGGTGAAGAACGCCACGGTGTACTTTAACGGGAAGCCTGTGGCTACAGCGGGCCAAGCCCTTCCAGTGAACGGCTTCGACGGCTTCGCAGTCGTGGACAGGGAGGTCAAGGTCTACGATACGGCTGGCAGGCTGGCAGCGGTACTCCCCCTGCCGAGGGGCAAGGGGCTGGTGGTGAGCAGGGTTAACGAGGGCTTCCTCGCGTGCAGTGACTACGAGTGTTCTAGCCTCAATGCCTCCATTGATTTGGAGGGAATATACGAGCCTCCAGTGGTGCTTGACGGCGATACGTACTATGTATTGCTGGCTGGGGGCCGGCTGAAGCTTGTTCTAAAACCCATGAATACCAGCGTTACCCCCCAGCATGGAGACTCGACGC
>JBMFML010000036.1:0-2821 GCA_049970695.1 Desulfurococcaceae archaeon
TCGTTTTCCTATCCTTAACAATATCAACGCCAATCATGAGCCCCTTGCCCCTAACGTCTCCTATAATATTGTACTTTTCCATCATTTCCTTCAATCTCTTTAACACGTACTCCCCCACCTCCCTAGCCCTCTCAACGAGTCTCTCACTTAAAATGACTTTTATGGTCGCCAGAGCGGCTACGGCTGAGACTGCGTGGCCGATGTGCGTGTATACGAGTAAAGGCGGAGGAACGGAGTCCATCAACTCGGCCTTGCCGACGACAGCGGATATAGGCATGCCTCCCCCAAGCGCTTTCGCAGCGACTAGTAGGTCTGGCACAACGTTGAAGTGCTCTATGGCCCACCACTTACCTGTCCTGCCCATACCGGCTTGAACTTCTTCGTCTATAAATACGACCCCGTGCTTTTCAGCCAGCTCTTTTAACCCCTTAATGAAGCCGGGTGGTGGCACGACTACTCCAGCATCACCTTGTATAGGCTCCGTTATAATCGCCGCCACATCCTCGTCGAGCTCTTTGATCTTTCTTTCCACATGATCTAAGGCCACACTAGCCAGCTCATCCGGTTTTTCATAGCCGTCTATATCCCAAGGATTCCTATACGGGTCTGGAAAGTCCACGAAGTGCACTTCTTTAATGGGGCACACCAACTCACTGACCTCCGGCTTCACGATACCGGTAACCGATAGCGCGCCATACGTCATGCCGTGATACGAGTCCTTGAATGATATGATGTGCTTTCTCCTAGTGCACGCACGTGCTATCTTAATCGATGAATCAACTGCGTCTGATCCAGAGAAACCAAACGTGACCTTTTTCTTGAACTCGCCAGGGGTAATCTTCACTAACTGCATTGCGAGCTCCACGGGCTCTTTCTCGTAAAAGTACCCCATAGTGTAGTTCAACAACTTCTCAATCTGCTCCTTAATAACCTTGACAACTTCGGGGTGCCTATGACCAATATTGTAGACAGCCGCACTAGCCAAGAAATCAATGTACTCGTTGCCGTCCGCATCCCACACTCTAGAGCCCTCTGCCCGGGCCACAGCTAGCGGATAGTACTTAAACGCGTGGCCCCTTGCCATGTATTCCTCGTCGAGCCTCGCTATTTCAAGGCTTCTAGAAATATTTTTGGACACAAGTTGAGGAATTCTATTCCACTTCAACTTAACCCCCACAGAATTATAAAAAGGAGGTGAGGTAAAAAAATCTATGCTTTACTCCAAAACTCCCTTGCCCAACCAGGCTTTAACAGCCTGATCATACCCATCATTACGACTGGCACGAAGTATGCCGCAAAAGAACACCTACGCCATAGTACCATAGCCTTGAGCCACAGCGCTACTATACCGAGCTGAGCGGTTATTAACGAGGTTTGCTGAAACTCTATCACGTTTCTCCTACTAGCCTTTCTCTATTGTCTCGTTTACTATCTTCTTTGCTTTTTCAATGAAGTTCCTGTGCGAGTACTTCTCTGCGACTTCTCTGCTCCTTCTTCTCAGCTTGTCCATGTTTCTCTCAGCATACCTCATTATCCTCAGGATCTCTGACTAGTCCACACCTCCGCGCATACACAACCACGTCTGCTGCAGTAAACTCAGTTGCAACACTATAGGCGTACTCTAAAACAAGCCCCTGAAGAGGGCAAAGCACGTTGCTATCCCTAATTTTGAGGGTGGAATAGAGGCACAGACGGGGGTAGAACCCGGGCACGTGGGGGGGGCTCTTCGTGGTTTTCTTTGTCAAAGTTGAGAGGCGATCTTGTCCCCCAATCTTGCTATACAAAACCCCCTTAAAACCCGCGCTCGAGGCTAGACTACCAAGGACAACCTGGGCTCTGTTTTTGGGCTTTCTCTGTGCTTAAAGCCGAGAACCCGACTCTACTAGCTCTTTCTTCCTTCCCCCCTTCTTGCACAAAGCAATTTATGGAGTGAAGTTGCTGGTGCTTTCAACTCTCTCTACTCTTAAACACTTGTTTATTAAGGCGTGCTCTCTAGGGCTACCCAGCAAGCACAGCTAGTACACCACATTTTTGTAGAGCCGGATCCAGGCCCAAGTTAGACCAGTTTAGGGGGCACCACACCTTTATTGCATCTCAGTAAGTGCCCACACCTAGAGCTCTAGAAACATGGAAAGGGTAAATTATAAAAAACTAGCTATTTTATGTTGCTTTACGGATAACCTTTCCTTCTCTGAGTCCAGTGACGGTGCCTTCTTCTACGGCTATGGCTCCATTGACTATTACATAGTCTATGCCTTCAGGGAATTGAACAGGGTCCTCGAATGTGGCTTTATCTGCTATTCTAGCTAGGTCGAAGACTACTATATCAGCCTTAAATCCAGGGACTATAAGCCCTCTGTCCCCTAACCTAAGCTTCTTAGCAGTTGCATACGTCATTTTCATTATAGCTTCTTCAAGCCTCAACACTCCAAGATCCTTTACATACCTCTTAATAACTCTTGGAAAAGTACCAAAGAACCTCGGATGAGGCTTGCCCTTTGGAGGCATTATCCAGGAGTCTGAGCCTATTACTGAGAGTGAATGCTTAATCGCTTCAATCACATCTTCCTCCTGCATTAAGTGAATAATCATAGTTGAGCGAGCTTTATCTCTAAGTAGTAATTCGAAGAGGGTTTCGTAGGGATCCATTCCCCATGCTTTGCTTATTTCAGCTAAGTTCTTTCCTTCGCATTCTTTGCAAGTCTCTGAGTACGATATTACTATGCCTTCCCAGCCGGCCAATTTAATGAAGTTCTCCCACGTCCGCACATCGGTTTCTATGTGCTCTATTATTTTCTTCCTAATTTCAGGGTCTCCGATC
>JBMFML010000037.1:0-2800 GCA_049970695.1 Desulfurococcaceae archaeon
CTCACCAGCGGGCTTGGAGCGGGTTTGCCCGCGGGGCCCCTACGCCGCAGCCCCCTCTACTCCGCGAGCCTTACCTCTGCCTCGATGCCGTGCTTCCTGAGGGCATCTGCGACTGCGAGGACTAGGCTGCTCGCATCCGAGGGCCTTATTGGCATCGAGAGCGGGTGCGCCTCGACTCTAATGACTACTTCTGTTGGCGAGGCGCTCTCCACAACCACTCTCTTTTCGTCGATTCTGAGGGCCCCTGCTTCTAGGCCTGCGAGGAGCTTGGCGACCCCGCCCACGTCTAGGCCGCCCGAGTGCTTAATGCGCACTACTAGCTCGACGGAGCAGGGGCGCGGCCTGAGGACAGCCCTGCGCAGCATGGGCGTCGGCACGAGGTACGCCCTGCCGTATACGTCTTCAATGACGGAGTAGGATGCAGAAACGCTCTTGATCCTGCCGCGCAGGGGCTTCTCGAAGCCCTCTAGGAGTATCTCGAAGGGCTCGCCACCTATTTCCCTGTCCATTCTGATTTCCAGGTAGGCCACGAAGCCCCTCACTCTCTCGGCGAGCACGACGAGCAGCAAGAGCCCTACAACGCCCAAGGCCACAGCAACTACGTGCAGCTCGACAAACTGGGCTGCAACGACTAAAAAGGCGGCCAGGATCACTGCGGCATCTAGGACTCTGAGGAGGCCCTCCCTAGCCCCCGGCGACACAACCCCCCTCTCAGCGAGGGAGCTCAAAACCCTCTTGGCAATTAGGCGTATTACGAGAAGAGTGGCTATGGCGACCAGCGGGGCCTCGAGCCGCGCCAGCACCTCGGCCACGGGCTGGTCCAAGGCGCTATCCCTTAATCCTCTCCACAAACCCCTCGTCGGGCGCCAGCACGAAGAGGAGGTCGCCCGGCTTGAGGACCTCGTCCTCGCTGGGAAACCTAATGCCGGAGCCGTTGATGATTAGTATGGCTGCGCCCTTCTCTGGGCTGGTGAGCTCGAGGTCTCTTATAGTCGAGCCAGCGGCCCTGTCTCCCTCGGCAATGCCCACGACGTACAAGTTGAAATCGCCAACGCGCCCCAGAAGGCGGGGCCTCGCAATCGCCTCTAGGTAGTACGCCACGAAGCTCGCCAGGAACCTCGGCTGCGTCACTGGAACGCCGAGCCCCAGCTTCTGCGCCATTTCCGCCACTTTCTCGTGCGAAAACCTGCCAATTC
This sequence comes from Desulfurococcaceae archaeon, assembly GCA_049970695.1. Lineage (GTDB taxonomy): Archaea > Thermoproteota > Thermoprotei_A > Sulfolobales > Desulfurococcaceae > UBA285. The sequence goes on from JBMFML010000037.1 coordinate 1,197, forward strand.
TAATTGGCACGTTGCTTGCCTTGGCCATTGCCAGAACCAGCAAGTTCACCTCGTCTCGGTTGGTGAGCGCTAAGGCAGCAGTTATGTCCTCCATGCTGATTTCGCGCGAGTAGATGTCGGCGTCGGTGGCGTCGCCCCTCAAGACAACTACGTCGTAGTGGGACTCGAGCTCCTTTACCCTCGCCTCGTCCCTCTCTATAACTACTATTTCGTGGTCCCTGGTCCCCAAGAATTTAATCAAGTTCTCGGCGAACTCGCCGCCGCCGGCTATGAGAACCTTCATGCTTAACCAGCCACTCAAGCCAGCCTCCAGGTTTCAGCACGCCACTTTTAAAACTGCTACTTCAAGACCTTAATAGCCCTCCGGCCCGCTACAGCGCCGAAGAGCGCGAGTAACTGCAAGTACTCAAGCCTGCCGAGCAGCATTTCAACGATTAAGACCACCTTCACGCCCAAGGGGGCGGTCGGAGAGGTTATTCCAGCCGAGAGCCCCACGCAGCTGGCTGCAGAAGCAGACTCAAAGAGGGCGTCTGCGAAGTCGACCCCGGGCAGCATGGACTTTATGAGCATAGCGCCCAGCAGCACAGTAAAGACGTGTATTACCACAATTAAGAGAGCCGAGGCCACCTCCGACTCCTCCACCACGCCCTCGCCCAGCCTGATAACCGGCCTGAACCTGCCTGCAGTAACGAGGCCTACTGCAAGCGCCTTGAGCTTCTTGAGCAAGAGGAGGAGCCTCACCACCTTTACTCCACCAACAGTTGAAAAAGACATCCCCCCAATGAGCATTGCAACTACGAGAAGGAGCTTTACAGAGTATGGGAGCTGCGCTATGCTGCCTATGCTGAAGCCCGTGGTCGTGAGCGCGGAGATAGCGTTGAAGGCCCCTGAGGCAGCGCCCTGCAAGAAGCCTCCGGGGTGGGAGGCGGCCACGAGCACGGCAGAGGCTGAGGAGAAGAAGAGCAGCAGGGCCAGGTACAGCCTGTACTCCTCGTTGCGGGCCACCTCGCCCAGCTCCCCCCTCAGCAACCTGTCCAGTACTAGGAAGTTCGTGCCGCCGAGGACCATGATTATGGCGAGGGGCAGGGCAGTCAGCGGGGCAGAGCGGTATATGGCGTCGTAGTTCGCGTCGTAGTTGCTCATGCCGCCAGTAGCAATGCCAGTCATAGAGTGCACTACTGCGTCAAACAAGCCCATTCCCGCGTAGTAGAGCGCGAGGGCCCCAGCCACGGTGAGCAGGAAGTACATTTCGAAGAGCCTCCTTGAGGTCTTGTACAAGGAGGCCTCAATCCTAACAGGCCTCTCAATGCCGTAAACCAAGGCGCCGAACTCGTAGAAGAAGGGGAGCAAGACCATTGCAATCACGACGAAGCCGAGCTCGCCCACCCACTGCATCAATGCCCTCCAGAAGAGGAGGCTGGGCTTCAAGCGCTCTAGGCCAATGAGGACTGTGAGGCCTGTCCCCGTGAAGCCCGAGACGCACTCGAAGAAGGCGTCTACGTAGGGCACTCCGAGCTCCAGCGAGAAGGGCACTGCCGAAATCGCCGGAAGAGCCGCCCACGTGAGGCTTGCCGAGGCGAGGGCCTCCATGTAGCTCATCTCCT
>JBMFML010000038.1:0-2753 GCA_049970695.1 Desulfurococcaceae archaeon
GGGCAGGAGGCGCGAGACTCCGTCGTCGTAGGCGAAGATGCCGCGGCTCAGCATGTGCGCTAGGGGGTCGCCCTCCTCGAAGGCCTTCAGCACCTCCTCCAGCTTGAGCACGGACACCTCGAACCGGTGGCCCAGCAGCTCGAGGCAGTAGCGCCGCTGCTTCGGCTCGCCCTCGGAGATGATGAGCACGTCGACGTCGCTGAGCCCCGGCACGAAGTCCTCAGGCCTCGCCGCCGAGCCGAAGACGATCACGGCCCTCGCCTTGACCCCCAGGAGCGCCGGCAGGCCCCTCGCCGCCTCGCGGATCCTGCTGAGCAGCTCCACTCCCACCACGCCCCCCGCTCGCACCTCCACTGCTGCCTCGCGGGCCTTGGACGGCTGCAGCCGGCCGCGCCGCCAACTTCTGGAGGGTGCTTAGAACCAGTACTGTGGGGGCACTGTTTCTCTGACTTTGTCTTCGTCTGAAAACCTCCACTTGCCTCTGAGGTCTAGTATTACTAGGCCGAGCTCGCCGCCGAGCTTGTCGCTTATTAGTACTTCGTACTCGAGGTTCGAGATCATCACGTCGCACTTAACAGGCCCCACTACTCTGTCTTCGGCCTCAACGTAGACTTCTGCTGCCCTCGGTACCAGGTAGTTCCGCACAGGGCCACCGGCTGTTCCAACCTCTACCAAGTACGCGTCTTCGGGAGGCGGCCAGAGGCCCAGCTCGACTGCAAGCCTGCGCGGGACTAAGAGCTGAGGAGTCTCGGCTTCGTAGCCCGAGTTGACTAGGGCTGAAGTGACGACTTCTGTGCCAGACCTCAGAGACCTTACTCTAAGCCTAACTCTCACGGCCAGCCTGGCTCACCACTCTCCTCAGCGGGTATATGTGGCCAATTCTCCTCCTAATGGGGTATATGTGGCCTATCCTGGCCCTGTACTTCTCGGGACTCATGAAGCAGCGCCTCGCTGCTCATCCACGCAGCGGCTTCCCACCCTACTGTCCCCTCACAGAGGCTTATAAGCGCCTCCGTCTTCGCGGCTTTGGAGCTCGGGGGGTGCTGGCCGAGAGCGGCGTTATTGCGCCGCTTCTTTGAAGCGAATTGCCAAGCAAGGCGCGCCTAGAAAGCCTTCTTCTATCGCTTCCTCTTTGCTACTCTTAGCGCGAAGTAGCTGGCAGCAATCACGATAATGAGCATTGTAGCTGCCGCGCCCCACCCGGCCCCCTCTTGCGCTACTGTCGTCGTTCTTGTTGCTTCGACGGTCTTTGTTCTCTCTACGATTTCCGTGATCGTTTCAGTAACAGTTCTTTCAAGCGTTTCTGTCACCACTTTCTCAATTACTTGCATGAGAGCCTCGGTAACGGTTTCAGTAGTTGTCTTAGTGGCTGTTACAGTAGTGGTTTTCGTGGTCGTCGTTGTCGTAGTATAGGGAATTGTGGTTGTCTTAATTGTGGTGAGCATTGAAGTCACGGTCTTCGTTAAGGTTACAGTCTTAGTCACTGTAATAGTCTCAGTTATTGTACTGGTAGCTATCATAGTGTAAGGAATCGTAGTTGTCGTAGTTGCTGTCGCTGTCGTAGTAACTGTCTTAGTTGTAGTCAGAGTGCTGTATTCAGTCGTGGTCTGCGTTGTAGTCAGGGTAGCTGTCTTAGTTGTAGTGAGTGTTGAAATCATTGTAGTGACTTTAGTCTCAGTTACTGTATTGGTTACTGTTGCTGTGTTAGTCACTGTTATCGTATTAGTTGTTGTTTGAGTTATTGTGTTAGTTGTTGTCACTGTATTGGTTGTTGTAATTGTATTAGTATTAGTTACCGTTTCAGTTAGTGTTCTAGTTACCGTAGTGGCTACTGTGTTAGTTACCGTAACTGCACTGGTTACCGTACTAGTTATTGTGTTGGTTACTGTAGTGACGCTCACGCTCTCCAGCTCGACAGGGTAGTAGACGTAGAGCTTCCACGTATAGGGGTTGAACTCGTTATCGTAGTCCTTTATGATGGCATGGCCGTTTTCGACAAGCCACTTATTGACATTGAGCAAGTGTGTGCTGTTGTAGCGGAGGTATGCGACTGCCACGACCCTGTTGTACTTGTCTTCAATGTATAAGTCGTCTACGTCGAGGTAGACCTTAGGTCCATACTTGCTCACGAGGCGCTCTAGGGCCTGCTTAGAAGCCTCACCCTCAGGCGTCCCCAGTTCAGGCGCGTCGATGTCTGCCAGCCTGACCCTCCCAACGGGGAAGCAGTCAAAGGTGTCTCCGTCAATGACTCTACGCACCTCAGCCGCCACGTCGATTTCCCATCCATCACCACTATAAATAGGCGTGTAACCGAGTATTCTAGTAACGCGAATCCCGAGAACTACAATGATGAAAATGAAAATTGTAAGCAAGACTTTGAGACTGGGCCTCAACTAAGACCAGCCCCGACTTGCTACACCCAAACAATATTGTATAATTGTGTAATGCAATATCATATAGTGCCTCACGTTCTGCAACCCTAATTTACCCCGGGGAATCCAAAAAGGCCATAAGGCCTCTCTACGCTCGACTCATAAGCTTATGAATAAAGCCGGTAAAACGAGGCTCGTTGAAGACTTATCCTAATATAAATGCTTACGGCGCGCTTCTGGCTAGTCTCGATGATCAAAACAACTAGAGAGGCTGTTCGAGCGTGCCTGTAAGAGATGAGGTTATTAACTGGCTTGATGGGGCGAGGGCTAATTTGAGGCATGCTAGAAATAGCATTGGCGTGGGAGACTACAACTGGGCTT
>JBMFML010000039.1:0-2728 GCA_049970695.1 Desulfurococcaceae archaeon
GGAGCGCGAATGGCTTGAGCTGCGAGTGAGAGCCGTGTTAAGTGATCCCCAAGTAGGTGGCACGGCTAGGAAGATCCTAGCACTGCTCCTCGAGGTTCCGAGCATTAGTATTGGAGAGTTGTCCAGCAAGCTGAATATAGAGGAGCAGGAGGCGAAGAGGTGCATTTACGTGCTACAAGTACTGAAGCTGGTTGAAGTCGACAAAGAGGGCATTCGAATGTCTGTAAAGAGAGCACGTTCCATACATCAAGAGGCTGCTTGAGGGTGCGAAGAAGTGAGCGAGGGCAGGGCAGAAGCTAGGGAGAAGCTCGAAAGCGGAAGGAAGCTCGGCGAGGAGCTCGAAGAGACGGGCACGGAACCCCCTAGGGCAACCGGGAAGGGCCTCAAAGAGGCAGGGGTAAAATCCCGTGAAACTGCTGAAGAAAAGCGCGAAGAAGTCAAGGCCCCGGCAAAGATAGAGGAAGAGCCGGAGAGGAGCAAGCCCTTGGATTTGCAGAAGCCTCCCCTGCCGCGGCTTCCCACTCTGCACCCGAAAATCGAGCTGACCACTAAGATTGCTGAGCCCAGAGTACCCAGCATATCGAGCGAGCTCTTGACGGACAGGCAGAGGCTCTTCATCAGCGTCCTCTACAGGCTGATGAGTGAGAGGGGGATCGGAGACTTAATTGAGATCGGCAAAGCGCTGGGCATGCGTGCCGAGGACGTGCTCGAAGAGCTTAATGCTCTCGAGAACCAGGGACTCGTCGAGGTAAGCAGTGGCAGAGTGCGCCTGACTCCGAAGGGCGAGGCCTTAGCGGTCTCCATTGCCGTTGATGAGGGCTTGCTAGTTAAGCTGCGGGATGTTCTTGTTAAAGTGCCGAGAGCACCCCTTATTCACGTGCCGCGTATTGTCGCGAAGCCCGTGGACAGAGAGGACTACTCGGCAAGGGTGGTTGCACCGAGGACTGTGAGAGAGCCCCCTGTACCGGCTTTCCCGAGGCTTAGCGCTGGTGGCATTGCTCTGCGGGGCTTGGACAAGAGCGCGAGCCCGCCTTCATTCCCAAGCCGCGGACCCGCGGTAGTGCCCGTTCCGCGGATACCCCAATTATCATTACCAGGCGCTCGCGCAAGGGCCTTTGATAAGCGCCCGCTAACCGCAGAGGCGGTGGAGGAGAAGCCTCGAGAAGTCGTCGCGGGGATTGAGAAGCCCGCTAAGCGCAGAGCGGCACGCATGCCCTCGTCCCTCTTAACAGCGCTATTCACGCTGCTTCCACCCGAGTGGCTAATGCCAGGGGCTCCCAGAGGACTGCGCGAAGAGTATAGTGCTAAGGGGCTGCTGAGCGCGGCTTACGAGAGGCCTGTCATCGTCGTCGCCGTTAAGCGGTCCAGCGAAGAATACATAGGCGCACTGATCTCGGTACTCGCCGAGGTCTACCGCATGAAGGCCGGCGGGCTTCCAGTAGGGAGGTATGCAGGGGCTGCGGGAGAGAAGCACATAGTTGAAGAGGAGCTGGTGAGGCGCGGCTTGCTTAAGGTAGTAGACGACGCGAAGGCGGACTTTCTGGAGTTCTTCGGAATAAGCAGCGCCGAGGAGTTTAGTAAAGTTGACGTCAGCAAGCTCAGCCACAGGATTATCGAGTCGAGCACTCAAGGGCCAAGCTTCCTGGTGTTCTACATTAATAAGGACAAGGCGCCCCAGCTCCTCACATACCTCGCTAGCCTGAAAAAGCTGATCAAGCATAAGCTCGTAATCCTCTACCCGCGCAGGCTGAGCGAGGAGCAGAAGGCGGAGCTCTCTAGGCTCTCGTGGGGCTTCGTGGATCCCTTAGAGCCTCTGTACGAGGGCACCATAGACGAGCACTTCGTGCTTAGGGAGAGGAAGTTCGAAGAGCTCCTGGAGGGGGTGGCAGCTAACCGGATGGCAGGGAAAGTCAGGCGCAGCCCCGAGGACGAGAGCTCGCTGCACTACTCTCTGAAAGCCTTCCTGGTCTACTACTTCATTAAAAAGGAGGGAATTCCACCAGAGGGCGTTGAAACGGAGTTTGAGCTCGGCGGCGCGAGGGCAGACGTGTACGTGAAGCCGCGCAAGCTCGCAGTAGAAGTCGAGACGTTTTATGGGACGGGAGCGTCGCCGTGGTGGAAGCTCGAGGAAACAATTGAAAAGTACAAGAGGGTGGGCGCTGCGAGCGAGGTCTGGATCGTAATTCCGCCCCTGCAGGCTATGCTATACCTGAAGGACCTCGCCGAGAAGGCTAAGGAGCTGAAGAAGGAGAACCTCGGCTTCATCAAGCTGTGCACCGTCAACCTGCACAAGGAAAAGCCCGTGCCCATAGAGGAAGTGGTCAGAGAGCTGCGCAAGCTCTTCGCCAAGCCGAGAAAGCGCGAGGCCAGGCGCCCTGAGAGTAAACAAACTTTGCAGTAAGCAACGGCGACAAGCTGCACGGCTCGGGGGTTTCTAGGCCCTGCGCGAAGCGCTGCGGCTCTGAGTAAGTCTCCTTGATGGTGAAGGGGCCCGCCAGGTCCCTGACTTCTACGAAACTCCTCAATAACTCGGGGGCCTCCTTGAAGCCCCTTCAAGGCAGGCTTTTATTGCCTAAACTTTGTTTAAAACCCCCGCAATAGGGGGTTTCGGCGGGCGAGCGCTCCTCTCAAGAATCCCTTCAATGAGGGGCTGCGACGACATAATGCCGGGAGTCGATGAAAAGCTCCACGAGCTTGTTTCTAGCTGCTGTAGAGCGCTCGAAAAATG
>JBMFML010000040.1:0-2572 GCA_049970695.1 Desulfurococcaceae archaeon
TACTATGGTAAGTATTGAAAGTCTCGAAGGCGTCGAGGAAGTACTCGTACAAATAGCACACGAATACAATGGTAAGAATTGAAAGAGGTTGCCTTCGTCGCAGTTTTCATTCGGACATAACATCTCAGAATACAATGGTAAGAATTGAAAGGGTCACTGGGAAGAAGTGGTCAATGCAATATTGAAACCGAAGGGAATACAATGGTAAGAATTGAAAGTATACTGCACCACCAAGGAAGTAGTAGTCAAAAAAGGTATGAATACAATGGTAAGAATTGAAAGCTCTAAATGCCCTCCTCGCCTCTCTCTTCACCCTCCTGAGCGAATACAATGGTAAGAATTGAAAGCAGTCTTCAAAACCAATACAACATCGCTTCTCTGCCTTCTCAGGAATACAATGGTAAGAATTGAAAGTCAGACACCGAGACCAGACCCCTCTTCTCCATCCTTTCAACGAGGAATACAATGGTAAGAATTGAAAGAATTTGCGCTTGGACTCGAGCACTTCTTGGACTAGTTGCCTGAGAATACAGTGGTAGGAATTGAAAGCCTCGCGGAGGGGAAGGAGAAGATAAGGAAAAAGAGGCGAGCACGGTGGTAAGAATTGGAGGGGTGATGAGCGCATACTGTGCGGAGTGGTGAAGAGCGGTGGCAATGCTGAGCTCGCGGGCTGGCGGGCGCTCCCGGCCCCTCCTGCTGCTGCCCCGGCTTCCGGGAGCTGATCTTCCCGAGCCCCTCGGCGGCCCTCGGTGCGGCCTCCAGCGCGCAGTCCACATCCTCTGCGCGGCAGTGCGGGAGCTTGAAGAGCGTGCTGCCGTGGGCTTCTCCGCGCCTCCTCCCAGTGGCCAGGAGGGCGTGGCCCGGCTCGAGAACCCTGCCCGCGCGCTCCCGCTGGACGCGCACGCCCCGTGCGGGCCGGGCTCGGCTGCCAGCGCCCCTCCCTCGACGCAGAGGAAGCCCGCGTTGGCGTTGCGCCTGCTACTGCCCGAGCACTTCGTCCACTATCCTCCTCAGCTCCAGCGTCGCCTTGTAGACGTCGTCTGCTCCCATGACAGCAGATATGACTGCTATTCCCGCAACCCCGGTTCTCAGCACCTCCCTCGCGTTGTCCCTGCTAATGCCCCCTATTGCCACGACCGGTATCTTCACGCTCTCGACTATCCTCCTGAGCCCCTCGACACCTATAACCCTGACCCCCGGCTTCGAGGCCGTGGGGTACACCGAGCCGGCGCCGAGGAAGTCCGCCCCCTCCTCCTCGGCCCTCAAGGCCTCCTCCAGGCTGTAGACGGAGGCGCCGATAATGAGGTTTGGCGCAGCTTCGCGCGCTGCTCTAATGGGTATGTCCTCCGGGCCTAGCTGGACCCCGTCTGCGTCGGTCACCAAGGCGACGTCGAGCCTGTCGTCTACGAAGTACAGGGCTCCGTACTCCCTCGTCAGCCTCCTAACAACCCGCCCGACCTCCACCATCTCCCTGGCCGGGGACTCCTTGAGCCTCAGCTGAATAGACGTGGCCCCGCCCCGCAGGGCGTCTTCAACGGACTTGACGACGTCTGGCTTCAGCTTCTTGTCCGTTATCACTACGAGCTTGAGCTTCTCTCTAAGGCCCAACCCTGCTCACCCTCACAGCACCCACTACGTCGCTGCCGCCGAGCCTGTACAGCCAGTCGTAGAGCTTCACCTGAAACGAGCCCGGGTACGGGGCCTCCTCGGCCGCGTAGAGGGAGGCGGCCCTGAACACTGCTAGGCCTGCAATGGCGGCCTTCAGGGGCTCCTCTACGGCGGCGAAGGCGCCTATCAGTGCGGTCACTACGCAGCCAAGCCCCGTGACCCTCTTAATAACGCCCTCGAGGCTCGGAGAGTGCCTTGCGAGCTCTACTCGGTAGACGCGCCTGCCGTCGCTGGCGTGGTCCACGGGCCCCGTGACGGCTGCGACCACGCCGAACTTGGACGCAGCGGCAAGCGCCAGCTCGGCAGCCCTCTCCTTGTCGAATGTAGCAGTTTCAACGCCCCTGGTCTTGCCGCGCTCTCCGAGGAGGGCCGAGACCTCGCCGAAGTTCCCCCTCACAATAGTCACGCCACCGCTCCTGAGGATCATTAGGGCCGCCTCGGTCCTCAGCCTAGTCGCGCCGGCCCCCACGGGATCCAGCACCACGGGCTTGCCGTGCCTCCTGGCTATCTGCGCTGCCTTGAGCATTGAGTACACGAAGTACTCGTCGAGGGTTCCAATGTTGAGCACCACGGCGTCTGCAGCCGGAACCAAGTCCTCTATGTCCTCAATGGAGTGGGACATTATGGGCGAGGCGCCGAGGGCCAGCAGGGCGTTTGCAGTGGTGTTCATGACGACGAAGTTCGTTATGTTGTGGACCAGCGGCCTGCGGGCCCTGACTCTATCCAGCGACTCGCCGAGCCAGTCCAGACCCTCTAAATCCACGCAAACCACCAAAGCCCACTAACCGGGGAGAAGCCACTTATAACGAGTTTTTAGTCAAACAATAAGCTCGTTATAAGTCGAAGGCCCACCCACCGCTGAAGGCCCTGCCGATCGAGGCGCAGCGCCGCCGGCTAGGCGGGC
>JBMFML010000041.1:0-2374 GCA_049970695.1 Desulfurococcaceae archaeon
GGGCATCCACTACTAGCGGGTTTCCGCGGTCTAGCATTGAGGACTTCTCCGAGCGTGTGCGGGTGCGGCTCTATGGGCAGTATCGAGCCGGAGGCTGCTTCGATGACCTCGCCGAGCCTCTCCAAGTAGGGCTTTTCGAAGTCGGCAACTATGAGTACGTCGTAGCCGCTCCACGGCTTGAAATCGCCCCGCGCCCTCGACCCAAAGAGCGCGACTGCTGCTGGCCTGAACTTCTCGACTAGAACCCCCACGACTCTATTCAGTTCTCCCCAGCACGACTTCCTTCGCATACTCGACAACTCTCTTGGCGCACTCAACAGCCCTCTGTGAGGCCTCCTCGTCGTAGGCCTCGTGGGGTGTTACAGCGGGATGGGCGTTCCTCAATGGAATATAGTACCTGCCTAGCTCCCTGGCGCAAATCGTTAAGTCGTTTGGTGGGCTGGAGCCGGTTGCAACAAAGTACCTCTGGAGGAGCCTAACGCTGCGGCCCCAGGGGGGCCTCATTGATGTGGTAGAGGAGGGCCTCAGAGGCCTTTTCAGCTGCCTAGTGGGAGTATAGCGCCGCTGCATTAAACCCCTTCTCTTTGTGCAGGATCAAAGCCGTTTCCAAGTCCTACAAGGCCTTGTCCAGCCTCCGCAGAGCCTCGCTCCTCGACAAAAAGCGCCCCACGCCGTGTCAATACTCGCACTCCCACGATCTTGAGTTTCGATAGCTGGGGCGCCTGCTCTTGGCAGTCAATTGCATGCACGGCTGTGCAGCCGCCTGCAGTAGAGGCCCGCGTGAAAACAGGCTTAGCGGTTTAAAGGCTTGGGCGGAGAGCGCTTCTAATTAAAATAATGAGTCAAGGGGGGCCAAGGGGTTTACGCGTAAAAGCGCGTTAAATAGGCTGCGCGGCTCGACTTCGCTTCAGCTGCCTGGGCACGGGCTGCCGTAGTTGTACGCCTCGATGTAGAACATCACGGGGACTTTGTACTTGCACGAGCCCTGGTAGAAGTCGAAGTTGTTGAACCTGAACCATATGCTCTCTGGGACTACGTAATTGTGCATTAGTACTCGCCCATCAATTACGAGAGCACTTACGTCCTCATGGCTAAGCGTCACCGTTAGTATAGAGGCAAGGTATTGGTAGGCTGGCGCTAGCTTGGGTATGGCGAGTGCCAAGAACCCTCCAGGGTTAATGCTGAGCCTCCAGCCTGCATTGCATATATCAACCCACTTGTATATGTCTGAGAACCAGAATCCGCTTCTAACGTTATCGAGAGTGGTGAAGTATCTCCATGAGGAGTATGTTGAGTTGAAGTACACCTCTTTGAATGAGTTTATCCAGTGGTCTCGTGTGATGTACTCAAAGCCGCCATCGTATTCTAGCGCACCCCACTCAGATACTCTTAGGCTAACGTGTGTTATCTTATGCTCAACCTTTTCGTTGCCGGTTAAGTCGCAGTAGCACGCTCCGTGCTCGCAGTAGCACAGCTCCTCCTGCAAGTAGTCCACTACGGGCCTAGCCCATATGTAGTAGAAGGAGGCGTTGCAAGCGTAGTGATATGGAAAGTCCTCCCCGCCACGCACATACTGGAGCTCGGCATCACTGCTCTTATATATGACAATATCGGGCGGTCTCAAAGCACCTTTTGTGGCTTTGGCTATGAGCCCTCCACCCACTCCAATAGTAATGTAGAAGCCCGTCTTCCTGGTGTTTGCTATGAATATAGATGTGTCTATCACGCTGCTGGGAATGCACGTGTTGTTGAAGATGTAAATGGGGGTCTTGAAGTAAAGTATGCCGTCCTTGTACTTCAGGTAGCGGGGGTCGTAGGTCAGGTTCTCTGGTCTTATAGTGTTGTTCAGCCTCCACCTGAAGATGATGTAGCCTCCGTTGGCATGAGCTACTGGCAAGAGCCCGGCTTCCACGTGGGCCCCTTCATTGAGCGGCTCGCGAGTGACTGCTTTGAGCTCCTTGTACACGTTAACAGGGCGCCTGACCCGCGAGATCTCTCTGCAGAGGCCGTCCAGGTCCACGGAGACCCTCAGAGTGACGAGCTTCCTGAGGGCCTCGTACGGCTTGTAGCCGTAGTAGTCTGAGTACGCGCAGACGACGTCGCCGCTAGTCTTGTTCACGACCCACATGTTGACGTTGATGAGCCTGGTGAACTCCTCGACGAGCCTCCTGTCGGCGCCCCGGGCAATGAGCTTCTCCAGCTCTTCGACGTGCTCTCGAGCCACATCCCTCAGGCCCTTGAGCAGGAGCCACGGCGCCTCGAGCCTGCCCACGTAGAGCTCGACGAAGTCCGTGGGAGGGCGGGCTACTGCAAGCACTTGGACGTACACGTCGACATCACGGCCTATTGCAAGAGCCCTCCCACCTTTGACAAC
>JBMFML010000042.1:0-2183 GCA_049970695.1 Desulfurococcaceae archaeon
TCACTATCGCAGACGTCCACGGCAATTATTGAGCTGTACTTTGACCTCCAATACGTCAAGCTTTCTGCATCCAAGACTCCGGCCTTCGGGGGCAGTTTGCGGCTGTGGGCCTGGAGAACCCTCAACATTATGTACAAGTGCGGGTGGACTATTGTAACCGGCCCCGAGGCGGGGTATAGTGTCGGAAGCGCCAGCTCGTCTACCTCGTGCACTTTAACCCCTGCCTTGCGGATGTACTCGACGTGCTTCTCAGCGATTAGTGTGAACGAGACTTTGTGCCAGCGGGGGTAGACGTACCACAGGCTCAGCACTTCTTCCTCGCCCAGCAAATGATGTTTGTACCGCCGTCGTTCTGGATCGTCTCTATTTCAAACCCCAGTGACTCCAGTAACTTCTTCAAAGTCGGTATTGTGAAGCCTGCTTTGTGCGTGTTCTCGGGGTAGTCCTGTCCACCGTAGACCCAAAAACTTATTGCCTTCCAGCCGCAGAGCCCTCCGTAGCAGAAGTCCGGGTTCAAGATGATTTTCCTCGCTATTGCCTCGAGGTCTGGGACTTGAATATACACACGCCCACAGCACTTCAGTACTCTGAACATATCTTTCAGTAAGTCCTCGACTCTGCGCCAAGAAATGTGCTCTACGCAGTCGCGGGCAATTATCTCGTCAACGGAGTTGTCCGGGAAGGGCCTCAAGAGCTCCTTCTCTAAGTCCAGCACCAATACATTGGGCTTTGTCTTCCTCACGTCTATGTTGATGTATCCTAGCCTGACGTCGTCCCCGCAACACAAGTTGAGCCTCATCTCTCTTCACAACTGCATATGTTTATGTAGACGAGATAAGCGAGGGACGAGGCTAGTGAAAAAAGCATTACTGTGTTGTATAAAGTGAGGTCAATGTAGACATTTGGCGCGAGCCACAGCCTGTCGTAGACCTCCCTGCCTAGCATGACCGACACAGACAACCAAGTCAAATGATGTGACGATAAAAGCGCCGCCACCCCGAGCACGATGAACAAGGTTGCTTGTAGCAGTGGCTTCTCTGGTGTGGGCATGACTATAAACTCATACGAGACGGTGATAAGCGCTAGCACCAGCGCGAAGGCCCACAGGAATGCCTTGATAGTGAAGTCTAGAACCAGCGCGTCCACTAGGCCGGTTATCAAACCGGTTAGAAATAGTAGCGCATATGATGCCCTGTATTCATGCATTGTCTTAAACAGACAGTAGCGCAAGACGCTCTACCTCGACGCTACTAGCTCGAACTTGAGATCCACAGCCGTGGTTGGGCTATACACCCTGACCCACGGGTATGCAATACCGGTATACACCTTGAAGCCAGAGCCTCCAGCTGAAAGCGAAATCACGTCAACCGTTCTCCACGTCACTCCATCGAGAGAGACCTCGAACATTATCTCTGCCGCGCCACCAGCACTGTAATACATATTGACGTTAGGCCTGCCGCCCTTGAACAACACTACTGAGAGACCGGCGGTGTTGTCTGCCGCTGTAACTGATCCCGACGCTGATACCGGCTTGAACTCGTCTAGAATCTCCGACGGCGGCGCCACCTTGACTCTCGAGTACTCGTCGAGGGGCTCTGCTACCCTGATGCCGACGTTTCCATATACATCAACTGAAATGGCGACGACCTTGTCTCTTATGTCTTTAATGTATAGGGCAGTTGACGAGGAATCCACTGCCTCTGCGATCTTGTCCCTTGCATAATCAAAAATATTGTAGATTGAAATGGGGTCGCCGTCGAGTAGGACAGCTCTGCCCTCGGCAACCGGCCTAGTGTTGAACGTTGCTTTATTGGCCACCAGCTCGTCGAAATAAACGTCGCCTGTGCCTGTGAGTAGTATCGAGTACAGGTCGTTTAGAGAGTCGACTACAGCGTTCCACTCTTCCGGAAAGAGGACCTCGACTCCCTTATGTCTTAGTCCACGCCAGCTCATCTAAGAGCTCACCGAGTAGCAGTGCTCGTCTTGGGCTTCCTGCCCAGCTCCTCGGCCAGCTTCTTCAGTTCATCGGACAGCTTCGCGAGCTGCTGGTAGCTCTGCTGCGCCGACCTGGCGATAGACTCCGCGTCCTTCAACGCCTTCTCAATGTCTTCTCTGATCTTTTTCATGAGGTCTTCTGGAGTGGGGGTCGAGCTCACGCCCACCACCTCACATACTTAGATGTG
>JBMFML010000043.1:0-2128 GCA_049970695.1 Desulfurococcaceae archaeon
GCGGAGCTTTCTGTAGCCTGGGACTACCTTCAGGTTTATTAACTGGTATACCAGCGCATTTGTTAGGGGGTTTACACCTTGAGCGCGGTTTTCAGCGTTAAGATTAGTAAGGAGTTGAAGGCGAAAATGGACAAGTACAAGGGCAGAATCAACTGGGCAGCGGAGGTTAGAAAGTTCATAGAAGACACTATTAGGCGGCTAGAAGCTGAGGAGAACATTAAAGCCGTAATCGAAGAGCTATCCAAAATACCATACTCAGCGCCCCAGGGCTCTTCAGTGGGCTCCATAAGGGAGGACCGTGATAGTCGTTGATGCATCTGTATTAGCAGCGTTCATTAGAAAGGAGCCCAACTGGGAGAAGCTAGCCGACATCGTAAAGCAGTGCGTGACTGTCGACTTGGCTTTAAAAGAAGTACTAAATGCTGTTTGGAAGGATGTCGCAGTTCGAAAAGTTATTAGCGAAGACGTAGCCGCCAAGCTGCGCCAGGTTCTACACCTTATGGTTGGAATCAACGTACTAGTGGAACCAGGAGACAAGTACCTCGACAAGGCATTTGAAATAGCACTTAAAAACAACATAACCGTATATGATGCTTTGTACATTGCGCTGGCCTCGGAGAAGAACCTTCCCCTCGCTACTCTGGATGAAAGGCAGGCTGCAGCGGCCAAAGCAGCTGGAGTAAGAGTGCTTGTTCCCATTGGCTACCAGAGTACTAGAACTAGCTGAGAGCGCGGTGCCTGCAAGTGGCTTGTAAGAGCTCAGCAAGGGGCAGGTGTTTTCCGGCTCTTTGCTATTTCCAATTTATCTACTAGAACCACTCCCCTTTCCAAGGCCTCGACTACTAGGGGGTTTTTCTTGGCCAGCAGCTTTGCGAATTCGTTGCACGTTACTATTACTGGCTCGACGAGCATCTAGTAGGCGCGTAGTACTTGTTCAGCCTCATGCAGTACTCCATGGTGGTCTCGGGAGTACTGCCTACAAGCCCCTGCGCTTTTGAAAGCAGCACTGAGTGAGCGGCCTATAGCAGGGCTCTCCAGATCCCAAACCCAAGCCACTGGTAGAGGGCTTCGACGTTTTTCGGCTGCTTACTGAGCAATAAAGCACGCCCACTCGCAGTACCCGGCCTCCACGAGCCTCTTTGCAAGCTCTAAGTCCCCGAGCACCTGCCTAAACCAGTCCCTCGCGCGAGGAACCACTCTAGAGCACCACTACTGCTTACCAGCGCTCTGCAAGCCACGAACGCGCCTTGCTGCCTTATCTAGCCCTCCCCTGGTTTGAGAAGCCTCAGCGAGTACTGCAGCGCCAGAGAGCCTAACCCTGCACAGGGCTCGGGAGCAGAGGCCGGCTTAGGGCAAAAATAAAGCATGGGCAGGGCACACTATAACCACGGGGTGGTGTTTGTGTCTTCGAGGAGCTCCATTATGCTCGCCACTACTCCGACTATTCCAGGCTACAGGATTGTGAAGGTCCTGGGCATTGTGACTGGTATTAGCATTAGAACGCGGGGCGCCCTGGGCAGGCTTGCAGCAAGCCTAGAAGCAGTGTTCGGGGGCCGTGGAGAGTCCTACATAGGCGAGCTGAAGAAGGCGCGGGAAGAAGCCGTAGAAGACCTCGTGCGAGAAGCCCTCGCGCTAGGCGCTAACGCTGTCGTGGGCGTCGACTTCGAGACCTCGGAAATACTCGAGGGCTTCATAGTAGTAACAGCCACAGGCACGGCGGTCGTAGTAGAACCAGAAGGCAGGTAAAAACCCTTACAGAGCACTCTTTTTGAAGCCTGCGCGGGCTCTGAAGCGCGTTGGAGAGGGCGTTGCGAAGTGCAGCGAGCGGGGGCCTACCCGCATCGAAGGGCTCTATAAGAAAATCGCTAACAAACCTTGCAAATCATCACGAGACCCAAAACGGCTCGTGAAGGCTTTGTCTCTAAGAGAATCCCTGCTTTCTGATTAGCACATCGACGTGGTATGCCGGGGGTGATTAAGCTAACGAGAACGGGCAACTACTATTCTTTAAATCATGAGTATTCCTGGTGATTCTACTAGTTTATGTGTAACCACGTCTACGGCATATCCTAATCTCTCAAGAGTATGCACCTCTACTACGATCTGCTCGCCAACTCCGTACTTCTCG
>JBMFML010000044.1:0-2036 GCA_049970695.1 Desulfurococcaceae archaeon
GCGGGAGGCGCCAAGTGGAGCATAAAGCTATCGGAGCTGGCTGACGCAGTAACGCGCGGATTCGAGATGTTCACGAGCGGCTATGCCATGGGCGTGAGCATGGCAGTAGCAAGCATGTTTACAGTGAACCTGCAGCACCTCTATGTACCTAGAGTTGTCGCATATTATGACTCAAGAGTGCACGAACTGCTCGGGGACATTCTAAAAGAAGAGCTCGAAAAAGGGGCAGAGGTCAACATGTTCATCAGGCCGGTTTCGGAGACGTCCCTAATCGACTACGCCAGGAGGATGCTGGCGCTATCGGAGGGCGTTAAGGACAGGAAGACGCTCGAGAAGTACCTTGCCACTATAAGAGCACACTTGAAGATATACGGCCTCCCCAAGTGGTACATAGACTTCTTGACGTCTGACCCCGAGCAACTGGCTGTGAAGTTCATTGACCGCTTCGGAGCCGAGCGCAAGGTATACCTGTCTCACGTCTTCGAGCTACCGACGCACAGTGAAATGGCCAGGATGACACAGAGGGACATCTTCCCCGGCGTGGACGTCATGAAGAAAGTCGCGTGGGTCAGGGGCTGGAACGAGGACCTGACAACTATGATGTACCTGCTCACGTTCAAGTATCCATCGTTTGAGAAGCTGTGGGCGTTCTACATGCGCGCATTGTCTGGAATGCTGTGGTTCAAGGCCCCGGACACTATCGCAACAATATTCAATAAAGAAGCAGAGGAGGTCGGCGCCGGGAAGCCCATATCGCCCTTAGACCTGCAGAAGGCCCTGTCCGGCCCAGACCAGGTCAAAGCCTTCGAGACGGCCTTAAACGCCTACTTTAAGTGGCTCGAGTACAGCAACTTCAGCTGGTTCACGGACAAGACGGAGATGTACGGAATACCTGTTGGCAGAGAAGTTGTTTCTAAACTTGGCGGCTGGACTGCTGACTCTTGGCTGCTTGTTGACGTTGCGGCTGACATACCAACAAAAATTGATATGAGATGGATGTCTAGGTTTGGAATATTCCAGCTCATGTCCGAGAGGTTCGCCCAGCTCGGTGTTGGCTTCGAGTCCTACGCGCCGCTGGTCGAGGTCGTGCCCAAGCTAATGGACGCGTCTCCTGCATCAGAAGTGCGAGTGGATCTGACCTGGTTCTCCAAGCTGTTGCAGGCAACCGGGCTCCACCCAGCGTGGGTGCCAGTAGTCACCGTGGCGGAAAACATCATGGCAATAGCCGATGAAATGACATTATTGAGAACTGGCTGGCTGAACCTCTTCAAAGAAGGTCTAATTACGATTGACATAGCCGAGAAGAGCTTGGCTGGTTTGATAACAGCTTCTTACAGGGTCGGCTACTGGGATCCCGAGCGCAAGGTCTGGACTTCTGGCTGGATCAACCTGCCAGTTAGGTGGTTGCCTCATGAGCGTAGATTGCTGGAGCTCAGGATGTTAATGGACAGGGTGCTAGACCTATACCGCGAGTACTACAGCTACTTGAGGTCTGGCGTGAGAACACTGGCAATCACAGAAGATGAAGCACTTAGGAGGCTCAGGAGCTTCGTCGAGAAGTTGAACGAGCATTACAAGAAGATTTCAAAGCAGATTGTTGGAGTCGAGATGTCCTTGCAGCACGACGTCGAGTACCTCGAGCTCTGGACTAAGATGATTGCCGAGCTCAGAGATATTGAAGCCGTTGAGCGCGCTAGGGTGTGGTGGTCTAGGGTATCCGGCTGGCTGCTCTACAGAATAGCATATGGTTATGTGAAGCCAGAGGACGTGGACAAGCTCGTTGAAGAAATCAGCAAGGTCATACCGCTCCACGAGGTCGAAATTGAGGCATACAAGTCCATTGTAAAGGCAGTCCTAGGCTTGGTCGGCAGGGAGCTGGTGCCAACACCATCCACCTTGGCAACACTCGCAGAGTACGTGTCAATTACGCCGGAGCTCATCAAGAAGTCCTTTGAAGTGCACAGGGTTCCCGAGGAGTGGAGGCCTATTTGGGAGCGCTACATTGCAGTGAGGCCGTTCGCAGACGACGCGAGAGT
>JBMFML010000045.1:0-1964 GCA_049970695.1 Desulfurococcaceae archaeon
GTGTCGAGCGCCCTGTTGGCTTCGATGCCGAGATCTCCAATAGCTATTAATGAGGGCTTCTTGAGTTTGCCCAAAATAGTGTTCATGGGCTGAACGCCCACGAAGGTTGCTCTATGTTTTGATACGCTGTCGTGTGTGGGCATATTGCACGACTCTGAAAGACCATTGCCACATCGAGGTCTTTGGAATCTACGTCGTTAATTCTCACTCCACTCAGTATTGTGTCGCCTTCACTGGGACCTTATAACCCGGCTATAGCCTCAATAGAGAGGCTGGGTGCTTTTCGTGCGCAGGCGTTGCAGGCGTGGCTGGATGCGGAGGCGCGGGCCCCCGCTGCCTCCCAGCGCGGGCCCCAGCGTTCCCGAGGGCGTCTTGTACATCCCTGTGAAGCCTTCTGAGA
The DNA here is from genome assembly GCA_049970695.1 of Desulfurococcaceae archaeon. GTDB lineage: Archaea > Thermoproteota > Thermoprotei_A > Sulfolobales > Desulfurococcaceae > UBA285. The sequence continues at coordinate 401 of JBMFML010000045.1, forward strand.
GCCTCGATGTGAAAGACTGCGTGGAGATCTACGACTACGAAGTCAGGGCCCTCGCCTACGTCCACATCGAGGGGCTTACCATGGAGGAGGCCGCAGGCAGAATGGGGGTGTCCAAGGCGACTTTCTGGAGGATCCTGGAGGGCGCCAGGTTCAAGATCGCCAAGGCCCTCTCCGAGGGCAAGCCGCTGAAACTCGTTTCACTCAAACAGGGGGCTCCCAGCGGTGAGGGCTTATTAACCCGGAAACAGGTTTCAAGCACGGGTGAGAGCGGTGTCCTGGTGGGGTAGGCCCTGGCCCGGCCCATATCCCGGAAGAGGGCCCTGGAGCCACCTGCCGCCATGGCTGAGGCCCGGCTGGTGGTGGCCCGGCTGGTGCTGGCAGTACTGGCATTACGCTTACCCATACGCGCCGCCCACAGCCGAGGCGGAGCTCAAGTACTTAGAGGACTTGAAGAAGTACATACACGATGTAGTGCTGAAGGACATTGACGCGAGAATTGAGGAGCTCAAGAAAGGGCTGAAGAAAGGGCCCTCAGAATGAATAGGCTCGTCGTCGCAGTTCCAGTAGTGTCCACGAGCACGGGCACGTACGTCTACCCGCACTTCGGCAGGGCACAGGAATATGCCATAGCCGAGGTGTCGAAAGAGGGCTTCAGAGTAGTGGGCACTATTCGGGGCCCGCGCGGAGAGCCCGGCTCTGGAAGGAGTCACGAAGTAGTCGGTGCACTGGCGAGGAGCGGCGTAAACGCCGTAGTAGTCAGCGGCATCGGTGCTGGGGCGTTTTGGAGGCTCAGGGAGCTCGGCATAAAAGTCTACGCGCTGCCCGAGAAGGGCGGGGGCCTCTACACCCTGGAAGAAGCGCTGAGAATGCTCGCCGAGGGCTCGCTGAGAGAGCTCGCAGAGCCCCCGCCGCACGAGCACCACCATCACCACGACTAGTGCTTTTTCCCAGCCGCTTTCAATTCTTCGTCTTCGTATTGTATTCCGCTAAAATCGCCACGCGCGGATCATTGTTGTACTTCTCCAACTTTCAATTCTTCGTATTGTATTCATAACAAGCTCTAGTGCAGTTGCGAGCATAAGCTACACGACCTTTCAATTCTTCGTATTGTATTCTATATCCACTGGGATATATTCATAAAATGTGTTTTCCATTCTTTCAATTCTTTGTATTGTATTCTAAGGATATAGCACTTAATTAGCCCCTCCCCCCGCGGACTTTCAATTCTTCGTATTGTATTCCTTGGTTAATTTTCTACTCGACTTCATAATTTCAAGTATTTCATGCTTTCAATTCTTCGTATTGTATTCAAGAAGTCCACAACCGATTTGAAGAAGCCGTAGATCCTTTCCTTTCAATTCTTCGTATTGTATTCAGTGCACTTGTATGACAGAGACCGCAGAGAGAGCTTCACGCTCTTTCAATTCTTCGTATTGTATTCCCGGATCCAAATCCCAAACCCAAATTCAGTTTTTGAGAGAGACTTTCAATTCTTCGTATTGTATTCGATGTGTCGTAAAGTGGATTGGTCAGCGAGCTGTACGATACTTTCAATTCTTCGTAT
>JBMFML010000046.1:0-1915 GCA_049970695.1 Desulfurococcaceae archaeon
GTACTTGTCGATCGCCGGTATAGCTATCCTCTCACCAGAAGCAATCAAGAAGAATTGAAAGCAAGGTCTCGGCTACTTCGTGTCGTACGACGACTACCTCAAGTCGCGAAGCAATCAAGAAGAATTGAAAGTTAACTTGGGGTAGCTCATTGGCGGAGAATATCATCTTGGGAAGCAATCAAGAAGAATTGAAAGTACTATGTTTTTAACGGCCTCCGGTGTCCTGGCCAGTAGCTCCAGTAGGGACGCGAAGCCCTCTCGCACTCTGCCCGCCAGGTCTGCGAAGGCGTCAGCTATCCTAGCAGCCAACGACTTTACCAGGTCTGGCACTTTACCGAGTTGCTCGAGGAGCCACGCAAACCCGACCCTGACGCCCTCTGCAATGTCTGTAATTACCTTTGCGACACGCGAGGCCAGGTCTCTAGCGATGTCCGGTAGCCTGCCCAGTTGCTCGAGGAACCACGAGAACCCTGCCTTGACCTTGTCGACCAAGTCAGCAAAGAACCCAGTCACTCTCGATATTAAGTCTTTAATTGTGTCTGGTAGCTTCACCACCTGCTCCGCGAACCAAGAGAAGCCCGACCTGACCTTGTCGACCAAGTCTGAGAAGATGTCTGAGACCTTGGACGCCAGGTCTTTAACGACATCAGGTAGCTTTCCAACTTGCTCAATGAACCAGCTGAACCCGGTTTTTATTTTGTCTGCCAAGTCTGTAAAGAAGCCCGAGACCTTAGATACGAGGTCCCTGACTAGATCAGGCAACTTACCGAGTTGCTCGAGGAGCCAGGTCAAGCCGTCCTTTATCTTCTCTGCTAGGCCGGAGAAGAGCTCGGCTACGTTTGTCACGAAGTCCCTCACAGCGTCGGGCAACCTGGCCAGCGCGTCGAAGACCTGGCTCACGAACTTAGACACCGCGTCCGCAATGGCCGGGAAGGTCTTTGAGACCCAGTCGAGCGCCTTGAGTATGGGGTCTACCACCACGCCCCTCAACATGTCTGCCAGCTTTACGAGCGCGTCTCCGATGCCCTTCGCCCAGCTTAGCAGTGTTGAAACAGCGTCAGAGACCGGCCTCATGAGCGCCTCGAACGCCTTCTTTATCATGTCAATGAAATTAGACAGGACGCCTGCCAGCCAGTCCCTCAGCTGGCCGATCGGATCCATAACACCCAGTACACTACTAGCAACTAAGTCCCAGTCAATGCCCTCCAGGTCTTTGAGGGTCAGCGCGGCTGGCTCTACTCGCACGGGTGTCGAAGCGTTCGGGTCTATCTCGAGCAGTAGGCTGACGTCTATGTCAACTACGTTTTCAGGACCCTCCTGCAACACACCACCCAGAATAGTAAATATTCAAAAAAACAGGTTATTTTACTTATTTAACAATACCCAGCTGTCTGAGCCTCTCCTTCCCAAAGAGGAAGATCACGTACTTGAACTTGGCGACCTCGGTCTTCAGCTTCTGCGTCAGCTCCTTACTGTCCTTGTACGTTATGTGAAATACGTTTGAGACGGCGTCTTTACACTGTACCTGGACTGCGACCTGGTACTCCTCCCATGGAAGATTCAGCCTAGCTGCTTCCAGAATCACGGCTGTACAGTCGTCTACTTCAACCTCTACTGGCAGGATTGTCAGGTCCAGAACCGGCTTCTTCTCAGCTGTTGTTGCCATCTACGCTACCTTCTCTTAGAATGCTTCTCCAAGAACCTGTGCATCTTCTTAACGTTTGAAACCACTTCTCTCGCAGCACTAAGCAAGTCTTTTAGTTCTTCAGCAGTGTACGAGCTCTTCGCCTCGAGCGTTGCCAGTTCATAGCTCAACTTCTGTGCAGAGCTTAACAAGTCGAGGAATATGTTCTGAAGCTCTACTCTTATTTGTTCATCTACTCCTGTAGAGCCAGGAGACGTTGGAGGCGCAGCC
>JBMFML010000047.1:0-1901 GCA_049970695.1 Desulfurococcaceae archaeon
CTTTGGCACGGATCGATGCCTTCAACACTATAACCTTTGTCCATTTGCGTATCACCCTCATAGCCAAGTCCCCGCACCCACGCAACGCCTCCAGCTTCTCGACTGGGGCGTCCACGCCCTGTATCGACAAGGCGTTTGCCAGTCGTTGCAGGAAGGACGCCGGGTCTGGCTCGTACTTCGCGTACTCGACCCTGTGCTCGAAGACGTCCAGGTATTTCCGGCCACGGATGCGCCTCCACTTTACCGCGTTCCACACGTACGCTAGAACCTCCACCCACGCCTCCTCCACCTCTCTCTCCGTCATAGAGCACGGACTATTATGCGCCAAGCCGGGTCACCCCTAGCCTCCTCAACCTCACGGCATAACTCATCGTATACCCAGTCATCTGTACTGCAACCTTCAAGGAGCGTGGTCTTCCTCTTGAAAACGTTGAAAGCCCTCTCTGCCAGCCCCCACAGCTGTGTGTACCGGTTGCGAGGCATATAGACAAACCCCTCATCCTCATGTACAAGTGCTACGAAGCACGCACTACTCCTGAACCGTAGCGCACGGGCAAACGATAGCTTTCTGCCAGACGCCCTGACGTATACAAGCGAGCCTGGTGGCGGGTTCTTGAGAACCTCCTTCAACTCGTCCTTGTCTAGAAACCTGACTCCTGAATCTGTGAGCACCCAGTGGTTTTTCCTGTACCGTGTATCAGTCAGCAAGTCATAGCATGTTTCACAAACGAGGCCAGTATGTCCTAAAGCGTCCCAGCCCACAAAGTTCTCGCTAAACTCTAAGCGTTTAACCCCGGGTGCGCGACCGCAAGACGCGCATACGGCCAGCGCACCGGCTGAAATTCTCTCAACTTGTTGCCCCTGCATCAAGCATACAACCAACGCACCGGCTTAAATTTGTATCGCCAGCCTGGAATGCGAGAGTTCACATCAAACTATTTAGTCCCTTATCCAACTATCTATTGCGTGACGGGGAAACTCTTAGGTTTGAGTGTAGGGGCGTGTGAGAAGAAAAATAATTATTTTTGTGAACGCCCCTTCTCTTCCTAGTAGTACTCGTCCTCCTCTGACTCGTACTCGCTCGACGTTAATGACTCCTCTGCAAGCCTTTGGAGTTCCTCGCTTACTTTATCGACGAAGAAGGCTTCGTAAATATTTTCAGGCAATCGTTGTAGACGCTTTACGTCTCTCTCGCCAAGGTATAATTCAGCAAGCTCTAGGGGGTCTCTGCTAGCGTGATTTGAGTAGCACTCATCATCCGTGTCGTAGTCGTATATATTCTCGCAGAAGTATACTATCTCGTCGATAAGTTTGTCGGCAAGCTCGTATGCGGTCTCTATCCACCTAATTATTCTTTCACGCTTCTTTGTCCTATGCTCCATGTTTTTCTCAAGTTATATAGATGAATTGTTTGTTTTTTAAAATTTACTATGCCTCGGGCGGGTATACCACAGCTGTGGGCAATAATCATTACTCTTTCTGTCGACGCCTATAGTATGCTTCTGCTTTCTTAGCTATTACTCCTGCTATGTTTCTCAGTGTTTCCTCCCCGTCAATACTGCAGAACAAGCCCTTCTTCTTGCCTTTAACAGTGTCTGCAGTCGCGTGGCAACCCGGGGTAGCCCTGCTGACGGCCCTTATGTAAGGCGACACATCACTATTACACTCCATCCAGAGCTTGCCATCACTAGCCTCGAGAGTACACACGGCGTCCTCATCGTCGCGTGGTAATGGTAGCTTTAGGAAGAGCTTTCTACCAGACCCGACACCTATAATGAACTTCCCCTTATCCTTAGTTGCACTGCAAAACTCCTTTATCTCTTTACTGGGTTCGTTGTCAAGGTCAACAAGGCATAGACCATGTAAGACGTAGTCTCTAAACGCATCCCACCAAATATTAT
>JBMFML010000048.1:0-1899 GCA_049970695.1 Desulfurococcaceae archaeon
CACGTGAAGTTCACTTGGGAGAAGGGCTTTGAGGAGTTTCTATCCGAGAGAAAGAAGAGAAGAAGGGTAAGAGACCCGGAGACGCTAAGCTACTACAGGAACTTGTTTAAGAAGTACCTCGAGGGTAGAGAGCTCAGCGAGGAGCTCGTCGACTACGTGATTAACCACGAGAACAAGTGGTTGAGGAACGTCTTCAGGCACTACGTCCAGTACTTGTACTACAAGAGGGCGATAAGCCCCGAGGTCTACGGCTGGCTAATGGAGGTAGTGCCCTCCAGGAGCTACAAGATTGACGTCAGGCCTTACCCGATTAACGCCGAGGACCTCGCTAAAACAATGGAGTTTCTGAGGGCTAACCACGAGAAGTACTATCTAGTGTACAAGCTGATGCTCGAAGGCGGGCTGAGACTGTCTCACGCGCTAACGCTTATCGAGACTTTCAACCCGGGCGAGGTTATCGAGGTACCGGGTGTTGGTCTAGAGACTAGGAGGCTTGTATGCCTCCACGACAAGGGCTTCTGCAGGTACTACCTGGGCGTGAAGGATACGGCTAAGCCGTGTGAGTGGGTCTATTTCTCACTCAACACGCTCAGGCTACTAGAGAAGTACAAGGGGTCCAGAATCAGCAGGCGGGTTGTAGAGAAATTTGTACGCGGCCACGGCCTACTGGCTCCCAAGTACATGAGGAAAGCTTCTTGGAGGCTGATGATACAGGTGATGCCGAGGGAGGTGGCCAGGTTTATCCAGTCACGCTTCGGAGAGCTCAAGGTCAGCGAGGCCAGGTACGAGGACTTGCTGGGCGAGGCGGACAAGTACTACCCGGCCTACCTGGGCTTGCTGTCGAAGACCTTCACCGCGCTGAGGTAGCTGGGCCGGCTGAAACCCAAGGCTTGTGTACACCTGGGGCCGGGGGGCCGTTTAGTTGATTGAGTACTGCTTTTGAAGGCCCCGGAGACTACTCTAGGAGGCTTCAATAGCGTGGGCCGAGGTCTCCTACGTATTATCGGCCGGTAGTAGAGTTTCGACTCGCGCGTCTACTGTAAACGCTTCTCTCCCGCGCTGTAAACTCCTCGCGCACACAGTGTAAGTGCGCCGCCAGGACGCCGCGGATGCCGCGGGCGAGACTTACACCACCCCCAAGTCCACGAGTGTAAATTTAGGCCGGCGGGCCGGCGGGCGGGGGGGCTCAATCTAATTTTACATCCACCACCTGGCGTCGAGGTGGTGAGTAGCGTATAATACCGTCGTTGACGGTAGTACTGGCATTGGTGGTCTCGCTGGCAAGTGGAGCAAGTAGTAGTCTTGCGCGGCGCAAGTGGAGGAACGTGACGCTCGACGACAACGCGCTGGCGATACTCGCGTGGTACAAGTACGCGTACAGGTTGAAGACTTACAGTGACGCGGTCAGGTTAATGCACTCAATAATAACTGGCTGTAGTGAGGGGCGCGGAACTGGTACGCGGCAATGGGGGCGCTAGTGTTAGGCTAGTGTTAGTGTAGCTAACATCAGCACAACCATCACCACCTACCATCATTACCGCCACAGCAGAATTCCCATATATCATAAGCGGTACAAGCGTAAGATTAACGTTATTAAGTTTACCTCAAGAGTGTAGTCAACGTGGTGGTAACGTGCTTATTGCTTGTCGTTTCTAGGTGAGAGTAGCCCTTCAATCACCCCTGCGTTGCCCAACTCGCATAAATACCTGGAAGGCGCTTTCATAATCGTGGTGGTTTGCCTTGGCCGTATTTAGGGCTGCTTTGTGCTCTAAGGGCCTGGGAAGCCACGTCCTCGAGCCCGTCTTGGCTGCGAAGAAGAGGGTCTACGTCTCCTCGCCCTGGCTCTCAGAGGAGTTTGCCGAGCTACTGCTCAGGAAGAGCCGGGAGGGAGTTGAAGTG
>JBMFML010000049.1:0-1834 GCA_049970695.1 Desulfurococcaceae archaeon
CATCGTTTTCCTTGGGTATCTGAGCGTCTGGTAATACATCCCGTAGATCATTTATTTGTCTAGCTAGATCTAGGTATGCTTTTACAAGCGCCTCCTTATCCTCCTCACCTGCCGGTTTGAAACCTTCTGGAGTCTCTTTCACCAGAAGTATATGTGTCTCTAGGAGGTCCTTTATCTTCTCCTTAGCTTTATCAACATCGCCGCTTAATGCAGTCTCCAACAACTCTCTGTGCTTCTGAACCCAATTCTCTAATGCTACTTCATCCTTTATGGGTGTTCCACAGTATGGGCATCTGAGTCTCTCGAATATTGTTTCACTATCTGTTATTTCTACAGCAAATGTTTTATCATCTTTGTTTATCTTGAACCCTATGTAGGGTCCTTTCTTTCCGAGCTTTGTGCTATGGATTATTGGTATTAAGCCCCCACACTTCGGGTTTGGACACCTGTAGCCCCTAGCTATGATGTAGTTGTACGCGTCAGGTGGATAGTACTGGCTCAGCTCTCTTCGCGCCCAGTTTAGTAATTCCTCGACCTCCCTCTTAACATCCTCGTAGAGCCTCCTCCCATATTTAGCGGGGTATTCGAGGGTTGCTTTTAGGAGTAGGTACGCGACAGGGTTGTAGTCCACCGCTATTGTGTAGAAGCCAAGCCTCAAAGACTCGAGAGGGATTGAGCCTCCGCCGGCCATGGGATCTACGACTATCACGTCCTTGGGCTCCTTACCTCTGTACTTCTTAACTAGCGCGGCTATGTACTTCCTATCTGGGTTGACGAGGTATAGGACGCCGTAGGGTACTTGGTCAACCTTATCAAGGCCCACGGCACGAGTAAAGTCGCCGAGATCGACATTTTCTGGGAGAACGGCTGCTAGGGTGAGCACTCTAGCCGTGGATGTCGGTCTCCTTGCTAGGTATGGATGTAAATTGCTGAGCTTAGGAATCCTTATGAACCCGGCTTCATTCTTAGCTACGCTGTCGAGGTCCCCAAGGGGTATAGTTGCTTCAGCTAATGTCTTGAAAAACGCGCCTCCACTCGCTTGAGAATGCACTTAAACCCCCACCGCCTTTATCTTTACTTCTTTATAATTTATATTATAAAAAAGTTCTACTTGCGCTAGGAACCCTTGTTCGCGTCCGCGGCTGTTTGGAGAAGTAGGGTTAGTAAAAGCGTTCACAAAGCTACTATAGGAGAGAACCTCAACTGATAAACAGCTGATGGCTACTTCTGAACAAGAGAACTAGGCTCCATTGGAGCAATTCCACCTGCGCGAATCTAGGCTGAAACGCCCCAGCCAAAACTAGTTCTTGCAGAGCCTATGCATGCCTTTTGTGCTGGAAAACCAACTCCACGGCTTTTGCTTCGGGTTTGTTTTGAGACATCGCATAAGACTGAAGAATGGTTAGTTACGCACTGTTGCTACTTCATGCTCTCCATTATCAGCTTTGCGTCTTCTTCTGGGAGTGGCCCCCGGAAGCTTGCGGGCGTTCTCACCAAGTAGGCGAGCGGCCTCTCCTTGTTTTTTTATAAAGCTCAGCCGCGGTGCGAGCTCCTTGAAGTCTGCCACTCCGGGCTTCAGGGGCTCCAGCCGGGTTCTCCGCAGGTACTTGACCCTGCCTCCTTCACTTCATCCGGCCACAACGGCTTCTCCTCCCTGAACCAGGTCGAGGCCACCCTGAACGCCCTCGCGAACTTCCCGCAGAGCCTGGCGCAGCCGCCCTGCTTCACATAGAATATCAAAATGTCGCTGGGCTCTAGGAGGTCCTTCGCGCCCCTGCCCGGGGGCTCCGAAGACCCTGGCCTCTTTCACTACGTGCCAGCTCTTCTCAGAAAC
>JBMFML010000050.1:0-1808 GCA_049970695.1 Desulfurococcaceae archaeon
CTGTGGGCATCACGAGCAGGGCCTTTTCCCGCCTCTCATACAGGTTTCTGAGAACCATACGCGCGATTCTGAGCGCGTCCCTCGTCTTCTGCAGGTCCCTATTCCTCTCGACCAACTCCCGCAAGGTCATTACGAAGAACGGGTGGAAGGGGTAGTGCTTTTCTAGCTCTTCAGAGACGTCCTTGACGACTTGCTGGTAACTAGCGGCTAACTCTCTCAGCCTCCTCTTAGCGAAGAGCGCCCCTTTGCCGTCCACTTTACTGAAGAGCCTCTTTTTCAAGACTCCCGCGAAGTCGTCGCTTGTTGTTATGGGGCTCTCTACTCTTATGGCAACCCTGCCTACCTCCTTCTCGACTTGCTCGACTTGCTTAACGAAGTCCTCGTAGCCCTCCACGGCCTTCCCAGTCGGCTCGGCGGGCAGGCTAAGTACAACCACGACACCGGCTTCATTCGTGCACTCGGAGAGCATTCTCAGAAATATCACAACCTGCTCTGCGTACTTGGCAAACTCGTCGGTGGCTTTAAACCTGTTGTAGTATGGCCCGAGCTCGTCAATGAGCACTAGAACCCTCTCGCCGGATAATACTTCGAGCAACTTGCTCTTCTCGGGCGATATCAACTTCTCGTCGTAGTACCTGATCTTCTCGTACTTGTCGCGCCCGATTTTCAAAGCCAGGTAGCCCCAGAGCGTCCTGACCCTCACATCGCCTTCTTTGAGCTCCTCGCCGGGGATGGGCGAAGGAGCTGTTTTGCTGTTCGTCCCGTCGATCGCGACTACTCGCGCCCCTCTAAGCTCCTTGCTTATTTGTCTCGCCCTTTCAGCCCCCATTGCATCCTCTACTACCCGCATGAACTCTGGGCTGTCAGGGCTCTTAACGAGGTGGTAGAGCAGTATCATTGAGTGCGTCTTGCCGCCGCCGAAGGCTGACGGCAGTATGATTAGCTTGCCGCTCCCAGACGCGAGGGCTTCCAGGACCTCTCTCAGTAGCTTCCTCATGGAGTCGGTTAAGTACGTGCTCTCGAGGAAGGTCTTCGAGTCAGTGTATATACTGTGGGTACTGCCCAGGACTACTTCAGATAGCGAGGGCGCTAACCTGCCGTCTAGGGACTTGTCGAACACGTCGGCTCTAACTTCCACGTAATCCCACAGGCTCACTTCGAGACCACCCCCCTAAGCTCTAGGAGCCCCAGGTGCGAGAGTACGCGCCTGCAGCCCACCTTTTCCGGGTCTTCATTGGGCAGGACAGCGTTGAGTACGCGTGCTAGCCTTACCGCGTCGTCGGTCTTTGGTACCTTCGCCTTCAGCTCTTCAAAGAGCTTCTTGAACAGCTCTCCAGTTACCTGCAGAGCCTTCAACTCGAGGTAGTGCAGCACGTCCACCGCCGTCTTGAAGCTAGCCGGCCTCGTTGGGTCCACTTTCTTCTCCGCGAGGAGTGCTTCGAGGGCCCTCGCTATGCTCGAGTCTGTGAGCTCCGCTGGCGCGGGCTCAAGCAACTCGAGCTCCCCATTCACCCTCTTTAGTATACCGCTCGTAATCAAGCTATCTGCCCCTAAACCACTGAACACTCCGAGGAGGGACGCGTACGTCTTGTCCACCCTGCCCCTCTTGAACCCCTTCCTCTCGGCTTTACCGCCTCCAGTCCTCGTCGTGACTTTTAGTGCGAGGTAAGCTGAAGAGTGGGCATCAAGGGGGCTTTCGATCCCGGCGTGCTTGAAGAGGCCCTCGACCATGCCCCTCAACGCTGTTGGAAAGATTTCTTGCTGGACTAACCTCTGCGTCTCCACGTCTGGCACGAGCTTTGATGAGG
>JBMFML010000051.1:0-1785 GCA_049970695.1 Desulfurococcaceae archaeon
ATAGGAGGTTCTACAACTTCGTCAGGCTTGCTGAGAGCAGGCTCTGGTCCACGCCAGTGTTCCACGGCGAGCTGGCGGCGTTTAGGAAGAGGCTGCTCGAAGAGCTGGGGGGCTTTCCAACGGACGTGGGGGCCGACGACAGCCACACAGCGGCTATGATTGCCTTAATGGGCTACAGGGCCGTGGTCGCCGAGGACTTGGAGTGCACCGAGCTGGTGCCCAGGAGGGGCTACCACGCGTGGAGAATCAGGAGGGCCCAGCACCTAATTCAGAGCTTTGCGAGAATTCTGAGGAAGGGCTCCTTGCGCAGAGCTCCAGGGCTTTTCAGAAGGGTGCTCTTAGTAGAGGCTTTTCTGCACTTAGTAAACCCGTGGCTACTGCTAGCAGCAGTGCTCTTGCTCGTAGCCTCAGCAGTGGTGGGCAGTTTGCTTGGAGCCCTGCTGCTTGTACTGGGAGCGGTGCTGCTCGCCTACAAGCCCTTTAGGACGTGGATAGTGGCCCAGCTCTACCTCTTAGTGGCTGCTGTGAGAAATGCCTATAGCAGAGAGCTCGTCTGGGCCAAGCAAGAGAAGCAGTAGCCCGCGGGGAGCCCGATTAAGCGGCTGCCCGGCTCCGAGAGCCCTGGGGCAGTCTTCAGCGGGAGGCGCAGAGCCCGCTTGTCTTCATTTCTCTATGTGCCTGTATGATCTTGGCCAGCACCTGGCTCCTGAACTCCCTGAGCTTCGTGCCCGGTGGTGCTGTGCCTACTACGAGGACTATGTAGTAGTTCTTGTCGCTCTGCTCTTCTATGAGGACTTTGAAGTCTCCGAGGTCTTTGAGGGAGCTCTTTATGCGCTCTAGTGCCTGCGCGGGGTCGCAGTCTATTGGCAGCTCATACCTCACCTGGAACTTCTTAACCTCTTCCTCTGCTTCCTCAATTACTATGCTGCCCGAGAACAGCGTTGAGTTGGGTATTTTGACGAGCTCGCCTGAGTCCAGGAGGACCTTGGTGTACATCAGGCCGACTTCTACTACCATGCCCTTGAGCGCTGGGACTACGAAGTCCAGGCTGAAGGCCTTGTACGCGGGGAACGCTATGGTCGATATTGGGAGGCCTGTGCCGCCTATCCTGACCCTGGAGCCCGGCTTGACGAAGCCGCTGCCGAGTATTATGAGGCCTGCGAAGAGGTTTGCAAGCACTGGCTGCAAGCCAAGGCCTATTACTAGGCCCGTGAACGTTGCACCGGCCAGGAGGCTCTCTCCGCTGACTCCAAGTATTGCCAGTACTACCACGCCGACGACCACGTAGCCCGCCAGCAGGACTACGTTTCTAATCAAGTAGGCCTCTGCACCGAGGTGCTTGATTTTCGAAGTAACCATTGAGGAGACGAGCTCCACTACCGAGGCGCCCAAGACCAGTGCCACGACTACTTGTATAATAGCGTAGTGGGCCTCGACGAAGCGCCGGAGCTCCTCTGGGAGGAGCCCGGGGTACCTGAGCATCCACACGAGCACGCCAATAACTGTTATTGCGAGCAGCAAGTACGCTAGCCTCCGCATAGAAACCCCGCGCCTCCGAGCCAGGGGCTCAACAAGGTTGTAGGCACGAAGCGGCTTATAGCCGGTCTGCACAGAATCGCGTGCCGCGGAGGCGGGCTGCGCAAGCGCCTGCTGAGAGCCGGTCCCTGCATTTCAAGCGCTGCGGAACTCGTAGAAAGCACTGGAAACTGCCTTAGGGGCATTGCTTCTACAAGTTGCTTTTTCAAGAGCGCTGCGGCTCCTTGGGACCAACTCGCATCCGTGGCT
>JBMFML010000052.1:0-1768 GCA_049970695.1 Desulfurococcaceae archaeon
CCGGCGAAAGGGGCCTGGTCAGGTTTGTTAGCAGGGGAGACATGTCTGGCACGCACGTTAGAGAACTGCAGCTCTGGAGGCTCGCAGGGCTCAACCCCGAGGGAAGGCCCTGGTACTTGAAGTCCGGGCAGGGCATGGCCCAGACGCTACTAATGAGCGACAACCTGGGAGCCTACACGCTGACAGACGAGGGCACGTACCTGAAGCTAAAGCAGGAGGGTAAGCTGAGCGTCTTGACCGAGCTAAAGAGGGACTTCAAGTACTTGGTGAACGTGTACTCGATGTACTTGTCAAAAGCACCCTCCTGCGACAACCCATTTGTGTGGTACGTGGCCTACAAGCTGAGAGACTACGTGCTTAGCCGCGGACAAGACCTGCTAGAGGAGGTGTACAAGGGGCTCGTGAACCCGGTTAGAGGTAGTGAAGCCCTAGTTGAAGAAGCCTGGCGCTCCCTCGCAGAGCTGGGCTGAGTGGAAAGCACATAAGTCCTTCTACACTTTTCCCACTACAGGTGAACGGCCGTGGCCGAGTCCTTGCTTTCAGTGACTTTGAGAAGTCTCTACGTATCGCTCGCATCATCTCTCATGGCATTTACTGCTGCAATGGCGCTGAGCTTCTACGTATCGAATAAGCCCAAGAAGGTCGTTGACGTGGTCACGGGCGTTTTCGAGTCTCTCGTGGGCGTCCCCACTACTGTCGTAGGGCTTTTAGTCTACATGCTCCTATACCCCGGAGGCCCTCTAGGCCCTCTCCGCATTCTCTACACGCCTTACGCAATCATAATTGGAGAGTTCTTTGTCGCGCTGCCCGTATCCTTTACACTAATGATTAGGCACGTATGTAGCGCCCGGGAATACGTTAGAGAGCTGGTGTTGTCTTTGGGTGGCGCGGAGAGGGGCTCCGCGGCGCTTCTAATCAAGGAGCTCGCACCAGTCCTCTTGTCCTCCTACTTAGTGGCTTTCTCCAGGGCTATTGGCGAGCTAGGCGTCGCCCTCATTGTTGGTGGCGGAATAGAAGGCTATACGAACGTCTTGACCACGGCCATAGCCATACAGACGGCGATCGGAAACTACGAGTACGCCATTTACCTCGGTCTAGTGCTAATATCCATTACAGTAGTCATCGCCCTCGGTCTAAAGGCCTTGGGTGAGCGCATTACATGGAAATAGAGCTCAGAGGAGTCTGGCACAGCTACGACGGCGGCTTGACTTATGCCCTGAGAGAGGTAAACCTGGGCTTCAAGAAGCCGGGACTCTACGTAGTCGTAGGACCTAATGGTGCTGGAAAAACCACGCTACTGAAAATAGCGTCTCTCATAATGAAGCCCTCTCAAGGCCTCGTTCTCGTGAATGGCAGGGAGTTCTGGGAGCTGAGAGACAGCGAGAAAACCGCGCTGAGGAGGAACGTGGTGTTTGTACACGACAAGCCAATTCTCTTGAGGGGTACTGTTAAGTATAATGTAGAGCTAGGATTGGCTATTAGAGGCGTTAGGAACAGTGGTGCTGTCGACCACTACGTGAGCAGGTATGGGCTTGAAGAGCTCCTCGAAAAGCCCGCGCAGAAACTAAGCGCGGGGCAGATGAAGGCCGTGTCAATAGTGAGGGCCCTCGTACTGGACCCACCCATCCTGGTCCTCGACGAGCCCTTCTCCTTCCTCGACGAAGCAAGGCAAGGCATTCTACTCGAAGATATCGTAGGCAGAGCAAAAGAGGGCAAGACGACAATAGTGGCAACACACTACATGTACAGAGAGCTCGCGGAAGTAGCA
>JBMFML010000053.1:0-1758 GCA_049970695.1 Desulfurococcaceae archaeon
GGTGCCTAGCGTCTTGATCACTAAATACCTTAAAGCACACGCATAGCTCGTGATCCGCTATCATCTCGTGCAGCCCAGTGTAGGCTAGCGAGGCGCCGAGAGTGTGGGGGTATTTCCTCCGCTTCCTAGATCCGCGAGCTACTTGGATGCTAATCCATAAGCTTCTAATCCTCTTTCTTAAGCCCCTCCTACCCGCGGTCGAGCCTATGTAGAGCACGCCTCTCTCGTCAAGGCCCCTGATCCTGGGTATGGCCACGGGCTTTCCACTCCTAGCCCAGAACACCACGTAGACGCCGGCCTCCGCTGGGACGTCGAGGAAATCGCTCCTGGCCAACTCTGTCAGGGGCTTGCAGAATGTGTTGCTCAATCTCTACCCCCAACTAACCTGGCATTCGGACTCCCCAATAAACACGAACCAAGGCGGCCATGACTTCGTTCCGAGGCTGACAGGTAGTTATGTTACAGGCTTAAAGTCGAACCCGGTCAGGGATAAGGGAAACCCCGGCTGGCGTAGCGTTACAGCGCAGTATTGCGGGTCGCGACTGACGGGGTTTAAGGTTAATAGACCTCAATTACGAGGAAGTACTCGAGCTGGTTGCCGAGGAGCTTAAAGCAGCTAAGTTAGATCAGAAATATAGAGCATGGATCTTTGAGGCGGGATTCGTGAATGAGGGGAGACGGCTTGAGCGCAGGAGCTTCCGCCTTAGGCTTTTTTGGGAGCTTCCCATAGTCTTGACTTTCGTTGCTGTGACCCTTCTTATCGGCTTAATTACGAATAGGCTCTTTGAGGCCTTACTACTTTTAATAGCGTGGACTCAGCTAGAGCTTTCCGCGCTACAAATAGTGATTCAAGCAAGGCAGTTAAGGCCTAAATTCGTTGCGGAGCTCGGCTCTTCTGGAGGACTGCTCGCCGAGCGATATCTAGTAGTGCACAACGCAGGGCCAACAGTTGCTTATGCAGTGGGAATATGCAGGGTTCTTGATAAAGAGCACAACCCCGTAGATCCAGCTAGGTGGAGCAAGCTTATTCGAACGAGAACGGTAGACGTCCTTCCAGGAGGAAGCAGTACTATAGCAGAAATCTTGGATACTTCAATTCTCGACGAACACGTGCTTGAGGTATGCTATTTTACCGATGAGGGGCTTCTTGACGTATTTCACATAATTAAACATGGTGAGCAGCTCCACGTAGTCACAGCATCATCTACGGAGCCCCCGGGACCGCTTTTGAAGTCTATACGCTTTCTGTACTTCGCTTACGAGCTTATGCAGCTAAAGCGCAAGATGAGGCAATATGACAGAGCGTTACGTGGAAAAGCGCACAAGAAAACCTAAGAACGGAATTTTCGAGTATTGCTCAAAGAGTCGCATAGCAGGCTCCTTATATCGCCCAAATTTTGGAGTTTAAGGGAATCTAGGGATTTCCACTAAAACAGCTATTGGCGACTTAAGAACCTAGTTAGGTTTTTAAGCAATTAGCCAGCTCTGTGAATTATTGAGCGGTCTTTTTTGAGAAGCTTACAGCTCCCTCAATTCAATTCTAACATTCCAGTCTTCTAGAAACACGACTACTGGAACCAGCACTCTGAATCCCTTACTCTTAGCGAGTAATGCCGTTTCAAGTTCTCTTTTACTTAGAGGCGTGGGTCTGCGAGACTTATACATGGATTTCACATCAACTAGGTACTTGCCGCCTTTTTCATCTACACACAGGCAATCAAGTGAGTGGCTTCCTACTGGCGGCTTTCCATAAGTGTT
>JBMFML010000054.1:0-1706 GCA_049970695.1 Desulfurococcaceae archaeon
CTGAGTGAGGAAGCGGAGACCGCGTTCAGGGTCCTGATGGAGGCGTACGAGAGGCGCGACAGAGAGGCGTTCGAAAGGCACTTGGAGAAGTTCGCGGAGTACGCGAAGAAGCGCGCTGGCATTGGAGCTTCAAATCAACAGCGATGAGCAAGCTCTAAGAGCGGTTGGTTGTAGCTTTAGCAGTTAAGGGGGTTTGATGAGTCGAGAGCGGAATTCGCGATGCGCCACTAAAGTTCCTGCCGTGAGAGAGGCACTTCATGGTCTCATTGCGCAAGGCTGCGGGTCGAACTGCTGTCTGCGCTGTACTTCTCTGGAAGGGTTATTTAGGTGGGTAGTTGCCCGCAGCAGCTACTTAATAGCCCGCTCTTTCCAGCTTCTCTGCTATGCTCTTGAGGTTTTCGGCTATGGCCTTGACCTCTAGCGCTAGCCTCTGGAGCTCTGGTGGTGCTATGCCCGTGAACAGGTCTCTAAACCTCTTGTAGACGAGCTCGTATATGCCCTCGGCTGTTTCAGCAGAGGCCTTCTCCCCGAGCTCTACGACCAGGAACCCGTCTGCTAAAGCGGCCTCCCTAGCCGGATCCGTTAGCCTGCGAGCGACCAGCACCCTGAGGTGGGGGACCTCCCTCAAGTTTAGGACCCTGCCGAACTCCTCATCTACAACGCTCCTGTCAACATCCTTATCCCAGTTCTTGCACGAGACGTAGACCGTGAACTTGACGTCGCCGATCTTCTTCTCGCCCCAGACATCGACTTCAATGAAGCCGCCACTTCTTGACGGCAGCCTGACGTCAATCCTGGTATTGAAGCCCAGAGAGGCCAGCGCCTCGGCCACTATGGACTCGAGTATGTCGCGCGAGGGCCTGACCCTGAACCTGGCTGGAGAAGCGGGTTTCGCGGGAGCCGCCTCAGCCGGTGCTCTGGCCTCGGGCGCTCTGCCTGATTTTATTAAATCCATGATTTCACTAGCAAAGACGACGCTTGGAAAAACGAGGTAAACGAAGGAGTTGTGCCACTTAAAAAGTACTAGGCGCGAGTTCTCCATTTCAGCGAGAACATTGAAAACATTGCTATCACCTAGTTGGTAGTGACTCTCAATGAAGCCCTCAAACAAGACTTCCTCAAATTCAACAGTGCCATTTGGGTGTTTAATATAACCCGCAAAGTAAACCAAGTCTATATTTCCTAACTTTAGGTCCTTGAGCACCTCCACCACTAAGTTCCTTCTACCGGGGTCTATCTTCGTTGGATCTACTAGCTTGGCGTAGGCATCCACGAACCTCTTATAATAGCTGGCCTCAATGATGCTCAGCAGCCTCTCCCTGTAGTCGGGTCTATCACGCGCGTCTTTGTGGAGTTCTAGTAGCTTATTGACGAAGTTCACGCCTGCGTTGAAAGCCTTCTCGTAGTCGAACCCCCTCTCGGCAATCCGCGCGTAAACGCTTCTGAGGGGCGATACGACTTTAAGCCCGTCTCCCTCCACTATTTTGTTTTTGTATGCTACTAGTAGCCACTGTATTGCCACATACACGCCCAGTGCTTCGTCGTCTGTCTTTAAGAACTCCTCAACCCACTCAGCTCCGGGGGCTTCAACCACCAACTCGCACTTCACCAAGGATACAGTGCTCGCCAGAGGTTATTATGGCGCTCCTTACATAGTGCAGGCCTGTCTTACCCTTAAGTGATTAAATGAGGGCGCGCTCCTAAAG
>JBMFML010000055.1:0-1663 GCA_049970695.1 Desulfurococcaceae archaeon
GTGTCGAAGAAGCCGCTGAGGATGCCCGCGAGCCAGTCGAATACAATAGGATGAATTGAAAGTCTTCGAAGAGGAGTACGCAAAGCACCCGAGCGAGGTCAAGAATACAATAGGAAGAATTGAAAGCTTCGCGCCTGCTGCCTGCGGCAGTAGTCGCCGGCTTCTAGGGGCGGCCGCGCGTCTGGGCGGTGGAGGGCTTAAAAGCTGGTGTGCATAGGTGTACTTGGTGTACCCTGTGAGCGTTTCTGTGTCGATTAAGGTGCGCAGGGAGCTGGTGGAGCTCGCCGATAAAATGGTGAGGTATGGCATTGCGAGGAGCAGGTCTCACGCCTTTAATATCATGATCGAGAGGGGCCTGAGGGAGGTCGCGGAGGAGGTCGAGTTCTGGGAGGGCGTTTTCAAGAAGGCCGAGGAGCTGGAGAAGCAGGGGTTTAGGCTGAGGCACGGCGGCCTAAGCAGGCTGCTGGAGGAGGGCAGGGGCCGCTGATCCATGAGCAAGAGCCCGGAGGTCACCTACATAGACACTAGCGTCATTGTATCCTACGTCGATGAAGCAGACCCCAATCACGAGAAGGCCGTGGCGCTGGTGAGCGGCATTAGTGGGAGGAGGGTGGTGTCCAGGCTGACGCTCGCAGAACTGGCCTCAGTCTACTCGAGAGCCGGGTTGGGAGACCCACTACCACTAGCCATTTACTCAGTAAAGCGCGTGGGGGCCGAGCTCGTAGAAGTAGACTTCAACGAGGTCTTGAAGGAGGCCTTTGCCCGCGCCCCCGCCCTAAAGCTCAAGACGCTCGACCTCCTCCACGTCGTGGCCTGCAGCAGGGCTGGGTGCAGCGAGTTCGCCACGCTCGACGCCGACGTAATTAGAAGGGCCGACAGCATACGCGAGTCGTTGAACATCAGAGTACTTGCCCCACCCCGATTTTGAAGCACCAAGGAGCCCGTAGAGCCTCTGCCCAGTGCGCTGAACGCGCGGGGAGGAGGGGCGAGAGTGGGCCCTGCGCATGAGGCCGTGCTGCCGCGCGCTGGGGGCTCCGCGGCGGCTGCTGGGCTATTAAGGGGCCTCTGCGGTTTTTAGAAGGCGCGCCCCCGGGGTGGGGCGTGTTGAGCGAGGAGGAGGCTTCCAGGCTCATTGAGGAAATCGCGGAGATCTTGGAGAGGGTCTCGCGGCTCGACAAGAAGAAGGTCGTTGAGGAGCTCATCGAGTCCATTTCGCAGAGGGACCCGCTCATCGGCGCCCTGCTCAGGAGGACGACCATTGCGCTCGCTGAAGTGGGCGAGCTCGCGGGGACGGACGGCATAAGGATATACCTGGGCGTGGCCTTCTTCGCGCTGCCCAGGGAGGATCAGGAGTTCGTGCTCGCTCACGAGGCGGCGCACATAGCGCTGATGCACTCGACGAGGTACGAGAGGGTAAGGCACAGGTGCAGGCTGCCCGGCGAGCTCTGCGGCGAGCTCTACGACCTCCTCGCCGACGCCGAGGCGAACAAGTACGTCTGCGAGAGGTTCGAGCCGGCGAGCATAGTCCCGCTGACGCCGAGGATGCTCGAAGAGGCGTTCGGCACTAGGCTCGAGGGCAGGGGGCTGGAGGAGGCGTATGAAGAGCTCGCCGAGAAGGTCACAGCAGTAGATCTCGTTGCAGATCCGGATCTGGAGAACCCGC
>JBMFML010000056.1:0-1631 GCA_049970695.1 Desulfurococcaceae archaeon
CCGGCCATGGTTGGCGGCTCCACGCCGAGAACCCGGGCCCCCGAGAGGGGTGGGAGAATGATAAGGAAGAATTCAACCGATAACACGGCGGCCCCGCCCCTCCAGGGGGGTGGGGGCGGGGCGAAGGGCCGTAAAGCTTCCAGCGCTTCGAGGAAGCACAGGAGAAAGAGGTGTCAGCTATTTGTTCGAGCTCCCGCTCCTGCGGAGCCCGGTGGGGCCGAGGGCGAGGGCCCGGTAACTGATGAGATGTGTTCCCTCGTCGAAACGGGGGGTGTCCGGGTCATAATCCTCCGGCTCAAGCCGGGCTCCGAGGTGGAGCGGGAACTCGAGGCCCTCGCTGACGCTACGGCTAAGATGTACAACGAGGTGAACTTCATACTGAGAAAGTTGTTTTTCAACGGGTACTTCTCGTGGGAGAGGGCCTCTAGGGTTCTCAAAGCCTTCTACCGTGCTTACTGCTGGGGTTTGCTCGGCAGGCCCCGGCTGGGGTACCACATTGCCGACGCGGTTAAACAGCAGCTTCTCAACGATTGGCAGAGCTTCTTTGGTTTGCTAAGGGAGAAGAGGGAGGGCAAGCTGCCCGGGTGGCTCAAACCCCGGCCCCCGGGCTACAAGAAGGACAAAGTGACTGGAGAGAGGGAGAAAATATTTTTTGTGCGGAACCGGGGCTACAGAATAGTCCCAGAGAATGGGAAAAGGGGAAAGCTAGTCATCTCAGTGGCCGGAAAGTGGATATCATTAGCTTACCACGGAAGAATGCTTTGGAAAGGGAAGCAAGGCACCCTTATTATCAAAGAAGCCGGCGGGCGGTGGTACGCCTACGTGCCGGTGAACGTGGGCGTGCCGGCGCCCGCTGATAGGAAGTACATGTACGTCAACGGTGAGCGTGACAGAGTGCAGGTTCACGAGCCTCGCGGCAGCCACAAAGCCTTCGTCGATCTAGGCATCAACAACTTAATGGCTGTGGTGACGACGTCGGGAAGGGCTCTCCTCTACCGCGGGGGGCCGGTCAAGGCGGAGCATGAGTACTGGTCCAAAGAAGCCAGTATATATCAAAAAGTCCGAGATTTCTGCAAGAACCACGGCTTGCCATGGGAAAAGTGGCACCATCTCTACCTCAGGGCGTACGAGAAGAGGGGAAGACGCACGCGAAACCTGAAGAGGAACGCTGTAAGTCACCTTGTGAAGTTACTGTGGGAGGAGGGCGTGGACACCGTCTATGTCGGCCTCCCATACGATATCATACATGAGAAGGGGAACAAGTACTCTGTGAACGTATGGGGCTACCGAAAAATTACCAAGTGGCTCAGCGAGGCCGCGGCGGAGTACGGCATCAAGGTCTACGCAATAAATGAGTACAAGACATCGATCACGTGCTCGAGGTGCGGCTATGAATCAAAGGAGGCCCGCATCCACCGCGGCCTCTACAAGTGCCCCCACTGCGGCCTCGAGATCAACGCGGACATCAACGCAGCCCTAAACATCGCCAGGAAAGCAGGATACACCCCGCCAACACCAAGCAAGATCGAAGCCTTCATACCGACACACCAAGGAGTCACACCACTCAACGAGAAGGAAAAAAGTACCAGGCCGGAAACAATAACCCCTAGAAGGGTAACCGGGCGCCATGC
>JBMFML010000057.1:0-1630 GCA_049970695.1 Desulfurococcaceae archaeon
ATATACACGCCCAGCGAGTGGCTCAGCGAGGAGTCTGCGTGGATCAGAGAGCTGAGAAGAGAAGCAGTAGAAGTAAAGTGACTTTGAGCTCTCCACTACTATGCTCCAATATTCCTCTGCAGGGCCCTGCATTGAAAAAGCCCCGTAAAATGCCTGCGCGGGTTCTCGCGAAGTGCTAACCCTTGCGGCAAGGCCGGTGCCTCGGCATTGACGAGTTCGCTCGTCAATAGCTCGCCGAGACCTCTCCGCGAAAAGCATATCCGTGACGAGTGGCGTAGCCCAGCCAGGGGTTTTGCGTGGGCGAGGAGGCAACTGACAAGATATTCGAGGTCCTCAGCCACGAGACCAGGCGGAGGATAATCAAGGCCCTCGCCGAGGAGGGCCCGCTGAGCTTCTCCGAGATCATGGAGAAGGCCGGAGTAGAGGACACAGGCACTCTCACTTTTCACTTGAGGAAGATGTCCGAGTTCTTGAAGAAGAACGAGAAGGGAGAGTACGAGCTGACGGAGCTCGGCTGGGCTGCCTACGAAGTGCTCAAGTCCGCTCTGGGCCGTGCTGCGCGGGAAGCCCCCGCGAGGCTGCGGGAGGAAGAGGAGCCCTCGGTAGTAGTGCTGGGCTCTAAGCCTAAGCTCGTAATTGACAAGAAGCTCCTCGAGTACGCTAAGCAGAGGGGCAAGAAGCTGGTCATCAGGGACGTCGTAAAGCTCTACATCGCGAGCGACGTCGAGCCAGAGCTCTTCGACGAAGTCGTGGAAGAAGTGAGGAATGTGCTGGTACTCAGGGCTCCGAGGAGGCTCAAGCACGTAGTGGAGCTGAAGTGCAGAAACGTCATGTCAATTAAGCCCAGCGAAGCAGTCTTCGAGGCCCTGGAAGCCCCCATTGAAGCAGCCTCCCACGCCATTGAAGAGGCCGCCGAGTCTCTGGCACAGGCCATTGCCTCGCTAGCGGAGAAGGCCCCGTCTCTCGTGAAGGGCGAGCTGGTCTATGCCGAAGAGCTGCCAGAGCCCAGGGGGCTCTCACTAAGCCTGCTCGGAGGCTACGCCAGGGTCAAGGCAGGCGCCAAGGCTGCTGTGAGGGTGTACTCCATTGGGTTCCTGCCATGCAGGCACAGCGTTGACCAGAGGGGTGGGGTCCTCTACGTTTCTGCAAGGGGCTGCAGAGTAGAAGTAGAAGTGCCAGACAAGGCCCTGGAGAGGCTCGACGTAGAGGTCAAGGGCGGGGGCTTGGAGGTCGAGCTGCCCAGCGGCGCGCTGGAAGTCAACGCCTCGGTAACTGGTGGCACAGCCTCCCTCAGGCTGGGCGGGCTCCAGAGGGGCAGGGCCTCGCTGAGCGTTGGTGGCGGCAGCCTAGACGCGCTCCTCGCGTACGCGGGCTTCGAGGGCGAGTCCGTGCTCGAGTGCAGGCTCTCAGGAGGCGTGGCCACCGTGAAAGCCGAGGTCCCCAGGGGCACTAGAGTACTGCACAGCGAGGGCGTCTACGGAGGCATTGCGAGAGTGAGCATTGATGAAGAGCTAAAGGCCCCAGCCAAGGCCGAGAGATTGCTGAGCACTCGCGTCGAAGTAACCGGTGGTTTGCTGAAAATGGAGGTCAAGGCGCGCCAATCTACGTAGTAAAGCGAGCAACACGGCAA
>JBMFML010000058.1:0-1575 GCA_049970695.1 Desulfurococcaceae archaeon
TTACCAGGCTAGACGACGGGCCCCCTCCTCAACTAACACTAGCGTGCCTGTCTTTTTAAACCGTTTTAACCCGGTGCA
The DNA here is from genome assembly GCA_049970695.1 of Desulfurococcaceae archaeon. GTDB lineage: Archaea > Thermoproteota > Thermoprotei_A > Sulfolobales > Desulfurococcaceae > UBA285. The sequence continues at coordinate 79 of JBMFML010000058.1, forward strand.
ATGGGCTTGAAAAACTGCGCGCTTTTAAAGCACATTTCCGCCGGATCCCTGCCCGTCTAGCTAAATGACTAGCTCCCGAGTGCGTGCTGGGTATTCGAGCCTACAGAGTGGTTACCCATAGTCTCTTGATACTTGGGATTTTATCGTACTCTCTGTCTTCACTTATAATCAATGATATATTATTGTTGTCCATAGCAGCCCCAAGGTGCAGAGCGTCTGAAGGTTTAATATTGTACTCTCTCGTAATTTCTGCAGCTTTATGGTACTCCTCTTCTCCGAGCTCTAGTATCGTGATGAAGGGTATGACAGTTGATTGTATGAATTCTATAGTGGTACTGTAGGGGATTCCGTACCTCTTTTTAGATACGTAGATTACCTCATCGAGGACGAGAACATCCGTGTAAACCTTATACTGGGTTAGTACATTCATGTAGAAATTTTCGTAGAGCGCCCTTTTAACCGGTTCAGATAGCGTGTTGAGGTAGATTAAGAGAGGCGCGTCAATGAAGGCCTTCAATTCTCGAACTCCTCCTCGAGGCTTACTCCGGCTAGTTCTCCCGGTTCCGGCTCCCTCCTGTTAGGTATGCTCCTGAGAGTGTCTACGTGCTTCTTAAACAGCGTTCTAAGTAGCTCTTCATCTACCTTTCTCTTAGCTGGTTTAATCACTATCCCGTCTTTAATCTCGACAATGACCTCGTCGCCTTCATCTATACCCACGGCTTCGCGTATGGCCTTAGGCAGTATTATGTATCCCTTCTTCCCAACTTTCAACTTAATTGTCAAACCTAGCTCACCAATAATCCAGCTAGGTTGAATACTTATAAGCTTAAACTGTACCGAGGTTTTGTCGAAGTCCCTATTGCTTGAAATCACTTGTGTAGCCCCGCTTTTCAAGGCCGCAGCTAGATACAGAGCATTTTCTTAGTCCACGTCATTATGTCTTCACGAGGTTTACTGCTCTAGCAATGTCGTCTAAGGCCAGGGGCTTTATTGGGAGCTTGCCTAAGCTTGCTACGGCCTCTACTATGGTCTCAACGTACTCTCCGTCTTTTAGGCTCTTATTAGTTGAGCCGGCGAGGACTACCAAGACCCCGTATAATGCCAGGGCTGACGTGATGTGCTCTCCAGGCTTAGCTTTCTCTATATTCAATAATCAGCTTCCTAGCATTCTTGCCAAAGATAAGGTGTGCTGCCAGCCAGTAAACAAGCACGTTGACGTCTACGTACTTCCTCTCCACAAACTCCTCACGGCCTCAACAACGAACTCGTCTAAGTCCTCGGGCCACTTTTCTACTTTAAAAAACCCCGTAGAACCTGTCAGCAATACTACCAATAGGCTCTAGTACAATCCTTCCATTCTCTACTCCGAGTTTCAGGGTGGATACTTCGCTTACTCCAAGAGCTCTCCTTATGTCCTTGGAAATTGGCACACGGCCCTTCTCATCGACTCTCACAGTCGCCTCCACACAGCCCACCCATGGTCATAAATCCCGCTTC
>JBMFML010000059.1:0-1207 GCA_049970695.1 Desulfurococcaceae archaeon
CTGCTCAGGGATTCGTTGAGAAAGCTGATTGCCGTCTTGAGCCTAGGCAGCTCAACCAATATGCTCGAGAGGTTTACTTCAACGCTCCTAACCTTCAATTCCAGGTCAGAGACCCTAGCTAGCATATTCGAGACGTCTGTTGACAGCGCCACGCCTACAGTGACGTTGAATGGGATATTGAATACCACAGGCTTAAACCCGTACAACCACTGGTACCACCGCTCTCGAGCAGGCCAGTAGTCTAGCGTAATGTTGTGCACGCCCCCAGTTGCAGCCGGTACGCTTACCGTGAACCACAAGTCGCCATTATCATCGGGCTCCACAATAAAACCATAGCTTCTGCCCTTGAGCACATTAATTATGTATAGCTGTATGCTGTCGAACAGCACGGCGTATTCGTGCCCGGGCGCGAGGCCCGAGGCCCTAACCTCAACCAGCGTCCCCACGGGCCCCGAGCTCGGGTTTAGAGCGAACTTGGGCTCCGTGACCTCGAACCTTGCCGAGGCCTCGTAGCCCACAGCGTCTCTGGCTTTTATGGCGTGGTACCCGGGTGACGCTGTTAGCGGGATTTGCACGGAAGTGTAAAGGCTACCATCGCTGTACGTGTAGGTAGTGGCGATAATAGTTTCGTCGAAGTATATTGTGACGCGGGTGTTTGGAGAGAACCCGGATCCCCAGATGCTGACTATGGTGCCTGGATGGCCCCTTTCAGGGGAAATGAGAATGCTCGGCTGAGCGCTCGCAGGCACCGAGCTAGCGAGTACTATGGCAACCGCGGCCAGCAGTATAGCACGCGCTCTAAGCTTCAACTCGCTCACCCCACTGAGCAGTTCTAGAGGCCCTAGTATTTAAACTTGAACACGAGCCTAGAGAGCCAGGCCCCAGTCCCGAGGCTTCTTTCAAGGCTCTTTTCCTATATTACGGCCTCCTGTCCTATTGCCCTCTCCGGGGATTTGCGGCTGCTTTGAGGGGGCAGCGGAGTGCCGCTCTTCACGAAGATAATAGCGTCCGTGGGCCCATCCAGCAGGGACTCCTCAATGCTGCTGAGCATGATAAAGCTGGGGGTCTCGGGCTTCAGAATAAACTTCTCGCACGGCTCCCCAGGCGAGTGGGCCGAGTACGTGAGCGCCGTGAGGGCGGCCGAGGAGAGGGCCGGGAGGCCCGTTGCGCTGATAGGAGACCTGCAGGGGCCCTCGGTGAGGATTGG
>JBMFML010000059.1:1217-1493 GCA_049970695.1 Desulfurococcaceae archaeon
AGGCGGCGGAGGCCAGGGGCGGGGAGGAGAGGGTTATACCAGTGCCCGTGGCGAGGTTCTTCGAGCTCGTGGAGGAGGGAGACGTCCTCGTAATGGACGACGGGAGGATCCGGCTGAGGGTCGTTGGCGTGGGCGGCAGCGGCGTGGAAGTAGTCGCCTTGACGGACTCCACGATAACCTCGAGGAAGGTGGTCGTGGTGCAGGGCAAGGAGGTGGACCTGCCTCCCCTCAGCGAGCACGACCTGAACTGCGTGAAGTTCGCAGTGGCGCAGGGCT
>JBMFML010000060.1:0-1469 GCA_049970695.1 Desulfurococcaceae archaeon
CGAGAACAAATATAATGCCCGCTGCGAGGTAAATCCCGCTCTTTTCCATGTCGTACATTTTAAAGCACAGTACCACCAAGCCAATGTATCCGACGAACATTAGTATGTAGCCTAAAATGGCTGACGCAACAACGATATTGAAAGTGAGCCCATCAAATCCTTGAACTAGTGATATTAGCCATAGTACAACACTAAAGGCTAACAGTATGAGGCCGAAGGGGAGGCCTGCTTTTATGAGACTCCCTGAAGTAGACAGTTCTGGATGTACTTCAGAGAGCCCATCAATGCCATTCAAGAAGGGGCCAAGCAGCCCGACTAGTGCCATAGCAATACCTATAATTATTAAGATGATGATTGCCGTTGCCAACGACATTACATACCCGACAAACAAGTGGTATTGAGTCGCTAGAGTTACCGGAGAGAGGATGGGTGCCACGTAGCGGATTATGTAATTAATGAGGGTGTAACCAATGAAAAGTGGCAGGCCAAATAGCACGACCATGAAAGCCACCACCATGAATACCCATCCGATAAGTATGAACGTGACTCCTCTCCTCAGTAATTCTAGGGCTTTTAACTGCCTGCTCTTGGCTTCCACCACCAACCCCCCTCGAGATAACTACTATGCGCTAGTATTTAAGTCCTGCAAAGCTCCTTCGCGCTGTTTAATTTTAAAGCAAGAGTTTGTTTGTTTTGTTGCTGATCAAGTACGCTCCTGCTGTAAGCTAAAGCGGTGAGAGCGCGGCGGCTGCACCCACGCTGCTGCTTGGCCTGCAGCACATGTCGATTCGAATAAAGGGCCCCCTGCGGGCAGTGCAAGGAGAATTGCTCTCGAGGACGCGGCTAGAGGCAAGGTTGATGGACTTGAAGGGCAGCTGATCCACATCCACCAGGCAAGTGGATGAGGCCTTTGCGAAGGACTCAAAAGCACGCCGTTAAAGTGCAGCACTTGCTCCTGCACCGTGTGCGTGAAGTCCGTAGCGCACTTCCAGCCTCAGAGGGGCTTCTGGGCGTGGGAGGGGGCTTCGCGTAAAGCCCCATCTCAATCTCAGCGGAAGTGGCTGCGTAGTCCAGCAGAGTCCTATTGGATTAGGAAACCCCTGCGCCATCAAGGGGTTTCAATGGGAGGCAGGGAATTCAAGGAAACCCCCGAATCTTTTGCCTAGTATAGAGTCGCGCACGCGCGCTCGGCGACGTTGGTACCTGCTACTCCTCTGCACGGGCCTAGTTGCGGAGTGGTTGTACGAGGCGGGCGTGTGCCGGCGCGCTGGCCCGCTGGGCTACTGCTTTCTCTTTTTTGCGAATGGCGAGGTAGAAAGTGATAAATACGACCCCTAGTGATGTTGGGACAAGCCCCAGGACCGCCACTATCGCAGCTTCGAGTCCCAGCCCCTCGTACTCCACCTTTGCCTTAACAGTCTTCGAGGCGGTTGTGGAGAAGGCGTTGCTGAATACGAAGCATATTTTCC
>JBMFML010000061.1:0-1463 GCA_049970695.1 Desulfurococcaceae archaeon
GTCGACGAGCTGAACTTCCTCAGGCCCACAAGCGTCAAGGGCGTGTGGAGATGGTTCGCGAGGGCGCTCGTGGCGGGCGCGCTGTACGACCTCGGCCTCCTCTGCGGCGAGCCGGGCGACGACGTCGTAAAAAGACCCACTGCTCAGGAGATTAATACAATTTCTCGAATAGTTGGCAATGAAATGGGCCTAGGCTACGCCGGGGGACGTGGCAAAGGCACGGCATCGAGGTTCAGGTTAAGGGTGGAGGTCGTGCGCAGGCCCCGCGTGGAGAGCACGGGTGGCCCTTCCATCACCGTGAGAGGGAGGCAGGTTAGGCTGCAGAGGCTGGCCTTGCTGACCCTCGGCAGGAAGTCCGTCCGGTACTTCGAGGGAGGAACCTTTAGGCTCGTGGTTGAGCGAGTCCCAGGCTCGTCGAAAGAGGACAGGAAGGGTGAGGAGCTGGCACTCAGGGCGCTTCTTCTGGCGCTCAGCATCTCGGGGGTCGGCAAGGCGTCGAGGAAGGGGCTGGGCTCGCTGGACGTGGTCAGGGTCGGGGGCCTCACCGTCGGGAAGAACCTAAGATCCCTCTTGGACGAGGCTTACGAGCTCGCCCAGGAGGTCGTTGGGCGGCACGCGGAACTCAAGCCCCGCGAGGGGCGAGGCCTGCCGCCGGTGCCCTCCGTAGCCAAAAACCAGGTCGCAGGCGTGCAGCCCTTCTCGCTGTACAGAGTCGAGGGGGTCAACTGGGTCGACCTCCACAACTTTTTCGTGAGGAGCGAGAGAAGCAGAAAACTGACCGGCAGCTCCAGCTTCCAGGACCCGCTGAGGGCCGCCCTAGAGGCCTGGATCCTGGGCCTCCCGAGGAGCCAGAAGGGAACCGGGTACTTCATAGGGGGGCGTGCGGAGAGGAGGGCCTCCCCCATCTTCGTGGCTTACCATGGAGCTCGGCACATCTTCGGCGGGGGAGCCTACATCTCGGTGTTCGCCTCGGCGGACTGGCCGGCGAAGCTCAAGTGGGTCGGGGCCGGGAGTCAGCAGCTGACGGTGGACGAGAAACTCATCGCAAAGGCCCTAGGGGACGCGCTCGGCGAGCTGTGGAAGTACCTAGGTGCGAGCCCCAGCGGGGTGTGGCCTTAATGAGTAGTAGGCATCAGAAGCATATTCCTCTGGAAGAGTTCATCAAACAGGAGTTAAAGAAGTACGGGGTCAACTCGAACATCTACTCCTTTATAACAAGAAAGTTAATCGAGACCGCAATACTTGACCTCGAAGGAAAGATTTCCCTTACTCCGGGAAGGGACGAAGAGTCTAAGCGACAACCGCTGGAAATGCTGACTACGAGCTTCTCGAAGAGCCTTTCCAAGAGCCTCTACCAGGAGTTCAGCCCAGATAAAATCGCGCCGTTACTCAATGAAGCTTCCCACTGGGTTCAGGAGGTCTACGAGCTCGCGAGCGAGCTCTTCGACTTTGTTTTCCGTTTC
>JBMFML010000062.1:0-1290 GCA_049970695.1 Desulfurococcaceae archaeon
TGGCTGCGCGGGGTTACAATAGTCTTTGAGAGGACGACTCCGTGGTGCGCGACTACTGTCCCGGAGTTCATCGAGCGCAACATAAAGCCCGAATATGTAGCCGCGCTGGAGGAAACCCGGGTTGAAAAAGGCTACTACGGCATAAGCAGGTACGGCCGAATACAAAATTGAAAGAGTTGGTCTCCACCAGTAAGTGGAGGAGTGGGTTTCCGCGTGCCTGTCGAGACTCTCGTTACTCAATAGAAACCCCCGCAGAGCAGCTTTCTTTGAGGGATTACTCCTTCAATTACCAAGGAAGTAGCACGCAACGGCCGCTCTCAGGGGGGAGGATCTGCACTTCAGAGACCGGCTCGTGGGCATTTATCGATTCGCTAGCAGGGCTTTCAATTTAAGGGGCTTGAATTGCTCACTTAGCAGGCAATAGCAAGGTTGAGGGATACCGGCAGTACTTGTAATAAGCCTTAATAAACGTGCTGTGAATTGTTGGATCCAGGCGAGTCGAGAGGGCGGTCGAACTCCTTGAAGCTTCTAGAATGCAAAGTAAGAGAAAATAAAAAAGTAGCCGAGAATTACTACACTCTATCAATGAATTCATGTAATTTAGGCTACATCGAACCAGGACAGTTCGTCATGGTCAAAGTGAATGGAGTAGAGACGCTTCTTAGGAGGCCCTTTGCAGTGTACAACTACGAGGAGGGTGGTGTTTTGGAAATACTTTACAAAGTGGTGGGTAAGGGCACGCGCTTAATGACTACATTACGAGAAGGTGACCACGTAAGCGTGCTCGGTCCTCTGGGAAGGGGATTTCCTACAATGTGTGAGGGTAGAGCCGTGTTGCTCTCAAGGGGTGTAGGCATAGCCTCGCTGACCTATCTCGGAAGAAAGCTGAGAGACCTAGGTTGTGACGTTATAACAATCGCCAGCTTTAAGAGCAAAAAGGAAGACCTAGCCTCGGACAACGAAATCGTTAGAAGCTTCTCGAGCAGGTTAATTGTATTGTACGACGAGGACGGTAGTAGTGAAGTGTCAAACGTGAAGAGGCTCCTATATGAAGCAAACCCATCAGTTGTCTATACAAGCGGGTCAAAAAGACTCATCAGGTTACTAAAGGAAATGCCTTTCAAAGCTTACGCCTCAGTAGAGGAGAGAATGGGCTGTGGGCTGGGCGCCTGCTTGGCATGCGCCGTTAAGACGATAAATGGCTATAAGCTCGCCTGCAAAGAGGGGCCTGTTTTTGATGTTAAAATACTCGAGGTGTAAATGTGTTGAACGTCAATTTGAGCGTTAAGG
>JBMFML010000063.1:0-1274 GCA_049970695.1 Desulfurococcaceae archaeon
GTCTTCCTTTAAAAGTTCCCCCGGCTGTTCACTCACGCTAATCACCGCGTCCTGTCCTCACTAAAATTAGAAGAGCTCTCCTGCCATCTAGGTAAAGAGTGGTGTCCACAGCGCCTAGAAATATCGCGGGCATCAAGTCGTTGAACAGCTCTTGCAGAAAGATGTAGAGGCCATAGCGTTTCAGCTCAACTTCTACAAATCCGCTTCTGTCGTAACTACCCCTATATACCCAGTGAATGTATTCCGATAGTAATCCATCTTCGCGGTACTCTAGGAAATAAAAGGGCGAGCCTGTCGTCGAGAAGCCCACAAGTCCCTCTGATCCTCGAGCCTCTTCGAGCGTGGCGTAGAGCCTTAAAAAATTCAGTTGTAAGTACTCTGGAATGTCCCACCCAATTTCCTTCAGCGATTTCCACGCCTCTCCAATGTACTTGCTTTCTATGTTGACAACGCCTTCGTACCACTTTGACGCGACCTTGTACAGTAATCCATTAAGCCTCCACACGAGCTCATTAAGAGCGCAAATCGCGCCTCCCAGCGTTTCAGGCTTTGAGAGCCCAGTTCTCTGCGCCTCTTCTCTCAAGCGCACTGGCGTGCGTGAGAGAAGAACCCCATTTATCGACATATAGTAGAGGTAGTCCTTGTGGAGCAACGTGCACTTAGTGAAGTAGTCCGGGAAACCCCAGAGCTCCCACTCCTTCAAGCTGATTAGCTTTGAAAAGCCCAGTACAGTCAGCAGGTCCTTTGGCACGTCCTCATACGCCTTCTTCATGTAGCTCGGGGTGGTCTTCCTCAGCCCCCACACGCCTGTTGCGAACTCGTTGACGCCGACGCTGAGCTCGTATGATGCCTTGATTACTTCGGCCACGAGGTCTTCTGGACTCAGCCCCCCAGTCCTCTCAGCGCCGGCATGCTCGATGCCGAGCTCTCTGGCCTTTCGCAGTACGAACCCTGAGACGTCTCTCAACAACCTGGCGAGCTCTACAAAAAGCGATTCCTCGGCGACGACTTTAACGTCGAGCTCCGCGCCGAGCCTCTGCTTGGCGACGTAGAGCTTGGGGTCCTCGAGGCTCAACCCGAAGAAGTCTTTGATGAAGAGTGCGTACGCGTTTTCAGAGTAAGTGCCGTCGGGTTTGAGGCCTCCAAGCACTGCTTTCCTGAGCTCCTCGGGCAGCTCGCGCAGGCTCTTCCCGCTGGCCTGCCTGATCTGCGCGTCGTAGTAGTCGACGAGGCTCGATGCCAGCGCGTGTAGCCTCGCGACGCGGCCCAGGTAG
>JBMFML010000064.1:0-1251 GCA_049970695.1 Desulfurococcaceae archaeon
CCTACAGTGAACTTGTCCTACCGCTCCCCAAACTCTCTCCTGTACTTGTCTGCCAGGGCCTGGCTCCAGTTACCCACGTCTCTTAGCCGGCCAAGGAAGAACCTGAGGACGGGCGGCTCGTAAACCCACTCGAGCCCCTTGACTACGTCTCTGTTCTCGTAGAGCCATACAAGCCTGTCCACGAGGTACTCTACGTGGCTTCTCAAGTAAGTCTTCCTCGGGAATGCTAGTCTCATTAGCTCGAGGGCTGGGTACTCCTCTCTCCCGTCAGGTAGCCTGTCGTTAGATATAGCACCTCGCTCCATCCCCCTGATGCCGGACGCTATGTAGAAGGCGGCCGTTAAAGCCCCCGCGGGGTACCTATTGCGGGGGACGCTTTCTAGGAACTTCAGCGCGTCAACGTGGATGCCGAGACCGCCTGGCGGTTTAACGACGGGTACACCCGCCCTATCCAGCTCCCTTACGCCGTACTTTATAAGCTCTATCTCGGACCCTATCAACTCTTCTTCGGCTAGCTGCCTTAGACCCACTGCGAGAGCTGCGATCTCCTTGACAGACATACCGCCGTAGGATAGGAAGCCTTCGAAGACTGGGAGTAGTACGGCTATTTTTTCGTAGAACTCTCTATTGTTTGTAGCAAGTAGGCCTCCTCTAACCGAGCCTGCTTTACGTGCACTCATGTAGAATATGTCGGCGTGACTGGCGAACTCTTTAATTATCTTGCCGAGGGGCCAAGACCCTAGTTCGCGCTCCTTTACGAAGTAGGAGTTCCAGTCTATCATACTACCGTCTACTACGAGTGGCACGCCATACCTCTCGCAGACCTCTTTGACCAGTTTAATGTTCTCCATCGAAACGGGCTGACCGCCTAGGAGGTTCGCGAGCGCCTCGACCCTGACGAACGCCGTCCTCTCGCGGTTGCGTGCTAGGAACTCCTCTAGTCTCGCGGTATCCATGTTACCCTTGAACGGGTGTTCGCTGGACGTGTCGAGCGCCTCGGGGATTGGTAGCTCCACTAGAACCCCTCCGGCGAGCTCGACGTGTGCTCTGGTCGTAGTGAAGTGGAAGTTTGTGACCACGAAACTACCAGGTCTTACGAGCGTCTTCGCTATCAAGTGCTCAGCGGCCCGGCCCTGGTGGACTGGTAGCGTATACTTAAAGCCGAGCACCTCCTCCACTGCCCTCGCCAGCTCCTCGTAGGTGTTGCTACCGGCGTACGCGTCTTGGGCGCTTACCATGCCGGCCAGTTGC
>JBMFML010000065.1:0-1239 GCA_049970695.1 Desulfurococcaceae archaeon
CAGCATAGCCAACGTGCTGAAGAACGGCATTAAGTGCTTTATTGAGGCGGGAGCCCCATACCCCGGGGTCTTGGTCGAGGAGGTCCTCGCGTCGGGGATCGGGGGGTGGTTACTTACGCAATGTGCGACGTTGTAGAGGGCGAGAGGGTTGCAGAGCCCAGGGACGTGCTGAGCAGGCTGGAGAGACCTATCAGGGAGCGCGGCGGCCACAGCCCAAACCTGCGCATATGGGCCAGCTTGAGGCAAGTAATGATGGTTTCTGACGAGCTCATGGAGAGCGTGCTGGAGCTGGCAAGGAGGCACGGGCTTGGACTGATCCTGCACCTCGGAGAGCAGCAGGGAGAAGTCGACTTCACGCTCACCAGGGAAGGCATCAGGCCCCTTGAGTACGTGATTAGGCGCGGCTTAGATGGCATAAAGCCTGTTGTCATAGCACACGGCGTCTACTTCTCGCCTAGTGAAGTGCGCTTGCTGAGGGACAAGAAGCTCGGGCTTTTGCTGGCGTCCCTCTGTTGACTCGTGGCTCATGGGCCTGCACTGGCTGGGCCTTGCTGAGCTAGAGGGCCTCATTCTGGGCATAGGCAGCGACGGGGGGTGCCTGGGGAAGGCTTGACTTGCTGCACGAGGCCAAGGTGGCTAAGTCACTCGCCCAGGCCTCGAGCACTTCGCTCACATACTACAAAGCACACATGGACTCGAGCACCCTGCTGAAGATGCTGATGGGGGGCTGCGGGCAAATCACCAACGAGAAAGTCGGCAGGCTTGAAAGGGGCTACTTGGCTGACATCGTAGTGCTAAGTGCGAGGAATATTAAGAACATGCCCGTTCACAGCCCCGTTGAGGCCGCCGTCAACCGCCTCGAGGAAGACAGCGTCACGGACGTACTGGTCGGCGGGAGGCTGGTAGTCGAAGATGGAGTAGTCAAGACCATTGACGAAGAAGAAGTCGTAAACGAGCTACTAGACAGGGAAGAAGTAAAGTAGAAGCTTGTAGAGCTGGCTAAACAGCTCAAAGCAGCACTTTAATTTTCTCACTCCACCCTTTGCTTAGTACAGGTGTAAGGTAGCAGCGTGTCTAGCAACCAGATAATAGCCTCTACGCAACTCCTAGTTGTCTTCTTTGACGACCGCGTTAGCAGCCTCACTACACGTCTGCTGAAGCTCTACTGCTTGGTGCGCCAAGAGAGAAAGTGGGGATGAGAAAAGCGCCGCTGAAGAGTATATGGGAAAAAGTTCCTCG
>JBMFML010000066.1:0-1237 GCA_049970695.1 Desulfurococcaceae archaeon
CGCTCGAGCGGGGCTGTTCGTGTTCGAAGTCCTCTGCGGGAAATGGCTCGGTGCACAAGTAATGACTGCTACATTTGCTCTAAGTCTTGTAAGTGGAGTTGAGTGTTGAGTACTAGAGGCCGTCCTCATGGCGCGGTGAGGTCTTACTCCTAAAGCTCAAAGGGCTTCTGGCGGCTTAGAGCAGTGCTTAGTCGCTAGGTGAAGGCCTTTCGCAAAAAGTGAACTTTCTGTTTTTAGGCGAATGACGAAAAATTTATAAGCAGGGGCGTGTCACCTGACACTGGTGTCCTCGTCGTGAGCGTTGAGCAGGATGTGGTTGTGCGCGCTTCCGATGTAATAAGGATTGTTATTCACATAGAGCAGGCCTACGACGTCCTCGACGAACTGGCCAGCAATCCCAGGTTTGACACGTTCGTAAACGCGCTGTACAAGATATCGAGGCTCGTGAACAAGGTTCGCAGAGACCTCAGCGACGAGCTACGAAGGGGGGACCTCAGCGAGGAGTGCCGTAAGAGCATGGAAATCGCTGTAAGGCGTTTGGGGCGGTGGCGCGACATTGCAAACGAGCTGGACACTTACATTAGAAGCCTCGACGAAAGAGAGCAGAGGATTGCGTTGAAGCGCTTTGCTGCCTATGCACTGGCACCAGATGCGAGTGTCGTGAGGATACTTGAGTGCCTAGAGGAGGGGGAGTGAGGGGCGGGGGTGAGGTATTAATGCCTTACCCGCCCTACGTCAAGGTCACCGGCAGGTTTGCAATTGAGGTCTCGGCCCTCGTTGGCGCCGGAGCCCTGGGCAACTACAACCAGGTCGCCACAGCAAAAATAGTCCTGCCAACAAGCGATGGTAAAATAGTTACTTACGAGGGAGTGCCAATCATAACCGGCAACTCCCTCAAGCACTGGCACGCCGTTTACTTGGCAGACAACTACGTGGCCCTTGGCGGCAAGCTCCTAAACGTCTTCTGCAAGCACGGCATTGGAGTGAGGGGTTACACCGTAGACTCGGACTTCAATAATCCGAAAGAGTCCAGTGTGGAAGCGGAGGCAATAGTAGACGTCTGCAACGACATCCACGGATTCCTTATCCCGAGACAGCAGCTAAAGAGAGACAGCCTCGTGGAGTTCAGCAACGCTATTCCCGTGCTCATTCAAGACAACCTAGTAAATGCGAGCAAGTTTGCTATACAGCACAACAGGGTGGTTCCAGCGAGCTTAGCGAAAAATTTGGCGGAAAA
>JBMFML010000067.1:0-1168 GCA_049970695.1 Desulfurococcaceae archaeon
CGTGGCGGAATTCGCCTCGCCCAGCAAGCCCCCGCTAAAGGTGCCACAGTGCCCACGCACTGCTTCCGAGCTAGGAGAGACTTTGCGCCTCAACCCCGAGTGCCAACAGAAGTAGGCCTAGCTCGAATAGCACCTGGTTTGAAAGGTCTGGAGTGGCGTGCTGGAAGCCCAGAGGATCGGTTAATGGAGCTTCTCGAAGAGCTCGGCGAGCCTCTCAGCTATCTCTTCCACGGCTTTTCTCAAACGCGGATCTTCTAACGCTCCAGCCTTCCTCAGCTCTTCGCAAGCGCTCCTACTTTTAAGCCGGCCCGAGGCGCTCACGCGATATCCCAGCGCCTCAAGGAATGCTTCGATATTGGGATCAAATACGACGGCTATTACGTTACGGGCCCTCCTCGAAGTACCGACCCACACGCTTTCATTAACTCTGAGCAAGTTGAAGTTCTCATCAATGTACTTCCTGCTCTCGCCAACCTCGTAGTCTATTACGGCTATAACGGTTTGCGTAACCCCTCTTGCCACGCGGTGGGCCTTCCACACTATTTTATCGCGGCCATATATTATCCTGTGATCAACTTCAGCATCGAGGTCGAACTTCCCCGCCAGGGCGCCTTTGAGCATGTCGGCAATGCAGCTGTTAGCGTAACACTCCGCCATCAGCACTGCTCTGTAACCTGTGGTCAATTCACTTTGGCCCCCTGGGCTCCTTTACAGCGTACTTTTTCACAACTTCGCTCGGAGGCGTCAGTAAGAGCTCGTCCGTTGTAACGAGGTTCTTGGCCATTGTGCTGACATCTATTTCAGCAACCCTAGTTGAGCCTAGCTGATCCCTGTAGACGTAGTACGTTTTAATGCCGCTAACCTTGTCCCAGAAGCTCGAGAGCAGTAGGGGGTTGTGAGTCGATACAACGACGTAAACCTCGCCTAGGACTTTGGCCACGTGCTCGCTGAGCATATCCACAAGAAATGGAAATAGATGAGCCTCCGGCTCTTCAAGGGCTAAAACAAACCTGCCTTCAAGCCCGTAGAGCTTGACGTAATCCCTGACCGACAGTATTGCCAGCACTGAATACAGAATTCTGAGAATCGAGTCGGACAGCAAGGCCGCGTCTACTTCCGCATCAGAATCAAACACGCGGATTGAGCCGTCTCTCATCAACTTTAGCTC
>JBMFML010000068.1:0-1157 GCA_049970695.1 Desulfurococcaceae archaeon
TGCTATCACAACACACAAACCCCCGTTCTCTGCTAGGCGCTTTAGCACGCGTAAATCTACGATTTTGTCCTTAAGGTCTAGGTTAAGTCGCGAGCGCGCCTGCCTCGCTCTTCGCGATGTGGAACACCTTTTTCTTTTTCACGAGCTCTTCGATGATGTTGGTGTAAGGCTGGTACTGAGCGCCACGCAGCGCCGGGGTCTCTGCCTGCCACTTACCTTTAGCGCGCAAGCGTATGGTGAAGTCCTCCGCGACCAGCTCGAGGAATATGTAGGGGTTTTGAGGGTCTACCTGGGCTTTTATCGAGAGGCTGCCTGCTGTCGCCTTCTTCGCGGCCTCCACTAGGGAGCCTACGTACTTGGCGAGTTCTTCACAGCCAAGCCCGCTAATAGCCTTCACAACGTGCTCCGCGTCCACGTTCCTGAGGCGGCTCTCGCTATAGGATTCCATAAGGGACTTTTCCGCCTCCTCGCAGTACGAGGATTTGGAGTCGGAAAAGCAAAAGCCGCCTAGAACAATGAATGGGGGCACGAACTGAGCGCAACCTAGAAGCCCGCTACTACTGGCCCGAGAGGAGCATGGCTCGCCGCGGTACCACTTATTAAAGCTTACATAGGGATATAGAGTGGCATCTAATGCGCCCTTCTTAATGCTAACCTTAACGCTCACCTCGTCAACGCGTTCTAAAACATCTGGTTCGCGATATGTCAAGAGCACGTCAATGCAGTCTTTCCTGGCACCAATTTTTAAAATTCTTAAGCATAGATTCGGTGCCTCTGACTTTGGTTTCAATTTCAGAAGCGCCTCCAATACGTCTTTGAACTTCCCGCTTATGCAAATGTAATTGCCAAAGACGCCTTCAACTTCTCTTCTAAACATCAAAAGACCGCGCAGCAGTGCCTCAAGGAAGCGAAAACCCATTTCCCTGACCAGCTTGTCATCAAGCATGCCTGCCTGGCCGAAGCCCAGCAACTCCTGCATGGCATTTTTACCAACCGTGAGTGCGACCTCGCATTTGTCCTGATCAATATAGGCGGGTACGCTGAAGGTGAAGGCCAGGTTGATCATCGCACGGTCAAAAAGATCATTTAATGCAACATCTGAGGGACACTCCTTTGCGCCTAGCGACGCGGCGAGCACAGAAGCCTCTGCTCTAGAG
>JBMFML010000069.1:0-1151 GCA_049970695.1 Desulfurococcaceae archaeon
AGCCAGGGGCCCCGACTGGGGGTATGAGGCCCGAGCAGCTACCATTCGACCCCCACTACGTTACTCGTCTTGAACGCGTCTCATGGGTGAAAATGTGGGAGCGCATAGTTTACAGCGAGTTCTGGCCGAGAGAGGCAAAGGTCACAGCCTATAGAGCCGACTTACCTATCCTCCCCCTGCGGGAGGGAGTCTACAAGCTTGTGGTATATGCAGAGGGTAAGATCACTGATATAATTTACGCCTTTGCAGGTGAGTCAGTGTACTATGTTATAAAGAGGATAAGACTTGGGAAGGGTGGTGACATTGTTCTCCAAGATACTGACATACATACCACCAGCACACAGCTTACCCCCCTCCTCAAAGAAGAAGACATAACCGTATACCGCATAACCACTGAAGCCTCTCTACCCGCTTATTACATCATCAGTAAGCCCCCAGCGGGGGCGGCCGAGGCTATCGTAGTTGTTACCGGTGGGCTGTCACACCTAGTCTACTATAATGAAGTGGGGCAGCTCGAGTCGGTGGTGGTGATCTGAAATGACAGTGGACAACGTTAAGGCCGCGAGGGAGAGGCTACTGGCCGTGGAGAAGGCGCTCAACACCACTATCGTGGGCCACGAGGACATGGTTAGCGCCTTGCTCTACGCGTCCATTGCCGGCGAGCACGTCGTGTTCATTTCTCCGCCGGGCACAGCGAAGACCTATCTTGTTAAGACATTCGCCAAACTACTCAACGCCCAGCACTACTCGTATTTACTAACCAAATTCACATCGTACGACGAATTATTCGGGGCAGTCGATATCACCGCCCTTGCCCAGGGCTCGTATAAGCGAAACTGGTCTAGGTTGGTCTCCGCCGACATCATCTTCCTCGACGAGGTCTTTAAGGCGAACAGCGCTATTTTGAACGCCCTCCTGAGCCTTCTGCAGGAGCGCGTTGTCTATGATCCATTGACGGGAGCGGAGGTTCAGGCGCGGTTACACACAGTAGTGGGAGCCTCGAACGAGGTGCCCGAGGACGGCGAACTGCAGGCTTTGTATGATAGGTTTGCTATCAGGGTCTTCAGCGACTACCTGTCAGACGATGTCATGTTACTGAAAGCGCTTGAGGCCAGGTGGGCCAACAGTAACGGTGTGACTGCCGTGGCGAG
>JBMFML010000070.1:0-1067 GCA_049970695.1 Desulfurococcaceae archaeon
AGATGCAGAAGGGCATTAAAGACGTAATAGAGAACTATTTCGAACGCTATTACGCGATCAACGTGAAAAGCTATTTCGAACCACAAATGACTCTCGAAATACGCATCATGCCGTGGGCCGAGAACTTCGTTGAGTACGCAGAACAGTTACTATTCAACGTAATAACTCTCGAGAAGCTGCTGAAGCCTTTGAGAAAGACAGGCGAGATAACGGTAGCAGTGAAGACCAAGGCGCTGGAGAGGGCGCTGGAGAAAGCAGTAGAGGAAATCGAGAAGCCCCGCGAGAGAGAGGTAAGGAGAACAATTGTGGTGAGGTAAAGTGTGCTTCAACGTAGTTGTCCTCTCGAGAAAGCATAAGAAGACCTTCAGCGCAAGCACAGTGCTAGAAGTGATAAAGAACCAGAGCTACACCAACGACGATGGATTTTCAGCACACGCAGTAGATGCCGGCGGCCAGGAGCACGTTATTAGGACGCTGAGCTTCGGCGAGTTTACTGAAAAGCTTAGAGAGCTCAGAAAGCTAAGGCTGCTCCACGTACACTTCAGGGCAGCTAGCTGCGGCGCAGTAACTATCGAGAACGTGCACATGTTCCCAGTAGAAGTAGCCGGCACGGTATACCGATTGTCGCACAACGGCCACGTGGGTAAATTTATGGTGCCCCAGGGCGTGCTCCTGGGCGAGGGCTGCAGCACTAAGAGCGACACGAGGATGATGGTTGAGGACGAAGACTTCGTGCGCGCGCTGGAAAAATTGATATTGAGGGGTAGTCCAAAGAAGCTAATAAAGTACTTGAAGAAGGCAGACTTCTACGGAGTGGCCTTCATAACAAGCAGCGACAGAGTTATTGCAGTGTCGAGGAAGAAGCCGATCCACATATACTACGAGGACAACGGATTACTCTGGCTGGTAAACACGACGCTGCCGCTGAAGAAGGAAAGGAAGCTGACAAAGACAATTGTGATGGTGAGGACGCCGTACTACGCCTCAGTCGAGAACGCCGTTATTGATATCACGGACAGGAGAATCAGAGTGGCGCGGTTCCGCGAAAAGCCAGAGTACTTAAAATT
>JBMFML010000071.1:0-963 GCA_049970695.1 Desulfurococcaceae archaeon
GCTTACTTCTTGTTTAACGATTCCTCGGCTAGTTGAGCACGCCGACTCCTTCTACAAGCGGCATGTAGGACTTTTCAAAGTAGCGTAAGTCTTTGTAATAGAGTACCCTGAACTCCCGTGTCCTTAAGTAGAGCTTGTAGACGCGCCCGGAGACTAAGCTGAGGACTCTCGCGTCAACGGCGCTCTCTCCGCCCTTGACAAGGCTAAGAAGAGTTAAAGTAGCTCTCATGTGGAAGTACCGCTCGTCTATGCCAGCCTTTTTAGGCGGAATAGCCTTCGCGAGCACAGCCAAATCGATCCACGTGGCATTGTCCGGCTTCCTGTTCTTATAGAAGCCTAGTACTCTGGCAGGCAAGTAGAACAGCGCTGCCCTCTTGCTTTTGTTTACCAGCAGCCTCCTAATAGACAGCGCGTTGCCTCGCAGGAGATCAATAGAGGCCCTCGCAACTCTCCGAAGGCCACCGTACCTCCTCTCCCTTACATAGATGTGTGCTGGCAGCTCGGCGTTGATTCCCACTACTACAGGTACGTGGATGTCGAATCCAACGCGAGACACGAGCTCAACGTCTTCGCCGTAGTTTAGGTCCCTCCACCCGCCCTTACTAAGTATTAGCTCTCTCTTAGCTGCGAGGACGCCGGCGTGAATGCGCAGGTTTGTTTCAGCTGCGTACTCAATAACCTTGTGAAAACTCTCATTATACACCGTGTCAAGGTCAAACCAAGCCGTGGTGGAGCCCGGCGAGCACTTGTAGAGCGCGATGTGCCTCCCTAGCCCCCTGCTGCACCTGTACCTGTAGATCTTCAAGTTGAACTCTCTCCTCAATTCTAGTAGCTTCTCCCACGTTCCATCAGTCGAGTAGTTGTCCACTACGACGATTTCGTACTCTGGCCTCCAAACAGACTTTATGCACTCTTCAACGGTGCCAGCGTTATTGTAAACCGTTCCATAGAGGCATATCTTCG
>JBMFML010000072.1:0-960 GCA_049970695.1 Desulfurococcaceae archaeon
GGTGATTATCAAATTGGTAACATAAGCTTAACAGACGTTACTACTGGCGAAACGCACTACTACTCAGTAGTGATAGGTCCAATACCATTCGACATAACAGCCGACTACAAGTGGATCAAGGTATACGATGGAATAGCAACCCAAGTTGCAGTATCTGCTGAAACCCTGGTAATACTGCCGTCATTTACGCTCAGCCCGACGTGGGGGCCGGGCTGCACGACTGTCACGCTGAGAGGCGCAGCGCTTAGGGCTAACGTAGATGTGGAAATCTACGAGGATGGCAGGTTCGTGGCGACTGTAAATACTGGTCCATATGGCAACTTCACGTATTCGTGGAAAATTACAGACCTGAGGAGGAGCTGGAGAGGTACTGGTGCAATACCAAGCGACAACATAACTGTGAGCGTGGTTTACGCCGACACGCGTGAGCTCCTATACGCTGCGAACTTCACGGAGTATCGCAGGTCATTTGTCGAAGTGAGGTCGGTTGTCTACGGAGACGCGCCACTGAGATTCGTGGACTACTACACGGGTGCCGGCAATGACACTATTACCGTTACGGCCTACAAGGGCGACTGGCTAGTAATAGCTGGTGCCTGGTGGAGTCCCTGCGAACCAGTTGAGATCTACGTTGGAGGCGCGCTGCTCGCAAACGTAACACCTGAGCCACGCTATGGATTCTTCAACGTAACAGTAAAGCTGCCACCGCTGCCTCCAGAGACTGTCCCGCTCTACGTTAAGCAGGGCAACATCGTCTACGTGCTCTACATCAACACAGTTCTCAGACCTGCAATATGGCTGAGCCCGCGCGAGGGCGAGGTCGGAACATACGTTAGCGTTAGGGGCGAGGAGTTCCCGCCGAACTCCAGTGTAGAAATTTACTGGGTTGGGTGCAGGGGCGCAACCTTAGTGGCAACAGCTACTACTGATGCAAACGGCACTTTCAGAGCAACCTTCGCG
>JBMFML010000073.1:0-945 GCA_049970695.1 Desulfurococcaceae archaeon
GTGTCGGTATGAAGGCTTCGATCTTGCTTGGTGCTGGCAGGGTGTATCCTGCCTTCCTGGCGATGTTTAAGCATGCGTTTATGTCCGCGTTGATCTCGAGGTCGCTCCGGGGGCACTTGTAGAGGCCGCGGTGGACCCTGACGCCGTGTTCCCTGGCGGCCCCGGCTAGCCAGCTGGTAGCCTGGCGATGTCCCGTTCCCCCTGCTGACCAGCACAGCTGTTCGGCCTGAAGCCTCCCGGCCGGCCCCCTCAACACCGCTGCGAGTCGTGAAGCCCGCAGTAAAGCTTTTTTCGCCGCTTTGAGTGTTCCAGTTGATGGGCTGGAGGCTGGCAGCCCTCGCGGCGGCTGTCCTGGCAGTGCTCGCCGTGTTGCTCGTCTTCCCGCCGTCGAGGCAGAGCGGTGGGCAACACGGCCTGCAGGGCGGTGGGGTGGAGGCGCCCAGGCAGGTCCTCGTCTCGGCCACCGTGCTGGGGCAGGGTAGCCTTGCCCTCAACGGCACGCCAGTCTCGAACAGCACCCTGCTCCTGAGGCCCGGCGCCGTCAGCTTGGAGGCCAGGCCTGCAAGCGGGTGGAGGCTCAAGCAGCTCCTCGTCAACGGCTCGCCCGGGGTAGCGGAGTGGCTCCGCGTTGGGGGCAACACGAGCATCGCTGCTGTCTTCGAGCGGGTAAAGGTGAGGGTGGTGTTAGTGGTGGCTGGTGACGGGTTGCTCTACGTGAACGGTAGCTTAGCCGTGAACGGCACGGGCTCCAAGGAGCTGGAAGCCGAGCCGGGCGTGCTCCTGCTCGCTAGCCTAGAGCCCTGGAGCCCTTTCCTTCAGGCTAGGCTCTACGTGAACGGCACGCCCGTGGAGCGCTGCCCCTCCTGCCCTCCGGTCTACGCGGTGGAGGTGCGCGGGGACACTGAGCTCAAAGCAGTCTTCGAGCCCAGGAAGGTTGTGCTCCGC
>JBMFML010000074.1:0-933 GCA_049970695.1 Desulfurococcaceae archaeon
CCCAACTGTAGCGGCTGACTTGCTGGACAAGCTCGCAGCAGGCGATATTGAGTACAGGGTGCCACACTTCTATGGAATAGAAGGTCGATACTGGGTCACGAGATTGCTCGACGTAAGGGAGCGCGTAGAGAAAGAAGCCGAGAAAATCGACGACCCTAAGGCATTGAGCCTTGTCATGAATACCTTAGAGAGCCTGCTTGCAAAACCGCGCGAGAAGAGGGGAGAATGGCCGGAAGCAGTGCTCTTCAAAGCCAAACCTGTAGTGCTCAAGGAGCCAGCGCTCTTGGATTTGGATCCAATGGAGTACATGCTAGTAGTAATCGCACCGCCTCTTCCCGAGGTAGAGGAAGGAGCATACACTGAGGGAGTGCTCTATGACTTGGTGTACTACAAGGAGTCGGGCGCTCAGAAGTCGCCGAGAAGGTATGCAAACTCCATAGCAGTGTTGCTCTCTAACAAGGCCGATACGTGGCGCGAAATTCTAAAGAAAGCAAAGAAGGTTTTGGCATGCGATCAACTAATGGAAACTCTCAAGAAGGAAGTTGACTCTAGGTCTTTTAAGTACATCAGAGAGGAGCTGAGGAGCCTAAAAGAAGGCTTGGAGAACAGCCTCCGCGAGAGCCTCGTCGCTGGCTACTTCAACCTAATCGCCTACCCCGACGTCGATAAGGACAGGGGCACTAATGTCGTGAGAGTAAGCAAAGTAACGACACCAGCGGACAGAACCTTAGTAGAACTCGCTGAGAAAGCATTAATAGATGCTGGTAAGGCCATTAAGCGGGAGGAGGCAGACTTCAAGACTCTATTGTACTACTTTAGTGGCGGGAGTACTCAGAAGTGGACGATGAAAATAAGCGTCCAAGACGTAGTAAACGCCTTCCTCGAGAATCCGGCCTTCCCAATGATTCGTGCAAATTATATTAAAGATGCCAT
>JBMFML010000075.1:0-920 GCA_049970695.1 Desulfurococcaceae archaeon
CAATACGGTTTGATCTTAAACGGTGTTGTCGATTGGGTTTTGAGGAAGAAGGTCAAGTCAGGTGGACAGTAAATCAGCAAGGTAGTCTAGTAATTTCTTCTTGAAGGCGCGCTGCGAGTACTTTTCAGCAATCTGTCTACTTTTTTTCCTCAGCACATCAGCCTCGCTCTCTACGAGTCTGAGTATCTCTGGGATTTCTGTTATGTCTCTGTAGCCCAGCCTTTCGTCAACTAGCGATACCAAGTCCGTCCACGCTCCTCCATCTCTGTAAACCACAGGCACCGCGCCTGATGCCATGGCCTCTGCAACTGCTATTCCAAAGTGCTCAGGGAAGGGCGGGTGGAGGTATACCTTTGCTCTGCACAAGAGCTCTCTGAGCTCTTCTCTCGGAGCATTCACAACAAGCCTCAGGTTCTTAACGTCCAGTTCTTCTGCCCTCCTCTTGATTTTCTCGATAACACTGCTAGAGTGGGAGTACTTCGAGGCAGAGCCTACTATGATGAACTCCATGTAGGGAATTATCTTGGCCACATCAACCAGCTTCTCGAGGTTCTTCTCGGGAGTAAATCTAGATACTGTGACGACGAGATTCTCCTTCGCGCACACGTCTCTAAAGTAGTCGGTATCAACCGGCGGGTGGAGCACGCCTACTCGATAACCCCTACCAAACACTTCGACGAATTTCCTCATAGTCCAAGTAGAGTTGCACAAGACGAGCCTCGGATAGCCCATTGTAGATTTCACGAGCATCTCAACAGCCAAGTCGTAAGCACGCCACACGAGGTCTCTCCTGCAACTGGAGAGGTTTGCGGGGTAGTGGACGTAGACTACATCTGCCTTCGTTGGGGCGTTGGAGGACGTGTCAATAACGAGGTCGCACTCTTCTCTAACGCGTTCGAGCGCCTTCTTAACCAGGTACA
>JBMFML010000076.1:0-857 GCA_049970695.1 Desulfurococcaceae archaeon
CCTCCCTGCTCTCGCTATGGACGCGCTGGCGGGGCATGGAGTAGTAGCTTACTGCTTCTTCACACCACTAGCCCTGTACTCGGCTGCTAAGAAGGGGGCTCTGAGGCCCTTGACCATTAGGCTGACCTCGCTGCCCGGGATCTTCTACGCGCTGATGATCATAGCCTCCGCCGCAGCCACTCCGGACTTCGGGTCTGTTTGGAACGCTGCCCTCCACATCCCACTGCTAGTAACCAACACTTACTACTTCTTGGCGAGATTGAGCGCGGAGTAAAGGCCCGGTAGCGGAGCAGCGGTAGAGCGCTAGAAGCAGTGGGAGCAGAGAAGAAGGCAACGGTGAGCCGTGAAAGCTGAGCCTGCCGATTCAGCTCGAGGCCTCCGCCCCGGGGAGCAGGGCTCCTGGCCGCCTCGAAGAGCCCTGCGCTCCACTCGTCGACTATTGGGGGTTTGAGAGGAGCGCGCAGTCCGTGGTCGAGGAGATCCTCGCCCCGCGAGCGCAGCCCCGGAGGAGTGCCTGGGCGTGATGCGGGCTCCTTCGAGCGCCCCCAAGCTCGACACTATACTTTAAGAAGAGGTCCTTGCTCTCGCTACAGGTCCTCGTGTAGCCTACACCCGGCTCGGCGGCTTTCAAGTGTAGCTCGAGGGCCCGCTCTAGGTTGAAGGCGGCCAGGCCGTAGAAGCCCTTCCCGATCGTTACTAGGGCTGCCTCGTAGAACCCCCTTGACCCCCTCGAAGAGGCTGCCAACCTACCCGCGCCTGCTCATAGAAATCGCCTCTACTTACTCGACCGAGAGCAGTGGTTTTAACCGGCCATCAGGTGCTTGCTACAAACACCTGCCCGCTGCGCGTGGTTCTTA
>JBMFML010000077.1:0-766 GCA_049970695.1 Desulfurococcaceae archaeon
GTGATTGGGGCCGGCAATGCTGAGATGTGAAGAATGCCGTGGCCGGGGATGAACAACTGCAGACGCCCAGCGGTTTCGAGGCCCTAGAAGCCAGAAACGCCGCGGCCTCTGGTTTTGACAAAACCAGAGACGGCGAGTGTGGACATACGCCCACGCCAGGTTGGGAGCCAGTCAGATTCCATGAGGACGGCCAACCCGCTCAAGATCTTGAGAATGGAGAAATGGATGGGGCGGAGGGGGGTCATGAGCAGATGCTACTCGTCGGCGGCGACTTGGACTCCGGCGATGCTGGGACTTGCGTACGCCGACCTGGGCCAAAGCCAAAAAACTTAAAAACACACAAAAAATTAGTAAAGGGCCCGTAGCTCAGCCTGGTAGAGCGGCGGTGGGCCGGCGGGGCCCGCCGAGGCTCTTAACGGGCCTGGCCCGAGTAACCCGTAGGTCGTGGGTTCGAATCCCACCGGGCCCGCCAGTTTTCTAGCCTATGCTCGCGACTAGCTTTGACCACATCTTCTCGCCGACGCCAGGATTTCTTCTGCGTGTAATCTTAGGGCTGGCGGGGCGTCTTGGTAGAATACCCCTGTCTCTATGTTGCGTAGCATACTTGTGTATACTAAATTGGCGGTCCTCTTCTCCCTCTCGGAGAGCTCCCCGCCGCTGATTATCTTCTGGGCGGTCTCCACGACGTCGCGTATGCTGGAGACCGCGGTGTTTCTGGCTTCGAGGTACGCCCTCAGCGCCTCGAAGTCAGTAAGCACGTTTCAAG
>JBMFML010000078.1:0-726 GCA_049970695.1 Desulfurococcaceae archaeon
CTCGAAGAACTTGCTGCCAAGAGGGTCTCCAAGTAGCTGAAGACGAGACTAAACTCAAGAAGGAGTGCATAGAGAGAATCAACGAGGAGTGCCTGAAAAAGCAAAGCGAGATAGCTGGGAAAATCTACGAGGAGCTGAGCGGAGCAAAAGGGGGTAAGGTAATAGTTCTAGAAGCACCAACAGGCGCTGGCAAGACTGAGGTCATTGCGTCCGTTTACTTGTACCAGTGGCTGGACGAGAATTGGTTTGCAGGCAGACTAATGTGGGTCGAACCGACCCATGCTCTACTCAGCCAAATGAAAGAGAGGCTTGAAATCTACGTCGACGAGCTAAAAAGGAAGCCGAATGCATGTCGGGCAAGCCTGCTGCGCGTAGGCGAGGACCACGGAGACGTCGTTGACAAGGCCTTCCTCTACGCTGCGACAATTACCTTAACGACCGTTGATTCCCTGGCCTACGGGTACGCCGCCAAAAGAGTGCAGAGCTGGGTTGAAGTGGGCATAAGGACTGGCAGGTACACACTGCCAGCCGGGTTGATCACGAATTCTCTAGTAGTATTTGACGAAGCACACCTAATTCAGGATGAAGTCTTCCTCGGCCCGCGGATTTTATCGAAGATCCTGTGCAGCATTACGAAGGCAGGCGGCTTGGCGATCCTCACTTCGGCAACCCTTCCCACCGAGCTGGTAAAGTTCCTGGAAAACGAGTGTGACACGGAGTTTAGGA
>JBMFML010000079.1:0-663 GCA_049970695.1 Desulfurococcaceae archaeon
TCACTCCAACTCCCAGCGCGATAGTGTATGCAAGTATGTTGCCTTGGCCCCAACTTCCGTCTGCGATCCCACGGAGGTACATGTGGGCAGGGCAGAGCCAGGTGCAACTGTGAACAAGCACGAAGCATCGGAGTAAGCACCTAGGGGGATGCAAGTGGTGGATTCCTGGATGCAGGCTCAATTAGCTCCTCCGGGGCATTTCTACTCTCCTACTCGGCGTCGAGAACGCTTACTCCTAGCTGGCTACTTGGCCAAGCCTTGTCCTGAGCCTGCTAAGCTCGTCTACAAAGGCGTCTACGTCTTCTTTGTCGTTGTACAAGGTGCAAAAGTGTAGTTTTGCTACATATCCAGCCTTGTAAGTATTAACCGAGACGTTGATAAACACTATGGTGTATTCGTATACCTCTTGGTCGCCAGTGCTGCATGCCTTCTACCCGTACACCGCGCTTGAATATATAATGTGAAATGGGAGCAATGCCCCCGTAGAAGAGCTCTCTTTCATAGCTCAACCTATTAACGGTTTTCTCTCTTACGGCTTCAGCCAAATTCATCGGATTAATCGCCTTGAATTAAAAGGCAATAGTCACCACAATCAGTGGAGCGATCGACAAACCTAGTAGTTGAGTCAATGCTGCCCTAGAGTGACCGACCTTCGGGTTTATC
>JBMFML010000080.1:0-651 GCA_049970695.1 Desulfurococcaceae archaeon
CATGAACTTCAGCTAGAGAATATATAAGCCCCGATCATTTAATGAGTAGTCCATGAAGGAGCTTGAATCAGCTGCATCACTGATCAAGCTCGGAATACAATAGGAAGAATTGAAAGCGCGGGCGCGCCCCGCGCATGCGCCCGTGCTTCCAGCCTAGAATACAATAGGAAGAATTGAAAGTCAAGTAGGCAACTGCCTTCAATTAGACTCCCAGAAGGGGTTTAGGAATACAATAGGAAAAATTGAAAGGATCTGAGCCAACGGTGCAGTTGGAGAGAGTCGTCGCAGTGCAGAGAATACAATAGGAAGAATTGAAAGATAGTGAAGCAGGCAATGGAGAAGGCGAGGGAGTTCTACTCGCTCAGAGTGGTCTCCGAGCTCTACAAAGTCGTGCACGGTGCCTAGCGTTGATCGAGATCGCGCTCCTCGCGTACGGTCTGATCCTAGCACTAGCTCTCGCAAGCGGCGTCTCGAGGCAAGTGAGGGCGTCGGTAACGCCGGAGAAGGTCAGGTGCAACTGCGCTCTCTGCGAAGAGAGATGTGGTGGGTGAGCCGTGGGCTGGAAGACGTTGCATAGGTTTGACCAGCAAACCCTGAAGAAGTGGTACGAAGCCGGCTCAGTTCCAGATCCCTGGTCCGGCTTCGTTCTGC
>JBMFML010000081.1:0-623 GCA_049970695.1 Desulfurococcaceae archaeon
GCTCTAATGCCTCCTCGCCTGTATTTCTCCAGCGCTTCCGTGTACCAGAAGTGGATGGTGTAGCCGTCCATTCGCCTGACTACTAGGGCGAGTTTCAGCGCCTTCAACGGAGACTTGGCCCTCAGAGGCCCGTAGAGAGCCGAGAACACCAGCAACCTCTTGTAAAGGTCTTCGTCGTATACCCACAGGCCGCTCTTAGTCTCCTTGACCTTTCCTAGCGCGTCTAGTTGCTTGACCGCGTCTAGCAAGTCGCTCTTTGTTACCTTCAGCTTGCCGATGTCGTTAGCCCCCAGGGCCCCCCTCTTGAAGTAGGCTCTATCTCCTCTGAATAGAATGAACCCCGCGAACTCAGAGCTCAAGGCTCTCGCACCCTACCAGCAGTACTCTACTCTGACCCCCTCTCGCTTGATATCTTCGTGAGCGCTTTTTAGCTTGTTCAAGTCCTCCACTACGCCCTCTCCCTGCACCACGAGCTCCAAGCTCGTGAACTTCATATCAGCAAATAGACGCAGAGCCGTGAAGATGGCCCTAGTTATAGTTTCAACGTCGTCTAGCGTAACTTCCTCGAACTGAACACTAGTGCGCCTCTTGGCTCCAGGGACCTTCTTGTCGCGGGGTTCTAC
>JBMFML010000082.1:0-578 GCA_049970695.1 Desulfurococcaceae archaeon
ATTGGGTGGGAAAGCCTCGACCTCACCCTGTCTTGAGGATCGAGAGCAGTTTCGTCAACGGCTCGATAGTGCTCTCATTTGACTACCAAAGATTTTGCTGGTCGGTACGAGACGCTGTGCTAACCGCGTTTATAAACTTCATGGGCTTTTGGAGCTTTATCATAGTAGTCTCAGCCGTCCCAGCCGCCATCCTCGACAAAGACCTTTACGGCGTCTACGAGGTCCTCGGATTATCCGCCTTAGCTCTAGCAACTCTCTTCTTGCTCGCATGGACGTCTACAGATAACCAGCTATACCCAGTCTCGCTTTCGTAGGCTATCGCCCTCAAGGCTATCGGCAAGGCCGTGAGTAGGAGGAAGATCGTCATAGCCGCTGCCGCGCTGACTGCTGCGCTGTCCATAGTAAAGCTTCACACTTTTGCGGTATGATGGCTCTCTGCTGACAGCGGTGTCCGGGACCCGCCTTTAGTCACGAGTCGGAACTCCGCTTCAAGGAAGGGGTCTTTCTAGGATCTAGGTTGCTCCAGGTCCGCCCCATAAAGGCCGGGCTTCAAGTGGGCCTGTTGTGCGCGTCGTAAC
>JBMFML010000083.1:0-575 GCA_049970695.1 Desulfurococcaceae archaeon
GGTAAAGGGCCTCAGTCTAGAGCCTTCTCCAGCAGCCAGAACAAGCCCCTTGATCATTAAAGAGGCACCGAGAGCCCGCTCCTCCTAGAACTAACTAAGCCACTCGTATATAACCACAATTGCAAGACACTGAGGCTTGATAGAAAAAAAGCCACCGGCTCACTTTAAGCTACAGGTCTTCTACCTGAAGCTTATTAACGTTTTTTGCAAACCACTCTCTAAAGAACTTCGCTAAGGCCCTCCTTGCTACAAAGAGAAATGGCACGTACTTGAGGCTTATCTCCACTAGTGGCGCCTTGTATAGGTCTATGAACAAGCCCCTCTTCTTGAGTAGCCTGCCTAGCCTCCTCCCACTACTCAGGGCCTTTCCGACTACACGAGTAGACGGGTCCATTTTGAGAATCGAGGTGCCGGCTCTGAGCACGTGTAGAGCATGGAGGCTCTTGTACCTGCTGTTAGATACTTCTGAGAGGGCAGTTGCGTTCCTCAGGTAGAGGTATAGTGCTAAAGCGCTCTTGCCTCCAAAGGTAGAGCCCCTCAAGTGCTCTGCAACAACCTCCTTCACGGAGACCGAG
>JBMFML010000084.1:0-565 GCA_049970695.1 Desulfurococcaceae archaeon
TCCCATTCAGCCCGAGCCTCTTGCAGGCCCTTATTACCTTAGCCTCATCGACGCGGCCGGTTATGACGAGCTTCAGGTCTCTGTGCACCTTCGCTACTTGGCTAAATGCTACTAGTGCCTCGGCCAGCCCCTTTTCAAAGCTAGGCCTACCTCCAAAGACAATGTAGTTTTCCTTGGCCTTAACACTACTCCTTAGAGCCTTCATGATCTTCAAATCTTCTTCGTCAAGCGCAACCCCAGGGTCCATTGAAATTACATTATTGACCCACTCACCGCCCATTTCGTAAGGTATGGACTTCGAGACGGCAACTATGACTTCGTAGTGCTTTAATAAGCGCTCAAGCCTTCTCCTGCCGGCTTCATACACGAAGTTTATTTTCGCAACAGCCTCTGCAACGTAGAGGACCTCTTGGGGCTTAGAGCCGGCTAAGAGCTTGCGCCACATAACCAGCGATTTCGCAATGTTGACGACTCTCTCCTTAGATGCGTAGAAGGGTGGGAGCTGGAGAAGCACGAGTTTGGGAGCATTGATCTCCTCGCCGACAACTACCCCCGTGTAAACAGC
>JBMFML010000085.1:0-561 GCA_049970695.1 Desulfurococcaceae archaeon
GTTCATCGCGCAGATAACCTTTACTGGTCGCTTGTCTTTCAATTCATTCTTTTCTGATACGTGGGCGAGGGAGGTAGCTGCTTTTCTCTCTCGCTTCCCCTTTCAATTCATTCTTTTCTGATACCCTCTACCGCGGGGCCCGGTCAAGGCGGAGCACGAGTACTGGTCGAACTTTCAATTCATTCTTTTCTGATACTCACGGAAACAGGGTGATAATCTTGCGTGTCCTAGACTTTCAATTCATTCTTTTCTGATACCCGGGCCATAATCCTCCGGCTCAAGCCGGGCTCCGAGGTCTTTCAATTCATTCTTTTCTGATACCGCTTCCAGTTCTATTTGTGGTTGGGATAAATATTAATTTTTTCCTATTTAATGGTTGTATTTTATCCGGTTTTGGTGGGAATTTACAGGAAATAACACTGTTTTAATTATGAAATAATCGTGATATTACATAGGAAGAAAACCCCGGGAAAATGATGGTGTTTGGCCTTTTTCCTCTCGAGGATGTCTGTTTTGCGAGGAGGAATGTGGCTCGGGTTTTTCCGGTATAGCCGTAGACAG
>JBMFML010000086.1:0-558 GCA_049970695.1 Desulfurococcaceae archaeon
CAAGGTAACGTCGCTGTAAGTCTGGCAAGCTTCATGAGCTAGTATGAAGCTTTTGAACTCAGAACTTCCGGATTGGCTACGTGAACGCCATTTAGCATTCAGGTTTGTTGCCATAGTGCTGGACCTGATAACATGGGACCGGAGCTATAGCAGTAGCAGCATCAAGATATTGCCAAGCGCCTTTCTGGCCTAAACCAAGCATCACGCGAGCTTTACAAGCCCCATTTAAAACCATAAATAACATTTTTCTCATTATTTTCAGGTGGGTCTGGGGGTCACGCTCTTGAGTGCCGGAAAGGCTGTTAGAATAGCCGTGGCGTCCTTTAAGGGCGGTGTTGGCAAGACCACCTTGGCGGCGTGCCTGAGCCTCGGCCTGTCCTTAATCGATGGCAAGAGGGTGCTCATGATAGACTTAGACCCCCAGGCCAACCTCACCGAGGCCTTTATTACGCAAAAGCAAGCTTTGGATATGGTGTTGGTTGAAAAGGGCATAGTATCTTCGTACGATAGCCTGGCGGAGAGCAAAGACCCTACAGTAATACCCGTTGCAGGCATAGA
>JBMFML010000087.1:0-548 GCA_049970695.1 Desulfurococcaceae archaeon
CTTGCTTCCATACACTACTAAATAAATTTATTTTTTATTTTTAAAGTTCTAGAATTTTTCATTTGGTGAGAAAAACGAGACCAGAAGAGATATTCGGTGTTAATGCAGGTAAAGTATGGCACGCCCTGAAGAATAAGGGTCCTATGACAGCTAAAGAAATTGCTAAAGAGACAAATTTAAAAATAACAGATGTTTATGGAGCACTAGGTTGGTTAGGTAGAGAAGGTAAAATAGAGATTATTAAAGAGAAGAAGAAAACACTTTATAGATTAACTGAGTGAGTATTAGTTTAGATATCATTTGTTGTGGCGGGCCCGCGGGGATTTGAACCCCGGACCATCGGCTCTCCACGATCCGCGCAGGAGCCCTCCGAAGCTTAGAAGGCCGACGCCCTATCCTGGCTAGGCGACGGGCCCCTACTAAGATTATTGTAATCGAGTGTTTTAAATTTTTCTCTCAATTGAATATATAACATAATTTATGGGCCCGCCGGGATTTGAACCCGGGATCACGGGGATTCTCGCTATGGTCCCGAGTCGGGCCTCTTC
>JBMFML010000088.1:0-541 GCA_049970695.1 Desulfurococcaceae archaeon
GAAAAAAGATAAAGAACCCCTGATACACTGCATTTCTAAGAGGAAGCATAAGGAGATATGCAGAGAGTATATCAGTAAGCATGAGAAGGAGAATGAAGAGGATTAATAATGTTCTCGGGGGAGAGGCGGTGGCGGTCCAGAGCCCCGCATCCTTGGCCGCTAGACGACCCGGCTCCGTAAAAAATATTTGTTTGGAGAATAAAAATTTTTGTTTCGTTAACTAATTATTTTTTGAGGATGATAAGAGGGTCTCCTGATCTGTGATGATGGCTGGAACAGCTGATAATA
The DNA here is from genome assembly GCA_049970695.1 of Desulfurococcaceae archaeon. Taxonomy (GTDB): domain Archaea; phylum Thermoproteota; class Thermoprotei_A; order Sulfolobales; family Desulfurococcaceae; genus UBA285. Next base: position 289 of record JBMFML010000088.1, read on the forward strand.
TATGTCTCATGTCTCTATAGAATTTCTCGGTGCTGTTTATGAGTTCTGGTGTTGAGGATAGAGATACTACGTCTCTGTGTAAAGATATTGATGAGATAATTGATTTATTAGCTACTTTAGGTAGCTCTAAGGAGTATCTTGACAAGGATCTTGTCCCCACTAGTGAGGGTATGAAGATAATTAGAAGAGTCATTAAATTAATGAAAGAGAAAAAACTGCCGTGCACAAGTATTGTCGAGAAATTGATTCAAGG
>JBMFML010000089.1:0-528 GCA_049970695.1 Desulfurococcaceae archaeon
AGAAAAATAAAAGTTAACATTTAATCTTTCCTCATTTTCTTTACACCATTCAATTAATTTCTCATATTTATATCCTGCTAATAAAATTATATCGTTAATATTATATTTCTTTAACCAATTTATTTGATATTCTAAAATAGTTTTTCCATTTATTTCAACCAGATTTTTTGGTTTATCTTCTGTAAAAGGTCTTAATCTTTTTCCATATCCTCCAGCTAATATAACAGCTTTCATAATAAGAAAATATTTTTTATATTTAAATGGACCCGCGGGGATTTGAACCCCGGACCTCCCGGACCGCAACCGGGAATTCTATCCAAGCTGAACTACGGGTCCATTCTCAGACCCTGCCCTTTTCATCATATTTCAGTGGCACACAAGATCATCATAAAAATACTTTATTTTTTATATTTTAAAATCTGGTAATATTAATTCTCCATATTTTTTATACTTTCCATTTAAATAAAATAAACCAGACAAAAATGATAAATAGGCATCATATATATCTTTATATTTAAATATTTTCTT
>JBMFML010000090.1:0-526 GCA_049970695.1 Desulfurococcaceae archaeon
GAACACTAATTCACGAAGAGACAAATAAACACATACTCAAGAAAAAACCTTCACAGTATATTAAAGAGATGAAAGAAAAACTCGGTGGCGAAGATAGAGTTAGAGAAATCTTGAAATCCCATTTAATCAGCGATGAGGCCTTTTCATCGATGAAGACAGATAACTACGAGGAATTTCTCAAGGCCCGAGAAAAGGAAATTATTACTGAAATGAGAGCACGAATTACAATGAGTTTTTGAGCGCTTGTCATCTGCTTAAGGAAATTAAAAAAGTACGCTAAACTAGCAAGTAGTAAAGTTAGCAGATTGATGTGGTAGAAGTATGGAGTTAATTCTTAAAAAAATAGCGCTTTTGGGAAGGAAGTTGCAAAGAAGCCATGTCAATAATCGTAAGGAAATTTCTTGGGAAAACTCAAAGACTAGCCGTAAAGTTTAGACTGGTACTCACTTTTTATGAATATCACTACTGGATGAAGCGTAAAATTTTCTGAAACGAAAAGAATCATTGTGGATCTTAACTTGACGAA
>JBMFML010000091.1:0-515 GCA_049970695.1 Desulfurococcaceae archaeon
CTGTGATTTCTCCACACTCTCCCCCTCGTGTAGTTTGTGATCCAGCCGACGGTGCCCAGCAGAACCATGTCGCTAGGCCCATCCTTAATCGACGTTGATGGAACAAGGTCTCTAGGCAAGAGAGTCGCGAGCTTGGTGAACACGCTGTCGGGTAAGTAGGCCTTCAATACGAAGGCCACCACGCTGGCTGCGTTGTTTTCGTCCAGGTTTTCAATTATTACAGTGCCCGGGGGTCTCGTGTAGTAGGCCACGGCATCCGCGCTAACTACTGCTGGGTGTAGTCTGCAAGCACCGGGCTTCTCGCCTTCTCTAGGTTGCCATAGAGCCTCGTCGCTCGGGTCGCACACCGTTACCGGTTGGTAGGCCTTGCCGTAGACCTGTGAGAGTACTTTGAAGACTGAGGCGTGAGCGTCCAGTACTGAATGGTCCGGCGCCTTTGGATCCTTGTTGACGAGCACGATTATGTAGTTGGAGGCTTTGTCGAGCAGCCTTGTAAGCACGTAGTATTAGTCAAG
>JBMFML010000092.1:0-500 GCA_049970695.1 Desulfurococcaceae archaeon
CTGTGCCCGTCGGCGCCGGCGCAATCTTCTCCTTCCCAGTCAAGCAGTTCACAGTGGGTAGCGTGGAGCAAATAACCCTTGACGCGAAGGTTAGTGCAACCTTGCCAGCTGGGCCAGCGGATGCTGGATGGATAGTTGTTAAGAATGGCCTTAGTGGCTTGATCGACGCTTTTGCAGGCGTTTTGGGCTTCCTTCATGTTGCAAGAGGTGGGCCAGTGTTTGAATGGTTCAGTCAGAGGATTGAGGCGTTAGGCCTGAGAGACAAAATTAATGATATTAAAGACATCCTTCTTGCTAGTAGCGCGGAATGGCAGGTGGCACTAATTAGGGCGCAGTTCAAGGCGGACAATGTTGGAGAGGCTATACGCGTGGCGGTCAAGAACGGGGTACCAGCTGACAGGGCCACGCAAATTATCAGTAAGGGGATCAGCGATGCGTTGAGCGCGCAATTTGAGTATAGTAGCGTGTTGACGGAGAAGGACGTAAGAGATATCGTGGGG